>JAGACK010000021.1 GCA_017614155.1 Lachnospiraceae bacterium
TGCACTGTTATGTTGTGATTGAAGTTAAGATTAGAGCCTTTGAACCTGGAGATATGGGGCAAATAGGTACGTACGTAGCTGCTGTCGATGATATTCTACGCAAAGAAGGCGATGCGCCTACAGTAGGATTACTCGTATGCAAAAACAAGGATAACGTACTGGCACAATATGCGGTAAACAGTTCCAATGCCCCGGTAGGTATATCAGAGTATGAATTATCAGATCTCATGCCGGAGAATTTCAAAGGAACATTGCCGTCTATTGAAGAAATAGAACGCGAATTACAATAATGAGTGACGGATACATCGTTGAGTTTGTTTAGAGCCGCCTTCAAATCGCAGATTCTACAGGAGAGGTAAAGAATAGTCTGAAAAATGCCGATATACATTTATACAAGGATGGCACATGGTTTCAACGGAATGAACGCGAAATCTTGTGCTATTCTTATTTGTAGGAGGATTGGCTATGAGCATTAGCACCTTACAGGATATCAATTATTTGATTTCCAATATAAACTCCACAGCGAATAAAAGAACATCGCAAGTTACAGAAGGCACGGGCGTTTCCACGTTTTCGGAAATATTGTCTGAAGTATGTGGGAATAGTACTGATGTAAGCGGGATGTTTCAATCTGCATTTTCTAACTATAATGTTCAGACTAAGGTTGGCAATTGCAATGTTCCGTGGAAGTGCTGGGATCGAAACGATTTTCCGATATGGGAATATTTTAAGCAGGATACATCGGCGGATTGCTTAAATAATTGGAGACCGACCGGACCTGAACCGCCGCAGACTGATAGGAATGTTCAGAAAGGGCTAAGTCAGATTGATTACGGACAGATGGTTATTTTAATGCCGGAAAGCCTTCAAAGAAAGATGGAGGCAGATCCGGTATTTGCCGAAGAGGTGTTAAAGAAAGTACAAAAGTGGAAAGATGATTACGACCGAGAAGATAATGCAATTGCCGCTTCCCTTGGTTATGATCTATACTTAAACCAACTGTCAAAAAGTTACTGTATCCAATTAAACGAGGATGGAAATGTCGGGGATCATACAGTCACTGGTGGAGGCTTCGATGATCCACATGATTCTAGCGTTACTGTAATAAGCAGTGATGATCATCTGATAATCAGAAAATCTGTAAGTAAGGAATCAAAAGTGACGGTGACGAATGCAATATCAACAATGAATTCCGAAATAAACTATGAAAGCGTCGCTCCGATATTAGCAGATATACGATTCAAGAAGAACCCGGAATCATGAAAGGAAGGGCTCCGGATATCAGGTTTTGGCATTGACATCATGTAAAAGATAGTGTTCATTTGTTACGGTAACATTTGCCGGTAGTAAAGAAAGCAGGAAAACAGTAGTAAAACACGGGTCGTTTTACTACGTTTTTACTACTTTTCGTGGCCGAGATATGCCGAGATTTGCCGAATTTTGCCGTTTTAGCACATTTTTCAATGGCAGGATACCGGCCGGAAGTCGATAGGCAAAATGTGGCAAAACACGGCATAAACCGGTCGTATTTGACGGAGGAACGTGAAATGATAAAGGTTTTATTCATATGCCACGGCAATATATGCAGATCGCCGATGGGAATGTATATTTTGAGAAAAATGGTGGAGGAGGAAGGACTTTCCGGGCATTTTCAGATAGATTCCGCAGCCACTTCCACAGAAGAACTCGGAAATCCGGTTTATCCGCCTGCATTCAGAAAACTTGCAGAAATGGGGATAAATGCAAAAGGACACAGGGCTCATCAGATGTCCAGGCGCGAATATGATGAATATGACTATATCATAGCCATGGACAAATGGAATCTGAGGAATCTTAAGTATATCACGGGAGAGGATGTCCAAAAAAAGATATCACTCTGCCTTGACTATACGGATGAACCCGGAGAAATAGATGATCCGTGGTATACACGGGATTTTGATACCGCGTATGATCAGATCTGCAGGGGGTGCAGGGGATTTCTTGAATATCTGAAGAGAGAAAATCCGGAATTAAATACATAAAAACGGTTGAAACGGATATTAAATATTACAAAAATAAGAATTAGATGGTTTTTATATGTTAATTGGAAGCATAAAAAGAGATCGGTTTCTGAAAAACTGATCTCTTTTCTCATTTAAAAATCTATTTGTGGCAATTATTCATTTTATTTTTAAATCTTAGCGGGATATTATACGAAACAAAGCTGCTTTTTAGCCGGCGGTGTGTTTAGTATCCGAATTTATTTCAAACCCCTGATCAGATAAAAAAGCAGAATAAAATCAATTTGCTGATCCAATGGTCATCAGATACGAAAAACCCGGTCTGGGAGAGAATATTTCCTACAAATGAAAAACAGGCCATTTTTAAATTAATCCAGGGTTTTTTGAGGCGCTGGGAGAGTATCATGTTCCGGCCAATATAATCGTCAGTATTTAAAATTCTGATTAAATTTTGAAGAAATCCTGCCCTGTTCCATAAAAATACGGGTTTGGACACATGAAAACATGTTTACATAATTCAAACAGAGCGGATGCGTGCAATTAATTTTTTGTACATTTTCCTATTTTTGAAATATTAAATATCATTTGTAAGATGAAATAACGAATAATAATTTATGACGGACCGGATATATGACTGTAAATTGCATTATTACTGGATTGTATATTCAGTAATAATAAGAAGAAAACTGGGTTTTTATATGTAAATACACCTACACCGGTAATCCATATGATTTCAGTTGAATTTACATCCGGCTGCAGATGACTGGGGCAAAAACCGAAATCTGACATTATGGAAACTTAAAATAATGAAAAAATCCCCCAAAAGGCCTCAAAAATAGTACTATTCTGAAATTGAATAAGTTTTTTCGGCGTTTTTATGATGATTTTCTTTTTTGGCAGCCTGGAGACCGCCACGTCGAAAATGTGGTCTGATACGGTAAATCTATACATGATAATTTTTTGTGTATAATATAACGCTGATTTTTCATATCAAATTGAAATTATATAAAAAAATGGAAAAAGATTCCTGACATGGACTAAAATTGTAAGAGGTACGGAAGATATTTTTGTTATATACCAGGAATTAAAATAATAGACATAATTACAATAAATGTTCGAGTTGAGGTGATTTGTCGTGGGAATTCATTTTTATGATAGGTTTTTAAACGGATTTTGGCATAGGATCCCTCTGGAGGGAAAATCTGACACAAAATCCTGTTGACATAATACTAGTTATCATGTGCACTGAATAGCATATGATATTTTTTTTGAATATTTATTTCGAATTCATCTTATATAAGTAAGCTCATATAGATAAAATTGCATAAATGAATTACAGAATCATATTAGAAATATTGAAATAAGAGGGTATAATAATTAGAAGTATTTTTCATTTTTTAGCTGCTTCTGCCTACATGAGTAATCCGTTCCTTTTCACATCCGGGATCATCAGTGCGAATCTGACTGAAAAACGAGCATGTTTTGGCGAGTTATGTAAATTATTATTTCCTCTTTTTGTCGGAAGAAAGCTATAGGGCCCTGCTATTCAGATATTGAATAAAATTTCGCGCTGGAATTACAGGCTGGCTCCGGGGAAAAGATATTCACAGGAAGAAGAACGGAAGATACACGGAACAGAATCCGTTACTTCCGGGAACAGAAAATTGGACGATTTTATTATGGTTTTGATACTCTGTTTTCTTGCTGAATCAAAATGATGATATTGTTCAAAAATGCATAAATCCTGCATTTGTTCTGCATAGAAATATAGATATCTCACATCTGGGCGTGTTTCACGGCTGCATGATGCCGCTATAGCAGATAATTACTGAAGATTTCAGATCTAAAAAAATGTAAAAATATAAAAAAGCCATGACCGCGAAGGTCACGGCTTTTTCATGGATAAACTGCTTAAAGAGCGTCCCAATAGCGTTTTTTGTCGTCCTCGTTGTACTGCATCCCGTCCGGCTGTACCTTTGTACAGGATACTGCAAGCGATCCGGGACCGATATGACAGGCTACACTGAGTGAAAGAGGGTCTAAAAACACTCTGTAGCCCGGAAATTCCTTTTTTACTTCATCCATGAATTCCTCGGCGATATCCCTGTTATATGTATAGGCCATTCCGATCCAGGCGTTGGGGTGCTCGCTGTCCTCGCCTCCGTATCCTTTTTCAAGCTCGTCTCTGATGGCTTTTATCATGACCTGCTTTGCGTTTTTCATCCCGCGGGATTTTGCAAAGGCGTCAAGCTTTTCGCCGAATATCTTTAAAACAGGCTTAATATTCAGGATCCCGGCAACGGTTGCCGCAGCAGGCGTGACCCTTCCTCCCTTCTTGAGGTATTTCATTGTATCAACTGTGATAAAGATGGCGGAATCAAACTTTGTTGCTTCAAGCCGTTCCTTGATCTGAGCCGCTGACATCCCGCTGTCGGCCATCTTTTTTGCTTCAAAGCAGGAGACCTTCTGTGTGACAGAGATGCGCTGATTATTTACGACATGAACCTTTCCGTCATAGTTTTCCGCAAAGGTCATTGCGCTTTCGCATGAGCCGGACAATCCGCTTGACATGGGTATATGTACTATTTCGTCATATTCCCCGAGAAGACTGTCCCAAAGATCCATAACCTGTGCCGGAAGAGGCTGGGATGTATGGATCTCGGCATTTTCATCGGAAAGCAGTTCATAATACTGTTCCTGAGTAAGGTCGATGTCTTCAAAATAGTTCTTTTCATTTATGACAAAAGGCATGGGCAGCACGAAGAAACCGAGCTCTTTTGCGCGGCCCTGTGTGATGCCGCTGTTGCTGTCCGTTACGATCGCTATCTTTGACATTTTGTATTTCCTCTTTCGTTACTTATTTTTATGCAATTCTACCATATTGTTTTGTTCGGACGCAATGTAGTAGTGATGTCTACATCACACTATTTTACATACGACATACATGGTAAAAGATTGCAAATCTTATTTTTGTAATATATAAAAACGAATAATAGTATTATTGATTTATGATTTTTGTTGTGATAAATTATACGCTATGCAAAAGAGAAGAATAATTATTTCATTATTGATTATGACCGGGCTTGCGATAGCAGCATGCGGTAAATCGGACAAGGCTTCAGAGACCGAGGCGGCAGAGGAGAACGCCGAACTTCAGACCATTGAGTTTGATACGGGAGCTGAGGAACCGGTTGAAACAGCGGTGGTAGAAGAACCGGTGGAAGAGGAACCTATAGTAATAGAAGAAACACCCACGCCTGAAGAGGATATTGAGATTACAGAGACGGTCGAAGAACCTGCCGCACAGCCTGAGACAGCTTCTTCCGATTACAGTGTGGAGGATATGGGCGAGACTGTGCTCTATACGACTGATACGGTTAATATGAGGATGGGTCCGAGTTCCACCGATTTTGATGTGGCCGAAAAACTTTCTGTCGGAACGAAGGTTACCGCAAACGGAAAGGTGAACGGATATAAAGGGGACGGAAAGACCTGGTACAGGATCAAAAGATCTGACGGTTCGACGGTATTTATCATAGCAGAGTATCTTTCCGACAAGAAACCGGAAGAAAAGGAAAAGACTGAGGATACGGCGCAGAATAATAAGAGCGCTTCTGACGATGCCGCGAAGAAGGCTGCGGAGGATGCGGCAAAGAAGGCAGCAGAGGATGCAGCAAAGAAGGCAGCGGAGGAAAATCCCCAGACTGTTACGCCTGCAACGCCTGCGCCTGCCGCAACGCCTGTCGCAGATGCGCCCAAGAACGGGCACAAGTATCCGGATTCAAAGATAGCAGCAGACTGGGACAGGACCGGAGCAAACTCTGCAGGAAGAAAATGGGCAGAGCTTGACGAGGGAACCAAAGAGGCACTGAGGATACATTATGATGACCATGGCTGTGCCGGATGGTGATCAAAGGCTTTACAGCGGTTTCTGGAAATGCTGATAGTCCTTCAGGGTCTTCCAGTGTCCGCCCCAGGTAAAACCGTGTTTGGTAAATAATTTATAGGCAAGATCGTTTTCGTCGATCTTGTGTGGAAAATCAGCAGAACGGTCCGCATAGGCTTCCGATCCGACGGGAGATATGCGGATCTTTCCGTTTGGATAAGTTACATAGGGATTATAGAAGGGATTGATATCCACTGCCACACCCTGGGCGTGCTTTGACAGGTTTGCGCTCCCGGCCACGACCCTGTAGCAGAAGCAGGAGGTGTTGTCGTCATCACAGGAGGCATCATCATCCGCATTGTAATCATCGATCAGTCTGATTTTGTCTATCTGATAGCCGTTGTGATAAAGCTCGCTGAAGATATCGAGAAGATCGGCAGCTACGGCTTTGTTGCATATCATTTCGCCAAGCTTTGTTTCTCCGTTGAAATCAACATAGGAAAGCTGCAGGTATCTGAGGTCTTCATACGGAATGGTACAGCCTTCGGCGTATGATTTTCCGGTTATGCGCATTTTGATCTCGTCTGAAAGCTCGTAAGAAGTGAAGATGCCGGCTGGATTGTCTTCATTTTCGGGATCGGCATTTTCTTCTTTTTTGGGATCTGAGTCGGGATCTGAAGCAGAAGAGTCATCGGAAGCGGCCTCTTTTGTGGAAATATCATCGGAAGAGATATCATCTGCTGTAATGATATCGGAAACGGTATTATCAGGAACAACATCTGACTGAATTGTGTCAGCGTCTCTTACAATTGTCATAGCAGGGACGAGTGTCTCTTCTGAAGAAGTGCCTGAATCCGACTCGACACTCTCTGTGACCAAAAGCTCATCCTCGCCGTTTTTATTATGCGGAGCACAGGCCGTGATAATGAGAGCGGGACATATCACAAAAAGGCAGGCTGCGGGGACAAGATGTTTTTTCATGACTGATCGTCCCTGTTGGTCTCGCTGTACATCTTTGAGGGGTTCAGGACACCCCTTCCGCGCTCCGATACGCGCACGCCGTCAAGGGTGATGTTGCCGAAATCAGAGGGCTTTCGTTTAACGGTCTTTACCCTCCTTTTTGCCTCGTTTGCGGACCTTTTTATGGCAGGCATGCCTATGGACATGAAAGCTATCAAAAATGTGATGAGGATATTGAACAAGTATCCTGACATGGCGTTCTCCTGTTAAGTGCTCATTAACTGAATCGTTCTTATTATCTCCTAAAATTCTTTTCCTTGCAAGATTAAAGGAATGGTAATAAAATAATCGTTGTAGTTAAAAAGATCAGCAGGGATATATAAGATATGAAGTTTTACGATCCCAGGACGCGGAAGACATTTTCCGGTCAGGTCGAAGAGGAATACAGGTCAGCCAGACAGATTGGAGCTGTAAGGGTCGGAACAGGGCACCTTTTTTTCAGATCGGGGCTGAGGCGCTACTGCATGGCTTATGAAGAGATAAAGCGCTGTTTCAGGAGAGTGAACAGTGTTCCGGCAAAGATGTGCTGCGGCAAAGGAGAACTTCAGATAGAAAGCCTTGTGATCGCTGACAAAGAAGGAGAACTTGCGCAGATCGGGCTTCCGGGCAGCAAGGCGGCAAGAGAGCTGATAAGTGAGCTTAAGGCAAAGATGCCCGGCGCGGATTTTTCGGCTCCGAAGAGGGACGAAAACGGAAATATTGTTCAAGAGGGCGCGTGACATGGAGGATATGCGGGAAACTCTTGAAAAGCTGCTGAAGTCTTATACAAGATATTACAAGATAAATACGGATTCTCCCGTTGATCCTTTTCTGGCTGAGGCAACCTTTGATATGCATGGTGAGGAGTTCTTCCTTATCAGGAGCGCAAAGATCTCCGAGGTGGATTCGCGGGAATTTGTCTTTTTTGCAGGGGTCTCTGTTCTGGACGAAGGCGAACTTGCAAGACTTGATGAAAAAGCATGGATGACGGGACTTGGAAGGGTTGATGCGAAGGCGAACCACAGAAATTCGGATGTAGTCCTTATTATACTTGCGGAAAAATTCGCGGAAGGCATTGAAAAGGCGGTAAAAAAGACAAAGCATTACAAGAGCTATCTGTGGGGGATCCACGGATGGAGCAATTACAGACTGGTTGCTTACGAGCTTTCTTCGGGGACGACTGTTTCCAACCGACTGGGAAACGACCTGAAAAAGCTCTTTGCAAAGCCGGAGTGATGGGATACTCTTTCCCTGTCATTTGCGGTTCATAATAAAAAAGGGTAGAAAAGGAGAAAAAGAAATGACAGCATTATTAATCATCATCGCTGCTATCATCCTCCTTGTCGTAGGCTATGTGACTTACGGCAGCTGGCTTGCAAAGCAGTGGGGAGTAGATCCGACAAAGGAAACTCCCGCAAAGACAATGGAGGACGGAGTAGACTATGTTGCAGCTCCGCCTGCAGTTCTGATGGGACACCATTTCTCATCGATAGCAGGTGCCGGCCCCATTAACGGACCTATCCAGGCAGCTGTATTCGGATGGCTTCCCGTGTTCCTGTGGTGTATCCTCGGAGGTATCTTCTTCGGAGGACTTCAGGATTATGGTTCACTCTTCGCATCCGTCAGGCACGGCGGAAAATCAGTCGGAGAGATCATCAAGGATTCCATGGGAGACAGGGCAAAGAAGCTCTTCATCATATTCGCTCTTCTCGTTCTGATCCTTGTCATTGCTTCCTTTGTAAATGTCGTTGCCGGAACCTTTATGACAAAGCCGGATGATGCCGGAAACATGGTTCTCGGATTTGTGACAAATCCTACAGGAAATCAGACAACAGCAATGATCTCGGCATGCTTCATCCTGCTTGCGATCCTTTACGGAATACTGACAAACCGTGTCGGAATGAAGACAGTGCCCGCAACGCTCATCGGTATCGCAGGTATCGTTCTTTCGATCATCCTCGGAATGAATGTTGGTCTGGCACTTTCCAGGACTGCATGGATCATCATAATAGGCGCTTATATCACAGTCGCTTCACTGATCCCGGTTTGGATCATGCTTCAGCCCCGTGATTACCTTTCAAGCTTCCTGCTCTATGCGATGATGGGTGTAGCTTTTGTCGGAATACTCGTATCCGCGTTCACCGGCAGCACAACATTCCAGCTTCCGGCATTCACAGGATGGACTACAAAAGTAGGAACACTGTTCCCTGCGCTTTTCATCACCGTTGCGTGCGGCGCCTGCTCGGGCTTCCATTCACTGATCTCGACAGGAACTTCATCAAAGCAGCTTGATAATGAAAAGAATGCAAAGGCGATTGGATACGGCTCAATGCTTATTGAATCCGCTCTTGGAATCATCTCTCTTATTGCAGTCGGAATGGTATTTTCAGATTATGTGGCAGGCGAAAGATTCGGATCTCCTTCGGCTGCATTTGCGGGCGGTATCGCAGCAATGTTCAGCCAGGATGAGAGCGGCGCTATCTACGCGCTTCTTACTCTTGCTGTTTCCGTATTCGCTCTTACATCACTTGATACAGGAACAAGGCTTTCACGTTTCATGTTCGGAGAGCTCTTCCTCAAGGATAATGAGGCCACCTACAAGGATGCGACGGGCATCAGGAAGCTCCTTGCCCATCCTCTTTTCGGAACAACTTTTATGGTAGTTGTAGGCTGCGTGCTCGGCGGATTGAGCCTTTCACAGATCTGGGGTCTCTTCGGAGCAGCTAACCAGCTTCTTGCAGGTATCGCGCTCATGGCAGTAGCTGCATGGCTCGGACAGCAGCAGAAGAACAACAAGATGTTCTTCTTCCCCATGGCGTTCATGCTCTGCGCAACGCTTACAAGCCTGGTCCTCACCATCATCAAGAAGTTTGCCGCGATCGGCGCTGGCGAGGCTATGTGGGGTGATTACTTCCAGCTTATCTTTGCTCTTGCAATGGCTGTCCTTGCAGTCATACTTGTCATCCAGGGCATCCAGACCTTCGGAAAACAGTCAAAGAAGGCTGCATAGTATTTTCGCATAATAAAAACATAAAGGGCTGCCGCGTTTTCGCGGCAGCTCTTTTTTGTGACGGGGACGGATAAATTACAGTGATATCCCGGTCTGGGTTATGGAGCGGAATATGAGGAATCTTTTGAGACCGAAGGTGACGGTCTCTTCATAATGAAGCCTGTATGGCGGGAGGAGAACAAATCCTACATCTGTCTCCTTCAGGATGTATCTTTTTTTGTCGCGAAGATAATAGGCGTAGTCCTCTTTGACAAAACGAAAATACAGCTCAGTGACCTCAAAATCGGAATGATTGCTTGAAGCCACCTCGACTGCGATATGTTTTTTGCCCTTTTCATTCATGTATGAAAGAAGCTCGGGTGTGTATCTAAAACTCATATATACCCCTTTATTTTGTGAAACTTCCGAGGAGACAATAGGACCGTCCCCCTGTCTCTCCCCTGTCTCCTTGAGACAACAGGATCCGAAAAAAATTATAACATTTTTTAGACCGTTTTTTGGGTTTTTCGTATACAATGATATCAAGGGAAACACAAAGACAAAACAAAAGGAGGAAACAAACATGAGTACTGAGAAAATAAATGATGATGATCTTCAGAATGTGAGCGGAGGGCTGATATTTAATGCAAGCAACATACAGGGCGCAGATCCGGACAAGCCCTGGGAGGTGCTTGACGATCATACCGGAAACAATATCTGGATAAACGGTGAGAAGCAGGTGTTTGCGACCCAGAAGGAAGCGGAAGATGCAGCAAAGAGGATCGGCGCGAATACGCTGGAGATCAGCTGGGACGAGGTGCAGAGACTGAGAGGACAGAAGTGATCATATCATCCATGAAACAGGGCGGCCGGGGCCGCCCTGTTTTTTTGCCCCAAAATCCCCGAAATCCCACAAAAATCCCACAAAAAACTATACAAAATCATTAAAAAATCTGATAAAATATATCAGTGTGACCATTTTTTGACCGCAGGGGGACAGAGGGGGTTATTATCCGGAAAATGAGCGCATCAGACAGAACCGCGTATGAAAAAAAACTCATAATGAGAAATACCGTGATGACGATAGTGGTCATCGCATTCTTCACAGGCATTATCCTGCTCTACTACAGCATGCTCATAAATGAGAAGAGGAGCAATATCATAAAGAGCGGGGAGATGACAGCCAAGGAGTCAGCTGAAAAGATAGATCAGTATCTTTCCACCAATATAGATTCGGTGGATCTGGCAGCATATACGCTTGATGAGATGATCACGGATCACTGCTCGGACGATGAGATGAGGGATTATATAGTGGAGCTTTCCACGGCCGTCAGGAGCGCCGTATGGGAAAATTCCACAGGACTGTACGGCTATATCAACGGAAAGTTCATCAGCGGCACAAACTGGGAGCCACCGGAGGGATATGATGCCACCGTACGGCCCTGGTATATAAAGCCGATGGAACATCCGGGTGAAATGACGGTACTTGACCCCTATCATGATATTCAGTCGGGACATACCATGCTTGCGCTCGGGAAAACCCTGTGTGACGGTGTAAGTGTCATCTCGGTCGATGTATCGCTTGACAGGATACAGGAGCTTGCCGAAGATGCCGTGAAAAACGGCGACTCGGATATTGAGATGGTGCTCAACGACAAGGGGGTCGTGATCGCGCATTCCGACAAAAGTGAGATCGGCAAGGACTATAAAGAAGAAAAAAAGACCCTGGGAGCCGAGGTGATAAAGAGGCTTGATAAGACAGAGGAGCATTCGTTTGAGTTTTCCTTCAAAGGCGCGCGGTACATAGTTTATGAAGCGTTCCTGCAGAACGGATGGTCGTGCATATCGGTAAAGGATGCCACAACCATATTCGGATCCATCAACTGGATCTTCCTGATAACCATTGCGGCTGTCACGGCGATCGTCCTTATTATAAGCATCATCATGACGCGGTCGAACAGTTACCTGCAGATGTCGGCAAAGGCAAGGGCGTCCAGCGATGCCAAATCGGCGTTTCTGTCGCAGATGTCGCATGAGATCAGGACTCCGATCAATGCGATGCTCGGGATGAACGAGATGATCCTGCGCGAAAGCGATGACCCGGCGATACGTTCCTATTCGGAAAAAGCAAGGACTGCCGGCAGGCATCTGCTGGACATGGTAAATGACATTCTCGATTTCTCAACGAGTGAGGACGGGGGGATCGATACCGGCGAGACGGATTTTGAGACCTTCTTCAATGAGGAGGTCGTGGTGCCTGAAGAATACAGGGGAAAGTTCACGGCGGAGGATGCCCGTATCCTTGTGGTCGATGATAATGCCATGAACATTGTGGTCTTTAAAAGCCTTGTCGGACCGACCCGGGTAAATATCGATACGGCGGAGAGCGGAAAAGAAGCGATAGCGCTCACTCTGGATAATAAATACGACATGATATTTCTCGATCACATGATGCCGGAAAAAGACGGGATCGAGACTCTGCATGAGATCAGGGGTGATTTGGGCAATCCCAATCAAGGCACTCCTGCGATCTGCCTGACGGCAAATGCCATATCAGGCGCCAGGGAACAGTACCTGTCAGCCGGCTTTGATGATTATCTGACAAAGCCCGTCGATCCCGGCAGGCTGGAGGATCTGATGCTGAAATATCTGGCAGATGAAAAGATCAGGGCAGGACAGGAAAGCGGAGAGGAAGGCAGGAAAGAAGAGGACGAAAATGCCCCTGATGACATGCCGGAACTTGAGTCCCTGGTAAATGCAGGCGTCGACACAAAAAAAGGGCTGAAGAACAGCGGCTCAAAAGAGGCGTACCTGCTGCTTCTGAAGATGTTTTACGAGACAATTGACGAAAGGACAGATGAACTGAACGGCTTCTGTTCCGAAGATGATGTCAAAAATTATACGATAAAGATACATGCCCTGAAAAGCTCTGCAAGGATCATCGGGGCAGCGGGTCTTGGAGAAAGGGCACAGAAGCTTGAAAACGCCGGGAAAGCCGGAGATATGGACTATATCAGAAGGGAAAACGATGGCTTCATAGAGGAGTTTCAGGCCTTAAGGGAACCCCTTTCCGTCCTGTTTGCGTCTTCTTATAATAAAGACGACAGGCCTGAAGCGGATGAGACGGTTGTAAAGGATATGCTTGGCAGGCTTCTCCAGGCAGCGCATGACATGGACTGTGACCGGCTTGACGACATCATCCTTGTGCTCGAGGATTACCGCATGCCGGAAAGCTATGCCGGTCTGTACGCAAAGGTAAAGGAATCCGTGGGAAGATATGATTATAAAACACTGGTCGCTCTGCTGTCACATGAAGCGGAAGGATAAGGAAGAAAGATATGAGTTACTGGATAGCTGTGGTTGATGATGAACCGTTGAGCCTCACGAATGCAAGGGTGCTGCTGCGTTCGAGAAACATGCGCGTCAGCTGCCTTAGTTCCGGAAAAGACCTGCTTGAATTCATGGAAAAGAATTCGCCGGATCTGATCCTGCTTGACATACTCATGCCTGAAATGGACGGGTTTGAGACATACCGCGCACTCAGGCAGTATGAAGAAAGCAGCGGCAGGACGCCGATACCCGTGATATTCCTGACAGGTGAGGATAATAAGGAAACGGAGCGCAGGGGCCTGAAGGCCGGAGCTTCTGATTTCATCCACAAGCCCTTTGACGAAGATATACTGATCAAAAGGATCTACAATACCATCACGAACAGCAAAACAATAGAAACGCTCACCGAAGAAGCGACCATTGACCGGCTGACGGGATTTTTGAACAAGGCAAGCGGCACTGAAAAGATATCGGCAATGTGCAAGACTCAGACCGGTTCGCTCATGATCATCGACATGGATAATTTCAAGCTTGTCAACGATCTTTTCGGGCATGATATGGGAGACAGGATACTGGTCGCGTTTGCCGGCGTCGTAAGACACAACATCAGGAACGAGGATGTCATAAGCCGCATCGGCGGCGATGAGTTCATGGGCTTTTTTTCAGGCATGACAAAGGAAGAGGAAGTATCCTCGCTTGTGTCAAGGCTTAATGATCAGTTTGATGTCCAGGCTGAGAAGCTGATGGGAAAGGATCACGGGATACCGCTGGGGATATCGGCCGGCTGCGTGTTTGTTCCAAACAGGTATGATGATTACCAGATCCTTTTTCAGTACGCTGACAGCGCGCTCTACAAGGTAAAGCAGAGCGGCCGTCAGGGTTATGAGATCTATTCGGAGGATTCTTTTGAGGGTGAAGAAACCGAAGACATGAGCAGGGAACTGTCACGCGTCCTCAAGATAGTCTCGGAGAGGACCGAAGGAAAGGGAGCGCTTCTTTTGGGACAGGAAGCCTTTTCCTGGAACTACCGGTTTATCGTCAGGTTCCTGAAAAGGTACAGCGGTCAGGCAAACAGGATACTTTTCAGGGTGACCGCAAAGGAGTCGGGGGTCATTTATTCGGAGATAGTTGCTTCTTTTGGGAATACGCTCAAGGGAGCGCTCAGAAAAAGCGATATCATCTTCCAGTGCAGGCCGAACCAGTTTTTTGTCGTGCTGCCGCTGCTTACGGAGAGGGATACGCCGGCTGTTATAGAACGTATCATAAAGTCATGGAAATCTACGGGCTACATGGACCGGGCAAAGATAGAATATGAAGCATCTCCGATGAAATTTGAGAATGCTGACAGTTCGGTCAGAAAAAAAGAGGGTTCGGATGAATCAGAAAAAAAATGAAAAATTCATAGTTGCTTTAGCGACAATAGCTTCCGTGGGTCTTGTCGTAGAGAACTACCTTATGGGATGGGAGTTCTGGGTGCCTGTCGTTGTCCTTGCGGGTATGATCCTGATCTGGATGATAAGCCTGACGGACAGGATCGATCAGGATCTGAGGATATTATTCCATTTCGGCTTTGCTGCCCTGCTGGTTTTTTATCACGGGATACACAGGACAAGCCTGTTTGACTCTGCCCTGATAGTCGTGCTGGTGATGGCGACATATTCGGTTCTCAGAAAAGTGTACATGATGCACTTCATGCTGGCAGAGTTTTTTGCTATTCTTTTTATCCAGCTCATCAATCTCCCGGAAGGCGAGCCGGTGGTATATGACAGACTGACTGTGTCGAGGCTCCTCCTTCAGATAGTCGTGGTGCTGTTTGTCTACAATGTGAGCGTGAGGTCGATCAATGACCGGATCGATGACGATGAAGAAAAGAAGGTAATGGATCGGCTCATAGCTTCAAATAATGAGAGCATGGAGGATTTTCTGTCAAATATCTCCCATGAACTCCGCACACCGGTAAATGTAGTAAACGGCATGTCGGACCTTCTGATAAAGAAGGGAGCTGGATCTGAAGCCATGTCCATCAAAGGTGCGGGAGTGAGGCTTGCCTGTCAGATAGAGGATATCCAGGATTACACGGAATGCAAGAAAGAAGATGTGTATCTGGACGAGGAAAACTACATGAGCACATCGCTGATAAACGATGTGGTCACAAGCTTTCGCATGAATGACAATGCAAAGGATCTGGAGCTTGTGGTTGACCTCGATCCGCTTGTTCCCACTATGATGTATGGTGATATCAAAAAACTGCACAAGATATACAGACATCTGCTCGAAAATGCCGTAAAGTTCACGAGGCGCGGCGGAATACTGGTAAGAATGTACAGCGAGAACACGGATTACGGCGTGAACCTGACAATAGAGATGACTGATACCGGCATAGGGATGAGCAGGAATGATCTGCATTCCGTCACCGAGGGGATGTATCAGGCAAACAAAAAAAGAAACCGCAGCTCCGGAGGCATCGGACTGGGCCTTTTCATAGTATACGGTTTTGCTCACAGCATGGGAGGCTTTGTCAGGATCGAAAGCGAAAAGAGAAACGGTACTACCATCAGGGTTACGGTTCCACAAAAGGTGGTAGATGGAACGCCCTGCCTGGCGCTTCGTGATTCCTTTGACGGAGCTGTGCTTTTCCATGTCAGGCCGGACAAATACAAGGTTCCCGGACTGCGTGATTTCTACAGGGAGATGGCTTCAAATCTTGCAAAGGGGATCCGTGTACCGCTTTATGCAGCAGAGACTGTCTATGAGGTTGAGCGTCTGAAGGAAAAGCTCAAAGTGAGCCATGTGTTCATGGGACAGGAAGAATATGAGGAAAACAAAGGATATTTCGAGGAACTTGCAAAGGAGGATATAGTTGTTGCGGTATCTGCGGATAAGGACATCCAGATGCCGGCAGAAAGCCGTATCCTGCTGATGCCAAAGCCTCTGTATGCATACCCTGTCATCAGGATACTAAATGACGGATCGTCCGCGCAGATCGCGGATCTGGAGGAGAAAGCCGAAAGACCGTCGTTTGAAGGCGTCAGTGCACTGATCGTTGATGATGAGCCCATGAACCTTGTAGTGGCCTCATCCCTGTTCAGGGAATACGGGATGAGCATAGATACGGCCGGAAGCGGAAAAGAAGCTATCCGGAAATATCATGATAATGACTATGATGTCATCTTCATGGATCATATGATGCCGGAGATGGACGGCGTGGAAACGATGAAACAGATCAGAACTCTGGCGGGAGATCTCGGACGCGAGATTATAATAGTCGCTCTGACCGCAAATGCAGTATCGGGCGCCAGAGAAATGTTCATAAGGGAAGGCTTTGACGGATTTATAGCAAAACCCATCGATACGAAGGATTATGAAAGAGTTATGCTCCGGGTGTTGTCGGGCTCTCAGACAGCAAAGGGAGGTGAAAAGAAATGAATCCTGTCAGGCTGATCAAAAAATACATTGATTTCGTAAAGAATCCCCAAAAGGAGTTTGCCGAAAGGATCTTTCTGCTCCTTGCCGTCACATCGGAGATAGCAGTAGGCATCGCGCTCATAGGGGACATTGTCACGGGCGATTCATACATGGAATGTATCGTCATAGGGGCTGAGATCATAGCTGTTGTTGTCCTGACACTGGTCTGTCTTTATTATGACAAGATCAGATTTGCCATAAGGATAACGGTGGTCGCGCTTGTGTTCATCATCATCCCGGCGCTGTTCTTCTTCGGAGGAGGACTTTACGGCGGAGGCGTCATATGGATCATCTTTGCATATATGTATGCCGGGCTTGTTCTGAAGGACAGATGGAGAACGATGATGTTCATTCTGATAACCATCGTATCTCTTTCATGCTATGTCATCGGTTATTATCATCCTGAGCTGGTCTATCCTCATTCACGAAGCCTGTTCTTTGTGGATTCCTTTATCTCGGTTGTGCTCGTGGGAATCCTCTGCTATTACATGACGAGGTTCCAGGGACGCCTTTTTGCCGAGGAAAACGAGCGGGCAAGGAAGGAAGCGGAAAGAGCGGAGGAACTGACGCGTTCCCAGAACCGCTTCTTTTCAAGCATGAGCCATGAGATCCGTACCCCCATAAATTCGATACTGGGCTTAAATGAGCTGATACTGCGTGATCAGGAGGCAACGGATGATATCGTGAAGGATGCTTCCGGCATCCAGGGATCCGGCAAGATGCTCCTGGCGCTCATCAACGATATACTTGATTTTTCAAAGATTGAAGCAGGAAGCATGGATATAGTTCCCGTGGATTACCATGTCGGGGATATGCTTTCGGAGATCGTCAACATGCTGTGGCTTCGCGCGCAGGACAAAGGACTCGGTTTTGAGGTTGAAGTCGATCCCGAGGTCCCGAAGGTGCTTTACGGTGATGAGGTGCGCATAAAGCAGATCATCATCAACCTCCTGAACAATGCGGTCAAATACACAAAGGAAGGCCATGTGGGACTGCGTGTCGAGAGCAGGGATGAGGATAAAGATGCGGTTGAGCTTGTGATCTCCATTTCTGATACCGGAATGGGCATCAGAAAAGAGGATATGCCATATCTGTTTGATGCCTTCAAGCGTGTGGATGAAGGAAAGAACAGGCATATAGAAGGAACAGGACTGGGACTGAGCATAGTCAGACAGCTCGTGGAGCTGATGGACGGAACCATATCCGTGAACAGTATTTACGGAGAAGGCTCGACCTTTACTGTTACCGTAAAACAGCTCGTAACGGATCATACAAAGATAGGCGAGCTTGACATCCATAACCAGCAGATGGTAAGAAGAAGCGCGTACGAAAGCAGCTTCTGGGCGCCGGAAGCAAAGATCCTCATAGTTGATGACAACGAGATGAATCTCGAGGTTGAACGAAGACTCCTTGAGGATACGGATATGGGCATAGATGTGGCATTGAGCGGAAAAGAGGCCCTGGAGATGTGCCTGACAACGCATTATGATGTCATTTTCATGGATCATCTGATGCCCGGAATGGATGGGATAGAGTGCCGTGAGGCGCTTCGCGAACAGTACGGGGGAATGAACAGGAGCACGCCTGTCATAGTACTGACAGCCAACGCCGGAAGCGAGAACAGGGAACTGTATAATAAAGCCGGTTTTGACGGATATCTGGTAAAGCCCGTTTCTGGGGCAGCCATGGAGGAGGTGCTGATACGCCACATATCCCGGGAAAAAGTCGTGCTTCGTTCCGTGATGATGGGCGATGATGAGGAGATAAATGTATCGGACAAATATACGGACAAACTGCCTGTTATCGTGACATCTTCAAGCATGTGCGATCTGCCGAGATCGGTGATAAAAAAGCTTCACATTCCGATCATTCCTTTTGTGGTAAAAACGGACAGGGGTGTCTTCAAAGACGGCGTGCATATGGATGCCAATGAGCTCATCAGGCATATCAATGAAGGAAAAGATGCGGTCTCTTCGCCTCCCGACGAGGCGGCCTATACGGAGTTTTTTGCGGAAATGCTCAAAAAAGCGCATCATCTCATACATATTTCGATCACCACGAGCATGAGTTCCGAATACAAGACAGCCTGTGAAGCGGCCAGGTCTTTTGACAATGTCTCGATCGTCAATTCGGAGTGTGTTTCAAGCGCTACGGGTATACTCGTGCTCATAGCGTACAAGCTGGTGCAGCAGGGTCTGGCTCCCGAGGAGATCGTATCAGAGCTGAACAGCGTAAAGCAGCGTCTCAAATGCAGCTTTGTGATAAATACAACATCGTTTATGGCAAAGAAAGGACTGGTAAGCCAGAGGCTTCACCGGATCGCCGACAGCCTCAATATACATCCTGCGCTGACGATAAAGAACGACAAAGCAGCTATAGGCGGTCTGTGGACAGGGAGAACAAAGAGTTTTTACAAGAGGTATATAAGCAGCGCTCTTCCGCCGGATACCATACCGGATTCGGATGTGGTCTTTGTCACCTATGTTGACATTGCCCCGGACATGCTTGAATGGATCGGAGAAGAGATCAAAAAGGCCGCGTATTTCGAGCATGTGATATTTAAGCAGGCATCTGCTGCGATCTCGTCAAACTGCGGACCGGGAACCTTTGGAATACTGTATTTCCTGAAATCAAACAAGTCATACAATATAGCGTCATTTATCCATGATGTTGCCGCGGATGCGGAGTATGATACGGAAGATGAGCAGTCTGACATGCCCGACGGGGATACGACCGGGAAAATGCCCGATGATCAGCCGGAAGATAAGACGGCAGAAGAAACGCCTGAAAGCTCACAGCCTGCAGAGAAAAACTGGTATGAGAAGCTTTCGGGCATAGACGGAGAGACTGCCATAAAGAACAGCGGATCCGAGGAGGCTTTCAGGACGGTATTAAAGATCTTTTTTGAGTCCATCGGAGAAAAGAAAGATGTACTCGAACAATGCTTTTCTTCCGAAGACTGGGAAAACTATACGATAAAGATCCACGCTCTGAAAAGCTCAGCCAGACTGGTCGGGGCTTTAGGACTCGGGGAGAAGGCAGAGCGTCTCGAGATGGCAGGAAAGGAAGGAGACATCGGCTATATCAGGGATAATCACGCATCTGTCATGGAGGAATATCAGGGATACAGACAGATATTGGGAGAGATATATGATGAGGCAGACAGCGAAGATGAAGATGCCGGAAAGCCCGTGGCGGACGCTTTTATTATGCAGAGCATCTATGATGAGATAAGAAACGCTGCCGAATCATATGACAGCAACATGATAGAGAGCATCATGAAGGAAGCTGCGGAATATGCCATACCGGAAGAGGAAAAAGAAAGATTTAAGCTTGTTTCCGCGAAGGCAGACATACTGGATTATGATGGTATTTTGGAAGTATTGGGATAAAAGACGGGAGGAAACGGAATGGAAGCAGTTGTACAGGAAAAGATCGAACTGATCCTGCAAAGGAAACTCAGATACACATCTGCCAATCTTGCATTCAATATGCTGATCTCAAAAATGCAGAAAAGGCTGGATTCGGATCCGTCATGCATGAAAGACTGCATAGCGGAGCTGGAGAGTTTTCTGGTGAAATATCCGATTGTTGCAAAGGTGGATCTTGCCAATATCGCGGCACTCTGACTGATGGCTGAATGATACTTAAGGGAGGTGTAAAAATGTTAAGGACTTTGGAAGAGACGGTTTCGTTGATCGAAGAGGGGAGGATCCTCCATATCGCGGCGGATGAATCGCTGCTTTGCAGGCTCCCGAAAGGAAAGTGGATAGGCGGTACCACACCGTATTTTATCAGTGAAGAGGGGGGGATCTTTACCAAAGAAAGACTATTTGTAAACGAGATCGATTACGCAGAAGATATAAAGATCTGTTCCTATGGGAAATATAATGTTTTTCAGATAGTTGAGGAATGCTTTGATAACGGCCTGACCATGATCATCATGCCGTACGGTTCCGAGGTCGCAGCCAAATATTCCAGGGAGGCGCCGGAGGTTGAGGAACTGCTCATGCATCCGGTCGTAGGCTGGATATCAGGTTTCGATCTGTCCGAAGCCGCCGAGGCAAAGGTGTACGACGGATCGACGCTAAAGGCGTATACCGACAGGGCAGTGGCAATGTACATCCGTCTTTCCGGGGAAAAGAGCGCCATGGTAAATATGATAAACATATTTTCAGATGACAAAACAGATCCTGTCATCCGTTTTCCGGAAAATGATCTGAAGGCAAAAAAATGCAGCGTGAACGGGCAGGAGGTAGATTTTGCCGAACATATCAAAAAGAAAGGCATTGACCCAGGGATGCCGCTGGTAGCCGATCACAACGGATCCTATATCAACACATCCATCAAGGGCATGGAAGACGGGGAGGTCAGTTTTTTTGCACCGGTATTCAGAAACATAGAATACCGTTTTGCAACACCCGTTTCGGACTATGCCGCTGAATTTGAAAAAAGGATAACCGAGAAAAAGAACTGTGAACCGGTATTTGCTTGCAACTGTATACTGAATTATCAGAAGGGAAATCTTGAGGGAAAAAAGATAGCGCCTTTTGAGGGACCGGTCACCTTTGGTGAAGTCGCATACCAGCTCTTAAACCAGACGCTGGTCTATTGTGAGATTTTGGGATGATAAGATGGAAACTGTCATAAGGGTTAATGATGCGATAAACGGATTTGCCTGGGGAACCTTCGGACTGGTCCTCCTGCTTGGGACGGGGCTCATATGCTCGGTGATCACCGGTTTTTTCCAGGTATCCCACATAAGGCACTGGTTTCGGGGAACCTTCGGGATCATAAACAAAGAGGGCCGTATAATAAATGATGCCGGCGCTCTGTCGCAGTACCGCGCCTTCTGTACGGCGCTCTGCGCTACGATAGGTACGGGAAACATTGCCGGCGTATCCACCGCCATATGCATGGGCGGACCCGGAGCGGTATTCTGGATGTGGGTCGCCGCGTTCTTTGGAATGATGGTCAAGTATTCCGAAAATGTCCTCGGCCTGTATTACAGGAGACGCAATTCCGAGGGGGCATGGTCGGGAGGTCCCATGTATTACCTCCAGGACGGACTTGGCTCGATAAAGCACTGCAGATGGCTGGGGAGAGGGCTGGGAATACTGTTCTGTATCTTTACGGTACTGGCATCCTTCGGT
Organism: Lachnospiraceae bacterium; assembly: GCA_017614155.1. Classification (GTDB taxonomy): domain Bacteria; phylum Bacillota; class Clostridia; order Lachnospirales; family Lachnospiraceae; genus NK4A144. Next base: position 21,823 of record JAGACK010000021.1, read on the forward strand.
ATCGGGAACATGGGGCAGATCAACAAGATAACCATTAATTTTGAATCGACCTTTCTGACCGGTATAGATCTGGGTCTTTTCATGGGCGCGCCAAAGGTCAACTGGCTCATAGGAGTGACACTGATGGTCACGGCTGCAGCCATCATCCTTGGCGGCTTCAGGCGCCTTGCGGCAGTTTCCGAAAAACTCATACCCTTCATGTCGGTAGCATATATAACAGGGTGTGTTATCATGATACTGATAAATATATCCAGGTTTCCGGATGTGTTCTCGTCGATATTCAGGTTTGCCATGGGGCCTGCAGCCATAAAGGGCGGAGCTGCGGGAACGGCTGTTCAGATTGCATTCAATACCATAAAGAACGGATGCAAGAGAGGAGTTTTTTCCAATGAAGCAGGGCTTGGCTCGTCTGTCATGGTCCACAGCAACAGCTGTGCCAGGGAACCGGTCAGACAGGGAATGTGGGGCATAGCGGAGGTTTTCCTCGATACCTTGATAATCTGTACGCTGACGGCCCTGGTGGTCCTGGGGTCGGGCGCCATAGATCTTTCCACAGGCCTGGTAAATGAGGGCGTCAATGATGCGACTCTTGTAGCGAGCGCCTTCGGCGCCGTCATGGGAAAGCCGGGAGAGTGGTTTGTGGTCCTTGCGATCACGCTGTTTGCCTTTACGACAGTCCTTGGATGGTCTTATTATGGGGCAAAGGTTACGGAATATCTGCTCGGTGTTACCTGGGCCAGGATATACAGGATCTTCTTTATCTTCCTGATAGTGCTGGGCGCGGTTATGGAATCAAATCTGGCATGGGATATCTCGGATACCTTCAATGGCCTGATGATGATACCAAACCTGATCGGCATTATAGTACATGTACCGCTGCTTATCAGGCTGACCCGCAATTATGCGGACCGCAGGATCAGGGGAAAGGACATAAAGCCGCTGCTTTCCTATGACCCGGACATAGCAAAAGACGCCGAAGAGGCGGTGGCAAAGGGAATGGATTGATTTTCGGAGGAATTTGAGTAATGGGAGTCGTTGTCAGAAAACTGGTCATAGCTGTTATGCAGTACAGCGTTGTGGTAAAAGGCGTTGAGAGAAAACTGACCGAAGCCGGATATGATGTCATGATGCTTACGGAGGATTTTGGCAGGATAGGGGATCTTTCGGGAACTACCGATCTGTTCATTCTCTATCTTCCAAACGAGGCTGCCGACAAGAGTGACACGGAAAAGGTCCTGAAAATGATCTGTGAAGAGATCGGACAGAACAGAGACAGGGTCCTTGCCATCGGCGAGGAAAAGGACCGTGCGCGTCTGTATGACAGGATCCCATCCATGAGTGAGTATGGGTGGATCAGCAGGCCGTTTGAAATGGATGCGCTGAGTTCTGCGATAGAAGGCATCATTTCCGGAGAGAAAAAGGCAGGCGCAAAGAAAAGGATACTGATAGTTGATGATGATCCCACCTATGCAAAGATGGTAAAGGAATGGATCAAGGACAGCTACAGGGTTGATATCGTGACAGCCGGTATGCAGGCGATCACCTTTCTGCTGAAGGCGCAGAAGGAAGAACAGGTCGATATGATCCTCCTTGATTATGAGATGCCGGTGGTGGACGGGCCGCAGGTTCTGCAGATGCTGCGGCAGGAAACGGAAACGGCGCATATTCCGGTTATCTTTCTGACAGGCATCGGGACAAAGGAGGCGGTAGCGCGCGTCATGAGCCTGAAGCCGGACGGATATCTGCTGAAATCCACATCAAGAGATAATCTGCTGAAATTCCTGAAGGATAAGCTTCACTAAAAGGGGAATATCTATGGCAAAAAAGATAGTTGAGGGCCTGTGGGACTGCCAGTTCTGCGATACGAAGGGCATCAGGGGAAGCATCAGGGAATGCCCGGGCTGCGGAAAGCCCAGAGGAGACGGTGTAAAGTTTTATCTGCCGTCCGATTACAGAACCCGGGCCGGTGTACAGCTTACTTCAGAAGAGAAGCTGCCTGACTGGCAGTGTGAATTCTGCGGTTCGTATAATAAAGGCACGGACTTAAAATGCACACGCTGCGAGGCTCCCAAGGAGGGTCAGAATTATTTTGAGCTCCATAAGGAGGTAAAGGAGAGCACCTACAGCGCGACTCATGTCAATACAAACTGGAAGTGTCATTACTGCGGAGCCGAGAACCCGAAGGAAGTGAATATCTGCAAAAACTGCGGTGCGGAAAAAGGCTCGGAAAAAAAGAAGGCGGCGCCCAAAAAGAAGGATAACAGGCCCTGGCCATTAAGGCATCCGGTGCTCACGGCGCTGGCCGCTGTCTTCATACTGATCGTCATCATCAGCATTCTCAACAATAAAAAACATGACTTTGTGGCTGAAAGCTTCAGATGGGAGACCACGGTCGAGGTCGAGGAGTACAAGACTGTCAGGGAATCCGGCTGGTCGGTGCCAAGCGGCGGCAGAGTGGTATATACCAGGCAGGAAGTCCATCATTATACTAAAAATACCCACGAGACCGAAACGATCACAGATGATGCTTCATATACGGCAAAGGGTTCGGGCAGCCTTGAAAAGACCAACCCCACGGCATATGAAAGCTCGTATGATCCGTTTCTGCTGAAGGTTTACGCCGATGATCTCGGAAACGGCTATTTTGAGGTGGATGACGGAGGTGGATCCTACGACAGCGGCGGAGATACAAAAAAATCAGAACCGGTATATGCCACAAAATACTATTATGATATCGAGCGCTGGGTGGTGACAAGAAAAGAGACCGCAGCCGGGGAAGATCAGGCGCCTTACGAGCCTGAGGTGTCCCTTGGTGAAAATGAGAGAAAGGGCGATGTGAAGGTCATCTACAGCGTCTATGCGTCAAAGGACGGCAAAGAGCCGAAGTTCTATTATCTGAGCGAGGAGGATTTCTTTTCTCTTTCGCCCGGAGAGAGCTTTCAGGCAAGCGGCCTGGGCTCGCAGATAACCGTGAAAAGGTAGGGGGCTCCATATGTCTTTCAGGCAGGCGCTAAAGGATTTCTTTGATCCGAAAAAAAAGATTCGTGTCCCGGGGATGTCAGAAAACTTCTATGCCACGCCGGACTGTGACGGCTGCGGCATATGCGTGAAAAAGTGTCCCACGGGGCATATAAAAATGATCGACGGACGCCCTGACTGGGGCAAGCCGTGCCTTATGTGCGCCCAGTGCGGGGATGTGTGCCCGAAAGGCGCCATAAGATTCGGCTTCAAACCTGATTAAGGAGACAGGGGGACGGTCCTGTTGTCTCCTTTTTTGTTTTTTGTGATCGGTTATCTGAAACATATAGGGAGACAACAGGACCGTCCCCCTGTCCCCCTATGAAAATGATAGATGATGTATCAGGTAAGAAACAGTTCTGCTAAGAAGGAGGGTCAGGAAGATCATGGGGAAGAATAATAAGGAAAAGTACAGGGCTGGCATGAGCGTTTTCCTGGCGCTGCTTGTGAGCACAGTACAACTTCAGACGGCGGTAATACCTGCATGGGCTTCCGAACCGGTGCCGGCCGGAGAGGCAGTATGTGAATCCGAACCTGCCGCGGCCGAAGATACGATATCCGGGTCTGAGGAGACTGCAGCGGAAGCTGAGGACATTGCGGTTTCGGAGAACCTGACCGGAGAAGAGGAAGCGGTTTCGGAGCCGGAAACAGCCGAAGAGCCCGCAGGCGATGCAGAAAACATCGAAGGCCTGTCATACAATGAAGCGGGCGGGTACTACGAGATCCCCGATGTCACAGCATTTAAAGCCTTTGTCGAGTACCTGAATTACAATGTAGGAGACGGCAGCGGCAAGATCTTCAAGCTGACCGGAGATATCATCTACACCTACGGTGACAGTGACACGTATAACAACTTCACTCCAATTGGCAGTAACGGTGAGGCTTTCAAAGGAACCCTTGACGGACAGGGGCATGTCATCAGCGGCATACGCATATATAAAAAAACCGGTACCGACGTGGGATTATTCAGATGGATTCAAGACTGTACCGTAAAGAACATAGTCTTAAGCGATGCCCGCATTACCGGCAAGGAATATGTCGGGGGTATCGCCGGCGAAATAAACGGAGGTGCCGTTGTCCAAAATTGCCTTGTGCTTAGCTCTGACATCATATGTACAAATACCTCAAGCAATTATAGGGATAAGGGTGTTATCGCCGGAGAGGAGAGCGGTACCAACGATCTGGCATGCAATCTCTATCGCGACTGCACCGTAGACGGTAAAAACTATAGTGTCGGTGCATATAGCACTGACCAAACATGGGCATGCAGCGGCCATATCATCACTCTGCCCGAAGGCGTGAGCGCTTCAAGCGGCATAACACTGTCACATAACGGCATCACCTACCACGGCAGTTACGAAAACACCGTCACTCTGACCTGTGATGATCTGCCTTCGGGCAAGATACCGGTGTTTACCGTCAAAAAAACGGAGGATCAAAGCCTTGTTGCGGAGACCACCGGCACCTTTAAGATGCCCAAAGCAGATGTCAGCGTCAGTGTAGAAATTAAAGATGTTTATTCGCTTACCCTGCCGGATGGCGTTAGCGCCGCCGGTACCAGCTTTACCATAGGAGATGTTACATATTATCCGAAGGGCACCTCCGTTTCTTTAAGCTATACCGGCTTAAGCGAAGGCTATGCCGCGGTCTACAGCATTAACGGCACGCCGATTACCGGCAATACCTTTAATATATCCGCTGATACGGCCGTAAGTGTCGCTGCAAACGATGTCTGGGGCATAGCGGGAGGCGCTGACGGCAGCGAGAAACATCCCTGGGTCATTAAAACCAGGGCAGGTCTTGACCTGCTGTCAAATAAGGTGAACGGCACGGGCGGCTACATCAAAAACGAAAACAGTTACAGCAACAGGTATTTCAGACTCGGCGCGGACATCAGCTACAGCCACACCACCGACTGGAACGACAATACAAGTACAGAGAATAACTACAGGCCCATTCGTAACGGTATTAATGGTTTCGCCGGTACCTTTGACGGTCAGGGGCACACCATCAGCGGTATCCGTATCTACAGGGGCGGCAGCGACATAGATGATGTCTGCTATCTTGGGCTCTTCGGTAAGGTCGATAGTTATGGCACGGTGAAAAATGTCACCGTCAGCGATTCACGGATCACCGGTTGGCAGGATGTCGGCGGCATTGCGGGCCGTAATGAGGGCGGCACTGTTCAAAACTGCCATGCCGCCGATAAGGTTGCGATCTATGCAGTAAGCGACTACTCATCTGACCATGGCGGCATCGTTGGCTATAATGACGGTGGGACCATAAGGGGCTGCACAAGTTCCGCTGTCCTTACCTATGCGGAAGGCCTTGCACATTGTGTTCGCATCGGAGGCATCGCGGGCCAAGGCCATGACGGTTTCATCATAAACTGTCTTGCCGTCAAAGCTACGGTCAGCGGTAACAATGCCGAAGGCTATAAAAGTAATCCCGGTGCCATAGCGGGCTATATAAGCCATGGGGACGAAGATGCCCTGAACCACAACTACTATTGCGGCTGCACTGTAACAGATAACGACAACACCGCCACAAGCAACATAGGCTGCGGGTACTACAATTACGGATCCTGGTCTGATGGTTATGGCGATGCCACCTATAACGACGGAGCCGTACCCGGCTGCCTTATAACCTGCGGTAAGGGAGTTTCCTCCAATGCGCTTACCATCGGCGCATATGATGTTGCTTTGAAAAATACTGAGGTCACATTAAGCCGCTGTGATGCTCCCGCAGGCTATGTCTTCGGTGGTTATCACGTAACTGTGGACGGAACTGATCCTGTGCAGGAGGTTGATGTAAATGACGGTAAATTTACCCTTGCTTACGATAAAGTGACCGCAGCAGCATTGTGGACAGTGATCCCCGCGGATGCACCGGCAATCACCAAACAGCCGGAAGATCTGAACCTGACCTACGGCTATACGACGGGCAATACGCTTACTGTTTCGGCGGGCGCGGAGGACGGTCATACCATCACATATCAATGGTATTCCTGTGAGGATACGGGCAGGGCGAATCCGCGGGAAATCACCGGCGCGACATCGGAAAGCTATTCCGTTCCTGCGGGAAAGAACGCCGGCAGCTATTACTATTACTGCGCCGTCACTGCCACACGGACGGACAATAAAGAAACGGCAACAGCAAGCTCGAATGCGGCGAAGGTTTCGATCTCCAAAGCGGCGCATGAAAATGAAACGGCTTCGGTAAAGAAGAAAAGCGGACAAAGCGGAAGCGTTGAGCTTGGTTCCCTTGTTGAAGCGGGAGCGGTTCTGGAGCTTGGAGCTATAACGGATGAAGCCTTGATTCTGAATGGGACCCCGTCTCTTTCGGGAAATGTCCTTGAGTATGCTTTCAAGGCAGATGCCGCAGAAGGAAAGACGGCGAATGTAACGGTGCATGCAAAAAATGCGGACAACTATCAGGATTATGATATTGTGATCACGCTTACTGTCTTTGACTGCCCCCATGAACATACCGAAATCAGGAACGCAAGGACTGCCACCTGCACGGAACAGGGATATACCGGTGATACATGGTGTACGGACTGCAATAATAAGATCGCGCAGGGAAAAACAATACCCATCGATCCGGACAATCACGATTTTGACTTTGACCATGGTGTGGTCACAAGGAAGGCCACGCTTCTCCGTAAAGGCGAGACGACCTATACCTGCAAAAGATGCGGTAAAACCATGACAAGGGACGACATACCCTGCCCGGAGGAGGAGGGCAGGGATCTGGATGACCTGAGGGAGGATACGGAGACTCTGAGCGGAAATGCGGCGCCAAAGGTGGAGAAAAAGGAACTGGAGGATGGAAGCAGACAGGAAACGGTGATCATAGGCGGGGAGGAGCTTTCAAAAACTATAACCGACCCGGACGGCAAAGAGACCGTGGAATCAAAGATGTGGATCGGAGGTCTTGCAGCCTCCTATACTTACACCGGCTCTGCGATCAAGCCTTCATTCCGCGTGTATGACGGGACAAGGAAGCTGAAGGAAAAGACGGATTACACGGTAAAGTATTCAAAAAACAAGGAGGCCGGAACAGCATTCATAACTCTGAAATTCAGGGGGAATTACAGCGATACGAAGGAGGAGACCGCGGAATTTACGATAGCGCCGGCAGTCCTGGGAGTTGATATCATAGCGCATGAAACCGCAGCTGGGGTAAAGAAGGACGCGCAGAAGCCCGTGCCCGTGCTTACCTGGGCAAAGACCGGAAAGAGGGTTTCCGGCAAATATTTTGATATCTCCTATGATCCCGCAGCCGTGAAGGAGGAGGGAACCTACACAGCGACGATCACGCCGAAAAATGCCGGCGGAAACTTTGCGGGAAGCACGACTGCGCTTATAAAGATCGCAGAAAAGAGCAGGCTGCTTTCAAACGCGAAGGTGACTTTTGATAAGAAATCATATGCATATACCGGAAATGCTGTCATCCCGGGATACAAGGTGACTGTCGGAAATGTTTCCTTGACCGAAAATGTTGATTACAGGAGGGTGAGCCTTACAAACAATACCGATCCGGGAACAGCAACTGTCATCTTTGAAGCTGTAAGCGGAAACGCAGCCGGCTATGTCGGATGCAAAACAGCGACCTTTAAGATCGGCGGAAAGAAGCAACTGAAGGAAGCCGGAGCCGGGTCATCGTTTACCTATAGCTTTTCGGAAAGTGTGCCCTTCGCAAAGGGCGGAGCAAAGCCGGCTGTAGTCATAAAGGATAACGGTATCACGCTGAAGGAGGGGAAGGATTACACCGTATCCTACGCAAAGAACAGGGCTGTCACAAATGGCTCGGCAACGGCCGAGATCAAGGTTAAGGGCAAGGGGAATTATAAGAATACGGTCACGCTGAATTTTGCCATAACAAAGCAGAGCCTGAAGGCATCCGGCATCTGCATCACATCTTCCGATCAGTTTGTGACAAAGGCAAGGCTTAAGAAGCCGTCGATTACTGTCATTGATGCGGACGGAAAGAAGCTTTCGGCAGGTACTGATTATACGATAAGTGATATGGATACATCCGATCCGGCAAATACGGATGAAAGCGGAGTTGTTCATATCATGCTGACAGGAAAGAACAATTACAGGGATGATGAATCGGTGAAGACATCCTTCAGGTATATGAAAGCTTCTTCGGATCTGGCAAAGACGAAGGCGCTTATTATAAAGGATCAGACCTATACCGGCGGCGCAGTACGGCTCGGAGCGGATGACCTGAAGGAAATCCTGTACACGGGATCAAAATCTTCCTCCGCATATCTTGTTTACGGAAAGGATTTTGTTGTGACGGGATATTCGGACAATGTGAAGACCGGGACCGCAAAGGCTGTATTATCCGGCAGAGGCAGCTATGCCGGCACAAAGACCCTGACCTTCAAGATAGTCCGGAAAAAAGTAGACTACAAAGGAGCCCTGACAGGCGAAGGGTGGAAGTGAAGGAGACAGGAGACCGGTCCTGTTGTCTCCCGGGGAGCTGTGAATGGAGCCTTTCATACAGGTAATAAAGCCCGGCGATGCCGTCATAGAGGTCAAAAGATCGAAATTCATAGGAGCAGTGCGCCATGTGACAAGCGTGGAGGAGGCGCTGCTCTTTCTTGATTCCGAAAGGAAAAAATACCACGACGCAAAGCACCACTGCAGTGCTTATATAATAAGATCGGGCAGCGGCCAGCCTGATGTCATCCACAGCAGCGATGACGGAGAGCCCTCGGGGACAGCGGGAAAGCCTATCTTAGAAGTGATCGAAAAGGCGGGACTAAAGGATGTCGTCTGTGTCGTTACCAGATACTTCGGGGGGATCCTCCTTGGCACCGGAGGACTCGTCAGAGCCTATACCGATGCGGCAAAGGCGGCTGTGGAGGCTGCAGAGAAAGCCGAGATGCACCTTGTTCAGGAAATGGAGCTTATCTTTGATTATACGCACACCGGCAGGGTGGACAACATCATAAACGGGGAAGGGTGCAGCAGGACGGATGCTGCCTATACGGATGTCGTAAGATACGTCATAACCTGCGATCCCGGCAGGGCTGACCGGCTGATACAGACTCTGAACGAAGCGACCGCCGGCTCGGTAAAAACCGAAAAGACCCGTCAGATATATTCCTTCTCCCGGGAGATGAGATAATAAGTGATCGCGGAGCCCTCTCCCGTGACCGGCAGGGTGATGCGCTCCCGGAAGATGTCGTCTGACCAGGTGTTGCGGTCTGTGGCAAAGAAGGGGATCGGTGAACCTTTCGCCTCTTTTTCAAAGTCGGAGCCTTTTTTCGGAAACTTCAGGACGCTCCCTGGCAGCTTTTCATAGCACAGATCCGTCCATATGCCTCTTTCGGAATCTATCAGGCAGTCGGTGCCGTCTATCTCCTCAAAAGAAAGGCTCTGTGTGCTTTCCTTTATCAGCTCATGTCCCTTCGGAAGGCTGATGTAGAGCTTTTCTGTCGCAAGCTCCCTGCAGAAGATATCCTCCTCGCTTATATTCTTTGTTACTATTCCGATATTGCATATATTATGACGCACGCTGTCGATGATGAGATCCTCGGGAGACAGCTCTGATGACAGGGGTCTGTCAGGATACTTTGTCACAAGCTTCGGCATAATAAGGGCGAGCGGGGATACAGCGCAGCTTTTTACCTTGAATATGCGAAGGGAACTGTCATAGGAGCGGACCATCTTGAGGGCGTCATCGGCTGCTGTGATTATCTTTCTTGAATACTCGACGGCAAGACGTCCCGTATCGTTGAACTCTATCCTGTTCTTTGACCTGGTAAAAAGACTGACCCCGAAATCCTCCTCCATGCTCTGCATGGTACGGGTGATCGTAGGCTGTGAGACATGCAGGACATCAGCGGTTTTTGAAAGCGTCCCCATCTCCGCGAAGGTCACAAACTGTTTCAGTTCATCCAGATTCAGCATAGCTTTTCGCTCCTTTTTACTATATTTTCATAAAATATTATTCAATATACGCATACTGTATTTTACCCATAATATAAGAAGATGTAAAGCGGTTTTTTATTGTTTTTATTATGCAATAATGCTACAATACTTAAGTTGCGGACAGCATTCTTGAGAGGTGGCGCCTATGGAAGAGATCAGGGAACTTATCGAATCCAAACAGTATAATGAGCTTCGAAAAAGACTTTCGGGGATGAACGAGGCGGATATCGCAGCCGTCATGGAGGAGCTTCCGAAAGAGGAACTTCCGAGGGTGCTGCGTCTCCTGTCAAAGGATATGGCGGCGGATGTTTTCTCCTTCCTGCCGACGGACATACAGCAGGAGCTGATCACGGCCCTGACTGATGCCGAGGCTGCGGTCATTATCAATAACCTCATGGCCGACGATGCCGCGGACCTGATGGAGGAGATGCCTGCAAATGTGGTTAAAAGGCTTCTTGCCAATACCAGCGCCGAGACGAGACGTGACATCAACCACCTTTTGAAGTTCCCGGACAATTCGGCAGGTTCGATCATGACTGTCGAGTACATGGATCTGAAGGAAAACTGGACCATAAGCGAATGCATGGACAGGATCCGCAAAAAAGGCCTTGATTCCGAGACCATATATACCTGCTATGTCCTGGATAAGCAGAGGCGCCTGGTAGGCACTGCGGCCCTGAGATACCTGCTCATCAGTGACCCGGATGTGACCATCGGGAGCATAATGAATGAGAATGTCATCTCGGTAAAGACCCTTGACGACCAGGAAGAGGTCGCAAAGCTTTTCCAGAAATACGATTTCAACTCCATGCCCGTGGTAGATGCCGAAAACAGGCTTGTGGGCATTATCACCGTCGATGACATCGTCGATATCATCCAGCAGGAGGCTACGGAGGATATCGAAAAGATGGCAGCTATCATGCCGACGGACAACAAGCCGTATCTCAAGATGGGCGTGTTTGAGATTTGGAAGAAGCGTATAGTGTGGCTGCTTTTCCTCATGATCTCGGCTACCTTTACCGGAAAGATAATAACCCACTACGAATCGGCGCTGGGAGCATATATCGTGCTGACGGCCTTCATCCCGATGCTGATGGATACGAGCGGAAATGCCGGCTCTCAGACCTCGGTTACCATCATCAGAAGCCTGTCGCTTGATGACATAGAGTTTTCGGATCTGTTCAGGGTGCTCTGGAAGGAAATGAGGACTTCGCTTCTTACGGGACTGGCGCTTGCTGCCGCGAATTTTGTGAAGCTTCAGATCGTTGACAGGGTTTCGCCGCTGGTCGCGCTGGTCGTATGCTCGACGCTTATTGCGACCGTGTTTGTGGCAAATGTAATCGGAGCGACGCTGCCCATGCTTGCAAAGAAGCTCGGGTTTGACCCGGCTGTCATGGCAAGCCCGCTGATCACGACCATCGTGGATGCGGTCGCGCTGCTGGTGTACTTCGAATTCGCCACGACCATGCTTCACATTGCGTGAATGCGTTTGGGATCGGGCATCAGATACATATATTTTGTTCACGGCTCGTCCAGTTCTAAGCTCACCGTTCGTCTGATGGACAAAATTTCGCTCTGCGCCGTTCCGCGCCTGAAAAGCGGCGCGGCCTACCGATGCCAGATACGCCAAGCGCATCTGAACGGCATTCAAAACATGCCAAAGGGCATGTTTTGCGCACCCGCGAAATTTATCAGCCTCCGGTTCGCTAAGAACTGACGGCTGGGTGTTCACAAAACATATGTATCTGATGCCCTGTCAAAGACTTCGACTGGACGCATGTTTCTGTTTTGCGACGCCCTTTTTCACGACGTTATGATACTTGAAAGTGCTCAAAGCACAGGGACACGCGTACATGGATGTACGCGTGAGGTCGAGATAAGCATGGATGCGATTGGAGACCGGTCCCGTGACCAGCCAGTATGCTACAGGCACTTTCTTAGTATCATAGGCGTGAAAAAATAGGCGAGCAAAACAGAACATGTGTCCGTGATAGTAATATACAGATCTATGAGGAGAATATGAAAAAATGATCACGACAAGAGATGACATCAGGAACGTGGCGATAATCGCGCACGTCGATCACGGCAAGACCACGCTTGTGGACTGCCTCCTAAAACAGAGCGGCGTATTCCGCGAAAACCAGGAAGTTGCGGAGCGCGTCATGGACTCAAACGATCTCGAAAGAGAGCGCGGCATCACCATACTTTCCAAGAATACATCGGTACTCTATAAATACACCAGGATAAACATCATCGACACCCCGGGGCATGCGGATTTCGGCGGGGAAGTCGAGCGTATACTCAAGATGGTAAACGGAGTGGTGCTCTTAGTCGATGCATTTGAAGGCGTCATGCCCCAGACAAAGTTCGTCCTCATGAAGGCACTGGCGCTGAAGCTTCCGGTGATCGCATGCATCAACAAGATAGACCGCGACGGCGCAAGGCCTGCAGAGGTGGTGGATGAGGTGCTTGAGCTGCTGATGGATCTGGGGGCAAGCGATGAGCAGCTGGACTGCCCGTTCGTATACGCCTCTGCAAAGCAGGGCATTTCAGGCCTTGATCCGGACGATCTCGGAAAAGACATGACCGCGCTTTTTGATACCATAGTAGACTATATCCCGGCGCCATCCGGAGACCCCGACGCTCCGCTGCAGGTACTCATATCGACCATAGATTACAACGAATATGTCGGAAGGATCGGTGTTGGAAAAGTTGATAACGGCGTGATACGGGTAAACCAGGAGGCCCTGATCGTAAATCATCACGATCCGGAACTTAAAGAGAAGGTAAAGATCAGCAAGCTTTACGAATTCGAAGGCCTTGACAAGGTTGATGTAAAGGAGGCAGGGATAGGCTCGATAGTGGCCATATCGGGTATCGCGGATCTCAAGATCGGCGATACGGTCTGCTCGGTTGACAGCCCCGAGGCCATACCCTTCCAAAAGATATCCGAACCGACCATATCCATGAACTTCATGGTCAACGATTCGCCTCTTGCGGGAAAAGAAGGAAAATATGTCACATCCCGCCACATCAAGGACAGGCTGTACAAGGAGCTGAATACCGATGTGTCTCTCCGTGTTGAACCCACCGATTCCACGGATACATTCAAGGTCTCAGGCCGCGGAGAGCTCCATCTTTCGGTTCTCATCGAGAACATGAGAAGGGAAGGCTACGAATTTGCCGTCAGCAAAGCCGAGGTCATAAACAAAAAGGATGAAAACGGAAAGACCCTCGAGCCGGTGGAGATCGCCTATGTAGATGTGCCGGATGAATTCTCCGGAACGGTCATATCCTCGCTTTCGGAAAGAAAGGGCGAACTTCTGAACATGGGCTCGATAGCGGGAGGCTACACCAGGCTGGAGTTTCGGATCCCCTCCAGAGGCCTCATAGGTTTCAGGGGACCTTTCATGACGGACACGCGCGGGAACGGCATAATAAATACGATCTTTGACGGCTATGCGCCTTATAAGGGAGACATAGCCTACAGGAACACAGGCTCCCTCATCGCATTTGAAGCAGGAGAGGCCGTGCCCTACGGACTCTTCAATGCGCAGGAGAGGGGAGCGCTTTTCATCGGCCCCGGAACCCCGGTATATTCGGGGATGGTCATAGGCTCCAATCCGAAGAGCGACGACATAGAGGTCAATGTCTGCAAGACAAAGCACCTGACAAATACCCGTACATCCTCATCGGATGAGGCCTTAAGGCTTACTCCGCCTGTTGTGATGTCATTGGAACAGTGCCTTGACTTCATAGATTCCGACGAACTTCTGGAGGTCACTCCCAAGTCGCTGCGCATCAGGAAGAGGATACTTGACCCGACTCTCAGGAAGAGAGCGGGCTTTGCGAAAAAATAGTGATTTTGGAACATGTTTGTGTTATGATACTCAGATAGGATGTGTTCAGTCTGATGCAAATGAGCTGTCAGATTAAAGGAGGAAAAAGATATGGCGATTTTTAAGGGAGCCGGAGTGGCTATAGTGACACCGTTCAAAGCAGATGGTGAAGTGAACTACGATGAATTTGCCAAACAGATCGATTTCCAGATAGCAAACGGCACTGATGCGATCATCGTGTGCGGAACGACGGGAGAGTCTGCCTGCCTTTCCCACGAAGAGCATCTGGCTGTCATAGATTTCTGCATCAGGCATGTTGATCACAGGGTGCCGGTCGTGGCAGGGACGGGATCAAACTGCACGGACACCGCGGTCTATCTGTCTGTAGAGGCAGAGAAGCTCGGGGCGGATGCGCTCCTTATCGTGACACCTTATTACAACAAGGCGACACAGAGAGGGCTGATAGATCATTACAGGATCATAGCGGATTCGGTTAAGCTCCCGATCATACTTTACAGCGTAAAGAGCCGTACCGGTACGAATATAGAGCCGAAGACGGCAGCGGAGCTGATAAATAATGTCCCGAACATAGTGGGCATCAAGGAAGCAAGCGGAGATATCGGACAGATAGCCCGCATCATGGCGCTCACAGACGGAAAGGCAGAGCTTTATTCGGGAAATGACGATCAGGTCGTGCCGATCATGTCGCTTGGCGGACTGGGCGTCATCTCGGTCGTTTCAAACATCGCTCCGACCTTCATGCATGATATGGTCATGAATTATCACAACGGGGCACTTGAAGATGCCAGAAAGATGCAGCTGAAGGTGCTGGATCTGGTCGGCGCTCTTTTCTGCGAGGTCAATCCCATACCCGTAAAACATGCAATGAACCTCATGGGCATGAACGCGGGACCGATGAGAAGGCCGCTTTCACCCATGGAACCGGAAAATCTTGAAAGGTTAAAGAAGGCCATGCGCGACTTCGGGATAAGCATATGACGGATATCATTCTTTCAGGCTGCAACGGACATATGGGGCAGAATGTGTCAGCTGTGGCAGATGAGCAGGCAGATGTGCGGATCGTTGCCGGCATAGATGTGAACACGGATAATAAAAACGGATATCCTGTTTTTTCTTCGATCCATGACTGCGATATCAAGGCGGATGTGATCATAGATTTTTCATCGCCTGCAGTTCTTGATGATATCCTGGCTTTTGGAAAGGAAAAAAGGATCCCGCTTGTCCTGTGCACAACGGGATATGACAAAGACCAGATAGGAAAGATAGAGGAAGCCTCGAAGGAGACGGCGATCCTGCGTTCGGCAAACATGTCGATCGGGATAAACATCCTGTCGGCAATCCTGAAGGAGACGGCAGAAAAGCTCATAGGAGCGGGCTTCGACTGCGAGATAGTTGAAAAGCACCACAGACGAAAAAAGGATGCCCCCTCAGGGACAGCGCTCCTGCTTGCCGATGCGGTAAATGAGGGTCTGGAAAAAAAGCTTGATTATGTGTATGACAGAAGTGAAAGAGATGAGAAAAGACCCGATAATGAGATAGGGATATCGGCGGTCAGGGGAGGAACGATCCCGGGTGACCATGATGTGATATTTGCGGGAACGGATGAGGTCATCACTTTCTCGCACAGGGCATATTCAAGGGCAGTATTCGCAAAAGGCGCCGTTACGGCAGCGTCTTTTCTCAAGGATAAGCCCGCCGGTATGTACAGCATGAAGGATGTTCTCGGATAGGGAAACATGGAATTCAGGCCCTGCATAGATATACACAGCGGAAAAGTAAAGCAGATTGTGGGTGGCAGCCTTAAGGACGGAAGCGTTCAGGAAAATTTCGTTTCCGAAAACGGCGCCGCGTATTTTGCAAGGATGTACAAAGAATACGGCCTGCCGGGCGGTCATGTGATCATCCTTGACAGGCAGGGCACCACAGAGCATGAAGCCTCGGAAAAGGAAGCAATTTCGGCGCTGAAGGCATTTGAGGGCGGCATGATGGCCGGCGGAGGCATAAATGATAAAAATGCCGCGCGGTTCATCGATGCGGGAGCGAGCCATGTCATAGTCACATCCTTTATCTTTCCCGACGGGGAACTGGATGATGACAGGCTTTTGAGGATGAAAAAAGCAGTCGGAAAGAAAAGGCTCTGCATAGACTTAAGCTGCAGAAAAAAGGACGGCAGGTATTATGTAGTGACTGACAGATGGCAGAGGTTTTCAAAGTCCGTGCTTGACGAAAAACTGCTGCATACGCTGTCGGAAAGCTGTGATGAGTTTCTGGTCCACGCCTCTGATGTCGAGGGAAAACGGGCCGGCATAGATGAAGAGGTCATAGGCATAATAAAAAACAGTCCCATAACCGTAACCTACGCGGGCGGCGTCAGGGATACGGATGACCTTGAAAGAGTGAAAAGAGCGGGAGACGGAAAGGTCAATGTGACCGTCGGGAGCGCGCTGGATATATTCGGAGGCAGTATCAGTCTGAAAAGTATTGCCGAAATGACATGAAAGGAGATCGGTTTTTTGCATTCTGTAATGGTTATCGATGACAGCATGACCGAGCTTGTCGTTGCTGAAAAAGCCCTTGAGGGTTCATACAGGGTCATGCTCGAGCAGAACGGCAAGCATGCGCTTGAATACCTGAAGAAACAGGCGAGGCTTCCGTCCCTGGTGCTGCTTGATATCGACATGCCCACGATCAACGGTTTTGAGATATTCTCCCAGATGAAGTCGATAGAAAAGCTCAGGGAAATCCCTGTGATCTTTGTGTCGGGCGCAAACGATACGGCTACCGAGCTTGAGGCATATCAGCTTGGAGCAGTTGATTATGTGGTAAAGCCGTTTGTGTCGGAGATCCTGAAAAGAAAGGTGAATCTCCATATCGGCATCCTTGAGGACAAGAGAAAGCTCAGCAGCGTAAATACCACGCTCCAGGATTACAATGAGCAGCTGCAGGATTACAATGACGAGCTTCAGACCAGAGCCTCGGATGCGACGCAGAATGTTCATCAGCTCGAATTGTTCATAGTCGGGATCCTCGGCGATCTTATTACAAAAAAAGACGGCTATACGGGTATTCACTGCAGAAGGGTGTCAAAATTCATGGAGATCCTGCTGCGGCAGATGATGAAGGACGGGACAGCCCGTTTCCCCATCAAGGACATAGAAATGATCATTATGTCCGCACAGCTTTTCGACATGGGCAAGATTGGCATCCCGGATGCCCTGCTTGAAAAGGTCGGCAAGTACTCGCCCGAGGAATTTGAAGCCATGAAGAAGCACACCGTACTCTCTGCTGATTCCATAGAAAAGTTTGCATATCTGTTGCCGAACAACAGCTTCATAACCTATACCTACCAGATGGCGCGGAGCCATCACGAGCAGTGGTGCGGCAGAGGTTATCCCGATGGACTTGCAGGGACGAATATCCCGCAGCTTGCGAGGATCATCGCGGTCTGTGATGTGTATGACGCGCTGGTTTCGCAGAGGACCTACAAAAAAGCCATGTCTCATGACCAGGCATATTCGATCATTAACCAGGGCGCAGGCATCCAGTTTGACCCTCAGGTGGTTGCGGCCTTCAACAAGGTTCATTCCGATTTCTATGACGCGTCCATGATGGATGGAATGTGATCTGTCTGAGCCGGAAGTTCAGATACTGATAATAAAAACACCCCGCATCATCTGCGGGGTGTCCTTTTTTGAATCCCATATATACATCAAAGCTTGGTGACGTTTGTTGCCTGGGGTCCCTTCTCGCCGTCCACAACGTCGAATTCAACTTCCTGGCCTTCGTCGAGAGACTTGAAGCCTTCCATATTGAGTCCTGAGTAGTGCACGAAGACATCTTTGCCTGTCTCGTCTGAAATAAATCCGTAGCCCTTCTGGTTGTTGAACCACTTTACTGTACCTTTCATTGCTTACCTCCAAATTTCTATGTTACAAACAAGTGCTCTGCCACGCCCTCTGATGAAGACGCAACATGCTAATGATAGCACAGAGGAAAATAATTGTAAACTGCATATTTGTATAAAATTCTTTCCGAATTCTTTTGACCCTGTTATATAAATTTGCTATACTGTTTTAGTTAAGGAAGTGAGTAATAATGGATAATGACAGGAGACAAAACGGACACAGAAAGGCCGGTGTCAGATTCAATGTCCTGATGGTGCCCGAGGGAGGCGGAAATGTCAGGACCTTTCGGACATCGAAGGATTTTTTGGTAATAGTGGTTCTGCTCATGCTGGCTCTGATAGGGGCAGCAGTGATGTATGTGATAAACAATGCGGAAAGGGACGAGGAATACCAGGCAAAGATAGGAGCGCTTGAGCAGAGGATCAGCACTCTGTCCGAGGATATTATCGTCCTTGAGGCGGACAATGAAAATCTTCAGAATCAGCTTCGCTCCGCCAATGCCCTGCTCGAATCAAAAAGCGTCGAAGAGGAGATCGAACAGGAGACTGAGGAAGTGGACCTAAGCTATGTCCCGACATTTCTCCCGGTTTTCGGAACGGTTTCTATACCGAGTCCCTATACTCAGGAGAACCAGTATATCACATTTACCACAGGGGACGGTTCAAAGGTTGTATCGGCAGCCGACGGGATAGTGGTCTATGCCGGCGAGAGCGTGGAGAACGGGTACTGTGTCAAAGTAAATCACGGCAACGGATATGAGACAGTCTATTACGAGGACAACACCCCCTATGTTGCCGAGGGAATGAAGGTAAAAAGGGGAGACACCCTTTACGAGATACACGGTGAAAGCAAAGTGCTAAAGTATCAGATATCATATGAGGGACAGTTCATCGACCCATATACCATCATGGATATCGACGGATAATAGATTTTTTACGGAGGAAGGTATGTTACTGGAGAACAAAGACAATGCATGGCTTTTGTACAGCAAATCCGACAGGGAGGAGCTGAATGAGCTGTGCGACGGTTATATGGATTTCCTTGACAAGGGAAAGACGGAAAGGGAATGCTTTATTCTTGCAGAAGCCATGGCGAAAAAAGCGGGATACAGGGATCTGGATGAGATCATCAGAAAGGATTCCAGGATCCATCCCGGTGACAAGGTCTATGCGACCTGCATGGGAAAGACTATAGCGCTTTTCAATATCGGAAATGAGCCGCTTGAAAACGGGCTTCAGATTCTGGGAGCCCATATAGACAGCCCGAGGCTTGATGTCAAGCAGAAGCCGGTCATAGAAGACGGCGGGATGGTCTATCTCAATACACATTATTACGGCGGCATCAAGAAGTATCAGTGGGTCACAACGCCTCTTGCCATTCACGGTGTCATATCAAAGACCGACGGGAGCCAGGTGAACATCAATATAGGTGAAAAGGATGATGACCCCGTATTCTGCATCACGGATCTTTTGCCCCATCTGGCATCGGAACAGCAGGAGAAGAAACTTTCAAAAGCCATAGAGGGTGAAAACCTGGATGTGCTCTTCGGGAGCATGCCGGTAAAGACCAAGGACAAGCAGGCTGTCAAGTCCGCTGTGCTCAAGCTTCTGAAGTCCAAATACGATATAGAAGAAGATGATTTCATGTCCGCGGAACTTGAGGTTGTTCCCGCCGGAAAGGCAAGGAGCCTTGGCATAGATGAATCAATGGTGCTTGCTTACGGACAGGATGACAGGGTCTGTGCCTACACATCTCTGGCAGCGTTCTTTTCGGTTCCGGAGGTTGACCGAACGGCAGTGTGCCTGCTTGTTGACAAGGAAGAGATAGGAAGCGTCGGAGCAACCGGCATGAGGTCAAAGTTTTTTGAAAACGCGCTGGCGGAGATCATGAATGCGGCAGGAGTATACAGCGAGCTGTCACTGCGCAGATGCCTGGCTCACAGCAAGATGCTTTCAAGCGATGTTTCTGCTGCCTTTGATCCCCTGTACGCATCAGTATTTGACAAGATGAACTCAGCGTATTTCGGGAAGGGCGTCGTATTCAACAAGTATACGGGATCGCGCGGAAAGAGCGGCTCAAATGACTGCAATGCTGAGTTTTTTGCAGAGATAAGGGGCATACTTGAAAGTCATAATGTTTCATACCAGACCTGCGAGCTGGGCAAGGTAGATGCCGGCGGCGGCGGGACCATAGCCTATATCATGTCTCTCTACGGCATGGAAGTGGTGGATTGCGGAGTGGCGGTTCTTTCAATGCACGCTCCGTGGGAAGTTACGAGCAAATCGGATATATATGAGGCCTGCAAGGCGTACAGAGCCTTTATTTCATAACATTCAGGGAGACAGAAGGACCGATCCCGCGCCTTCTGTAATCGGGGTACTATGAACAGAAAGAAAAACATAGCCATTATCATTGAACAGCTGGATAACTTTTTCTACGGACCTATCACAAAGGGTGCGCAGATGGCAGCGCAGGAGCTGGGCATCAATCTGATAGTCATAGAATCCGGCAGGGTCTTTTCAAAGGAATACTATTCCAAGGAGAAGAGATACAGAGACCGCATGCATGTGGATTTCGAAAGGAATCCGCTGATTTCCTATGCCGCAACGGACGGTATCGATCTGGTCATTTTAGGTTCGGGGTATTTCTGCAACGGCAGCGAGGTATCAAGAAAGCTGATGGCAAGGCTCGCGGACAAGAAAAAGCTCGTGGTCGCCGACACCTTCCCCGGTGTTCCAAGCATACAGTATGACAACAGCAAAGGTATAAAGGATGCAATAAGTTACCTCATCAACGAGCAGAACTGCAAGGAGATACTGATGTTCTCCGGCCCCGAGGGCAATACGGATGCAGAGGAGAGGCTGACGGCCTACAGGGAGATCATGGAGGAAAACGGTCTGGAAGTGGACGATGGCATGATCGGGTACGGTGATTTCAGTTCGGGCTGTATCAACGAGGCAAGGAAGCTTTTAGAGTCAAATCCAGGCGCCGATGCCGTGGTGTGCGCAAACGATGCCATGGCGCAGGCGATATACAGGGTCCTCGACGAGATGGAGATGGTCATAGGCAGGGATATATTCGTGACCGGTTTTGACAACAATTCCGACTGTACCAGGATGGAACCGCAGCTGGCAACGGTCTATGCGGATGCCGTGACCCTCGGATATGAATCGGTCGTGGTAGGGTCGAGGATGATAGACGGCGAGGAGTTTGAAAGGGAAAGGGTAGATACGCAGTTCATACCCAGAGCCTCCTGCGGACACGAGCCTTACAGGGATCTTCTGAAGCTTGAAAAGAGAAAGGATATAGGAGTCAATTCCTACTTTGACATAAACGCCTTAAGCGAGCTGATTGTAAGCTATGTATTTACAGGCATTATCCATGATTACCAGTCTGAATGCCAGAAGAAGCTCATAGAGGATTCCATCCAGAGGATAGTTGCCAGATATTTCGGGAATGTGGTAAAAAGGAACACCTCAGAGGATATCTATACGGAAGTTGCAAATGTCATCGAAAGGGGAGGCCTTGATTATATAGAGCCCAGCAGGCTTTTCAGGGCATTTGATCTTCTGTACAAGGTGTACTGCGCAAGGGATCTGACCATGACCGGGCGTACGGAGATGGAACTGCTGCTTTCGAGGATAAAAAAGAAGGTCGTGGAGCTTCTCACAAACAAAGCCGAGAATGTCAGAAAGATTGACTGGGATGTGAACAGGAAGGTCACTGATTTCTGCGTTGCCCTGATGGAGATGAACGGAAGCCTGGAGAAGGGATGCTTTAGGATAATAGAAGCGCTTGAAAGGCTCGATGTGATGAGCGCTTATCTGTATCTTTACGATGAGCCGGTCAAGTTTAAATACGGGGACGAGTGGAGGACGCCCGAAGTCCTTTATCTGAAAGCGTACAGGAATCAGCAGGACGGTGTGGTCAGTGTTCCAAGGAGCAAACAGAGGATCAGAAAGGATGAGATAACGGGAAATATGTACTATACCGGAAGGATCCCGTCCTCACACGAGATGATATCCATCTTTTTTGACACATGGCAGTTCGGCATTCTTATGCTTGATATACCGGAAGAGTATCAGAGCGTGTTCGACATAGCCGGTTATTACATCTCAAATGTTGTGAACGGTCTTATTATGAAGAGCAGAGAGACCAATGAGAGACTGATCGAGGATGTGAGAGAAGAAGCCAATATCGGATATATCGAGGAGGCCAAGGAAAAGGCCGGCTTCCTGCGCAGAAGGGAATTTATCGGCATGGCTGAATCCATGATGCTCAAAGAGGATGTGGGAGTCATGGTTATAACGATCCTGGATGTTGGGACGCTTGTCGCCATGAACAGCAGGTACGGACAGACGGTGGTCTGTGAGGCCATATCCAACTGCCAGAGGATCTTTAATGAGCTTTATCCCGAGGAATCCGTTACGGGCTATATCGGCAACGGTGTTTTTGCTGCTTTTTCGATTTTGAAGCAGATAGAGGAAGTTCCCAAAAAGAGAAACCAGCTTGAAAAACTGACAAGGGATATCTTCCCTGAGACGGAAATGTTCATGAATGCATACAGATACCATGAGGATCTGAACATGAACGATCTGCTGTATGAGCCGATAGAGAAGCTGAGGGATATTTAGAACAGATCTTTATTCATCGGGATCCGGCATCAGGTCTATGAGCCGTTCCATCATCTGCTTTTTGATGTATATGTCGGTCCCGAGCATGCAGACCATCCCGAGATAATCAAGATACTTTGAATCCTGCGGGAAATCCTTTGAAAACCTCTCGGATCTCCGGGCATAGGTGTCTATGTCCTTCAGGAGCCGCGGAAACATCCTTTCAGATTCGGAAAAGATCGAACTGTAGATCTTTTCTATGGACACGCCGTTCTTTGCGGTGCCGAAATAATCATCCCGCAGCGGCTTTATCAGTCTGTCTATGTCGCTTATCGACAGGATGTTCTTCAGATAATAAATGAAGATCAGAAGCATTATGTGTTCTTTGTTGTATTTCTTTTTTTCGGGAGCAGGCAGCAGGTTGTTCTTTGCGTAATTGTTGATCATGGTCTTTGTCATGATCTTGTCGTCATTATGGCGTCTTGTGGAGCCTAAATGCTCCTCCATAAAGGTGGTGACCTGATCCATATAAAGATCTATGTCGGGTATGTCTTCAGCCTTTATATAATCTGCCCTGTTCAGATATGAAAGAAGCTCTTTTATTATGGTTTCGGTATTGTATTCCATGAGGATGATTATACACCCCGTTTCAGGGCGTTTCAATAAGGAGAGAACATGACGGATTTTGAAAATGAACTAAATGACAGGCAGCTTGAGGCCGTAAAGACCACCGACGGTCCGGTCCTCATCCTGGCGGGGGCAGGCAGCGGCAAAACCAGGGTTCTGACCTACAGGACAGCCTATCTCATCGAGGCTGAAGATGTAAGGCCGTGGAATATCATTGCGCTCACTTTTACGAACAAGGCTGCCCGTGAGATGAAGGAAAGGATCGGGAAAATGACGGGAGATGCCGCAAAGGATATCTGGGTATCCACCTTTCATTCCACCTGCCTGAAGATAATGTTCTCGCATGCGGAAAAACTGGGCTATCGTCCGGGCTTTGAGATAGCCGATGCCGCCGATCAGAAAAGCGTTCTGAAGGAAGTCTGCAAAAGGCTGAATGTCGATACGAAGATGTACAAGGAAAAGACCCTGATGAATGCGATCTCCGCCGCAAAGGACGAGCTGATAGATCCGCAGGAATATGAGTCGAGGCATTATGAGGAGTTCTACAGAAAGGTCCATATAGAGGTCTACAAGGCCTATCAGGAGCAGCTTTTCAGGAATAACGCGATGGACTTTGACGACCTGATCATGAACACGGTCAAGCTGTTCAAAAAGTATCCGGAAGTGCTTGATTCCTATCAGGAAAGGTTCAGGTACATAATGGTCGACGAGTATCAGGATACGAACAGCGCGCAGTTCGAGCTGATAAGGCTACTTGCTTCCAAATACAGGAATCTGTGCGTTGTGGGTGACGACGATCAGTCGATCTACAGGTTCAGGGGCGCAAATATCAGGAACATCCTTGATTTTGAAAAGATATACAAAGATGCGGCGGTCATAAGGCTCGAGGAGAACTACAGATCCACGGCAAACATACTGAATGTCGCAAATCAGGTGATTGCGCATAATAAGGGCAGAAAGGGCAAAAAGCTCTGGACCAAAAGCGAAGACGGAAGGAAGATCAGATACAAGCAGCTTGATTCGGCAGCGGGCGAAGCGGCCTTTATAGCAGACGAGATAGAAAGGAAGACGGCAGAAGAGGGCTTCTGCCTGAATGATTTTGCCATACTGATAAGGACCAATGTGCAGTCAAAGGAATTTGAAGATGCCTTCCGTGTCAGGCGTATTAATTATGAGCTGGTAAAGGGCCTCCGATTCTGGGACAAAAAAGTGATAAAAGATGTGACGTCATATCTGCTGACAGCCGTGAGCGGTCAAAATGACATGAGGACCGCAAGGATAATTAATATCCCCAAAAGGGGGATAGGAAATACGAGCATCGAAAAGCTGTCAGCCTATGCGGCGGCAAAAGGGATCACGCTGCTTGAAGCCTGCGGGGAGCCCGCATCAGCAAGTATTGGAGGAAAAGCCGCCGATGCGATGAAGGATTTTGCAGCCTGCATGTCTGACCTGCACGAAAGGTCCGCAGGAATGAGACTGTCTGATTTTACGGATCTGGTCATCAGACAGACAGGTTATCTGGGATATCTTGATGAGACATCGGAAACACCGGAGGATTACCTTGAGACCATGGAGTATATAGACAAGCTCAAAGAGTCTCTTGATGAATACGAGGACGAGATGGAAGAGCCGGATCTGGTGGATTTCATGAGGCAGAACGGCGTCGAGGGCAATAATGTCGATACAGCCCTTGATGAAAAGGACAAGGACAGGGTCCGCGTCATGACGATGCATAACGCCAAAGGACTGGAGTTTCCCTGTGTTTTTGTGGCCGGGATGGAGGAAGGCCTGTTTCCCGGATATATGGCGATAAATGCTGATGATGAAGCAGAGATAGAAGAGGAAAGAAGGCTCTGCTATGTCGCGCTGACAAGGGCCATGAAGGAACTGACACTGACGTCTGCGGCATCGCGGGTCGTAAACGGGGAAAGGCGCTATCAGTCTACCAGCCGGTTTGTAAGGGAAATGCCCCTCGGGCTCCTGGACATGAACATACCTGAGACGAAATTTGAAAGGCCGGTAAGGTTTTCTGACGGGAGCACGGTGAGGCCGTCTTCCGGGGCGTCCCTGCCTGATGGTGTGTTTGTTCCGGAAAAGAGAAAGTCAAAAGGCTTTATCGGAGAAAAGATAAAGCTCGGAAGCAGCATAGAGGTGACGGAACCTGACTATAAACCCGGAGACAGGGTCAGGAGCTTCAAGTGGGGAGAAGGGACTGTCCTTGAGATCATACGGGGTGAAAGGGACTACGAGGTGACCGTTGATTTCGACTCGACGGGACAAAGGAAAATCTATGCAGGGTTTGCGAAACTAAAAAAGGTGTAGTATACTTATTTAAGTATCGCAGGTGCGGTCCGTATAGAAAAGCATTAGTTCTGATCAAAATAAATATCGACATGAAAGGTGGGGTATATCATGAAGTGTTGCGGTGGAAGAGACAGGCTTGACGAGATCATCTCGCTGGCAAAAAGCGGAACTGAAGGATTCATAGGAAATATAGCGCTTAAAAGGGAAGAACTTATGAAGAACGCAAAGGATCTGAAAGACATGAAAGCAAATGACATACTGGCAGCGGTAAAGCTGAACGAGCTTGTGAAAAAAGAAGAGGAACCCAAAAAGAAGAGCCCTGTTGTGACCATACTTGCGATAATAGGCGCCGTAGCAGCAGTGGCAGCCATAGCTTTTGCGGTATACAAGTATTTCACTCCCGATTATCTCGAGGACTTCGATGATGATCCGGATTTTGACGACGATGATGATCTTTTTGAAGATGAGGATCTCGAGGATTCGTCAAAGTAATGAAAAAAGGAAATTTATATGAGGGAAAGGTTGTAATGTCGGCCTTTCCCAACAAAGGAATCGTCCATGTCGACGGAGAAAAGGTGATCGTAAAGAACGCGCTCCCGGGACAGACGGTTTCTTTTATTTTGTCAAAAAACAAGACAGGTTCAAAGGAAGGCCGGCTGGTCGAAGTACTTGAAAGATCAGACATTGAAGATATGTCATCAGCCTGTTCTGTCTTTGGAAAATGCGGCGGATGCATATATCAGACTCTTCCTTACGAAGAGGAGCTGAAGATCAAGGAAAGCCAGATACGGACGCTGTTTGAGAATTTTCTCAGGTCAGAGCCTGAATATGCGGGGGTTTCATCAGACAGCTTTCTTGAAGAGATCAGGCCGTCTCCCGTATATGCAGGATACAGGAACAAGATGGAATATTCCTTCGGTGATGAGGTGAAGGGCGGGGATATGACCCTCGGGATGCATGTGGCGGGACATTTCAATGACATAGTAAATACCGACGAATGTAATATTTCTGACCCTGACTTTGAGATCATAAGAAAGATCACGCTTTCTTTTTTCAGGACAGAGGGTATGCCTTTTTATCACAAAAATACCGGCGAAGGATTCCTGAGGCATCTTCTTTTGAGAAAAGGGATAAATACGGGAGAGATACTGGTCTGTATCGTGACGACATCCGCTTTTGAGGCTGCTGATATCATGAAAAGATTCTGTGAGCAGCTACTTTCGATGCATACTTCTGGAAATATTACAGGTGTGGTACATATAATAAATGACAGTCCGGCCGATGCGGTAAAGGCTGACAGGACGGTTTTATTATACGGAAAGGACTGCTTCTATGATGAAGTCTGCGGCCTGAGGTTTCGGATCACGCCCTTTTCTTTCTTTCAGACAAATACCCTGGGAGCGCAGGTCCTGTATTCCGTGGTACGGCGGTATGTGGAGGAAGCGCTTGGAGGCGGCGACGGGCGCACGGGAACCGTTTTTGATCTGTACTGCGGCACGGGGACGATAACCCAGATCCTTTCGGGGGTGGCAAAAAGGGCTGTCGGGATAGAGATAGTAGAGGAGGCAGTGGCCGCAGCCCGGGAAAACGCGCAAATAAACGGCATCACAAATACTGAGTTTATCGCGGGGGATGTACTGAAGGTACTTGAAGGCCTTGATGAAAAGCCGGACCTCATCATCATGGATCCGCCCAGAGAAGGCGCCACGCCAAAGGCGCTTGCAAAGATCCTGGATTACGGGGTGGACAGCATCATCTATGTATCATGCAAGCCGACTTCCCTGATGCGTGACCTTGCTCTTTGCACGGATGCCGGTTACCGCATAATAAAAGCGGCGCCCGTGGACATGTTCCCGAGAACAGGGAATGTCGAGACGGTTGTATGCCTTTCCAAGGGAGATGTCAAGTCGAAGAAAATCCGTGTGGAGTTCAGTCTGGAGGATATGGATACGGATGGGTTTAAGAAAGGTGCAACCTATAATGCCATACGGGACTGGATTAAGGAGAAGTACGGGTATCGGGTGACTAATCTCAATATCGCGCAGGTTAAGCAGAAGCACGGGATCATTGAGCGGGAGAATTATAATAAGCCGAAGTCACCGGACAGCAAGCAACCGGGGTGTCCCGAGGAAAAGATTAAGGCAATAGAGGATGCTATGAGGCATTTTCAGATGATATAGCGGAGTGCTCATTTCAAAAAGAACCACACCAAATTAATGTGGTTCTTTTTTTAGATATATGAATGATTGAGGTACATGATTGATGTCGTAGTCTTCAAGAGACTTAGGTTCATCATAGGCAATCACGTTCTTTAATTTGTAGGCAACCGCTAGACGGCGACCTTTATAGTATTTGCGAAAGAACTTACGTGGGATACCCGCAGCATGCTTTGTGAGTTCCCATACAGTTGATGGGGCTCCGGATATTATTTCTTCAATCTCCGCCTCACCGACAACCTTGCTTTCCGGTGCAGTGGAGTAGAAGATGATTTTATTAATATCCTCGCGGCATCGCCTGGTTCGGAATTCAAATTCTTTTGTGCCGTCTATAATACGCTGTGCATATTCAGGCTTAATCGATAATAACATTGCTGGCATCTATATTGCCCTCCTTCAGTATTTTGTTGAATTGCTCATGGGAGAGCTTCTGAGAAGTAGGATATCCATCTCCCCAGCATCCGTGGTTCTTTAGCCATACCCAGTTAATGTTGTTTCCGCCGCCGAAGAAACCGTAATAAACCAGTTCAATAATAACGAGGGACTTTTTATTATTATATTGGTTCTGAAGTTCAAGAGAATCATAAACCGATTTGTTACCGATTCTGGACATGTATTCTTCATAGGTCATCGAAGCTTGACCATTTTTCTTAACCCAAACGATGTCCTTTACCATGCAATAGGTTGTTACGCAGGAATTATAGCCTGGGCTACCTGGTCCAGTATGCTTGCGATATACAAAAACGGGATCGCCGGCCTGAAAACCTAACTGAGAGATGGGTGATCCAAGGTATGTTTTGGACAAGCCATTGCTTACATCGAGAATGACCTTGTCAGTGGTGTTCCGTTTTAATTCTGAGTATGGAAATAGAGTGTCATGGAAATAGTCATCTACAACAAGGTACCCAGCCTCGTCAAAGTCTGGGTCAATAAACGGGAAAGATTTATAGGGATCAGAATAATCAATGTTGTTCCGATTTTTAACATAAACACTTTCGCCATCACGATGTCCAGCCAAAGTGAAACCAAACTTTGTAAGTTGTCCTATCAGATCCTGATGGGAATCATACACAGTCACATAGACTTCATCATATCCAAATTCCTGCCACTTCCACAGAACAAGTCCGAGTACGCCTTCGCCAAGATGTTGACCTCGGAAGCGTGGTGCGATGAGAAATGTTGAGATCTTGAGGCGTTGTATTGCCGGAAAAGTTCCCTCGTCTAATTCTATCTCTTCGGCCTCGGGCTTAATTGCAATAAAAGCACCCAAGCCTTCATCGTCATCGAATACCAAGGCTGTTCGGCCTTCACGAGCTTTGTTATTGAACCATGTATTAAATTCTGCGGTCTTTTCGGATCCCTGATAGTCTGATTTCAGAGATTCAAAAAAAGGATCAGACAGATTGATGTCTGAAAATCTACGCAATGAAAAGATACCAGCCATGTGATCAGATCCCTCCTACAGTGTTTTTATAAATGATATAGCATTCTTAAGGTCACTAGTGCCTTTGGAAATGAAGAGCTTTGAACCGATGCCTTGCGCTAGCTCAAGTGCATATTCCTTTTCTTTGTCCTGAAACTCTTTTATCCCTTCAGGAGAGACATCTCTGCCGTCACGTTCTTTTCTGCGGGAAGCGATGACTTCAGGATCTTCCGTCAATAATATGATAGCGTCCGGCTTCAGCGTAGTGAAAGTTTCTGGAGGGATACGTGTAACTGCACCTTCTGCATTCAGGAGGCAGAAGTGCCCATCCAGGATAAAGTTTTGTTCAGACGAACGCAGTTCATTTACTGCGTCAAGCAGGTACTGCTGGTTATCATCTATGTCCGGAATAAGTTTATCGCTGGAGAAACCGGATTTTTTCTTCTCTGTTATCAAAGCACTTGCCGAGTAGGTGTTTATTGATACTTCGCGTTTAACCATGTCACAGAAGTAGGATTTCCCAACACCGTGGACTCCACTAATAAATATCATGCCAAATACCTCTTGTATCGTGGTTAGAATGCACCATGAACAGTTCACTATGACATAATACCAGAAAACGGAGATTAATTCAAGTGAAAACCATATTTTTCGTGCGATTGCAAGATTGATCCTTGAATTTTCGAGATTTTGATGGTATATTAAAAGAGATGTAGTATAGGTGTGATTCATGAAAATGAAGATGGAGGTTTACATACATGGCTATCAGTTACAAAAATCTTTGGAAATTATTGATTGACAGAGATATGAAAAAGAAGGATCTTCAGCAATTAGCCGGTATTAGCGCTGCTTCCATAACCAAGCTTGGTAAGAATGAAAACGTTAATACAGAGATCATTGCGAAGATTTGTACGGCGCTGAAATGTGATGTCAGTGACATCATGGAAGTGATCCCGGATACAGAGGATTGTTACTATTCACAGCCGATGAAGGAGAAAGAAGAACTATGATTTTTGGGGTCAGGAAATAAGACGGGATTGACTGCCCGACATCAATTCCGTAAGAGTGTATGGGACTCCGCATGTAAGACGTGATAAGGCATCTGCTTCCAAAATATTGTAGATCCGACAGGTCTGCAGATATGTTCGTATTCTGGCAAAGTACTTTGCACTTGTGATACTTATGTATTGACCAGAAACTTTTTGCTTTATTTTTGCTGGGCGCAGGTTTCTTTCGCTGAGGTTATTTGTTACGGGAATGGAGAAATCTGTCACCCATAGGAAGTAGTTATTCCGAAACTTCCTGATCCTTTTTATGAGGTTTCGATCATCTGCTTCAAAATAATGTCTGACTGTTTTCTTGTGTTCAATGTCAGCATTGGCAAGTATCTGATCAAGCTTTTTGTTGAACTCGTTTATATACTCTTTTTCGAATTCGGATCGTCCCTGTTCGATCAGGAGTTTGCGATCATGTATCGTTGAAGAAATCAGGTCCTTGAGGGCTAAAGCCCATGATAGACGGGATATATCATACAACTTTTGCAGGTCGCGCTGTAAGTGCTGGTTACATTCAACATTTGTAAAGTGGAAATCCTCGTTATAATTCATGACTACATGATCATGCATTACAACTGTTTCTTCCGGCAGGGCGGCGAGAATGGAGTCATCATCTATACTGGCCCGATCTTTCTTTTCGTGGGCTACAAACAGGGCGACATGCTCATTGCCATAGAAACGCAGACAGGCGCGCATTGTGTTGATGAAAATAACAGTGTCATCCCAGCATAGAAGTTTTGAGGTGATGCAGAACATGCGGACTTCCCGTTCAAAGCGATCAAGAGCGTCGTAAGCACGCTGCTGAAGTTTGCAGATAAAACCTTCAGATAAACTTATGGATCCATCGGTAATTCCTTCAATGATCCGCTTTGTCCGGCTGACGCTGACAAACCCGATATTGGTAAGTGAAAGAGCAAGTGCCTGGACATGACTGCCGTATTGGATGCTCTCTTTCAGGTTCAATGGTATTGGAGAGTGTACGATGTGTCCGCAGTCATCACACTGGTAGACATAGAAGAAGTTCCTCTTTTTTATGATACGGACCTCGTAATCCAGGACATCTTTTTCTCTTTTTTCAAGAAAGGTAAGAGAACTGCTTCCGCAGTCAGGACAGTTGTCGAGCCTAAACTCCTCGGTCTCATTTACCTCATCATCGGGGAAAGAGGAAAGGGAATGCTTTTTGTGTCCGGCCTGAGCACCACGCTTTTTCCCGGATTTTTCACGAGAGTTAGGGATGTGCTTTTTCTTTCCTATAGGAGTTTTACTTGTCGGGAGAGAACTGTTTGTGCTGTCCGTATCAGCTTTGGCTTTTTCTTTAAGAAGGGCTTCCTTCAGGGCATCGACCTGGGCAATGAGTTCGGCGTTTTCGCTTGCAGTGTTCTTTAATATGGCATTTAGCCGGGTTTCCAGATCCTCGCATTTGTCTTTGTAATACTGCAGCTCGTCTTTGAATGAGTCGAGTTCGATGACAGCGTCAGATGCGCTGGCATTAAAGGTTTCGCGGACTATGACCTGCTGGCGGTAAAGATCTTTGTATCGTTTGAGTTCATTTTTCAGGTGCTGATTTTCCTGTGTCAGGCGGTTTATCGTCCGGATATGGCCAGCCTTTTCGGAATTTACGTATGTACCGCTGCTTAATTTCTCTACGGTCGATTTGAGCTGCCTGTTTTCACGCTGAAGGATAATCATTTCCTGGCGGCGTTTTTCATAAGCTTCGTTGAGTGTCATTGGAGATCAAAGGTTCCTTTTGGATTTAAGTTTCTGGATCTCTTTGCGCAGGACAGAGTTTTCTTCTAAAAGACGCAGTACTTCTGCCCTGAGCTCCTTGATGGTTTTAGGCATGACATACTCGCCCTCTTCGGGAACATAGCTGGGACTGCGTTTACGTCCGCGCCCGTCGGTCGGAACAATTTCGCCGGTTGTTTCATCGACACGACCTATGAGTGTACGTTTGGAACGGGACTGTTTTTTCTCTTTGTCCCAGACATAAGTGGTTTCATAGGCGTAAGTTAATCCGGATCGTTTATCTTTGTTATACGTGATGGCCATGTGGACACCTCCTTTCAAATCGTCATGTATAGTATAACACATGACGATATAAAAAGCAATAGAAAAATGCCAAAAAACGCAGAAAAAATCTGACTTTTTAGCACTTTGCTCAAAGCAAAAAATCGTCACGTGATAAGAAGAATGATTTCAGAAAAGGCTGAAAGACTGTGAATAGTAACAGAGGATTAAAAGGGATCGAATAAGTCCTGATTATGGGACATATAAAAGAATATGATTATGATGTCGGAGTATATCCGGCAGACAAACTTTGGAGGAAATATTAATGACAGATGCAGAATTGAAACAGTTAAAAGACAACCTGTGGCATTCGGCGGATGTGCTTCGTGCCGGAGCTCATCTTGCTGCAAATAAATATGGTCAACCGATACTTGGACTGATCTTCCTTCGCTATGCAGACATTCTGTTTAAGCAGCATAAAGATGAAATAGAAGCAGAGTATAACAAGTTTAAGGGCGGACGTATGGAGAAATCCATCAAAGAGATCGCTATAGAGAAGTGTGGCTTCTTCCTGCCGGAATGTGCATATTACGATTATATCAATGACGCTCCGGATGATGCTAATAAGGCAACCATAGTAAAGAAGGCAATGGAAGCTATAGAGGATGAGAATCCGAAGATGCTTGGCGTTCTTCCGAAGGAAGTGTATGCACAGCTGGTACCGGAAGAAGAGCCGGAGTTGTTATCCAACATCGTCAGGATATTCAAGGACATCCCGGAAAACTGCACGGTGGATATTTTCGGAGAAATCTATGAATACTTCCTTGGAAACTTTGCATTGGCAGAGGGTAAGGACGGCGGAACATTCTATACGCCTGCAACGGTCGTACGTTACATGGTAGAAGTACTTAATCCGGAACCGGGCGATAAAAAGTTCCTGGATCCTGCCTGTGGTTCGGGCGGCATGTTTGTCCAAGCGGCACGTTACATGCACAATCATAATGCCAGTGAATCGGAACAGATGAAGTTCCGCTGCTATGGCGTGGAGAAAGAACCTGACACTGTAAAGCTGGCGAAGATGAATCTGCTATCCGTCTTCTACAGACTGAGCAAAGTTATACTCGGATACATAATCGCCGAACCACTGATTGCTATTTAGTTTTATCAAGTATTTTTTTGCGTTTAGGATCCGTATGACTTCTTTTCATAATATTGATATATTCAAAAAGGTCGTTCCGTGCTGTATCATTTAACACAAAAAAGTCGGCTATGAGCTGGTCTATATGAGGTAATTCGGTGTAGTCAAAAATCTCTACAAGCTTTAAAGTTCGGTCAGAAAAATATGCCTTCTTCTGAAGGTTGATCATGAGCTTTTCATTATCCGATGGAAGTATCGGGAGAGTTTCTCCGGGTTCGTAAGGATTATCCTTGCATATCGAGTTGATCGGTATGTTGAGGATGTGAGATATTTTCAATGCCGTGTCGAATCTGACTGCGGTATCCCTCTGAATAATTGAGTAAAGAGTAGTCGGCGCAATGCCGACTTTTTTTGCGAGTTCTTTTACGGTCATACCCTTTTCATCAAGTATATTCTTAAGATTCTGTCCATATCCCATGATCGATACCTGCCTTTCGTAAACAGTATATCATGATGCGCATCGATACGCAAACCGTAAAATTAAACAGATATTAAAATTATCGTATTGACATATTACGAAATGCGTACTATTATCAAAACGCGCCGGTACGAAATGAGTACTACAAAATTATAGAGCACGAAAACGAGAAAGGAGGAGTCGGATATGTATCAGACTATCAGAAAAGGCGGTATCGGAGAACGAGCAGTGCCCATCTATTACCGTAATGTAATAGCGCACTTCTATATTCACCCGGGAGGGTGAATATGAATCGCGGTCTCCGCTTCGCTCCGGTACGTCCAGAACCGAGGTCCACCGGACCTCGTGGACCGTGCCGGGAGCAGCTTATCCGACGCCCGAGCATGGATAAGCATTCGGTGCTACGCGCCGTCAAGGGGCAAGCCCCTTGCGCTGCCTCCGGCAGCTATCCCCAGTGTAAACAATCATTTTTTGAAAGGAGCACATCAATGGAAGAAAAAAGAAAGATTGACAAAGCAAAACAGGAGTATCGGCAGGGAGAGGAGAAACTGGATCAGGAACGGCACAGGCTTTCCAGACTGGAACTGCGGGCAAAGTATCAGAAATCCCGGCATCGTGCCGACTATGATCCGGAATATGCTGCCCGTACTCACAGGCTATGTACCAAGGGCGGAGTGATTGAGCATTTTTATCCGGAGACAAAGGATATGACTGAGCCGGAGTTTTATCAGATGATGGATAACCTCAATGCAAACGTCCTTGTGAGGAATCAGATTCTGGCGCAGATCACAACAGTACATTCGGAAAGGGGGAGCACATGAATATGGCACTTTATCATTTCAGTCTCGGACATATCAAGCGTACCACGGGACATACGGCGATAGCCGCTGCGGCGTATCGCTCGGGTGAAAAGCTGTATGACGCTTTTTATGGAGAGACGCAGGACTACAGCAGGAAAAAGGGAGTTATCACATCCATGATATACGCTCCGGACTATGTGCCGGAAAGACTCCATGACCGTCAGACGCTGTGGACAGAGGTTGAGTATAACGAGAACCGTAAGGATGCCCAGCTTGCCTACAGCTTTGATATTGCCCTTCAGAACGAACTCACTATGAAAGAGAACATCGAATTGCTGGATACATTTGTCCGCGAGGAAATGGTGCCGCTTGGCATGATCGTTGATGTGGCGATCCATGATCCGGACAAGGGTAAGCACGGAATCCCGAATCCACATGGTCATCTTACATCTCCTATCCGTCCGTTTTTAGAGAGCGGCATGTGGGGAGATAAGCAGCATCAGGAGTATGTTCTTGATGAGAACGGTGAGAAAATCCGTAAAACAAACGGAAAATATAAGACCATGGCTGTATCGAGTACCGGGTGGAACGATCCCGCGCTTTTGGAACACTGGCGCAGGCGCTGGGCGGAACTGGTCAATGCAAAATTTGAGGAGAAAGGTCTGTCCTGTCGTGTCGATCATCGGTCAAATGAGAAGCGAGGTATCGATGAGATCCCGCAGGTGCATGAGGGCAGTGCTGTCCGCCGGATGGAAGCCAGAGGGATTGTTACGGAGAAAGGAAGCTGGAACCGCTGGGTTAAGAAAACCAATGACGCGATCCGTCGTATCTTATCCGTCATCCGTGAGATATCCGATTGGATGAAGGAAATGCGCGAGGAAATCAGGCGGTTGGAAGAGCCTACCGTTGCGGATATGGTCATGAAGTATTATGACCATCGTAACGAGGTCGCACTCACCTATGATCACGGTATTCATACGGCACAGAAAACGAACCTTAAACAGATGAATAAGGATTGCAACTACCTCATGAGTAACGGCATCACAACATCGGATGAACTGGAGGAACTGATAAAGAAAAAGAAAGATGCGGTATCCCAAAAAGAGGGCGTGATAAAAGATAAACGCGCGAAGGTAAAGGAATACCGGGATCGTCTTAAGTCGCTGGATAATTACGAGAAATACAAGCCTGTATTTGAAGAGTCGCAGAGGAATTTTTTTAAGAGTAAAAATGCTGAATTCCAGAAGGCTCACCGCAATGAACTGAACCAGTACCACAAGGCGAAACGTGAGCTTGATCCTTATCTTGTAGACGGCAGTATGGAAGCTGCGAGAGAGTTATGGAATGAGAAAATCGATACTCTTAAGGCAGAGATAACGGAGGATTTGAAGGACGAGGATCTTACACTGCTTAAGGATGAGATCGCGATTCTTAAAGACATCAAAAAAGCAATCGAATTCTGCGTTAATCCAAACGGCAGCTCCGGTGAAGGCAGTAACGATGGCGGAGAAGAGCCGGCGATGCTTGATAATAATTCGGAAGCAGAACAACAAAAAAAGCAGGCAGAAGAACAGGCACAGGCAGCCGCCAGACAGATGCAGTCAGAACAGCTTGCACGGCAGAACCATCAGAGTGCGCAGAAGAAACCGACCCGAGAACGTGCGTCAATACATGGGAAAATGGATCATTATCAGAAACAGGTCGATGCTTATAAGGCGGAGCATTATAACACGCCCGGACATAAGCGCGAAGAGACAAATTTATCATAAGTGAAGGAGGAAATATATCATGTTGAAAGAACAAAACAGTAAGAGTAAGGAACGCTTAAGGCTTGAGGAACAGAGAGCCAAATATGAGCAGAAGCTTCGTGAACAGATCAAGAAGGACGAGAAGCGTCAGCGGGAACGCGAGAGGGCGTTAAAGTTGCTCATCGGGGAACTTTTTGTAAAGCATCTCCCCGATTACATGCTTTATGAGGAAGCAGAACTGGAGAGAATCGTTGCCGCAGCTATGGAGTCTGAGGATTGCAGGAGCATGATCGAACTGATCAGAGCAGAAGCGGAAGGTGCGACCGCCACAACCGAGCCTCAGTCGTTGAAGGATAAGCAGAAAGCAGAGGAGATCACCGAACCGGAAGATATGGGAAATGATGATGAATCGGATGAGGATGATCCCGCTTCTGAAGAAGATTTTGGAGAGGACGAAGGGGACGAAGAATCTGAAGAAGATGAGGATTCTTCTGATGAGCCTGACGACGAGGACGGCGAAGAGTAATAGAATTTACTACCAAAATGCTATCGGCGGCACAGACACCGAAATATAACAGCGACAGTGCAGGAAGGAGAGGAAATATGTGGAACCTACGACAACATTCAATTATTATGATGATCCCAAGGATAATCTTGCCTTCGAGCGCTGTGTTGAGGTCATGAGCAGACTGATGATGAAATACGGTCCGGCGCTGCTTGAAAAGATGGAAAGAGAAAAACTGGATGCTTTTATTCGGGCGGAGATAGAACCCGCTGCGGATAGTGTCAGACTTTCCAAGCGGTTACTCGGATACTGTCAGCTCATGAAGGACAGAAAGTAAAGAGGCATATGATCCGATTATCACAAAAAAATGCAGATTTTCATACTTCACGCATTGCCGTAAGAAGAGAAATATGTTATATTATCCCTATGGCATTGCGTGGAGGTGAAAGTAGCGTGAATATAGCAAAAAAGATCAGGGAACTTCGTGAAAGTGTCGGTGAGAATAGAACAGAGTTTTCAAAACATACCGGTATCCCGGTCCGCACAATAGAGGACTGGGAATCGGGGCGGCGCACCCCACCGGAATACATACCGCGGCTGATCGCATATCAGCTTGAGTATGAGAAACTGACGAAGAAGGGAAAAACGGAAAAGAAGTGATTTGCGGTGCAATTATTGCACCGCAAACCTAAACCCCTCGAATTCGAGGGGTTATACTTCAAAGTTATCGAATTCGATAAGGTTAACCGTGTGTAATTCGAGGCGGTTTAATCTGATAGATCAAAATGTTGAGCAAATTTGCGGACGAAATTTTCGACCGCAAAAGTATGAAAGGATAGTTATGACACAAAAGAAAAAAATAGAAGTAGAAAATACAGAGATAGCGGTAATTGAGGTTACTGAGCAATATCTGAAGGAACGGTTATATGATATCAGAGGTCGCAAGGTGATGCTTGACACAGATTTGGCTGAAATATACGGGTACAGCAATAAAAGATTTAATGAACAGGTACGCAACAATATCGTCAAATTTGATTCGGACTTTATGTTGTTAGGGTCGGGAGATATTAACCACCCAGAGTCGCACTAAATCGACCAATACGGGTCGGAAAGAAATGACCAATGAAAGTCGGGTTAAAATAGCCATTGCCTTTCCCTCCATTTTGATTGAAACTGATGTAAGCCAA
>JAGACK010000022.1 GCA_017614155.1 Lachnospiraceae bacterium
ATCCCCGGATATCAGGCTGAAGGGATAAACAAGCTTCACCTTTTTGACCTTGATTCCATTGACGAGAGTCTGGTAAACGGAGATTCGATCAATTTTGACAAAAATGATATAGAAAAGAACCTCACGCTTTTCCTTTATCCCGATGACAGTGACAGGGCCGGACAGGTACTGAGGATATATCAGCAGTATTTCATGGTGAGCAATGCGGCACAGCTCATCCTGGCTGAAACTGAGGAACGCGGCGGAGACATCCACAGACTCCATGAGTATGTCGCCATCCAGATCAATGATACCCATCCTTCAATGGTCATCCCCGAGCTTATCAGACTGCTCCAGCTTCGCGGGTTTACGATGGACGAGGCAATATCGGAGGTCAGAAAGACCTGTGCCTATACCAACCATACCATCCTTTCCGAAGCTCTCGAAAAGTGGCCGATGGATTACATGGAAGAGGTCGTCCCCCATCTCCTGCCCATCATCAGGGAGCTGGATAACCGTGTCAGACAGGAGTTTGCGGATCCGACCACATACATCATCGATGATGGCGGACGGATTCATATGGCGCATATGGATATCCACTACGGATATTCCGTAAACGGCGTGGCAGCCCTTCATACAGAGATATTAAAACAGAGTGAACTGAAGAATTTTTCAAATATATATCCCGGAAAATTCAACAACAAAACCAACGGTATCACCTTCAGAAGATGGCTGATGCACTGCAACCCCGAGCTGACCGGTCTGATCAGAAGCCTGATTGGGGACGGTTTCCTGAAGGATGCCGACAGGCTCGAAGGACTCTTAAAGTATGCTGATGATCCGGAAGTGCTTGATAAGCTGCTGGAGATAAAGGCGCATAATAAGAGCGTTGCGGCCCGCTTCCTCAAAAGCACACAGAATATTGATATAAACACCGACTCTGTCTTTGATGTACAGGTCAAGCGCCTGCACGAATACAAGAGACAGCAGATGAATGCGCTCTATGTGATCAATAAATACTTTGAGATAAAGAGCGGTAAAAAGCCAGTGCGTCCCATCACTGCAATTTTCGGCGCAAAAGCGGCCCCGGCATATGTGATCGCCAAGGATATCATCCATCTGATCCTCTGTCTGCAGGATCTGTGCGCAAACGATCCTGAAGTTGCGCCTTACCTCCGTGTTGTCATGATCGAAAACTACAATGTACAGAAGGCCGGTATCATCATACCGGCAGCAGATATATCCGAACAGATATCTCTGGCCAGCAAAGAGGCATCCGGGACTTCAAATATGAAGTTCATGCTGAACGGCGCGGTAACGCTCGGAACTGAGGATGGCGCCAATGTGGAGATCCATGAACTCGTGGGAGATGACAATATATATATCTTTGGCGAAAAGTCAGATACGGTCATCGGGCTGTATGACAGACACGCCTATGTATCACGCGACTTCTATGAAAATGACAGCCTGATCAAAAAGCTCGTTGACTTTATCATATCGCCTGAGATCATGGCGCTTGGAAATGCCGATAACCTGAACAGGCTTCATAACGAGCTGATCGTCAAGGACTGGTTCATGACGTTGCTTGATGTAAAGGATTATATCCGTGTCAAGGATCAGATGCTTTCCGACTACGAAGACAGACGCAGATGGGCAAAGATGTGTATCAACAACATCGCAAAAGCCGGTTTCTTTTCTTCAGACAGGACGATTGCCGAGTACAATTCGGATATCTGGCATCTGAGGCAGTGAAACCATGAAACCTGTCACGAAAAATGATATCAGATCTGCCTTCCGGGAAGTGGGACTGAAAAAAGGCAGTACCGTTATGGTACACACATCCCTTTCCGCGATCGGATATGTATGCGGCGGCGCACAGACAGTGATCGAGGCTCTCACGGAAACCGTGGGGACGGACGGGACCCTGATGATGCCGACCCAGTCATGGAAAAACCTGGATCCCGAGACAGGTGTTCATTGGGATGTCGATGAAGAATACTGGGATATAATACGCGAAAACTGGCCTGCATATGACAGGCTGATCACTCCGACCAATACCATGGGAGCGGTTTCGGAGATGTTCCGTACCTGGCCGGGAGCCCAGCGGAGTGAGCATCCTGCCAGGTCGGTTGCAGCATGGGGAAAAAATGCGCAGTATCTTGTATCAGGACATGATCTGTCAGATATCTTCGGTGATACTTCTCCGATAGGAAAGCTGTATGAGTTCGACGGAGATGTTTTGATGATAGGTGTGGACTATGACAAAAATACATCCATACACCTTGCGGATGTCAGGGCTGATTATCCGGGAAAGCATAACTGCATCGAGCACAGCGCCGTCAAGGAGAACGGGAAGAGGATCTGGAAGGAATATGAAACTCTTTTCGTTGACGGAGAGGATTTTATCCAGATAGGAACGGCATTTGAACAGGTGTGCCCTGTCAGGAAGACCACCCTTGGAAATGCCGTTCTCAGATTAATGAAACAGCGTGAGCTTGTGGATTATGCTGTCAGCTGGATCCAAGCAAACAGAAATTCCTGACAAATCCTTTTCATTCAGACAACAAGCACACTCATGCTTGTTGTTTATCGGCATGCGGCTGCATGCAGTTTATCCACTAAAAAAAGATATTGACAGGCTTACGGATTTATTATAATATAAACGCGTTTATATAAACAAATTTATATTATTGTGAAAAGGAGGCATCGGAACAAATGGTACTGATCGTAAATACTACCTCCGATACATCAGTAACGGATGAGCTGAAAAAAAGTCTGGAGAACCGGGCCGCAGAAACCGAGTTCATAGAAGCTGCTCCCTTAAAGATCAGCCACTGCATCGGATGCAATCACTGCTGGCTGAAGACGCCCGGAGAGTGTGCAATAAAGGATGATTATGAGATCATCCTGAAAAGAATAATACATGCAGAACAGCTGTGGGTCATTTCAGACACGGCACTGGGATTCATCGATTATAAGGGAAAGAACATCTTTGACAGGATAATTCCCATCATGACCATGTATCTTACATTTGTGGGAGACCAGATGAGACATGTGCCCAGATATGAACAGAAAACGGATATGGGTCTTATCATTCTGGGCGAAGCCGATAAGGATTATCTGAAGCGGTGGATTGAAAGAGCAGCCCTCAATATGGGAAGCAGATCCCTGGGAGTATTTGAAAGAAATGAGCTAAAGGAGGCTGTATCATGCATGTGATGATAATAAACGGCAGTCCGCGTGTAAAGAAATTCAGCAACACAGACATGATACTGAAAGAATTTACCAAGGGGATGTGTGAAAACGGTACGACTTTTGAACAGTATGAGGTATCCGACAGGGAGCAGTGGGATGACATCAGGAATGCTTTTATCAGTAATCAGAACATCCTTATAGCGCTGCCTCTTTATGTGGAATGCATACCCGGACTTCTGCTGGAGTTTCTGGAAACACTCGAACCGAAAAATGACGGATCAAAGATGGCCTTCATATTACAGAGCGGTTTTGCAGAGGGAATCCAGCTTCGCTGCGGAGAGGCATATCTTGAGATCCTTGCCGGGAAGCTTGGCTGTGAGTACATGGGCACTTTGGTGAAGGGTGACAACTTCAGCATAAGATTCATGGAAGGGAAACAAAAAGAACGCATCACTGTCCCTTATGCCGCTATGGGACGCGAGTTTTCGGCATGTGGAAATTTCAGATCCGAAAAGTGCAAAAAGTTTACGGGACCCGAGATCTTTCCGGCGCCGGTAAGACTCCTGGTCCGCCTGGTGTTCAATACACTGGCAAAAAAAAGCTTTGCAAGGATATCTGAAGGGCTGGGCTGTACGCGTCCTCTGGACTACAGACCTTATTCATGAGGAAAAAGACATGGGTCGAAAGGAAAAGATCTCCCGGGAGATGATCCTGCAGGCAGCATATGAGCTTCTGGACGAATCAGGCATAGGCGCCGTTGCGATCAAATCGATCGCATTAAAGCTTGGCTGTTCGACACAGCCGGTTTCATGGCACTTCGGAAGCATGACAGAACTGAAAAAAGAACTGTTCGGATATGCCGCAGACAGGCTCTACGGCTCTCTTCCCGAAGAGATGGATGGAAAAAACGCGATAGATGCTTTCTTTGTCTCGGGCGTGAGATTCTTATCAAATGCCTGTGATCACCCGAACGTATTCCGTTTTGTCAATGTTGATGATCCCATGGATACCATAGGAGAGCGGGTTTACGGCGAGGAGAGCATCTTTAAGTTCCAGTTTGATGAAGATGCCGTAAAGCTCCTCGCAAAAGAGTACGATATCCCTGCAGCTGTGATCGGAACCACGGTGAGGGATATCGTAATCTATACTTACGGGCTTGCAGTCATGATGATGTTTGACGACAACAGGCTTTCCAGAGAGGAAGCCTGTAAAATGGTCTATGACATGGGCAAAAAACAGCTTGAAATGATAGGAATCGGAGACCGGTAAATGATATCTACATACGGAAAAGCAGATGCAGATACTGTCCTTATCCAAATGGCAGACACTCACGATCTTGAGGAAATGGAATCCGAAGTGTCTGAAATAAAGAAACTGTGCAGCAGGGATTTCTGTCTGACTGCTGTAAAGATCCATAATTGGAACAGGGATCTGTCACCCTGGCACGCCTCTGCCGTGTATGGTAATGAAGGATTTGGAGACGGTGCGCCTGATATGCTGTCCAAAGTTTTGAAAATCTGCACAGATCAGGAAAAAAACTATATCATCGGTGGTTATTCCCTGGCAGGACTTTTTTCTCTTTGGGCAGTATATCAGACTGATGTATTTAAGGCTGCGGCAGCTGCTTCACCATCCCTGTGGTTTCCCGGATTTATTGACTATATGCGGGAAAACCGGATTCACACCGGTTCTGTTTACCTCAGCCTCGGCGACAGAGAAGAAAAAACCCGCAATCCCGTGATGGCTTCTGTCGGAAACAGGATCAGGGAAGCGCACGCTCTACTGGATGACCGTGGAATAGATACAACTCTCGAGTGGAATCCGGGAAATCATTTCCGTGACACCGGCATAAGGATGGCAAAAGCATTCGCCTGGGTGCTGAACAGACTGCCGTGAATGCCAAATACATCCTTTCTTATACAACGATGCATAAATATAAACAGGCTGTCATTACTGCCCGGCCATATCCTTGATAATTTTGAGAGCCTTTTTTACCTCTGCTCCGTCATCTTCTCCGATCTCCCGGGCGATCGTCTCATTCATCAGATCGTTCATTTCAAGGATAAGCTCTTTATTGGTCTCAGGATCCGCAGCCAGGTTGACAAGTTCTTCCGGGTCTGCCTCAAGATCAAACAGCTGCACATCATTATGTGCATAAAGTTCCTCCAATGTCTGCGGATTGTTGAAATCCATAGGGGCAAAATACCTGGCAAACTTATACCGGTCTGTCACAATCCCTCTCATCAGACCACGCTTGTCCAGATTAAGGGTTCGCGTCGTATTTCCTTCCGCATCCGTTCCAAAATCCACAATGGAAAAGGAAAGCACTTCATAGCAGAACAGGGAAGCGTCACGCACACTGTCAGCGCTCCCGTTCATTAACGGTATCAAACTGTGGCCGGACAGTCCTGCCGTGATCTCTTTCTTCTTCTCATCCGGGATATTCGTAAGATCTACCAAAGTAGGAGCCAGATCCATATGGCTGGTCACGCAGGAGATCCTGCGGCCTCCTTCATAATCGGGATGGACAATGACCAGCGGGACATGCATATTATTCTCGTACAGTAATCCCCCCTTGCCCTTTAAGGCGTGGCTTCCGTGCATTTCCCCATGATCTGAGGTAAACACGATCACGGTATTATCCATCATGCCGTTATCCTGAAGATACCCCAGTATCTCCATCAGATTGTTGTCAGAATCCTGGATGCAGTTGAAATAGTAGTTCTGGTAATCCTGCCATAGATCGTGATCGCTGATCACTCCTGTATATAAGTCATAGTGTTCCTGGTAGATCCTGACACCATCCGGCACGTCCGAAGCCGAAAGGTCAAAATCCCAGCTTTCAGGTAACGGCACGTCATAGGTTGTTTCATAGACAGGATCGTCAGGCTTGCCGCCCAACTCCATATTCGGGCTTTCAAAGCCCGTATTGTCATATTCCATGATGTCATGGGGATTGACCAGGTTGACCTGAAGAAAGAAGGGTTTATTCTCCGCATTAAGTTCCCTGCCTTTTGTGTCGAGCCATTGGATTTCCTATATTTTCGCAAACAGACC
The DNA here is from genome assembly GCA_017614155.1 of Lachnospiraceae bacterium. GTDB lineage: Bacteria > Bacillota > Clostridia > Lachnospirales > Lachnospiraceae > NK4A144. Next base: position 6,232 of record JAGACK010000022.1, read on the forward strand.
CCTAAGCGTATTCAGCAGATCTTCCCTTGTGGTGTTCTTTAAGATATAACCCGCCGGTTTGAGCGAAAGCACTCTTTCTATACTTTCCCGGCTGCTGATGCCCGTCAGAAAGACAACCGGGATATTCATCAGGTCCGGGTCGCTTCTTATCATCTCAAGAACCTGTGGACCGTCAACCACCGGCATCTCATAGTCCAACAGGATAAGATCCACTTTGTTTTTAATAAGGAACTTTAACGCATGCATACCGGCTGTTACGATGTTTACCGTATATTGATCCTTGATCCATCCGCTTACCATCTTTGCATAAGCCGGATCATCATCAACGATAAGTATTCTTCTTTCAGCATGCTGCTCTTCTTTTAGCTGCAAAAGCGCATTGATATAACCCTCAAGAACTGAAAAATCTACCGGTCTGTCGATCCATACTTTATCTCCGATAGCAGGCGCTGCTTTCAAATACGAGTTATAGTTTCTGTTTTCACCTATAAGGATCAGTTTTTTGTCCTTTGCCGTATCTATAATCCTGACAAAATCATGTTTCTTCATGCCTTCAGGATCGTCAAGGGCATCAGTCGGCAGATAATACAAAAACACATCTGCCGGGAATGTAAAGCTTGACAGATCAGTATTATCATCCCCAACTACCGATACCTGAAATCCCAGTTCGTTCAGTTTGTTTTCAATCCCACTCACTATCATGCTGACCTGGGATGTTATAAGCATGATCCTTTTTCCTGAAATGTCACCCATCTTTTTCCCTTTCTGTTCCTATTTACTCTCTTTACAACAACTCTCTATCTCCTGAACATTGTTAGGGTCGGGAGATATTAGCCACCCAGAGTCGCAATAAATCGACCAATACGGGTCGGAAAGAAACGACCAATGATAGTCGGATTAAAATAGCCATTGCCTTTCCCTCCATTTTGATTGAAACTGATGTAAGCCAATGC
>JAGACK010000023.1 GCA_017614155.1 Lachnospiraceae bacterium
CTCGGCTGGAGCAAAGCGGAAGGCGAGCTTCCTTTTCAGAATTGTATACGCACTTCACGTGTAAAACTATAAAGTGCCCCAAGGCCCAGTATCACTGGCTTTGAGGCACTTTCACTCTCTTTTTTCTGTCAAAGATGGGATTTTACCACAGATCGCATCTAAAAACAAATCGGACAGGGGAACGGAAAACTCCCCTGTCCGTGGAATTCAATATTCTGTTGCGCATTAACTCAAGCAGACTTATATTTCGCTAGGCTCCCGCAGGTCACCCCCCATACCTTGCGCTCCAGTAGGTGCTCGGCATGGGGCCCCCCTGCTCGCGCCAGTAGGGTATTGGCTTGAGTTAATGCCGAAATAATTTCAATCAGTTGTTGATCAGTTTATCCTCGTCCGACCAGCTGTAAAGCTTTCTGATCTCGCTTCCGTACTTCTCTGAAGGATGCTCTGCAGCCTTCTGGCGGAGTGCATTGAAATGTACCTGTCCGCCTGCATCCGACATGTCGAGAAGGAAGTCCTTTGCAAAGGTTCCGTCCTGGATATCGGCAAGGATCTTTTTCATGGTCTTCTTGGTCTCTTCGGTGATGATCTTTGGACCTGTCACATAATCGCCGTACTCAGCGGTATTTGAAATAGAATATCTCATGCCTGCAAAGCCTGACTGATAGATGAGGTCAACGATGAGCTTCATCTCGTGGATACACTCGAAATATGCATTCCTGGGATCGTATCCTGCCTCGACCAGGGTTTCAAAGCCCGCCTGCATCAGGGCACATACGCCGCCGCAGAGAACAGCCTGCTCTCCGAAGAGATCAGTCTCAGTCTCCGTACGGAAGTTTGTCTCCAGCACTCCTGCCCTTGCTCCGCCGATGCCGAGAGCATATGCCAGCGCGATATCCTTTGCCTTGCCTGTATAGTCCTGCTCAACCGCGATGAGGCAGGGAGTTCCCTTTCCGGCCTGATACTCGGATCTGACGGTATGGCCGGGAGCCTTGGGCGCGATCATGGTAACATCAACATCCTTAGGCGGTACGATGAGCTTGAAATGGATATTGAAGCCATGAGAGAACATTATCATGTTGCCGGGCTCAAGTCCGGGCTCGATGGACTCTTTGTAAAGCTTTGCCTGTTTCTCATCATTGATGAGGATCATGATGATATCAGCCTTTTTTGCAGCCTCGGCAGCCGTATAAACCTTGAAGCCCTGCTCCTCGGCTCTCTTCCATGACTTTGATCCCTCATAGAGTCCGATGATGACATTGCAGCCTGAATCCTTCAGGTTCAGTGCCTGCGCATGTCCCTGGCTTCCGTAGCCGATGATGGCAATGGTCTTGCCGTCAAGCAGCGAGAGGTTGCAGTCATTCTGGTAATAGATCGGGTTTTTGTCGTTGAGTTCCATTTTTTATTCCTTTCTTTATCTTTAATTATTTATTGTTCTTTACATATGTCAGGGCAGTTTCACAACCCTGTCCTTTCCTCTCGCCAGCCCGGCTATGCCGGTACGGGCGATCTCAAGTATATGATAGTCCTTTACCACATTGATGAAGGCTTCCACCTTGCTCTGATTTCCGGTCAGCTCCACAATGAGGGAATCGGTATCAACATCTATGACCTTTGCCCTGAAGATATCCGCAACAGCGATGATCTTTATCCTGCTTTCGGCATCTGCTTCTACCTTTATCATGCAGAGTTCCCTGTAAACAGAAGATTCAGGCTCAAGTTCCCTGATGTCGCGGACATCGGTCAGCTTCCTGACCTGCTTTTCGATCTGCTCGAGTATCTCGTCATCACCCGAAGCAACTATGGTGATCCTTGTATATTTCGGATCTGCCGTAGTCCCGGCTGTGATGCTTTCGATATTGTATCCCCTTCTTGAAAACAGTCCCGCGATACGGCTCAAAACACCGGATGTATTATCGACCAGGATCTGAAAGACTTTCTTTTGCATCTTTTCCCTCCGTAAAAATACAATCCTTTAGAATATATGCTCTAAAGCGGTCTTTGTCAAATTCCGCTCCTTCATTTTCAGGTCCGGTACAGGCTGCTTCCGCTTTATTTTCCGTTCAGGACATCACTGATGTTCTTCAGCGCTTCCTCTTCATCAAAAGGCTTGTTGATGAAACGCTTTGCTCCGACCTTCAGGGCTTTTATAAGCTTGTCCTGCTGGCCTGCCGCTGTGATCATTATGACTTTTGCATCTGCATCAAATGACAGTATCCGTGTCAGGGCCTCAAGTCCGTCCATCTTCGGCATTGTTATGTCGAGCGTGACCAGATCGGGTCCGATCTCCTTGTAGGCCTTCACTGCATCCTCACCGTTGGCCGCTTCCCCTGCGATGGAATATCCTGCTTTTTCCAGGACATTGCGGAGGATGCTCCGCGACATGCGTGAATCATCCACGATAAGGATATTCCCCAGGCTGCTTTCCGCTTTTTCTGATGTTGTTACGACATCTGCGGTTTCATCAGACTCCTCCGGAGTCTCACCGGGCACGAACCCTTCATTTACAGACAGGATGACATCCATCCTGTGTCCCTCCAGTATCACGGGAAGGACATAGAAATTCCCTCTTGCCGTCTGATTTCTGAAACTTACAGGAGGCTCCATATCAAGGTCCGTACTGTTTTTGCTAAGTTCCGTAACCAGCAGTCCGCTCGTCACATTTATAAACTCACCCACAGCATCTCCGGCCGCTGCGCCAAGCTTTTGCATATCCTCACGGGCAAAAGACGATGCGACCTTCAGGAAACCTGCCTCATCCCCGCCTGCCGCAATCCCGATGAAAACGCTGTCATCTCCGAAAAGCTCCTGTCCTGTCAGATACCCGTATGAATAATTCTTCACATGCTGTGTCTTTTCGATATAGTAATCGGTTGTGATAAAACGTGTCAGGTTCCTTGCCACAAGAGAAGCTATCTCGCGAATGTGCGGTTTTGTTGAAAGCACAAAGAGCGGTATCAGCTTGTCTATATCATCAGACTTGAGCGCTTCCATTTCGTCATCAGTGTACCCTGAATCCTTCTGATATGCTTTTACCAGCTGTTCCGAATCCTTTGCGGTAAGTCCCGTCAGCTGCGTCAGAAGTTCAACGAACTGAAGATAGGCATTCCCCTGTTTGGAAAGCAGGGTTTCCATCTGTTCCTGACTGAGCCACCCCTTTTCTATGGCTATATCGCCAAACCTTTTGTCGAGCTGCTTCTGAAGCTGGTTTATCTCTTCTGCCTGTTCCGATGTGAGCATACCCTCGGCCACAGCAATAGTCCCGAGCTTAACCCGGACAGACTTCTGCTTTTCAAGAATCTCCCTGCAGATATCTTCTTTGATGACAGATTTCTCCGTCAGATACTTTCCAAACAACTGTGCAAACATTCTGTTACCTCCGGTATAAACTTACGATACAAAAGCCTTCTTAAAAAAGCGCCGTGCGCTTAGATGAAAAATTGTAACATAAGAAAGGTCCCTGCACAAGGCAGGACAGACGACAGTCAGGACTGCTCTTCCGAAGAAAAGGTATAATCAAACCTGATCATATTGCGGTTATAGCCGGTGGTGGGGACATACCCCTTTTCCTCTTTGGCTTTCAGCAGACCGTTTATCACAAAACTGCTCAGGCCGGTGATCTTCAGATCCGGATCGGTCACATCAAAGATGACTCCCGAATCACGTATGACAAGCCTTGCGCAATCGTCATCAAACAGCAGGGAATACTCTGCTGTCACTTCATCATTTCCGTTTCTTTCCAAAACTGTCGTGCTTATCTCTTCAACAAAAAGAGCGGCCTGTAGGGCATCATTTTTTGAGTAGCCGCGATCCTCCATCATGGCCCGTATCTTTTTTGAAGCATCTGTCATGCTTTCGGGACTCATGACGGCATCATAAACAAATACTTCTTTACAGCTGTTTTTCTGCAAAAGCCAGGGAAAATCCTCACCGCGGGTCATTATCCGTATCGCAAGAACTGACAGCAGCGCGCCCAGCACCGGAGCAGCGGCAAAGCCGAACCAAAGACCTGATTCTCCAAAAAGACTCGAAAACAATACCGGAAGCAGAATGGATAATATACCATCTTTCAGGCAAAGCATTCCTACCGACAATCCGACACGATCTATATACAAAAGATACGCCGTACCCAGCATGACAAACGAAGATGCGGCAAGCGTCAGAGAAAAGATCCTGATCGCAAAGACGGCATCTTTCAAAATCCCCGGATTCCTTATGCCAAAGAGCCCGGCGATCTGCGGAGCAAATATGAGAAGGATCACGGTTGATACGATCCCCTCCGCAAAGGCCGTGACCTCGGCATCCTTCATGAGTTTTTTTATCATCACCGCATTTCTCTCGCCAAAGTACACTCCTATCAGCGGCTGGATCGCCATACCTATCCCGTCAAAGACCACGGACATCTCTACGAGGCAGTAAACGACCGCCAGGATAACGAGGTGTTTTTTGCCGTAATTTTTTGAGACAAAGCCTATCAGGACAAAATCCATCAGTCCCCACAGCAGATAAACTATCGCATCAGGGATGCTGTATTTAACGGACCGGACCAATTCCCCAAATGAAAAATAAGGCGCGAAATGAAGCGTGTTTGAACTTTTGAAAAAATGCAGCACCAGGATGAGAAGAGACACGATGATGCTGAGCACAGTTGCAAGCATGACCCCCCGTATCCCCATGAGTTTTCCCAGGACAATGGATAGAATTACATTGCTGACGATCCGGACTGCATAGTTTATGGTTTCAAGCAGACCGTCTCCGTCTGAATAAACAATCTGATCGAGGTAACAGTCAAAGATCAGAAGAGGTGCATACAGCGGCAGGAAAAAGAAATACTCTTTCGCCAGTTCATATATCTCAGGAGAGGCTTTGCAGGATAAAAGGTAAAGATCCCCGAAGCAGATCAGGAGAAAGGACATCAGGATACTGACAGCCGAAACTGCTATGATGCCCATGCCGAACAGCCTGTCAGCCCTGTCACGGTCCATGGCTCCGATCGCTCTGGTATACATGATGGATATCCCCTCCGGAAGACAGCAGGAGACAAAGGTTGCGGCAGCAACCAAAGGAGCGATCATGTTAACCGCGCAGATCCCGTCCTGACCGATCAGCTGTCCCACTATGATGCTGTCGCATAAAAGCATCAGATAATCGATTGAAATGGTAAAAGTCCCGCTGCCGAGCAGGGAAAGATATCTGGATCTGTAAAAAGAAGGGTGTTTTTTTCTCATGTCCATGACACCCTACTGCTTATCCGGCAGAAGCCGTTTTACAGTCTTTAACATCAGATCCGTCAGTTTTGACAGTACAAAGGCGAGAATGCTTATCACGGCAAGTGTCACGAAAAAATAACCTATGCTTCCCACATAGCTCATTTCGCGGCCTGAAAATAAAGTCAGCATCTTTTGTATCGTCACATGATGAACAAGAAATATGGGATAAGAAAACCTGCTGTAAAATCCGACTATGCCGTCGTAAGTTTTTCTGTTTTTGAGTTTCCTGTCAAGGAGCATGCTCAAATATGAGAGGACTATGTAAAAACATACCGCAAGGATCGGCGTAATGATGAGCGTGTTTACGGGAAGCGGCAAAAGCAGCATGATGAGCGCCAGCGCAAGACTTATCAAAGCCGTATATGTTTTTATTATGCGCCTGCCAAAGGAACCCAGAAGCATACCTGTCCAGAACGAGAGGAGACAGGTGATGATGCTGATGTTGTCGGAGATCTGCACCCATGCGTTGTAGCCGGACATGAAGGGCAGATACCTTCTTGATGTGTTGAGGGCAAATAATAAGACCACTATGATCGTTGCGATGACGGGGATCTTTTTCATGCACCACTGAAGCAGCGGATATAATACATAGAGCATGATGATGGCGCCGAGGAACCATTCGCCGATAAGATAATAGTTTAAGCCTTTGTAGAGGAAGTATCCGTCTATGCCGAAAAGTGTCATGAAAAGCCGTCTGTAGGGTCCTCCCCAGTTTCTGATGCCGTCAAAGGAGATCACGGTCATCACATAGCAGATCGCCCAGCCCAAGTAGAACATCGGAAAGATGGACAGAAACCTCTTTTTGTAAAAATCAAGGACTCCGCCTTTTCCCGTAAAGCTCAGCATCCTGTCGTTCCAGTTGTAGTAAAGCGAAGAACCTGAAAGAATGAAAAAAAGCGACACAAAAATAGCGCCCCAGGTACCGTTTGCGTGCATCATGAAATCGATATGCTCTCCGCCTACATTGTACTGTACAAAAGCATAGCTGTAGTGAAATAGAACTATGGCCAGGGCGGAGATGGCCCTCATCAGATCATATTCATTCCTTCGCTCTTTCATTCCCGCATCCATCCCTTTCCGATGGCAGCATCCATGTTTTTTGACATCCATTCATATACTTCGGGCATGGTTTGTCCGCTGCTTACGAAGTCTTCCATAATCATTGTCTGCTCCTTCCGGATCTTCTGTTTCACTGCCCGGTAAAACCGTCGGGTTATTTTATAATGGTTATACTAGTAACCGCGGTTTCTGTCTACCAGATGCTTTAAGGGTCTGCCCTCCGTAAAACTGATTAGGTCCTCGCAGAACATCTCCACATTTTTGTCTATAGTATGATCCAGGGTGAGATTTCCGGCAACATGCGGCGTGATAAGAAGGTTTCTGGTATTCCAGAGCCGGCTGTCTGAAGGAAGCGGTTCTGTTCTGAACACATCAAGAGCAGCTCCTGCAAGCATCCCGGATTCCAGACGATCGGCAAGAGCATCCTCATCAATGGCAGAACCTCTTCCGACATTTACGATATATGCTTCTTTCGGAAGCAGACAGATCCGTTCTTTTGAAAGTATGTTCCGTGTTTCCGGTGTATCGGGAAGGGACATGACAAGCAGATCTGTTTCCGGCAGTACACTGTCGAGTTTATCCGAACTGATCACTTTGTCATATACAGGTTCGCTGCTCCTTCCGCTTCTGTTTATCCCTACAATAGTCTCAGGTTCAAAAGCCTTTGCCCGTCTTGCAAAACAGCTTCCGATATCACCCGTGCCGAGCACGGAGATCCTGCTGTCTTTAAGCGATCTTTGCGGTACCGGCATTCCCCACCGGCCGTTTTGGGACTGCAGGAAATGATCATCTATATGCCTCATCATCATAAGGCTTACAGCTATGATATGTTCCGCGATCGAAACTCCGTATGCTCCTGCAGAATTTGTCAGCAGGCAGTCACTGTTGGCAAACGAACCCGGTTTCAGGAGATAGTCAACTCCGGCAGAATGAGCGCAGAGCCATTTCAGATCCCGGCTTTCAGCAGCTGTCTTTATCCCTGGACCGTAAATGATATCGGTATCACTGAAATCATCCGGGATCTCCTCTTCTCTTGCGACAAAACATACATCGATGCCTGCCTTCCCGGCAGTTTCACTTATTATATTCCTGTGCCGCTCCTTCAGGGCGGGGTTGATCACGACCAGTTTCATAAATGCCTCCCAGCTTAGTGTTTCTTTTCTTTTTCATTTTACTCCTCTACTGCAAATACTCCCCTACCGTATTATGCCAGTATCACGCCAAGATCATCGTTCGCAATATGTATATTTGCTCCACATTAATAATACGCATCTATGTCTGAGCCCACTGGCATACCGTCAATCGTATAAACATCACGTTTTTCGATCAGTATTAAATCCTCTACTTCCCCCTCATCATTAAGAACATACCTAAAGCAGTATTCTGTTGTTATATCATCCGACTCATCTGTATCAAAAATGCTGCTTTTTCTCTGCGCATAAATTGCTATTGAATTCTCTCCATGAATCCGGTCTATTCCGCTATATACATCTTCGATACTCCAGACATCATCAAGAAAGCTCTTTCTGTTTTTATATTTTTTTTTGAAGTTTTCTGAAAGAAACAAATTATCCCAATTCGTGTATTTTTGAAATGCAAGGCTGATCTCATGGCCAATTCTATCGTCAGTAAGCCTGTCTGTTCCATAAAGATCGATCAGATTTTGTTTCCGTTCTGATTTTGGTGCCACGCTATGTTCGTTCAAAAGATGCTTTCCCAAAATGACCGTCAAAGCCAGAAACAATATGATACTAATAACAGTCGCTATTATCTTCCTCATCTTAGATTAAAAGAGGCTATTGATTCCATCACGCGACATCCCCGCTAATATTATTTTTCCCTTATAATACTCATCTCTGAATCTTACAAGTGCTCTGTTGGCTGATTTATTCTCCGCATAGGCATAAACACGCAACATTGCCCCGATATGCTCTATTATTGAATCACAATCGGGATGATTCGAGAGCCACTCCAAATCATTAGTTAAAACAGGTTCATCAAAAACAATTATATTATTTGGCACTTCCACTTTTTTTACCCCCTTACATAGTTAATAACTATCCGCTTTTCCATATAGCTTTGGATTTTTTGAATCATTTAATCCTTCTGTAAAGATATAGTATTCAAGAAGTCTAATGACATAATCAGGAGCATGTCGCCCATCTCGTTCCCATTCTGAAACCGTCCTGTAAGGTATTTGAAAATAATCGCAAAACTCCTTTCTGTTCATGCCAGTACTTTTTCTTAATTCCTTGATTATCTCCGATTTATCCATTTTTCCTTCTCCATTTATCTCCATTTATCTCTGAAAGCATTATACTATAAAATCAAAATGAACACAATGTGTTCATTGTCATTGATATGCTTTGGTCAAATCAATAAAAAAGGAGACAAAAGGACCGTCCCCCCGTCTCCCCCCGACCAGTTTCATAGATGCCTCCCAGCTTAGTGTTTCTTTTCAGTCAGTCTGTTCGAGACGTACATTGCGGATGTGGATCGTGGCCGTCGAACCCTGGTTCCCCATATTGAACTCCACCCTGCCGTTGTCGTCGTCCTCATCCTTTACTTCAAATTCGAATTCATAGGTTTTCCAGTCAGGTCCAAGTTCAACCGATGTATCCGGGAAATACCTGATCCAGTTCACATCCGGAGCAGTTACTGCTGCTTTCATCTTTCTGTCTTCTTCGGCACAGGCTTCAAAAGAGAGCTTATAGGACTTTCCCTTTACCATAGGCATATCCGGCTGAACCAGCTGTACAGAGTACTCTTCCGTTCCGGCCTTTGTCGAAGTGATCACTATCTCCCCGTCCTGTATCGAGGCGGTTCCCTCCCCGCCGTTAAAAAGCAGGAATTTCCAGTCCGTATCATCGCCAAGATCCTCCTCTTCGGCAAAGGAACTGTTGCGGACATAGTTTCCGGTCTCATCGGGTTCTCTCATATTCAGGACTTCAACAGGCTTTTCTACATTTTCATCATAGCTGTCCTTCTGGAAGATACGCACATAATCAACCCTCATCGATGCTCTCTCATCAAACACCGTCGTATCATCCGGAGATCCCGGCCAGTCTCCGCCGACGGCGACATTCAGTATGACATGAAAAGGCTGGTTAAAGGGTGCGGGATAAGGCTTTTCCTCCTCTCCCTCAACCTTTGTAAACCATGTTGAGGTTTCAAAATACTGATCCCCGTCGACATACCAGCGTATCTGCCCCGGCTCCCATTCTACTGCAAACTCATGATATTCCTTTGAAAAATCGCCGCCGTCAGTCAGGGCAAACATCCCCTGCTGCTGCTTATGGGGTTCCCCATAATGTACAGTCCCGTAATTGTTCTTTGTACTGTCCCCAAGGACTTCCATTATATCTATCTCGCCGCATTTCGGCCACTGCCCGTAATAATCCTCATCCTGGGGCATCATCCAGAATGCTGGGAGAAATCCCTTTCCTTCGGGGACCCTGATCCTTGCCTCAAAACGGCCGTACTTATAGTCATGCTTATTCTGGGTATTGACCCTGCCGGAAGCATAAGAAACCTTTCCGTCCTTTTCTGTTTTTACCGGCTGTATGACCAGCTCTCCATCCTTCACATATGCATACTGCGGATCAGCTATGTACTCTTGGAGTTCATTGTTGACCCATCCGGCTTCATGGACTTCATAATTCCAGTCGTCATCATTGAGCTCACTGCCGTCAAATTCATCATTCCATACGAGGTGATATCCTTCCGGGGCAGTGATCTCTTGCGCAGACGCTTCTGCCGTCTCCTCCTGTACAGCCGGTTCCTGGCCGGCAGTCTTTTTCGTATCATCTGCAGCGGGGCCACAGGATGCAGCAGATACTGCCAGTATTCCCGACAGCAGACAGACGATCAGTTTGTTTTTCATCACTTTTCCTCCGTATTCATGTTTCTTTTCTTCAGTATCGAAAACCTGACTGCCGTTATTATTATGGCGACGACGATCACTATGAGCGTAATAACAACACCCGCCACGGCAGCAAGAATAGACAGTGCCGGCGCCGGATGTCCCTGTGCTGTATGGTCAGCCAGCGATACATCGGCATATGCTCCAAGTATGAACAGCACACAGTCCAGGATCAGCTGTAACGGTATGAGCAGCAGCCATAAAAAAGCAGCCGCCGGATTCTTTTTCTTTTTCATTTATCTACCTTTTACTTTAATGCTTCGCGGTCGGCTTTGCGGATGGCAGCACGGCTGATCTTGCCGTTTGAGGTGTGAGGAAGAGAATCGACAAATTCTATCATCCTGGGATATTTATAGATTGCGGCATTCTGCTTGACAAACTCCTGGAGCTTTGTCGCAAGGGTGCCGTCTTCTTCAAAGCCCTTGTTCAGAACGATCGTGGCTTTTACGATATACCCTCTTCTCTTTGACGGATATCCCGTGACAGCGCATTCAAAGACTGCAGGATGCCTCATGAGGATCTCCTCAACCTCGGAGGGCCCGATACGGTAGCCGCTTGATTTGATGACATCATCATTCCTGCTCACATAGAAAAAGTATCCGTCCTCATCACGCTTTACGATATCCTTCGTATGGTATACTCCGCCTTCCCAAAGTTCCTGATAAAGATCGTCGTCATCAAGATATCCGGAAAAGACTCCCAAAGGTCTTTGCCCGTTTTCCGTTCTTATTATGAGCTCGCCCTCTCCACCCGGATCTACGCTGTTTAAGTCCTCATCTACCACATCGAGCATGTACAGCGGCGATGCCTTTCCTATGGATCCGGTCTTTCCCTTGTCACCTACGGGAGTGCAGATCTGAAGGCCAGTCTCCGTCTGTCCGAAGCCTTCCCGTACGATAAGACCCGTCATCTTCGTGAATTTTTCCGACACTTCTCCCGGCATGGTCTCACCGGCGGTTGTCACATTTTCAAGCGCTGACAGGTCAAATTTAGTGATATCCTCCAGCACGAAATATTTGTATATGGTAGGCGGAGCGCAGAATGAAGTGATCTTTTCATCCTGCAGAAGCTCCAGCATATCGTGGGCATAAAACTGCTCATAATCATATACCATGATGGCGCAGCCCATGAACCACTGTCCGTAGAGTTTTCCCCATGAGGATTTTGCCCAGCCGGAATCGGCCACCGTCAGATGAAGGCCTCCCTTTTTGACTCCGTGCCAGTTTTTTGCCGTATATATATGGGCTATGGGATATGAATGATCATGTACGACTGCCTTCGGTGAACCGTTGGTCCCGGAGGTGAAAAACATAGACATGTCATCGGTGACCTTTGTCGCAACCCTTTCAAACTTCTCATCCGCCTTCTCGATCATCTCGTCAAAGTCCAGGAAGTTGTTGAAAGGATCGCCAACCTTTATCTTGAGAACATTTCTGCCGGCAACGGCATCGGCCACCCTCGTGCAGATCTGCTCGCTGTTCGCGCAGATGACGGCAGAGGCTTTTGCCTTTATTACCCTCTCCCTGATATCATCAACCGATACCATATGGGAGGTTGGGATGGCCACCGCTCCTATCTTGTGGATCGCAAGGATCGCTATCCAGAATTCATAGCGTCTTTTAAGGAGGAGCAGGATCCTGTCGCCTTTTTTGAGTCCCGCATCCGTCATCGCATTTGCAGCCTTGTCAGTCAGGCGCTTGATATCGGAATAGGTAAATCTTTTTTCAACTCCTGCGGCACTTTTGTGCAAAAGAGCAAGTTCATCCGGCATTTCTGCAGCCAGCACATCCATCACATCATAGGCAAAATTAAAGTCATCCGGAATAGATGTCTCTATCCGGATAACCTTTCCGTTTTCGTCTTTTATCTCTTTGTAGTATTTTTCGTATAATTCAGACATATTATCTCACTTCCCTCCGTCACTTTCTGTTATGACAAAGGAAAAATCACCGCTTGCGCATTTCTTTCCGTCTACTGTCACCTCGCCGTGGAGCACATACATGGGATGCGAGGACCTCAGCACCTTCGTGTCGATCTTTATGAGATCGCCCGGGCGTATCATGCCTCTGAAGCGCACCTTGTCAAGGCCGGTATATACGGCAAGCTTTCCCTCCTGCATCTTGTCCTCAAACATGGCGCAGGCCGACTGTGCCATCATTTCGCACTGGATCACTCCGGGTACTATGGGATTGCCGGGAAAGTGTCCCTGCAGGAAGAATTCATCTCCCCTGACTTTGTAATACCCTGTTGCGGAACCGTCCTCATTTAAGTTTACTTCATCTATGAGCAGCATCGGTTCCCTGTGGGGCAGTATCTTTTTGATCTCTTCCCTGTTCATATGATCACTCTGCCTTCCTGAAGGCTACACAGGCGTTGTGTCCGCCAAAGCCGAGCGAGGACGAAAGGGCCGCGTTAATATCTGCCTTCACCGCTTTGTTCGGCGTGTAATCAAGATCACATTCCTCATCCTTTTCCTTATAGTTGATGGTCGGAGGAATGATGCCGCTGTCAAGCGTGAGCACCGTTGCAATTGCTTCAACAGCTCCTGTAGCTCCGAGCATGTGTCCGGTCATCGACTTGGTGGAGCTGATATGTATCGAATATGCCTTGTCGCCAAAGACTTCTTTTATGGCCTTTGTTTCCATTGCGTCATTTAAGTGTGTTCCCGTACCGTGCGCGTTGATGTAGATCTCGTCCGCATCACTTATGCCTGCTTCTTCCTTTGCAAGCCTTATAGCGTTCATCGCGCCGTACCCTTCCGGATCCGGAGCAGTTATATGATATGCATCGCAGGTGTTTCCATATCCCGTGATCTCGGCATAGATCTTTGCGCCTCGTTTTTTCGCATGCTCATATTCTTCAAGCACCAGGATCCCCGCGCCTTCTCCCATGACAAAGCCGCCCCTTCTTTTATCGAAAGGAAGGCTGGCCGCATCAGGATCTTCTGCAAGGCTCAAGGCCTGGCAGTTTACAAAGCCTGCCATGGAAAGCTCGTTTATGGCTGCTTCCGTGCCGCCTGCTATGATCGCATCGGCATACCCGTGCTTTATCGCCCTGTAGGCTTCGCCGAGCGTATGGCTTGATGATGCGCAGGCTGTCACAACGGGAAGAGTCGGACCCTTTGCTCCGAAACGGATAGCGACCGAGCCTGTAGGCATGTTGCTGATCATCATCGGTACAAAGAAAGGCGATACCATATCCGGACCCTTTTCATTCAGTCTAAGCGTATTTGTGATCGTGGTGCTGATGCCTCCTATACCCGATCCGATATATACGCCGAGCCTGTCCTTATTTATATCGCTTTCCATGATGCCGCTCATGTTCACGGCTTCAATGGATGCCGCATAGGCATACTGCATGCAAAGATCCGACCTCCTTATCTCCTGCGCCGAAGGGTAATAATCCTTCGGGTTGAAATCCTTCACTTCCGCATCAAGCGAAGCCTTCAGCCTTGATGCGTCAAACCTGCTGATCTTTCCTATTCCGTTCTTTCCTTCCTTTATGCTGCTCCAGAAGGTCTCCAGATCATTTCCGACAGGGCTTATCACGCCCATTCCCGTAACCGCTACTCTATACATACATTCCTCCGTCTACTTTTATCACTTCTCCCGTGATATATGATGATGAATCGGATGCCAGAAACAGTGCCAGTTCCGCAACATCCTCAGGTTTTCCGAGTCTTTCTATCGCCAGCGTCTTTATTATCTCCTTTTTCTGCTCTTCATTTAAGGCATCCGTCATCCTGGTCTCGATGAAGCCCGGAGCTATGGCATTGCAGCGGATGTTCTTCCTGCCGTACTCACGCGCCACAGCCTTTGTGAAACCGATGATGCCCGCCTTTGATGCAGCGTAGTTCGTCTGGCCCTTGTTTCCCATCAGTCCGACGACTGAGCTCATGTTTATGATGCTGCCGCTTTTGGCTCTGACCATTCCCCTGATAAAGGCCTTTGTCACATACATGGTTCCCTTCAGGTTTATGTCTATGACAGAGTCGATATCGTCTTTTGAAAGCGCCGGCAGTATATTGTCACGCGTGATGCCGGCATTATTTACGAGGATATCGACCTTTCCCAGTTCCTCCGTAATCTGTTTTGCTGTCACATCAACTGCCTCCGGATCGCTGATGTCACATGCATAGAGCTTCACTCTTCCCGTGCCTTCCGGGTTGATCTCTTTTAAGGCCTTTCTTGCATCCTCACTGTCCTTTGTCGCTATCACCGCGACCGCTGCGCCGGATAATAAAAACTTTTTTGCAACAGCCTTTCCTATTCCTCTCGTGCCGCCGGTAACCACGGCGCATTTTCCTTCAAGCAAGAACTCATCCTCCGATCTTTTCAATTGTCTCATTCAGTGTGGCAATATCATTGACATTGCATATCGTCACATCCGAAAGTGTTCTTTTTACAAAGCCGGCAAGCGCTTTTCCGGGACCGCATTCGATGAAGGCATCAACGCCTGCCTCAGCCATGTTTTTCAGGGTATCCTCCCACCTGACGCTGTTTGAAACCTGTGTGGAAAGAAGCCCGGTTATCTCCTGCCTTGTTGTACCGTAGATCCTTGCCGTCCTGTTTGAATAAAGCGGAATCTTCGGCGCCGCCACATGATACCTGCTTTCATCCGACAGTTCTTCTGCAAGCTTCACTCCGGCTTTTTCCATATAGGGGCTGTGGAAAGCACCGCCTACCGCAAGAGGAACAAACCTGGCTTTGATCTCAGTCAGTTTTTCCCTGAACTGTTCCATTTTGGATGCTTCTCCCGAGACCACGATCTGTCCGGGGCAGTTATAGTTTACGGGATATACGCCGTATTCATCACAGATTTTTTCTAGTCCGGATGCTTCCATCTTCATGACTGCAAACATCACACCCTCCACCTTTTCGGAGGCTTCCTGCATGAAAAGCCCTCTTTTGCATACAAGCTCAAAGGCCTGCTCATACGAAAGAACGCCCGAAAAAGCCGTCCCGACAACTTCTCCGAGCGAAAAACCGGCGCAGACATCTGCCTGTATCCCGTTCTTTTTCAAAGCAAGACCTGCTGCAAGGTCACAAAGAAAAAGACAGGGCTGCGTATTGGCCGTCTTTTTCAGATCTTCCTCGCTGCCCGAAAACATCATATCCAGAGTCCCGGGTCTCTTTTCCTCAGCCCTGTCAAACAGTTCCTTTACCTCGGGAACATTCTCATAAAGATCCTTTCCCATCCCCGGGAACTGGCTTCCCTGTCCTGCAAACAAAAATGCTGTTTTTCCCATTTATTCTTCTCCGATCAGTTTTGCTGCGCTTTCACAGATCCCGGTAATGATCTGGGCACAGGTGGGTTCGTCATTTATGAGTCCTGCGATCTGTCCGCACATCATGGAGCCTTCCTTTACATCGCCTTCCTGTACGGCGCGCCTTAACGCGCCCGCGCCCATTGCCTCAAGCTCGTCGCTTGTGGTGGCGGGATCCTGTTCCTTTTTGGAAAACTCTCTGGTCATGGAATTTTTCAATGCCCTTACCGGATGTCCCAGCTTCTTTCCGGTGACTATGGTGTCTATATCCTTTGCCTTTATGACTTTATCCTTGTAGTTCTGATGGATATTGCACTCCTTTGCGGTCAGGAACCTGGTCCCCATCTGTACGGCAGATGCACCGAGCATGAAAGCCGCTGCCATCCCTCGTCCGTCCGCAATGCCTCCCGCAGCGATCACGGGGATCTTTACGGCATCGACAACCTGAGGGACTAAGGCCATGGTCGTGGTCTCTCCCACATGTCCTCCGGATTCACAGCCCTCTGCCACAACAGCGACCGCTCCCATCCTTTCGCACATGACAGCCAGCGCGACGCTTGCCACGACACAGATGACCTTCACTCCTGCGCCTTTAAGCCTTTCCATGTATTTTGCGGGATTTCCGGCTCCGGTCGTGACGACCTGTATCTTTTCCTCACAGACCACATTTACCGCTTCCTCGATGAAAGGGCTCATGAGCATGAGATTGACGCCGAAGACTTTGTCTGTCAGCGTCTTTGCTTTTTTTATCTGCTCACGCAGCTGCTCACCGTTTGAATTCATGGCCGCTATAAGCCCGAGTCCGCCGGCATTTGAAACCGCTGCCGCAAGTTCGGCGTCCGCGACCCAGGCCATGCCGCCCTGAAACACCGGGTATTCTATACCCAGCATTTTGCAGACGGGATTATCTTTCTTTATCATATCTCCTCCGGGAATAAAGCATGCGCATCTCTTATCCTGTCTTTTACTTACAGGGATGCTGTTGCTTATTTATTGGATTCTATCAGTTCAGCAAGCTTATCGATATTGGTGATATCCTGTGAAAGCTCGATCTTGCACTCAAGCTCATCCTGGATCTGCATAACAAGCTCCATGATGTCAAGCGAGTCAAGTCCGATGTCGGTGAAGTTCTCGGTAGTTGAGATCTCGGATGCATCCTTGTCAAGGTATTCAGCAATTATCTTTACTATGGCTTCTTTTGTTTCGTTCATGATCTTTCTCCTTTATTCTGAATCGATTTTTCGCATGTAGTTTTCGAAACCACATTTTATAATTTCAAAAACGATATGCACAACAAAATGAATTATAACCCATATATGTATATGATGCAAGTACAAAATACAATATCTTGAGGGAGACAGGGGGGAGACAATAGGACCGTCCCCCTGTCTCCCCCGTGTCTCCTCATTCTGTCTCGCATTTTGACAGCGCAAGCGTGCCTGTCCTTGCGATCTCCACTATGGATACCTGTGAAAGAAGCTTGATCATCATGCGGGTGCGCTCCGGCCTGTCGCAGATCTGGATGATCATGAGATTCTGTGACATGTCGACAATCTGTGCCTTCATGGCATCGCAGATCTCCATGATCTCACGGCGGTTTGATTTGTTGTATTTGACCTTAAGCAGCATGAGCTCGCGGCTGATGCTTTGATCCTCATCAAAGGTCTTTACCTTGATAACATCGAGCTTTTTGTTGAGCTGCTTTTCTATCTGCTCGATGGTGCGCGCATCGCCGCTTGAGACTATGGTCATGACCGACACATTGGGATCGTCAGTCTCTCCAACAGCCAGCGAGTCTATGTTAAAGCATCTTCTTGCAAAGAGTCCCGAGACCTTTGACAGAACTCCGGATCTGTTTTCCACCAGAACCGTATATATTTTCTTCATTTTGTTTTTCCTCCCATCTCAATTTTTTACTGCTGTCTCAATATGGGTGTTTGCCTTTATCCCGTCGAGCGTAATATGTGACACAGAAATGTCCCATTTACCTGCTCGCGTATTTTACCGTATCCTCGGGATCTATCACGACTTCAAGCAGCGTCGCGTTTTTGTTCTTCAGGAAGGCTGTCACTGTCTCTTTTATCTTCCCGTCATCTGACAGCCTGAAATAATCCATGTCATAGGCCTTTGCCAGATATTCGAGGTTGGGATGATCGGGAAGGTCAACCATCTCGTACCTGTCGTTTAAGTTGAAATGCTGGTATTCCCTGACAAGCCCAAGATAGTTATTCTTGAGGACTACGATCTTTACATCAAGCTTTTCCTGCATCGCAGTCGCAAGCTCGCACATGGCCATCTGAAAGCCGCCGTCTCCCGATACGGCCACCACCTGCCGTTTGGGATCGGCCTTTTTTGCTCCTATCGCAGCAGGCACTGCATAGCCCATTGTGCCCATGCCGCCTGTGGTAAAGAACCTTCCCTTTTTCACGATCGCATTCCTGCACGACCAGATCTGATTCTGCCCGACATCGGCTACATATATGGCGTTATCTTCCATCATCGAAGTCATGGCAGAGATAAATTCCGCCGGATCGACAAATCTTTCGGGCTTTTTCCTGCCGCCGGGAAGCTTCCTGTATTCCTTCAGAGTCTTCAGCCATTCCTTTGTATCCAGGTCAAAATCGATGCCCTCAAAATCCTTCAGGATGTTTTTTGCGTCCCCGACTATCGGTATCGTCGGTCCCACATTCTTTCCTATCTCTGCAGGATCGACATCTATATGGACCAGGACCTTGTTCTCCATAATAAGATCGGGCTGCTTGACTGCCCTGTCCGCGACTCTTGCTCCTATCATGATGAGCATGTCGCACTCGCTCATGGCCCTGGTTGCCTGTATGCAGCCGTTGTTTCCGATCATGCCGAAATTGAGTTCATGGTCTGTCGGAAGGACTCCTATGCCCATCATCGTTGTTACAAGAGGGATCCTGTGCTTCTCGACAAGTTTCTTTAATTCCGCCTGCGCATCGGACAGGAATATCCCTCCGCCTGCACATATAAGAGGTCTTTTTGCCTTTGTAAGCTCCGATATCGCCTTTTTTATCTGCTGGATATGTCCCTTTACGGTAGGCTTATATGTACGAAGCGACAATTCGGAAGGATATGAAAATGATGAAACCTGTGCCTTTTGGACATCCATCGGGACATCTATGAGGACCGGTCCTCTTCTTCCGGTGTTTGCAATATGAAAGGCTTCCTTGAATACTCTGGGTATGTCCTTCGGATCCTTTACCAGATAGCTGTATTTGACAAAGCTTTCGGCTGCGCCTGTGACATCCGCTTCCTGAAAGACATCCGATCCGAGCTGATCTGTTTCAACCTGTCCGCTGATGCATACCATGGGTATGGAATCGGCATATGCTGTCGCAATGCCCGTCAGCAGATTCGTTGCGCCTGGCCCGCTTGTCACCGCGCAGACACCGACCTTTTTCGTAGTCCTTGCATAACCCGAGGCGGCGTGCCCGGCATTCTGCTCACTCCTAACGAGCACCATGTCGATATCGGTATTTGACATGGCATCAAAGAAGGGGCAGATAGCCACTCCGGGGTATCCGAAGATCACCTTTACATCTTCTTTTTCGAGGCATTTAGCCATCACATCAGCACCGGTCATTTTCTTTTCCTCCAAATAAATATGATTGTTGTCATACTCTACATCGGGCTCCCGCAGGTCACCTCCCATACCTTGCGCATCTACGTTCCACTTCGGTCGTCGCAGAACAATCGTCCACTGGACGATTTGCGACGGTAGGTGCTCGGCATGGGGTTCTACGCTCCGCTTCGGTCGAGTAGGCATCCGCTCCGATCTCGTCGGCATATTCCTGCGTGATCACCGCACCTCCGATCATGAAGCGGGCGCAGCAATTTTTCTCTTTTGCATATGCGATCACATTTTCCTTTTCCTTTTAATCATGCACACGGAATTTACTATTTAAATTCAGCTTTTTTTTTGCATTTCGTCCTCATGGTATTAAGGAAACAACAGGATCGTCCCCTGTCTCCACCTTATGCGTGAAACAGAACTTCAATTAAAGGAACATCTATTTCCCATCTACATATCCAAATACCATCCGTAGCTTTAATAATAAATGCTTCAAATTTGACGGGGAGGTCTGACCAAAACCGATATCTGTTATCACTTGTCCACTTCACAGAATCATCAGCAACATCAATTTTCTTCTTAAATCCCCCTTTGTTGTAGTATTCCATGGGATTAGTAAAATCAGTAACATCCTGTGTATCGGAAAAGAATAATATATATCTTATTTCAGAATACCCAAAATCCCTCCCTCCCGGAATGTTCATACAAATACAGGTTTTATTGTCTTTTTCTCTATAATCGGATTGCTCTTGTGATTTATCATCCGAATTATCATATCTGTTAATATAAATGATGTTGGGGTCAAAAGCCCCGCACCTTTCAAATAAATCGTGATGCGTTTGCATCGATATTGAACCTTGAAAAGTTTATACAAAACCGCAGAAATACGGGACTTTTCGGCACTTTTCTAGTATAATTATGGTATCACATTTAAGAGGTATGTGCCATGTC
>JAGACK010000024.1 GCA_017614155.1 Lachnospiraceae bacterium
ACAGGAGAGCACTATCAGCGAATGGAAAAAGAACAGGACGAACCCGTCTTCGGACAAGATCCTGGCGATATGCAGAGCGCTTGATGTCTCACCGGAGTGGCTCTTGTCGGGTGTGGATCCGGCGGCAAGCAGGGGCAAAAATCAGAAATACTACGTGGTGGATGTTGAGACTGACACAGGCATTCTTGTAACGGCGTTCAACCGGCTGGAAAAGTCTCAGAGAGACAGGATCCTGGGGTATGTGGAGGCGTTTGCGGATCTAAAGGACAGTTCAGACGGGTGATGGGGAGACACGGGGACGGTCCTGTTGTCTCCTTTGGACTGAGCGAAGGGGACAGACCCCGTTAAGGATATGTGAAAAGAATAAAAAATGTGTAAAATCTCTTGAAAAGCGCCTGTCCTGTTGAGGTATATAAATGAAAATGATATACTTTTTTCGGCGCGATAGGCTGGTGTAGTATCGTCATATACGCTGCAATTTGAGGTTAGCAAAAATCCTTTTGATATGAGACGAATATCGATAGAGGATTTTATAGAACAGAATGCAAAATACTTTGTGGGTTATGAAAGAGAGTCAGAAATTACCAGGATTGCAACAGAGATTATGGCGGACGGAATTAAAGAAAAAGACGCATTTCATATTGCTTCTGCGATTTATAGCGGATGCGAGTATTTCATAAGTACGGATAAACGGTTGCTGCGATTTCGAACAGATAAGATCAGGCTTGTGAGCCCGGTGGAGTTTATTTCAGAGTTGGAGGCTGAATGATGGCAAATGTAGAAGAAGTAAACAATGCAGCAGTATATGACATATCAACAGGACAGTTACAACAGAGTTCGGTGGAAATAATGAACAGAGGAATGGAGTGTCTTAAGGATCATATGGGTATAGTTGATGCAGAGAAGTTTATCTCTCTGATTATAAGGGAAAGATTTGATTATACCCGCTGGCAGAGAGATTTCTTTGATAAGATGGAGCCGGGAGAGTTTGGCAGAAAGGCTGTTGAATATGCCCAAGAGCATCCTTTTAAGGGGAACGCAAATAGGGTATAAATCCGCAAAGCGGTCAGACCCCGTTAAGGAAATGTGAAAAGAATAAAAAATGTGTAAAATCTCTTGAAAAGCGCCTGTCCTGTCGGAGATCGGCTTGACAGGCGTTGAGTTTGGGACTGTTATTCATATGGTTGAATGTTTTCGGAATAATTGAAATGAGAGACGAAGTTATTAAATCACCCTAGGCACTTTAGGACTTTAGGGCTAAATATAATCATAAACAGATTGACGAATACATCAAAAACGATGTACTATTCAAATGGAGCTGAACTATATGGAAATATATGATTATGAGACGGCCGGAGGTAAGAACCTGATCATAGACTATATAGAAAGCTTGTCCAAGCCGGAAAAACTGGAATTGTATGATATCAGGCGTGAGATCCGGGAATACGGACTGGATGCTTTTGAAAAGCTGGATACCAGACAGCTGCGGGGGAAACTTTGGGAGATCCGGGCATCGCAGACAAGGATTATGTATGTGATCATTGATAAGGGTGGAGTAGCTTTTTTGCACATCTGTAAGAAACAAAAAGGGAAAGCCGAAAAGCAGGAACTTGAAAAAGCCATCCAAAGAGCAAAGAATGAAGGCCTGATGCAATAGGAGGAATTGAACATGCTGACTAGAAGCGATGGTATAAAGGAAAAACAGATCATAGAAGAACTCATTAAGGAAGATGCAGAACTGCGCAGACAGCATGAACTGTTTGAGGCTGAAATGGCTTTTAAGCAGGAACTGATAGATGCAAGGAAATCACAATCACTTACGCAGAAAGATATTAGCCGCATGACAGGCTTGTCTCAGCAGGCGGTAAGCCGTATGGAAAGGGGGGCTAGTGGAACGATAGAGACGATCATCCGCTATTTGGATTCATTGGGATATTCGCTTGCGATAAAGAAAAAGGCATGACCGGGAGACAGGAGACCGGTCCTAAAGGACAATTTTTATATACTCCATAAACGCCTCTTCGACAAATGTGGGATTCAATCCTATATTCGTCGACATTATAAGACAGCCCGTCTTTCCGGTCAGGCAAAGGTGCCTCCTGTCCTGTCGGAGATTGGCTTGACGGATGAGGGGGCGGTTTTATTATGCAGAATGGATAACAGGTTCTTATTGTTGTATGGAATTCAGGAGTGTCATATAATGGGGGGAGACACGGAGACCGGTCCTGTTGTCTCCTTTGGACTGAGCGAAGGGGTCAGACCCCATTAAGGGTATCCCGGAAGGGAAGATGAGGAGGTTTTATTATGTTCGAACAGATCAAACTTGACTATGATCCTGCGGCTTTGGAGCCGTATATCGATGCAGAGACCATGGGGATTCATTACGGGAAGCATCATGCGGCTTATACGGCAAATTTCAACAAGCTTGCTTCTGAGGCAGGGCTTGCAGATAAGAGCGTGGAGGAGATCTTAGCTGACCCGTCGGTCATTCAGGCGATAAAGAATAACGCGGGCGGGTTTTACAACCATAACCTTTATTTTAAGCAGATCGCGCCCGGAGGGAGCAGTGTTCCGACCGGAAAACTTGCTGCAAAGATCAGCGATACCTTCGGAAGCTTTGAGGCGATGAAGGAGACCCTGACAAATCTTGCCATGGGACAGTTCGGCTCGGGCTGGGCCTGGCTTTCAAAGGATGCAAATGGCGATCTTTTTGCTTCCAATTCACCCAATCAGGATAACCCCATTTCCCTTGGCACGGGCCATACTCCCATACTGGCGCTCGATGTCTGGGAACATGCTTATTATCTGAAATACAGGAACCTGAGGGCCTCATATCTGGAAAATCTCTGGAATGTCATCAACTGGGATGTGGTCGGAAAGCTGTATGAGGGGTGATCTGCAGGCATGGGCGTTTACATGTTGAAAAAGATAAATTACATACTTGACCGAGGTCAGAAGTTCAGGCTCTTCATCCTGATGCTCGTGATCATCGGAGGGGCTTTCCTGGAGACGCTCGGTGTTTCCGCGGTGCTTCCGCTTGTCAATATCGTCACGAACCCTGAAGTGATCCATACCAATAAGTACCTGAGGCTCGTCGGGGAAGTGCTCGGGATCAGCAATGTGCGCACCTATGTCCTGGTGGCGGCGCTTGCCCTGATCGTCGTGTATATCGTCAAGAATGTATATATCCTTTTCATGTACAATCTGCAGTACCGCTATACATACAATAATCAGAGACGGGTTTCCTACCGGATCATGCAGTGCTATCTGAGCCAGGATTATCTTTTTCATGTGGATCATAATGTTTCGGAGCTTATCAGGAACTGTTCTTCGGATGTCAATGGTTTTTTTACTGTCGTTCTCGCTGTCATCCAGCTTGTGACGGAAGGCTGTACCTGCCTTTTCCTGGTCATCTTCCTTCTGATGCAGGATGTGGCGACGACCATAATGATATTGATACTGATGGCGCTTTTTACTCTTGTCGTTCTCGGTATATTCAGAAAAAAACTCACACAGTACGGTCAGAGGAACAGGGAAATTTCCGCGCTTACTTCCAGGTGGCTGCTTCAGGCTTTTCAGGGTATTAAGGACATTAAGGTCTCCAATAAGGAGAGCTACTTCCTTGACAGTTATGATGACAGTTACAAGAAGCAGGTCTCCATCCAAAGGCGCCAGTCGGTGCTTACCATTGCTCCGCGCCCCATTATGGAAACAGTCTGTATCTGCGGCCTGCTGGGCTTTATAGCCTTTCGTATCTATCTGGGAGGCGAGATGGAGGAATTCGTTCCTGTTCTCTCAGTCTTTGCGGTAGCGGCTATCAGGATGCTGCCTTCCTTCAACCGTATCAGCGGCTATGTCGGCTCCATCATGTTCAACAAGCCTTCCCTTGAGGCTGTATATGAAGATCTTCAGTCCATCGAAAGACTCCGCCAGGCCCTTGAGAAGGATAATGAGGACGAGACGGTCATAGAGCTCGACAGGGGCATACGCTGCGAGGGGATCAGGTTTTATTATCCGTCAAGGCCTGAAAAGCTCATAGTGGATGGCGTCTCCTTTGAGATACCAAGGAACAAGTCAGTGGCCTTTGTGGGACCGTCCGGTTCGGGCAAGACTACGCTGGCGGATATCATCCTGGGCGTGCTGACGCCGGTGAATGGGCATATCTATGCGGATGACATCGATGTGTATGAGCACCTGCATGCCTGGCACAATATCGTCGGGTACATTCCGCAGAGCATATATATGATCGATGACACAGTGCGGGCAAACGTGGCCTTTGGCGTGGCGCCTGAGGATATCAATGATGAGGATATCTGGCGCGCCCTGAAGGAAGCCCAGCTTGATGAGTTCATCCGTGAGCAGCCGGAAGGGCTTGATACGAACATCGGAAGCATGGGAGTGAAGCTGTCCGGCGGGCAGAGGCAGAGGATAGGGATCGCCCGGGCCCTCTACAGGGATCCGAAGGTGCTGATTCTTGATGAGGCGACCTCGGCCCTTGATACCGAGACCGAGACTGCCGTGATGGAGGCCATAGATTCCCTTGCAGGATCCAAGACCATGATAATAATTGCCCACCGCCTCACAACCATCCGCAACTGCGATATCATCTACGAGGTGAAAAACGGGAAGATCTCGCAGAAGACGAAGGAAGAGCTGGGGATCTGAAAACCGCCTGTCCTGTAGGGAAACGGCTTGACAGGAAAAAGCATTGCGACTAAAATAAAGTAAGACTTTAGATTAGTCGGAGGTGTGGAGTGGCATATATTGATCGGGCGATTTCTCCGGTATTGCAGAAAAGGGTGGAGTCCGGCAAATGTCTGTTGCTTACGGGTGCCAGACAGGTTGGGAAATCAACTCTTTTAAAACATCAGTTCCCTGATTATAACATGGTTTCTTTCGATGACAGGATGACAAGGCTTCAGGCAAAAGAGGAATCCAAGCTGTTTTTTTTGAATAATCCATGTCCATTGTTTATTGACGAGGTGCAAAAGGAAAACGGTATTCTGGAAGATGTGAAGCTGATCCTTGATGCATCTGAAGAAAGAGGACAGTTCATTTTTTCAGGGTCTCAGAAGCTGGAACTGATGAAGGAAATGAGCGAATCTCTGGCAGGAAGGGTATCTGTCCTGGAGCTTTCCGGTCTGTCGCAAAGAGAGATCCGGGGAGTGTGCTTTAACAGGCATTTCATACCGGATGATGATTACATTTCGGGCAGAGAAGAGGATCTGAAGGATTACAGTGATATCTGGGATCATATACATAAAGGCTCATACCCGGAAATGTATGATACCGACAGGGAATGGCAGGATTTCTATTCGTCTTATGTTGAAACCTATCTGGAAAGGGATATCAATGAGCTTATAGCGACAGACAGCGTCATATTTCTGAAGTTTTTGACTGCTGTAGCTGCGCGTACCGGACAGATGCTCAATTATGCCAATATTGCAGGCGTTGTCGGAGTTTCAGAACCCACCGTGAAAACATGGATATCCATACTTGAAAGGACCGGAGTCATTTTCCTGCTGCAGCCATACAGTTCGGGAGCTCTTCTAAGGGCGATCAAAACCCCGAAGATTTATTTCAGGGACACGGGGCTGGCCTGCTATCTGACAAGATGGCTGACTCCTGATGCTTTGAAAAACAGTGCAGTAGCCGGAAGTATGTTCGAGACGTTTGTGATTTCCGAGATACTCAGGTCTTTTTCCAATGAGGGGATGGATTACAGATTCAGCGTGTTTTATTATCGTGGAAAGGATAGATCCTCATCCGGAGAAAACGAGATCGATCTGATCATCGAGGAAAACGGTATTCTTTATCCGATTGAGATAAAGATGACCGGAAATCCGAAAGCTTCAATGTCAGGAACGAATATCGTCCTGGATCGGATACCTGAGAAGAAACGTGGGATGGGTGCCATTATCTGCCTGTGCGACAGAAAGCTTTATCTGAGAGAAAACCTGGTGGCCCTGCCGGTCAGTTATATCTGAGCGAAGACACGGGGGAGACAGGGGGACGGTCCTGTTGTCTCCTTTTTTCCGCTCCCTGTGTGCTCGCATGCAGTGAAGGCGCTTGAAAGAAGCAGGTGAGATCCGGGTTCTTGAAAGGATCAAAAACAGATGGAGTTATGAAAAAATGTCATTGACACTCCGTATGGTCATCGAGGATGACCTTGAAATGATAATGAACTGGAGCTTATCCGGGCAGGCGCCGGGCTTTTTAAGGGATAATGCGGGTCTGGGGCCTGACGGCTGGAAAAGATGGTTCAGGGCGGCCGCAGACAAAGAAAGGTCCCGTTACTGGATCGTTGAAGCGGGAGGGACCGCAGCGGGTCTCATCTATTTGAGGGACATTGACTGGGTGCACAGGAGCGCCCTGCAGGGGCATTTTGCGCCACCGGACAGTCCCTGCGCACAGGATGACCTGGACTGCCTTGAAATGAGCCTCTATGACTACTGCTTTGACATATTGGAGCTTGAGGAGATAAAAAGTGACGGTGAGCCCGATTCCCGTCCGTCTTTGCTCAATACCGAATGGTGGCAGCTGCGCGAGGACAGGGAATACGAGCGCTTCGATTTTTCGGTTTTCTTTGACAGGGGAGGCTGGACGCACCATGTCGGGATGGAAGTGCCCGACATCGAAACCTCTGTCCGTTATTATCAAAAGCTGGGCTGGGTGCCCGAAGGTGAGATCGTATATGACAGCCTGCGTTCCGTCAGGCTCATGTTCGTGAAAAACCGTTACAGCAAGGGACTCATGGAGCTTGTCAGCAGGACAGGCGATGGCTGCGTGGTACCGGAGAACATCGGTCTTACCCACACCTGCTATGAGGTCAGAAATATCGAAAAGTCCGTAAAGATCCTTGAAAAGGAGGGCTTTGTCCTGACTGATGCTCCGAAACCGTCGCCGGCCTTTGGCGACCGCAAAGCAGCATTTATGTACAATAAAAACGCGGGCCTGATCGAACTGCTCGAAATGGACAGATTCGGCAACATCTCCTGAAGGGCAGAAGGGAAGACGGCCTGTATAAAGAGATGTGATCGGTTTGTTTCAGTTATAAAGGAGGAAATAATATGAGAAAACTGATAAGCGTAATTGTTTTAGTAAGTGTCATGCTGTGTCTTGGCGCATGCAGTGTGGATATCAAAACAGATGAGAGCGATCGGGACAGTACGGGGAAAACAGCTTCTGTCGCGGAGGAAAGACGGGACATCCCGCTTGACAGCGAGGAATTTAAGGAACTTCAGCATGAGATATTTGTTGCAAATCATCTGGAGGAGCTGCTGAAGAAACACAGTTCGGTCATCATTGACATGACAGATGCGCCGGAAAACGACAATGACTGGCAGGATTATTATTATACCACAGACGATGTGTACTACTGTGAATGCGCTGATTATGCGGAATATAATTTTGACAGGTATTATTACGCTATGGAAAATACAGAAAGCGAAGACGGCTCAAACCTGTATTACGGTATTAACCTGCAGGATGACCCCGGCTTAAAGGAATTAGCCGGATATCAGATTCCGCCCGAGGGTCAGGAAGAATTATGGTCAGGCAGTGAGGATGAAGAGCATGTTTCCTGCTATATTGAGGATGGGGTTATATATTTCATGGACAGATTTAAACCTGAAGCAGGCAGGGAATGGTTTGAGTTTTATGTTCCCAAAGAGACATATGATGGACAGACGGTTTACTCCGAGCTGATTGTCGACGCAGACACAAAGGAGATAAAGGAGTTTAACCATTACCTTGAAGACAGTGACGGTACAATGACGAGGATAAAAAGCATAAAGGCGTTTTATGATATGCCTGAACCGCGCAGGGTGCGCAATATGCGGGCGGCGTTTGAGCGTTACTGTGAAAATACCATAGATGTTACGGTGGTTGTCGATCCCGGAACTGACAGGGAAAAATCCGGGAGTATGACCATACCCATTGGGAGTCAGGTGAGATATCGTTTTGATAATTTCGAAAATGCGGTCATATTTGATAATGCGGAAGCGACCGAACTTACTCACTGGGACGGCATGAGGGATAAGACGATCTATCTCTTTACAGAGCCGACTGAAGAACAGGTTGAAAAGTATCATGAACTGCTTGATGAGATAAAGAAAAAGAGGAGCGGCTCCAATTGATAATAAGCCCTTACTGCAGCAGCTTCAGGATGCCGTCCCTGGACTGATTTGATTGTGTAAGCATCGACTGGCCTGCCTGGGCCAGGATGCTTACATTTGCAAAACGCACCATTTCCTTTGCCATGTCCGTATCACGGATGATGGATTCTGCGTGCTGCGTATTCTCAATGACATTGTCTGTCAGCTTTATCGCGTGTTCGAAACGGTTCTGATAGGCTCCGAAAAGCGATCTGGTCTCCGAGATCATTTTCAGGGCATCTTCTGCTGTCTGGATGGCGCCCAGCGCCTCAGACTCTGTTTTGGTCCCTGTATTTTTCATTCCTATTGACTTGAGGCTCAGGGCTCTCCATGTCATGCCTATCTTGTTGCTGCTGTCTGCGCCGGAATGGATCGACAGGTTTTTTCCGGAAACATTGATCTTTACCCGGGAAAACTGCGCCTCATCGATGCTGCGGCTGTTCTCATTGGGCTTGAATGTACGGGTGGCATAACCGTTTGCGTCAAAACGGATGCTGCCGGCTTCCTGAAAGCCTGAAGTCCCTGCCAGATACCGCGCCTGCTGCAGGCTTACGCTGTAATCAAATGAAAACGCGGGCCCGGCATCGGAAGAAAAGATCATTTCATTATAAGACGAGCGGCTTATCCTGGTCAGTGTCGCGGCTCCCGCAGATTCCGTGGTTATACTGCCCTGGGTTTGGCTCGCATTGGTTCTGCGATTGTCCATACTGAGGATCTCCGAATAGCTTGAGACACTCTGCATCTGAGCCAGTGTTGCGCTGTCCGGATTATGGATTTCTGTTACTCTTTCCAGGTTATAGGTATCATGGACCTGCCTAGACAGGCTGAGGGTCCGGGAGTAAGTTTCGTTCTGTGAGCTTGTCAGTTCATTCATATCATGTCCGTTTAAGTTCCCGTCCCAGGTATAGGTCACCCTCTGGGTCCATTTATCCGTTGCCTGCCAGGATTTTTTTGACAGATCGTCTACGTCATACTTGGTGACCGAGTAGTAATGTGTTGTACCCGTCGAAGTATCGGTCCACCGGTAGTAGGACGTTCCAAGTTCGGTCTCATTGCTGCTTAAGGGTGTGG
Organism: Lachnospiraceae bacterium; assembly: GCA_017614155.1. Taxonomy (GTDB): domain Bacteria; phylum Bacillota; class Clostridia; order Lachnospirales; family Lachnospiraceae; genus NK4A144. The sequence continues at coordinate 9,228 of JAGACK010000024.1, forward strand.
TCGATGACGACCCCGAGTTGGTGATGGTATGGCCGCTGCACTGGCCGTTTCCGTCAGGGCGGTCAGATGCTGAGGGCTGTCCTGCGATCGTGTCGCGCTTTACATAGATCTTTCCGGTCATGGAGGCGTTTTCAATATCAAAGTTCCTGCCGTAGTCACGCTGCGTCCGGAATGAATTGGCTATTGTTTTGTCTGTGCCGGCATATATCGCGCCTGCAGATGTACTTCCTGATACGGTCAGCGTCCCGGGGGAGTTCACGCCCTGGTTACTCAGTGTTATACCGTTCAGCGCATCCATTACTTCGGAAAGGCTTGCAGACTGTGCCAGCTTCAGGTCAAATTTTATCTTCACACCGCTGTCGGGGCTGACAAAATGATATGTGGCGCCGGCATCAAAGGTGATATCCGACTCACCGTTTCCGTCAGATCCTGTTCCCCAGTTTGTTACAGGATAACCGCCGTTTGTGGGGATCGCTCGTCCGTATTCATCCGTGATGTTTGCCAGAGCATTGTCGTGGAAGGCCGGCCATGACACATATGCCGTCTGATTCCCGGTGCTCGTGTTCTTTATGGCAAGTCCGTTTTCATCTGCGATCAGCCGGTAGCTGCCATCGATCCGATCCTTGTTGCTCTGCGAAACCCGGATCATGTTTGTTGCGGTCTCATCTATGATATCGGCCGACTGTGACGTGACGCTGCTGCCCACTCTCACATTCCAGGACTCGTGGACATTGCCCGCATCGCCGTTGATCGTGCTGATCGCATCGCTTCCGGCGGCGGGAGCAAAGGATATCTCCATCCCGTGGTGCGTGAAGCAGTATCCGTTTCCGCCTGACGACATTTCGCTCCATTTTACGGCCAGCTTGTTATTGACATAGATGCCTGTGCTGTCTGCTGACCAGTCGTAATTGCGGATAACATTTTCGAGAGGATCTCCTGCGGCCATGGAAAGGCTTACCCTCTCGCCGTCCCACAGGTCAAAGGATATACCGGTGCTCTCCAGGGCGGTTCCGCTGTCATCTATTTTCAGCCCGAGCTCCTGGAGCTCTTTTATGCTGTATCTGACATTGTTAAACTCCAGTCCGCCGGCAGCGCCGTTTCCGTAGTGGTAGACCTGCATATTGTTGGGATATCCCTTTATCTCCAGGGAGCTGGTGTCCTTAAAGATCAGGACCTCATTGAACTTTGCCGTGTCAAAGATCCTCTGCATCTCTTTTTTGAGCGCCTGCACCTCCTCGTTGGTGGCGTTTCTGTCGGAAGAGGACATGGTTCCGTTCGCGCTTTTTATCGCAAGCTCATTGATGCGGTGGATCATGTCATGAACCTCGGCAAGATACCCGTCTGCCGTCTGCGCAAGCGACACTCCGTCCTGAAGGTTTTCGGATGCCTGGGTGAGCCCGCGTATCTGCCGGCGCATCTTTTCGGATATGGAAAGACCTGCCGCATCATCAGCCGCGCGGTTGATGCGGTAACCCGAAGAAAGCTTCTCTATGGATTTTGCTCTTACACCGTTTGTGATGCCCAGCTGCCGGTCGGAAAACATCCCCGACAGATTGTGGGCGACCACATTCAAACTGCTGCTCATTTATCGCTCCTGAAGAGAAATAATCATACCCATCTCTATATCGGCACATTTTCATTAACATTCCACCCCTGATGATATATAATAAGACAAGGAGACAGGGGGACGGTCCTATTGTCTCCTTCCGGACGGAGAAAATCGGCTGATCTTCAAATCAAAGGGAGACAGGGGGACGGTCCTTTTGTCTCCTTCCGGACGGAGAAAATCGGCTGATCTTCAAATCAAAAAAGGAGACAAAAGGACCGTCCCCCTGTCTCCCCGATACAGAAAAAAAGGAGGTGTTTTAATGACGGCGTCAATGGCAGAGTCCATATTTAACATATCAAGAGGGGTTGCCCTGCTGGGCGTTTCTTTCTTGGACTTTTTTGTGGCAGTCGGCCTTGCTGCGCTTTTCAGAAAGGACCACATCAAATGGTGGCATGCTTTCATCCCGGGTGTCCAGGAATATGACACAGCCATAATCGCGGAGAGAGAGGAGGACGGCAGGACCTATTTCCTCCTGTCGGTATGCAGGATCCTGGCTGTTGTCATCGCAGTGCTCTTTGCCGAAGGCTCGCGCATGAACCGTTTCTGGATGCTCGTATCGCAGATACTGTACCTGGCGCTTGTATTATTCAGCATCCGCATCTTCCTCGGACTCTGCAGGGTATTTGAAAGACGGAAGGGATGGACAATCCTGTGGGTTGCTTTTCCGGTCATTCCGGCGCTCATCTGGGGCTTTGGCAAAAAGTTCAGGCCGAACCACAAGGCGCCCGACATGGATTATGAAAAAGCTGCGGCCATCAGCGGAGCAACCGTGGATGCGATCCAGCACGGGCTGACCGTGAACCTGACCGACAGGACTGCGATGGATTTCCTGAGGAAAAAGGTGCTCCTAAAGGACATCCACATGTCGATACCGACCGGGCACATGGTGCTCCTGCTTGGCGGATCGGGCGCCGGCAAGACAACCTTCCTCAATGCCGTCACGGGCTATGAGAAGGCGAATGCGGAGATAATCTTAAACGGCAGGGATCTGTATAATAACTACGAGAGCATGAAATACGACCTCGGCTTTGTTCCACAGCAGGATCTGATGAGGTTCAACGATACTGTCTACAAGACGGTCGCAGATGCAGCAGCTCTGAGACTTCCGAAGAACATGCGCCATTCCGAAAAAAAGAAGCGCATTGCTGAGGTGCTTGAAAAGTTCGGGCTTCATTCCATCATGAACTCACAGGTCGGAAAGCTTTCCGGCGGTCAGCGCAAGCGACTTTCGATAGCCATGGAACTCATATCGGATCCCACGCTCTTCATCCTTGACGAGCCGGATTCGGGCCTTGACGGAGTCGTTGCCAGAAACCTGTTTGAAAGCCTGAGGCGCATCGCCGATGAAGGAAAGATAGTCATAGTCATAACACATACGCCCGACAGGGTCATAGATCTCTTTGATGATGTCATAGTGCTTGCAAAGGATGCGGCAAGGACCGGAAGACTTGCCTACTACGGCTCCGTGAAAGAGGCATCTGCCTTCTTTGGCAAGGAATCCATGGAACAGATCCTGCTTTCCATCAACCAGAAGGATGAAGGCGGAGAGGGCAGGGCAGACGAGTTCGTTGAAAAGTACAGTGCCATTCTTGGGCAGAAGGCGGTGTGAGCAATGGGAAAAGAAGAAGTAAAGGAATTAAAATACAGAGGACGCTTCGGACAGACCTTCATTTATCTGGGAAAGCTTTTCAGGCTGTTCATCCTGCAGAGTGACTGGAAGGTGCTGCCGATGTCCGCGATAATCGCGGCAATGGTCTCGATGGCGATAGGAAAGGGTCTCTTTGTCAGCATGGAGGGAACATTCCAGGCAGCCTTTGCTCTTGCCTGCGTGTGCATCTGGAACGGATTCTTCAATTCCATCCAGTCCATATGCCGTGAGAGGGCGATAATCAAACGCGAGCACAGGTCGGGTCTGCATGTGACCTCATATATTCTTGCTCATCTTATCTACCAGATGTTTCTGTGCGCTCTTCAGGCGGCCATAACCATTGCAGTGTGCTCGCAGATGGGAGTGGCTTACCCGAAGGCGGGAGTGCTCGGCGGGGATTTCATGACAGAGTACTTTATTACCCTGTTCCTCATAACCTATGCGGCTGATGTTCTGGCGCTCATGATATCGGCGATCGTGCACACGCCCATGGCAGCCATGACCGTGATGCCCTTCATGCTCATCGTGCAGCTGGTGTTTGCGGGATTCTTCACCCTTCCCGACATGCTGAACGATGTTTCGGACCTCATGGTATCAAGATGGGGCGTTCAGGGGCTCTGCGTGCTGGCTGACTACAATAATCTTCCCGCGACGGTTGTCTGGAACAAGCTTGTTGAAAGCGGTAAAAACATAGAAGCAGGCGGAGTGACCGTCAAGGATATCATGGCGATAGCAGAAAAGGAAGGCTACAGGGACGAAATACTTGAAAAACTCGGCGAGTCAAACAGGCGTGACGATTTTGCCGCGACCGAAGAAAATCTCATGGCCTGCTGGGGACATCTCATCCTCTTCGTGATAGTATTCTCTGTGGTTACGATCGTCTTTCTGGAATTTATCGACCGCGACAAACGTTAGAAAGACAGGGGAGACAGGGGGACGGGTCCGCTGTCTCCTTCCGCCCGGAGGTAACCGGATGATCTTGACAATCTTAAAAAGGAGACAGCGGACCCGTCCCCCTGTCTCCCCAAATTAGGAGGTTTTTATTATGGATAATAAGGCAATGTACAGGCTCAGCTACGGACTTTTCGTGCTGACATCCGCAAAGGATGGAAAGGACAACGGCTGTATCACGAACACTGCGATACAGGTGACAAGCGAACCCAACAGGGTAGCAGTTGCGATAAACAAGTCAAACTTCACCCACGACATGGTGAAGGATTCAAAAAAGTTCAATGTCTCGATCTTAAGCGAGAAGGCTTCTTTTGATGTGTTTAAGCACTTCGGCTTTCAGTCCGGAAAGGACGTTGACAAGTTTGCCGGCTACAGTGACTGCAAACGGGCCGCAAACGGGCTCATGATAATAACTGCGGGCACGAATGCGTATATAAGCGTTGATGTTGAGGAGACAGTCGACCTCGGAAGCCATACGCTCTTCATCGGCGCCGTGACCGACATGGAGGTGCTCTCGGATGCGCCGTCTGCGACCTATTCCTATTATCAGGAGCATATCAAGCCGAAGCCTGAGGCCGCAAAATCCGGCAGTTCGCTTCCGCCCGGCATGCACAAATGGCGCTGCAAGATCTGCGGCTTTGAGTATGTTGGAGAGACGCTTCCGGATGATTATATCTGCGAGATCTGCAAGCATCCCGCAAGTGACTTTGAACTGGTAGAATAGCGATGTTTTTGTATCAGCTTATCGTTGCGCCTGTTGAACTGCTGATAGAGTCAGTCTTTGATGTGTTCTACAGGGCGTTTCATGACCCGGGGCTTGCGATCGTATCCGTAAGCCTCCTTGTCAATTTCATGGTCCTCCCTCTCTACAGGAGAGCTGACGAGATCCAGGAGGCGGAGAGGCGGCAGAGGAAAGAGATAGAGCCCTGGGAAAAGCATATCAAAAAGGTCTTTAAGGGCGATGAGCGCTTCATGATGATGAACGAGCTTTACAGGCAGCAGGGTTATTCGCCTGTCTATGCTCTTCGCAGCTCGATTTCGCTTTTGCTTCAGGTCCCGTTTTTCATCGCGGCCTATCATTTCCTGTCAAACCTCGGTGTCCTGAGCGGTGCTTCGTTTCTCTTCATAAAGGATCTTGGAAAGGAGGACGGCCTGCTCCTCATCGGAGGCCTGGCAATCAATATCCTTCCCATAGCCATGACCCTTATCAATCTGGTGTCCGGCATGATCTATACAAAAGACGCCTCACTTCGCGACAGGCTGCAGATCTATATCCTGGCGCTTCTTTTCCTGGTGCTTTTGTATCACAGTCCCGCAGGGCTCGTGCTCTACTGGACCTTGAACAACATCTTTTCACTCTTAAAGAACATCTTCATGGGGAGACAGGGGGACGGTCCTTCTGTCTCCTTCCGGGAACTGCAGATCACCAATCGAAAGAAATTAAAAGGAGACAAAAGGACCGTCCCCCTGTCTCCCCCGGCTTCTGCGGATGATAAATCTTCCCTTGCTGAACTGATCATCTGGGCGATGGTACCCGTCACTCTGATCGGCCTGCTGATCCCGTCTTCCGTCATCGTTTCATCGCCCGAGGAATTTTTTGACCGTGCGACGATGCAGTCTCCGCTTGTTTATATGGGCAGCTCCGTTCTTATCGCGGCCGGCGTGTTCCTCGTCTGGTACACGGGCGTGATCTGCTCGATGCTCCTGAAAAAATACCGTAGGACTATGGTTACCGTGACGATGGTCCTTGCGCTTGCGGCATCTGCGGATTACCTGTTTTTCGGAAAGAACCTCGGCAATCTTTCATCACTGCTGATCTTTGATACGGACCCGAAGTATTCCCCTGCGGAAATGATCATAAACCTGGCAGTCCTGGCCGCAGTCTGCGTGGCGGCGGTTCTGCTGTCAAAAAAGAAGACGCAGGCATTTGCGGGACTGGGTATCATCCTTTCTGTCTCGTATATCTGCATGAGTGCCGTAAACTGCAGCCGTATCACGGATATCATAGGCAGGATCGATGTCAGTGCGCAGGAGCAGGATGCCGATCCGGCAGAAAAGATCATCCATCTGTCCCGCACGGGCAGGAATGTGATGGTCCTGATGCTTGACCGCGCCATCAGCGGTTATGTTCCTTATATCTTTAACGAAAAGCCTGTATTAAAGGAGCAGTTTTCGGGCTTTTCTTATTATCCTGACACCACATCCTTCGGACGGTCCACCTTCACGGGGACGCCAAGTCTTTTCGGAGGATATGAGTATACGCCTGAGGAGATCAACAAAAGGACGGATGAGACTCTCTATGACAAGCATATGGAGGCGCTGAAAGTGATGCCGGTGCTGTTTTCTGACAACGGCTTTGATGTGACCGTGTGCGATCCGCCCTATGCGGGATTTCGCTGGGTCCCGGATCTTTCGATCTATGATGACTGCCCGGGCGTAAAAGCATACAATACCGAAGGCATGTACATGGACAGGTATTCCGAGGACAGCCTGGAGGATGTAACCGCGATCAGAAAGCGGCAGTTCTTCTGTTATGGCATCTTCAGGAGTGCGCCCGTCGCGCTGCAAAAGCTGTTCTATGACGGAGGCAAGTATTATTCCATCGAGATGTACGGCATCCGCACGCGTTACGGGGATTTTCTGAAGTCATATTCGGTGCTCACATCCCTGCCTGACATCACCGACATCTCGGATGGATACGGCGATACCTTCCTGATGCTGCAGAATTCGGCAACTCACGAGCCGGTCATCCTCCAGGAGCCTGATTATGACTACTCGGAGACTATAGATAATACAGGCCTTGAAAAGGGGTGGCGTGATGACGGAAGGGGAAACAGGATCACCTTTGAAACAGAGGATCAGATGAAGACCTATCATTCTGACATGGCGGCTTTTCTGAGGCTGGGCGAATGGTTTGAGGAGCTGAAGAAAAACGGTGTGTATGACAACACGAGGATCATCATAGTATCCGACCATGGCAGAAATCTGGGACAATTTGATTATATGAAGCTGAATGATGATGTGAATGTCGAGATCTGCAACAGCCTGATGATGGTCAAGGATTTCGGTTCGGACGGTTTTGCCGAAGATGATGAGTTCATGACCCTGGCCGATGTGCCGACGCTTGCTGTGGAGGGTATAATAAACGATCCGGTCAATCCCTTCACCGGAAACAGGATAGATGATCAGGCCAAATACGGCAGGGAGCACCTGATAGTGCTGAAAGAATCCGGCATAAAGCTTGACGAGGTCCTGGATGTGAGCGGAAACGAATACATCCTGAAAAAGAGATTCTATGTGAAGGACAACATATTTGACCCTTCAAACTGGCGGGTGGTACAATAAGAGGACATGGAGACAGGGGAGACAGGGGGACGGTCCTTTTGTCTCCTTCCGCCCGGAGGTAACCGGCTGATTTTGACAATCTTAAAAAGGAGACAAAAGGACCGTCCCCCTGTCTCCCCCGGAAGCATATACAGGAGAATGTGAAAATGAAAGTTGTGATCCTTGCGGGAGGCTTCGGAACAAGGATATCCGAGGAAAGCCACCTCATCCCGAAACCCATGATAGAGGTCGGCGGAAAGCCGATACTCTGGCATATCATGAAATATTATTCATCATACGGCTATAACGATTTTATCATACTGGCCGGCTACAAGCAGTATGTGATCAAGGAATTCTTTGCCGATTACTTCCTGCACAATGCCGATGTCAGATTCGATCTGGCCGAAAACCGCATGACAGTCCTCAACAACTCTTCGGAGAACTGGAGCGTGGCTGTCATCGACACCGGGCTCAATACCATGACCGGCGGCAGGATCAAGCGTGTCGAAAAGTATATCGAGGATGACACCTTCATGCTGACCTACGGTGACGGCGTCTGCGATGTGGATCTGGACCGGCTTTTAGAGTTTCACCGCTCCCATGGGAAGATTGCGACGATCACGACAGTGAGCATCGCCCAGAATAAAGGCGTCCTGGAGTCGGCTCCGGACGGAACGATCACATCCTTCAGGGAAAAGGACGATTCAGACGAGGCTATCGTAAACGGCGGGTTCATGGTACTCAACCGCGGCGTCTTTTCATACATAGACGGTGATGATACGACCTTTGAGCGTGAGACCGTGAACAGGCTTGTCAATGAAAAGCAGATAATGGGCTGTTATCATCCGGGCTTCTGGCAGTGCATGGACACCCAGAGGGAGAAAAAGAGGCTCGAGGAGCTGTGGGAAGCCGGGAAGGCTCCCTGGAAGCGGTGGTAAGTCGGACATATCCGTGTCCTGCTTGCAGCGAAACATGAGATTTCTGAGGGGCGTTCGGAAAACGCCGGTACTTCCGAGCGTTCTTTGCGAGGTTAGTACCGCTGCGTTTGGAGCGAGTGAAAACGTCCCCGAAGAAACTCGTGTTTGAGCGGAAAGCAGTACACAGATATGTCCACTGCATGGATAACGGAGAAGAAAATGGAAAACAGGATACTTGTCACCAGATCCTCCATGCCTGCTTTTGAGGAATACATGGATGAGATAAAAGATATCTGGGATTCCCACTGGCTGACAAATTTCGGAAAAAAGCATAAAGAGCTGACAGAAAAGCTGACGGAATACCTCGGTGTGGAAAACCTTCAGCTCACCGTGAACGGTCATATGGCGCTCGAGCTTGCACTGTCGGCTATGGGACTGAAGGGAGAAGTGATTACCACGCCTTTTACCTTCGCTTCCACGACCCATGCGATCGTAAGGAACGGCCTGAAGCCTGTATTCTGCGACATCCGGGAAGATGACTGCACCATCGATGCTGCAAAGATCGAAGACCTTATCACGGATGAGACCTCGGCGATACTGCCGGTCCATGTCTACGGAAACATCTGTGATGTGGAAGCGATAGAGGACATTGCTAAAAGACACGGCCTGAAGGTCATCTATGACGCGGCCCATACCTTTGGCGAGACATACAAAGGAAAGGGGATCGGAGCCTTCGGCGATGCGTCGATCTTCAGCTTTCATGCCACGAAGGTCTATAATACAATCGAGGGCGGTGCAGTCTGCTATCACGATCCGGACTTCGGAAAGAGACTGTACGGCCTCATCGACTTTGGAATAGTGGATGAGGAGACGGTAGATGCCGTCGGAGCCAACGCCAAGTTCAATGAATTCTGCGCGGCCATGGGACTTTGCAACCTTCGCCATGTTGACGGAGAGATAGAAAAAAGACAGAGCGTGGTCGAAAGATACAGGCAACGCCTGCAGGACATCAGAGGACTTTCGATGAGTCCGGTCAGGGAGAATGTGAAGCCGAACTTTGCCTACTTCCCGGTATTCTTCGATCCGGACACATTCGGCCGCACCCGTGACGATGTCTTTGAAGCACTCACAGCAGAGGGTATTATAGCCAGAAAATACTTCTATCCGCTGACCTCGGACTTTGAATGCTACAAAGGCGTGTTCCCTCACGGCGATACGCCCGTTGCAGACCGGAAAGCCTCACAGGTCCTGACGCTTCCGCTCTACGCCGGCCTCAACCTCGACACCGTCGACAGAATATGTGATATAATCATAGAATAATCATAAAGCAATGTGAGCAGCTGAAGATGTGTTTTGTGAACACCCAGCCGGCAGTTCTTAGCGAATCCGAGCCGTGAACAAAACACATCTTCAGATGCAATTGATAGCATAGGAGAACACAGATGCAGAACCAGTACATTTGCAAACGCTGCGGCAGGACATGGGAACTGCCCGAACTTCGCAGAAAAAGATTCATATGCCCGGAATGCGGTTATTATTTCAGGATCCCTGCGCGCGAAAGGATCAGAACCGTCTGCGACAGGGGAACCTTCGAAGAGTGGTTTGAAGAAATGACGACCACAAACCGCTTAAACCACGAAGGATATGACGAAAAGCTCAAAAAGGCAAAGGAGACCACCGGCCTGAACGAAGCTGTCGTCACCGGAAAAGGCGAGATGTTCGGAAGCCCGTTCGCGCTCGGCGTCTGCGATTCAAACTTCCTCATGGGCAGCATGGGCTATGTCGTGGGAGAAAAGATCACCCGCATGATAGAACGCGCAACCGAAGAGAGACTGCCGGTGTTCATATTCTGCTGCTCAGGCGGCGCCAGGATGCAGGAGGGACTCATATCCCTGATGCAGATGGAAAAGACTGCAGCCGCGGTGGCAAGGCACGGCGAAGCGGGACTCCTTTATTGTACGATACTTACCGATCCCACCATGGGAGGCGTGACAGCGAGCTTTGCGATGCTCGGGGATGTCATAGCTGCCGAGCCCGGAGCCGAGATCGGCTTTGCGGGAAAGAGGGTCATCCGCCAGACGATAGGAGAGGAACTGCCTGACGGATTCCAGACTGCGGAATTCATGGAAAAGCACGGCATGATAGACGGTATCGTGGAACGCCGTTTCATGAAAAAAGTGCTGTTCTTCATGCTGCATTCACACTGCGACAGATACAAGAGCACGGGAAGCCGGGGCATAGAGGAGATCATCTCGTTTTCAAAGACGAGCCAGCCGCTCTTTAAATCAGAGACCAAATCCAAGTGGGAAAAGGTCAGGAGCATCAGAAGCTCTGACTTTGTGCCCACCATGACCTATATCTCAAAGATCTTTGATATCTTCATCGAGCTCAAAGGAGACAGGAAATACCGTGACGACCGGTCTGTCGTCGGAGGGATCGCTCTTTTGGACGGGCGTCCCGTCACTGTCATCACGGAGTACAGGGGCTATGATATCAAGGAGGCAGTGGAAAGGAATTTCGGCATGCCGATGCCGGAGGGCTACAGGAAATCATACCGCCTGATGAAGCAGGCTGAAAAGTTCAACCGTCCCATCATCACCTTCATCAATACGCCCGGCGCCTACTGCGGAGTCGGCGCAGAGAAGAGGGGACAGGGAGAAGCCATAGCAAGGAACCTCCTTCTGATGTCAACGCTCAAAGTACCCGTGCTTGCCATCATAGTGGGCGAGGCGGGCAGCGGAGGCGCCCTGGCGCTGGCTGTCGGAAACGAAGTCTGGATGTTTGAGAACGCCATCTATTCGATCCTGACTCCCGAAGGCTACGCTTCGATACTCTGGAAGGATGCATCCCGCGCCGAAGAAGCCGCCGAAAAGATGCATATCTCCGCAGGCGATCTGATAAAGCTGGGCATAGTTGACAAGGTCGTGCCCGAGCAGGAAAACGGCAGGAAGAAATCGATAGATGAGATCTCTGATTATCTCAAGGCATCGATATTGAAATTCCTCGAGGAGATGGACAAAAAGTCCGTCGACGAAATAGTAAATGAAAGGTATGAACGCTTCAGGGAAATGTAAATGGGCATAACGATCTACTACATCATATGTACGGCAATATCCTGTTTATTACTGTACTCCATACTGTCATTTATCCGGCAGCACAATGTGCTCCACATACTCTTTTTTGTTTTCATATGTATAGCCAACTTCGGCTATACTTTTCTCGCAGTCTCAAAAAGCCTTGACGAGGCCCTTCTGGCAAACAAGATCTCATACATAGGCGCTTTTCTGCCCTTTGTCATGATCCTTTCAAATGCCCAGTTCTGCCGGATGAAGCTTCCGGCGTGGACAGTGGCGGTTCTTTGCGCGCTGAACCTGGTGCAGCTCTTTTTTGTCAATACCATAGGCGTGAACGATCTTTATTACCGGGAGGTGAAACTCGGCAGTTACAGGGGCGTTTCATACCTGATAAAAACCTACGGCCCGGGGCACACCTATTACATCATTCTTTTGATCTTTGAGACGCTGACGGCTCTGGCAGTTATCTTCTATGCCTTAAAAAAGAAAAAGAACACTACCTACAACACCATCATCTTTCTGGGCGTGGGCGTGCTCTTCAGCGTACTTGTCCTTATTATCGAAAGGCGCATCAGCCTGGAGATCGATCTGGTCCCGCTCTCGTATATAATAAATGCCTTTATCTACCTGCACATCTCGTACAGAACTCAGGTTTACGGCATATCCGCCGGCATAATGAACATGTACGAGGAAAAGACGAATTATGTCTGCATTTCGCTTGATGAAAATTTCAGGCTCATGGATTATAATAAAAACGCCGCGGTTCTTTTCCCGGAGATACCCGATATCCACATAGATACGGATGATTATCCGAAGGAAAAAGACCTGTACAGGCTGCTGGTCCTGTGGGCAAAGGATATAGCTTCAAAGGGCCTGAAGGAAGATGAAAAGACCATTCCTTTAGGCGAGCTCATATTCCGCGCCACTGTCCGTGAGAGGCTTTCAAAGAAGGGCAGTTCCACGGGGTATGTCATCGAGATGATCGATGATACCGCATTCCAGAAAAACCTGAAGATCATGGAAAGGACCATGGATGACCTGGACAGGGCGCGTGAGAGCGCCATCAGGGCAAGCCATGCAAAGTCCGACTTCATGGCAAACATGTCTCATGAGATCCGCACGCCGATAAATGCCATTACCGGCATGAATGAGATGATCATCAGGGAGGCAAAGGAAAAACAGATCCTGGAATATGCAGGCTACATCAGCGAAGCGGGAAGCCAGCTGCTTTCGATCGTAAATGACATCCTGGATTTTGAAAAGATAGAAGCCGGAAAACTCGATCTTAGCGAGGGTGAGTATTCGCTTGGCCGCATCATCAGGAGTGTTTATCAGATGATGCATCCAAAGGCCGAAGGCAAGGGCGTTGATTTTTCCATTCATGCGGATCCGCATCTGCCTGACGGGCTTTTTGGCGATGAGAACAGGATCCGTCAGATACTCATAAATATCATTTCAAACGGCATCAAATACACGCCCAAGGGTCTGGTGACCATGGTGGTCGGAGGCTCCATGGCAGGACCTGACAGGGTGGAGCTTCGGTTTGAGATCAGGGATACAGGCATAGGGATCAAGGAAGAGGATATGGAAAGGATCTTTGATTCCTTTGAAAGGGTTGACAGCAGGCGAAACAGGAGTGTCGAGGGGACCGGTCTCGGGCTTGCGATCTCACGGGAACTTGTCACCAAGATGAACGGGCGCATAGATGCTTCCTCGGTATACGGCAAAGGCTCCACCTTCACTGTGCTGATACCCCAGACAGTAACGGACAAAAAGGAGATTGGGTCCTGGCAGCGGTCGGAGATCGTCAAAGAGGACGGAAAGGAACGCATCACGATCAATTCTCCGGATATGCGGATCCTGGCGGTGGACGACATGCCGCTAAACCTCATCGTCATAGAGAAATTCCTGTCCATGTCCAGGCTGAAGCTTGACAAGGCGACCAGCGCAAAGCAGGCGCTGAAGCTCATCGCTGCAAACAGGTATGATGTGGTGCTCATGGACCATTTCATGCCGGAGATGGACGGTGTCGAGGCGCTGCAGAAGATCCGCGCCATGGGTGGCCGTTACGAGACGCTGCCCGTCATAGCAGTGACGGCAAATGCCATCACCGGGTCGAGAGAGGAGTACATCTCCATGGGATTTCAGGATTACATCAGCAAGCCGGTTGATTACAACACGCTCGTAGATATCCTGCTTCGCTACTGCCCGTAAAATAAAAAACAGAAGGAGAGAGAAATGAAGGTTTTGGTTACCGGCGGGACCGGCATGGTCGGCTCGCATTTCATGAACAGCTTCAAAAATGACGGAGCCGAGGTATACGGCATCGCAAGGAACAGCGCCTCAAGCCGCATGGCCGCGATCCAGGACAGTTCCATCATCCGCTGCGACATCCTCGAGCGGGACAGGCTCATGACGATAATAAAGGAGCTGCAGCCGGATATCATCATCCATATGGCAGCGCAGGCCTTTAACGGCGATTCCTGGAACTGCGAATATGTGACGCATAATACAAACTACCAGGGAACACTGAATGTATTGTACTGCGCAAAGGAACTGAAGGATTCGGGAAAAGAAGTAAAGGTGCTGCTTGCCTGCTCATCTGCAGAATACGGGAATATCACTCCCGAAGACTGCCCGTTAAAAGAAGACAGGCTCCTGACGCCCTGGACGCCCTACGGAGTCTCAAAGGTCGGCGTCGAGATGCTCGGACGCCAGTATTTCCTGAACTTTGGCATCCCTGTTTACCTGCCCCGCATGTTCATTCATGTAGGGACCGGACATCCGCCCGCAACCGCCATCCAGAACTTCGCGCGCCAGCTTGCACTTATTAAAAAAGGAGTCATAGAGCCCGAGATCCATGTGGGAAACCTCGAGACTGCCCGTGATTTCATCGATGTCAGGGACGGAGTCGCCGCCATGAGGATCCTCATGGAAAAAGGAGAGCCCGGAGTGCCTGTAAACATCTGCACCGGAAAGGCCTGGAAGATATCGGAGATCCTGGACATGCTCGTTGAGATATCCGGCACAGATGCAAAGGTTGTATCGGACAAAAAGCTTTTCAGGGTTGCAGACGAACCCCTTCTCCTCGGAGACAACACCAGGATATCAGCGCTCGGCTTCAAGCCGCAGTACACCATGCGCCAGACCCTCACCGATGTCTTTAACGACTGGATGTCACGCATATAACAATAATAAATCTATGTTCCGCTCTCCGCTCAAACATGAGTTTCTTCGGGGACGCTTCCGCTCGCTCATCACGCAGCGGTGCTAACCTCACAAAAAACGTTCGGAAGCACCGGCGCTCTTCGAACGCCCCGCAGAAATCTCATGTTTCGCTGCGAGCGAGATATAGGTTTATTCTATGCTCATAGTTTGACAATTCATGGTATAATATACAAGTTACAGTCTGTTTTCAAGGAGGTTTTGAACATGGCATGCTTTCTGGTTTCTGCCGCTGAGGCCGTAGTGGTCACCGCGATCGAAAAGAATGTTGAAAAAAAGGAAACACATCACGATGACACAAAAGAAACAAAAGAGATAAAGGAAACAAAGATCCCTCTGTCGAGGAAACTGAAATGGCTCACATATATGCTCTGGGGCGGCGTTGCCCTTCTTGCATTTGAGCATGTCTGGCACGGAGAGATAACACCCTTCTTCCCGTTTTTGACCGCGATGAATGATCCTGAGGAGACCTCGGTCATGCTGACGGAGATGGCAACAGTCGGCACAAGCATGGCAGTTCTTATCACGGGAGTCTGGGCAGGCATCTGCGCTGCTGCGGATTCTATCGTGAAACGCCCCGAAAAAACACCGTCAAAGGAGGAGGCTGCATCATGACATTACTGATTACAGTATTCGCGGCGGTTTTCGTTACCGTTAAATGGTACAACAGAAAAGATGATTCAATGAAGCTTGGGATCCTGTGCTTTCTGTACTGGGGAGCATCGATCATGTGGCTTGTGGATGCGATATTTGAATACGCCGAGCTTCGCGCTGATTATTTCGCGCCGGCTGCAGCCGATATGTTAAATGACGCTTTCCTCGGACTCTCAGCCGTCGCGCTCGGACTTGTGATCTGGCTTGTCCGTCTTCTTATCACGGATCCGAAGGGGTCTGTGCGCAGGGCGCTGAAACAGTCATAAAGGAACATAGATGAGTATCTGGACAGTAGAAAACATCATCATGCTTCTTGCGACCGTCATAGGTCTCTTTATCAGTGTATTCCGTTATATTGATTACCCGAAGAGAGGCTGGCTTTATGTGACGGGGTTCTTTCTTGCGCATTTCCTGAGCGATTACTACTGGGATGCGTACAATTTCGTAGTGCATGACGACCCGGATATCTCGGCCTTCATGGCGTACTTTGGCTGGAACATTTCGTTTATCTTTCTTCTGCTTGCTGTCCTTCATATGAGGGAGGACGCATCAAAAAAGTTTTTTCATCCCCTTATGCTGCTGCCCGTCCCGGTAAATATCGCCCAGGTCGCTCTTTATATGACTTTTGGAGGATATTTCAACAATGCCTGGGCGGGAGTGTTCCTTACGGCTGCAGCGGTTTTCTGTCTCCAGTCAGTCATTTATTATGAAAAAAACAAAAAGAACGGGGCGCGCTTTCCTCACTTCAATGTCATGGTGCTCATCTTTCTCGGAGCGCAGTTTGGAATGTGGACCGCGTCCTGCTTCTATACCAGAAGATGGTACTTTGATCCCTATTTTACCTGTACTCTGATATACTGCCTGACCTTCGTATTCTTTGCCGATGCTGTCGGAAGGGATTACAGTTCAAGAGGTCTTCTCGAAAAGAGAAACAGGACTTTTGATATGCGATTCAGGATGATGTTCCAGATAATCACATCGATCATCATCTTCGGAGGCTGTATAGGAGGACTGCAGGTCGCATCCAGGATGAAAAGGCAGATAAATGCCGTCATGCAGGATGACTACAGCAGGATAGCCGTAACACTGTTTGTCATATCCGTCCTTCTCGTGCTGCTGATAAGCGTTCTGATATTTGTCATATCGGTCAGGTTCAGGAAGACGCAGGAAAAAGAGGACAGAGAAAGACTTGGAAATTCCAGGGCAGGGTTCATCGCAACGATAATCCTGTCGTTCCTGCTGATGATGATCTCTACTCTCTATACCTCGAGGCTTTTTTACAGGGTGTCCGTAAAAGGTGTCTATGAGTCGGGCGAAAACACATCAAGGCTTGTGGCTACCGAGATCGAAAACCATCTGTCTGCGGCTTCGTCAGCGCTTCAGATCACGGCTGATACGGTCGATCTGATGATGAAAAGAGGAGAGTCGCAGCAAAAGCTAAAGACTTTCCTTGTCGACCAGACAGAAAACCAGAAGCAGTTTTTTGATGAGAACCTCACGGGCTTCTATGGCCTGCTTCGAGGCGAATACATGGATGGTGCGCTCTGGGTGCCGCCTGATGATTATGACCCGAAAAGCAGGGACTGGTACAAGCTTGCCGTCGGAGGCAAAGGAGCGGTGATCCTGGTGCCGCCCTATATTGATGCACAGACAGGAGAGGTCGTCATCACGATCACGCGTCAGATATCTGATTATGAAGATCAGGAACGGTACGACAGCTCAAATGTCGTGGCTGTCGACATCATAGTCAACCATGTTCAGGATATGGTTGAAAACACGACGATAAGCGGCAAAGGAGTCGCCATGGTCGTAAACAGCGACGGAACTATTGTTGCTCACCGCGACAGGGATGAGGTAGGAAAGAGCTTCAGGGATGAGTATTCCGAGGATATCTTCAATGAGATACTCAGAGTCGAGAACGGCACGATCGACGGCGAGATAGATGATGAGGGCCAGACGCTTTTTGTCAGAAAGATCATGGGCCAGTGGTATACGGTCATACTGATCAGCGATACCGAGCTTTTGGAAGAGTCGCATCTGCAGCTTGCCATGACCATTACGGTGTCCCTGGTCATCTTTGCGCTGATCTCGTTCTTTTATTATCTCAGTTACAGGAACGAGCAGATCTACAGCAAGAGAGTGGAAGAAATGCGCCTCCAGAAGGACAGGCAGGAATTTGAGGCAAAGGCCCTGGCGCTTGAAAAGCAGGCGGCCGATGAGGCGAACAAGGCCAAGAGCAGTTTCCTGGCTGATATGTCCCATGAGATCCGTACGCCCATAAACGCGATCCTTGGCATGAACGAGATGATCCTTCGTGAATCTGATAACGAGGATATCCTGGAATATGCCGGAAATATAGATTCCTCGGGAAGGAGCCTGCTGCAGCTCATCAACAGCATCCTTGATTTCTCAAAGATCGAGGACGGCAAGATGGAGATCGTTCCGGTTGAATACGAGCTTGCTCCGGCCATTGCTTATCTTGTAAATTCGATATCTGAGCGCGCCAAATCAAAGGAGCTGGAGTTCAGTACGGATGTGGATCCGAAGCTTCCTTCAAAGCTTTTCGGCGATGATTCAAGGATCAAGCAGGTAGTGCTGAACCTGCTGACCAATGCCGTCAAATACACAAAGGAAGGCTCGGTGACATTAAGCGTCAGGCAGAAGGAGAGGACAGAGGATGCGGTGATGCTCCATGTCGAGGTAAAGGATACCGGCATAGGCATCAGGGAAGAGGATATGACGCGCCTCTTTGAATCCTTTGCGCGCCTCGATCAGGTAAAGAACAGGAATATCGAAGGCACCGGCCTTGGCATGTCGATCGTGACGAAGCTTTTGTCCCTCATGGACAGTTCGCTCAATGTCGACAGCGTCTACGGCAAGGGATCGACTTTTTCCTTTGACATATGGCAGGATATAAAGGATGAAAAACCCATAGGAGAATTTGATATGACAACAGCAAACTCATCTGCCCATAATAAGAACGAGGGAGTGCTTTTCGCGCCGGATGCGCGCATCCTCCTGACTGACGATACGAAGATGAACATCATGGTCGTACAGAAGCTTTTAAAGAGGACCGGCATACAGATCGATACGGCGGATTCCGGAGAAAAGGCTATAGCGCTGGCAGACGCAAATGAATACGATCTGATCCTCATGGATCAGCGCATGCCGCATATGGACGGTACTGAAGCCATGAACAGGATCCGCCAGCTCCCGAGCGCAAAGAATGTTTCCAATCCTGTCATCTGTCTTACGGCCGATGCCATCAGGGGCGCGAAGGAAAAATACATGGCGCTGGGCTTTACTGATTATCTGACAAAGCCGGTTGACAGCAGGGAACTTGAGAACATGCTGTTAGCCTATCTGCCGAAGGACAAGGTGCAGTCAGCAGCAGGCGGTGATGCGGATAATAAGGACGGCAGCGGCGATTCTCTGTATGACAGGCTTGCAGGGGTTGGAGTAGATACCGAAAAAGGCCTGGAATTCTGCCAGGAGGATGAGGAGCTGTATGTCGAGGTCTTAAAGGAATTTACCGAAAGCACGCCTGCTTCGCTTGAAGAAATGAAGAAATACTATGATTCTTCGGACTGGGGCGAGTACAGGGTATATGCCCACTCGATAAAGAGCTCTTCAAGGACCATAGGCGCCACATCGCTTTCAAAAAGCGCCGCGGATCTTGAAGCGGCTGCCGATGACGGAAATGAATCCATCATTCATGAGGAGCATGAAAATGTTGTCAGGCTCTCTTTGAAAACGGTTGAGGATATAAAAAAGGCTTTAGGCGTATAAGGCTTTAGAGATCAATTCTGCCCGACATGCTCGCTTGGCAGGAACCCCCATTCGTCCACAGTATCCGAGTGATCCGTAAGTCCCACATAGTAAGCCGTGATATCCGTGATCTCGTTGTGGATCTTATTATAATCATATACGCCGTTTCCCGGATCGCATATCCTCATTATGTCATTCAGGCCGGTCTTCTCTGCGTAATCGACATATTCCTGGTTAATTCCCCAGTCTCCATCTTCATCCACGGTGTACAGATCCGGCGCTCCGAATGTATGGAGCATCTCATGAGCGAAGGGTGCGGGAGCTTCTTTCACATTATCGCAGCACATAAACATATAGCAGATCTCATACGGATAGGACTTTCCTTTATAATAACTGTGTGTACAGCTTGTGATCATATTTGTCACCGGGGTATTGAAGTAAGCCATATATATGACCTGCGATGCTCCGACCTTTTCAAGTATCGATTCCGTCGGTATTTCTGACTGTATGCTCTGAGACATCACGTCATCTATCTGATTGCCCGAATCAACAGTGCGGTAATCAGTATCGACAGTCAGTTCATAGGCCAGTTCGGGGATCTCGTACCAGTCATATATCAGATCGACATCCCTGCCGTACTCTTTGCAGGTATCTTCAAGATATTCCGATGCGATCTTCAGATTATTGAAGGCAAGCTCTGAAAGACTCTGATCCGTCTCGTTATCAAAATCCCAGCTCGTTGTCTGATCGTTCACAAACATGGATATAACAGCTATCTTTCCGTCAAGTTCCTTCGCCGACCCCAGGCTTGTATCAAAGGGGTAGTCTTTTGCGTCAAACGCCTCGTAGTTTCCTCCATCGGAATAATAGGAATATGGGTCGTCTGAAGGATATCCGTACGGGTCATCTTCATATGAACCATCCTCATAGGAGCCTTCTTCACAGAAATCATCTTCATATGATCCTTCCTCACAAGAAGAGGCATCATAGTATTCCTCATCGTCACAGGCGTACAGGCAAAGCGACATGCACAGGAGCAGGGCAATGGCAGGGAGCTTTCTTTTCATTATTATTTACCTCATAATCTTTGGAGTACAGAAATCTTTTTGACCACAATATCATAACACACAAATCGGCGGTTTGATCATCAGATAATACAGATTGCAAAAAGACGATTCAGTTGGTCTATGGTAACAACATATGGATTAAAAGCAAGTAAGAATGATAGTTTGGTGAATGCAGAGCTTGTTCTGGATGACTTCATATGAAATGTCCCGCATGCGGAAAAAGCAGCTGGCAGAAAAAGGCGCTGACGAAAGAAGGATGAATTAATAAATGGACTAGAGATGGCAAAATGTGTCCTTGTAGTCCAAATTTGGCGCTGTAGAAAATAGAGTAAAGATTTTGTCAGTTGAATAAAGAAAAAGAAATGAGAGTGAACATCCTCTAAGGTATAATGATTTTGGCTAAAAAAAAATAATACTAAGGAGGAGCCACTCTCATGGATATTTTAGCATTAATCGAACAGGTAGTGAATGGGTTAATCAAGATTGAAGAAGATTATTTATCAAACCCAAAGGATCTGAGATCTCTGGAAGTAGCAACGAAGACAACAACAGATGATTTAGCCGCCAGCTTTTTATCCGGAGTGTTAACTGACCTGAACAATCAGATCTACAATAACAGTTACAGAAAGAGCCACTATAACGTCCAAAGAACACGAGAGCGCGGACTGATCAGTTCAGTCGGAGATTTATCTTTTGACAACACAGTCTATCGGAAAAAGGGAGCAAGACATGGCGGCTATACATCACTTTTAGCACAGGTGATAGGTCTTGATAAAAATGAACGGTTTACTGAAGAAGCCGAAGTCAGGATGCTCACGGAGGCTTTGAAAACGAGCTATGCAGAAGCAGCAAGAAGTATTCCGTCCAAGCAGAAGATCACCAAAACTACGGTGATGAATAAGGTCCATAACATATCAGATGCGATGCCGCCGGAAGAACCAGAAGAACAAAGGCATAATAAATATCTGTTCATAGAGGCGGATGAGGATCACATCTCAGAACAGCATGGGGATCAGAGCAAGCCGGAGGACAATAAAGGCTTCATATCCAAGCTGGTATATATCTATGAAGACAAACAGGATTCCAAGGGATATAAGGACAGAAAAGAGCTGGTAAACAGGCACTACTTCAGCGGAGTATATCCGGGCCGGGAAGGCACGGAAAAACTCTGGAACGAAGTGGAGGCATATATAGAAAAGACCTATGATACAGACAGCATAAAACGGATATTTATAAGCGGAGACGGAGCATCATGGATCAAAAGCGGAACAAACTATGTAGACAGGGCGATATTCTGTGCGGACAAGTATCATCTGATGCAGTATATCAATGCAGCAGCAGGACAGATGCTTGATGACAAAGAAGAAGTAAAGGCCGAGCTCTGGCACATCCTTAACTCAAAGAATAAAGCAAAAGAAAGGTTTGACAGATATACAGCGGAAATGCTGCTGTCAGCTGAAAAACCTGAGCGAATAGAAAATCTCAGAAATTATGTTTTGGGAAACTGGGGAGCAGTAAGAAGGACTCTCCGTAACAGGCTGGTATACGGGTGCAGTGCAGAAAGCCATGTCAGTCATGTCCTGTCAGACCGTTTAAGCTCAAGACCTATGGGCTGGAGCCAGACGGGCGCAGACAGGATGAGCAAGCTCAGGTGTTATGAAAGAAATCACGGACGCGAAAAGATAATCGATCTGGTCAGATACAGCAGGGAACAGCAGAAAGCAGAAAGAACCGGAACCGACAATAAGATAATAAAAAAGCTCACTGTCAGGGATGTGATATCAGACCACTACGATCAGGCAAGGAGCTACATTGACAGATACAGGGCCAGCATTCCGGGTATAACCGTAAAAAAGATCACGAGCATACGGACACATCTGCGTGATCTGTAAAAGGAAGCAACACCTGCCGGTGTTGCCTTGAATTAAATGAAATAACCATCCCCTGCTTGATTACAGTGTATCTGCAGGAGAATGGGCGTCAAGGATGCGAAGCACCGCTACGCGGCAAGTCCTTGACCCCCATTCTCTTGCAGATAAAATATCAGTTAAGCAGGGGATG
>JAGACK010000025.1 GCA_017614155.1 Lachnospiraceae bacterium
CCGATACACTGTGTGCGCTCTTTTTATTTTTGTGCTTAACAGAAGACAGCTGCCTGCCTCTTGTCCATGTAAGCTTGTTGCCAAGATAGAGTCCGGGATTTCCGCCTTTGTATCCTCCGGTCCTTTCGTTTCCGAAGGTCATCAGATTGCCGCCCCTGCCGTATGTATACTTCTCCTCTGCGGTTCCGGTACCGTCCGAATAAACGCTCCTTGTGATATTTCCCACAAAGTCATATTCATAGCTCCAGCCCCTGCCTTTTCCATCCTTTGCCGAAATAAGCCGGCCAAAGCTGTCATAAACATATCCTGTCCCGTTCCAGTCCGTGATCCTCCCCACCCTGTCATAGGACAGACTATCTTTGAGCAGGGATTTATCCCCGACCTTTGTCTCAACAAGTCCCGGCAGTCCCGTGGTAAATTTATAAGCTGTTTTCTTCGTTGATATGCCTTCGCTGCCCTGTCTGTCCGTATCCAGATAGGTGATGACCGTATTTATTGTCGCACCCTTTTTCCTTGCCTTATCCTCGTTTGATGCTTTCTTTCTCTGGGAAACGAAGGTTTCCTGCGATGTTCTTTCGAGCTTGTCATATTGGGTTCTAAACCAGCTTCCGCTTGGAAGAATCCCATTGTTTCAGCGTTTTATGTATATGGTTTTCAATGTACAAAAAGCAAAAAATCACACAAAAATATAAGTATGTTGGTTAATATTGTTTTTTCATTTCATCCATAAGATAGTATTAAGGAGACAAAAGAACCGTCCCCGTGTCTTAATCAATCACAGAACTGTCCCCTGATTGATCAGTAGGTTTATGCCATCGATTTTTTGTTATATTATTGACAAATCATATTTTTCATCTATGTATTCAAAATGATCCTTCCATTTCTCCCAATTGTTCATTATTTCCGAATCAAAGCACTTCCATTCAATCGGATGACTACGAACACCCATTGCGTCTTTATACTCATATTTACTAATATCCTTAAAAATGGTATTGCATAAATATTTCATTCTGTTATACGGAATAATTCTTTCTGATGTATTTAGTAATAATAATCGACAATATATGCCTTCTTCCTTATTTTCTTTATATACTTTTGGGATGAAAAACTGTGGCATTACTTTATTCTCTTTCAGTTCCTCCATATTTAACTCATGCTCAAATATCCCACGAAAGACATATATTTGTGGACAAATATGACCCGGATACCACATACCTTCTCCACACTTAATGAAGTAAATATATCTATTATTGTATATTCCTGCATCCTTCCCCATAATCTTATATTGAAATATATCACCAATATTCCACTTGCATTTATACAGCCTATGTTTCCTGATTTTGGTTGGTTCAGGCATTTTTTTCTTTATTTTGTTTGAGATACTCTTAAACGCTTCCTTTTTTATTTCATATAATTTATCATATTCTGACAATAATCCCGACATCAATTCAGGATCATCCAAGTAAAACAATGCTCGCTCCTTAACATCAGGTAGCAATCTTCCATATTCCCATTGAATATCTGCCAAAACTATCCAGAACAAAATTGTTTCAAATAAATCCTTGTCATTACAATATTCCTGTATCATTTCATTTGTAATATCAGTGTTATTCTTTCCTACTTGTAATCCTTGTAAATAATCATCCTTGATATCACAGGCAAAATCATCATCATATAAACCCATTCCCCATGTTCCCATATTGATTATCCTCTATCACTAACATTTCATACAAAAACTATAGTAAACGACATAAGTATTTTTACTTAAAACTACATAGTGTGCGAAGTTGTTCATTGGGTATGCTCCATTCCTCAAAGGCATTGTCTACAGTAGCAGAGAGTTCTGCCGTACTACCGAAAAACACATTGTGAGTGTTCTCTTTTGCGAGTGATCCTCCATACCTGCTCAATAGGATTCAGATCTGGAGAATACGGTGGTAGTTTTATAAACTCAATATCTTCGAGAATATCGCTGTATTCCTCAAGCTGTTCCTCCTGCACAAGTCGTTTTGTCTTCTTGTGCCAAGGTGCATTGTCCATGACCAATGCGGGGAGACAGGGGGACGGTCCTATTGTCTCCCTGTCTCCCCCCTGTCTGCTTTATGAAATACCGCAGATCCGTTTAGCGACTCTGACTGCATCCGAGGCGTCGGACGAATATGCATCCGCTCCGATCTCGTCGGCATACTCCTGCGTGATCACCGCGCCGCCGACCATGAATCTGGCCCGGCAGTTCCTTTCTTTTGCATATGCGATCACATTTTCCATTTCCTTCATCGTCGTCGTCATAAGCGCAGACAGGCAGATGATGTCTGCATCAAGCTCCATTGCCGTTTTTATTATCTGCTCCTTCGGAACATTCTTGCCAAGATCCGTCACCCTGAAGCCGTAGTTTTTCAGCATCAGCGTAACGAGATTTTTTCCTATGTCATGGATGTCTCCTTCGACGGTGGCGATCACTATGACGGGCGCATCGTTGTTTTCGCTTCCGTTTTCAAGCAGAGGCTCAAGTATGCTTATGGATGCTTCCATGGTCTTTGCGGAAGCTATGAGCTGGGGAAGGAAGTATCTGCCTTTTTCAAAGAGATCCCCAACTTCGTTTATCGCAGATATCAGTGCATTGTTCAGTATGTCATTTGGATCGGAGCCCCCGTCAAGAGCCTTTTTTGTCAGATTTAATATGTTCTGCTCATTCCCCTTGATCACACACTGCCTGATTTCCTCCATGGGAGTCAGTTCCGTTTTTTCCGGGACCTTTTTCTCATCAGGCGCTGCAGCATTTTCGTTCATGTACTCTATGTACCTGATATCCGCGCCTTCCTTGTTCATGAGAAGATCAGTTGAAAGAGCGGCGCGTACTATGGCATCCTGATTGGGATTGCAGATCGCCATGGTAAGCCCGTCCCTGATCGCCATTGAAAGAAAAGCTGTATTTACATTTATCCGCTCGGGAAGGCCGAAGGATATGTTTGACAGGCCGCATACTGTAGCAAGTCCCAGTTCCCTGCAGTATTTAATGGTCTCAAGGGTATCAAGCCCCGCGCTTTTGATCGCGCCGACGGTGCCTACAAGCCCGTCCACGACTATGTCTTCCTTTGAAAAGCCCATGGCCATTGCCTTGTCATAAACAAGGCGGATATTGTCCTCTTTTTCCTTCCTGTCTTTTGGCAGTCCCGAATCGCCAAGCGGGAGCAGGATGAACATGGCCCCGTATTTTTTTGCTATGGCAAGCATTTTATCGCATCTGTCGCTTTCTGCGGAGATCGAATTCATGAGCGCCCTGCCGGGATACCTTCGAAGCGCTGTCTCCATGACCTCCGGGAAGCTTGTATCTATACAGAGCGGCAGACTCGCCTCCTGAGTAACGATGTCGAGAGCCTTTTTCATCATCTCTTTTTCGTCTATGCCGCCCATGCCCATGTTGACATCAAGGATGGCCGCGCCGTTTTTTTCCTGTTCTTCGGCAAAGGTACGCACCAGTTCAAAGGAGCCCTCACGCAGCTCGGCCTGAAGCTTCTTTTTGCCCGTAGGATTGATGCGCTCTCCTATTATCATGAAGGGTGAATCAAGTGAAAAGATGAGATGGCTGCGCTCCGATGACAGGGCTCTTTTATTATCGGCAGCTGATCTTCGGGGCTGATGATCCTTTGCGATATCAGCCACTGCCCTGATATATCCGGGATCGGTGCCGCAGCAGCCGCCGACTATGGATGCGCCGGCTTTTATTATCTTCTCTACGCCCTTTGCAAAATCCTCTATGCCAAGGTCATAGACTGTGTCCCCGTTTTCATCGAGAGACGGAAGTCCTGCATTGGGCTTGCAGATGATGGGGATCTTTGCATAACCAGACATTGACTCAATGAGGGGCAGCATCCTGTCGGGACCCGCGCCGCAGTTGATGCCGAAAGCATCCGCGCCAAGTGACTGCAGAGTGATAAGGGCAGTCAGGGGATCCGTGCCGTAAAGGGATCTGCCGTCCTCCTCAAAGGTCATGGTCGCCATAACCGGAAGGTCACAGGCCTCACGCGCTGCAATGACCGCAGCCCTGGTCTCCTGCAGCGACATCATTGTCTCTACCACTATCAGATCGACGCCGCCTTCACAGAGAGCGCTTATCTGCTGGCTGTATATGCTGATAAGCTCTTCAAAATCCATGGGGCCGACAGGGGCAAGCTGGATGCCTGTCATGGATAAATTGCCCGCAACAAAGCATTTCGGCGCAGACGGGTTTTCTGCCCTGAAGCGATCGATGGCCGCGCGGGATATCCCCGCAAGTTCCCTGTTCATCCTGACGGTATCGTTTTGCAGGCCATATTCCTCAAGTTTTGCCCTGTTGCACGAAAAGGTCGGGGAATATATTATCCTCGACCCGCCTGAAAGATACTCCGTCTGAAGCTTTATCATCACTTCAGGATTATCCATTATCCACCTGTCGGGGCAGACACCCTTCGGAAGACCTCTTTTCTGAAGGTTTGTGCCTGTGGCCCCGTCAAGCAGCAGTATATTGTTTTCCGTAAGCTTTCTGAACTCTTCTCTGTTCATGGTCTACACACTTCAGACAGTGTCGCCGAAATCATCTCCTCCGCCCATATCGCCGTCAAAATCTTCATTGTCGCCCTCAGAGACCTCAACCATGTTCTCCCTGGTATAGACCCTCTTCTTCTGTCTTTCCGCCTCAACAGTCTGTGAAAGAAGTTCCTTTACGATCATGGAATTCTTGATGTTCCTGATCTTGAAATTGCCCAGGGACCTGTCGGATGAGAACACAAGGATGGTACCTGTACCTATTATCCTCTGCCAGAGCGTACGCGCAAGCGAGACATCGGTGATCCTGTAAAGCCTGGCCTCGTAAGAAACCATATTGAAAAATCCCTTGTCGATGAAAAGCCTCTCCTTGTCAAGACCGTATCTGGTAAATGTCCACGGAAGTCCGAGATTGTTCCTCTTCCTGTCTTCCCAGATGTCATTCGGTCTCCTCTTTTTGTCTTTCCTTGACTCGCAGTAAACAGCCGTTATGATCACGGCAATGATGAATCCTCCTACGATAACACCGATTATAACAAGAAGAATAACCAATAAAGTCTCAAGCATAATACCCCCTCCTGACCTTTGATGCGATTTTGCTGCCGTCTTTATATTTGACGCACAAGTTGTGTAACATTATAATCTATTATAGTTTTATGTGCAAGGAAGGTTGAGATAATGGCAGGTTCTGTTTTCGGTAATATCTTTAAGGTCACGACATGGGGAGAATCCCACGGGAAAGCCCTCGGAGTCGTGATAGACGGGTGTCCCGCAGGACTGCCTCTTTCCGAAGAGGACATATATCCCTTCATGGAAAGACGCCGTCCGGGCCAGTCCTCCTTTTCGACAAACCGGAGCGAGAGCGACGCGCCCGAGATCCTGTCGGGTGTCTTTGAAGGAAAGACCACAGGCACTCCGATCAGCATAATGATCAGGAATTCGGATCAGCATTCCGGCGACTACAGCTTGATCGCATCCGCCTACAGGCCGGGACATGCAGACTATACCTTTGACAGAAAATACGGTTTCAGGGACTATCGCGGCGGCGGCAGATCCTCGGGGAGGGAGACTGCGGCAAGAGTCGCGGCAGGCGCAGTTGCAGCAAAGCTTCTGTCCGCTCTCGATATCAGATGTCAGGCATATACCCTTTCAATCAAGGATGTGAGGGCCGAAAAAATGGCTATGGATGAGATCTCACAGAATCTCCTCTATATGCCGGACAATGAAGCAGCAAAAAAGGCCGCAGTTCTCATCGAAGAAGCAAAGAAAAACGGCGATTCCGTCGGAGGTGTCATAGAATGCCGGATAAAGGGCATGATGGCAGGGCTTGGAGAACCGGTCTTTGACAAGCTTTCGGCAATGCTTGCAAAAGCCGAGATGTCGATCGGCGCCGTAAAGGGCTTTGAGATCGGCGAAGGCTTTAATGCAGCCGCACTTTACGGACATGAAAACAACGACGGTTTTATTATACGAAACGGCGAAGCTGCAAAGGAGACCAATCACAGCGGAGGGATCCTGGGCGGCATATCCGACGGATCCGATATCATATTCCGGGTTGCAGTAAAGCCCACGCCGTCCATATCCATGACACAGAAAACGGTTACAGATGAAGGCAGGGAAACTGATATCAATATCAAAGGCCGGCACGATCCGGTCATAGTACCCAGGGCGGTATGCGTTGTCGAGTGCATGGCTGATCTTGTGATCGCGGATGCACTGCTCATGAACATGTCATCCACCATGGATGGTCTGATTTCTTTTTACGGGAGGTAAAGATGGCAGATAAATATGTACTCTATGCGGCAGGATATACGATCGACGAAGTACACGGGCTGAGGATATATGATTTTGACCCGGAGACCGGAAGGATAATAAAACAGATAGACGAGACCGAGATCACCAACCCTTCCTACATCTCGATCTCGCACAACGGCAAGTACCTTTATTCCATCACCGATGACGGCGTCCAGTCATATAGCATCAAAAAGGACGGCACACTGAAGTTCATGAACAAATCCGGAATCAACGGGATGAGGGGCTGCTATATCTCAACAGACTATGAAGACAGGTTCCTCTTTGTCGCAGGCTATCATGACGGAAAGCTCACGGTGCTCTCCCTTAAAAAGGACGGCAGCATAGACAGGATCTGTGAAGAGATCTATCACAAGGGCTTCGGATCGGTAGGTGAAAGAAATTACAGGCCGCACATCGACTGCGCAAAGATGACCAGGGACAACAAGTTCCTATGCGTCACTGATGTGGGGATGGATCATATCAAGGTGTACAGGCTCAATCACGAGACCGGAAAGCTTGAGCTTGCCGACATCATTCGCTCCGAGATAGAATCGGCTCCGCATCACATCAAGTTCTCGCACGACGGGAAGTTTGCCTATATCATCCATGAGATGAAAAACTATATCGATGTTTACTCATACAGCTGCAAGGGCAATGCGCCGCTGTTTGAAAAGATACAGACCGTATCAACGGTAAATGATTATCATGCCGGAAACTCGGCAGCCTATGCCATCCAGATATCTAACGATGACGGGTATATCTACTGTTCGAATGCAGGCGACAATTCCGTCAGTGCTTTCAGGCGAAGCAAAAAAGACGGCACGCTTGAAAAGCTCTTCACGCTTCCGATATCGGGAGATTTCCCCAAGGATATCGCGGTGACCGATGACAACAGATTTTTGCTCAGCCTTAACAACGAATCTAATATGATCTCCTTTTTCAGGCTGGACCTCGAGAAAAAGATCATCGTCATGAACGGGCCGATGAAGAACTTCAAGCAGGGCAACTGCCTGATCATCCATAAACTCTCCCAGTGACCGCGGCAAGATTTTATGTTAACCATATTACGGAGACAGGGGGACGGTCCTTTTGTCTCCCTTTTGTTTATTGCTGGGGAGACAGGGGGACGGTCCTTTTGTCTCCCTTTTGTTTATTGCTGTGATTGACAGATTTTGTAAAAAAGGAGACAAAAGGACCGTCCCCCTGTCTCCCTGACTCATTTTGGCTCACAGCTTTTTTAGTCTCGGGACTTCGTCCATGTGGAGATACTTGGACAGACACTTGATGATGAAGTCGTGATCCTGCACATGGTTTAAGCCGGATACGCAGACTGCGCCGACAA
The DNA here is from genome assembly GCA_017614155.1 of Lachnospiraceae bacterium. Lineage (GTDB taxonomy): Bacteria > Bacillota > Clostridia > Lachnospirales > Lachnospiraceae > NK4A144. The sequence goes on from JAGACK010000025.1 coordinate 7,661, forward strand.
GGCCTGCGTCCTCGACCTTGATCGGAAATCCTCCGCCCGCTGCCGCGAAAGTCCTTTCATCCATGAACTTGCTTTCCATGGTATTTCCTGAGTTTTGCAGATACATGCAAAATTCCAGCGTGGAAACCTCGGTCCTCATGACGGTATTGAATTTTCTTTCAAGCCACTGCCTGTTATCCATCGTCATCTTGTCCATCATGTGGGAAAAAACCGTAAGCCCGTTCGCCCTTCTGATCAGGATGCCGACAGACAGGTCCCTCTTTCCTGCCTCCTCGACCATGAGCTTTCCCAGTTCCCATGCATCCTTATTCGTAAAATGGGTGAACTGCAGGATCTCCTCCTGCATCTTCAGTACATTCAATACCTCTTCTGCTGTCTTTTCCTTGTTCATGACTTTACCTCCGTTATGTTATGGGACACATTTCATCCCCTGACCCACTTCAGATCTGTAAAAAGCCCACCTTTTTGTATACCTTTGAAAGCGTCCTGTTTGCAACATAGGATGCCCTCTCGGCTCCCTGCTTATATACATCTGAAAGGTATGCTTTATCTTTTATGAGCCTTGAAGCCTCTTCTCTTATCGGAGTCAGTTTTTCGACAACCGCCTCGGCCACCGCAGGCTTGAAATCACCGTAGCCCTTTCCTTCAAATTCTTTTTCTATCTCTTCATAGGTCTTCCCGGTGAGGGTTGAATAGATGTTCATCAGGTTTGCCACGCCGGGCTTTTTCTCACGATCATAATAAACGCATCTGCCGGTATCCGAATCGGTAACGGCTCTCTTGAACTTTTTCCTGATCACATCAGGTTCATCCATCAGGAACACGCATCCGTCCGGGACCGATTTTGACATCTTGTCCTCCGGAGTGGAAAGGCCGTATATCCTCGCACCGGTCTTTGCGATCAAAGGCGTGGGCACCTTGAAGACATCCCCGTAGATGCCGTTGAACCGCTCAGCTATATCTCTTGTGATCTCTACATGCTGCTTCTGATCCTCTCCTACCGGCACGAAATCGGCCTGATAAAGCAGTATGTCGGCCGCCATCAGCACCGGATAGGTGAAAAGCCCCGCGTTTATATTATCCCTGTGCTTTTCGGACTTGTCCTTGAACTGGGTCATCCTCTGAAGCTCGCCGAACATCGTATAGCAGTTGAGCACCCAGGAAAGCTGTGAATGAGCGGGCACCATCGACTGCAGGAAAAGCACATTCTTTTCGGGATCGAGCCCGCATGCGATGTACTGCGCAAGCTGGTTTAGCGACCTTTTGCGAAGCTCGGCCGGATCCTGCCTGACAGTGATGGTATGCAGGTCTGCCATGAAATAAAAACAGTCATATTCTTCCGTCCGCTCGGCCCAGTTTACTATGGCTCCCAGATAGTTTCCCAGATGCAGGTCACCGCTGGGCTGTATGCCGGAAAGCATTCTCTTCTTTTTCACTTCTTCCATAATAAGATCTCCTCTGTATTTTTTCCTGTCATTCTTTCAGGTATCTGTTCTTTATATAATCAAATGTTACCTTTTCCCCGAATCTCGCATACATCTTCAGCAGCAGATGCAGATCCTTTTTTGTATCCGGATGCATCATCACATAGTCCATGGTCTTCTCAAAATACTTAAGCGGCATGTCATCGGTAAAGCTGCCCTTATTATACACCCTGCTGGCTGCCAGCCTGTCCATGAACATCTCGACCAGATACTTTTTCGGCATCTTTACGGGCACCATGCCTCCCTTTTTGTGATACCCGTTTCCGGCCTCGGCAGTATAATCGATCCAGTATTCATAGTGATGCTTGTTCCTGCCCTTGTGGTGTATCCAGCTTGCAGAATACCCCTTGTCCTCGCGCTCGGCATTGTTCGGGCTTCTGTAGCCCTGATAATACCTGCATCCTTCTATGAATTCAGCCGGGGAATACTTGCTCAGGTCATGCGTAATGCCCTGAAGATACAGCCCCACGGCAAAGCAGCCGCGCCGCACTTCCCTTCTGTGTTCGTTTATTGTCCTGAAATGACCCGCTATATCCATATCCCGTAGATCACCCTTCTTATTACGACAAGCACCATCAGATGCGCCGGATAAACTATGTAAAAGAAATACTTCCACTTAAATCTTCCCTGTTTCCCATTGTAGAGCTGTATCGGCAGCAGAGAAAAGCACGCCATGAACTCGATCCGGCTTGAAAACGGGATCAGCGCGTTTAATGCGCCTGCAGTCCGAAACACCAGCCTGTCCCTGTACAGGTACATGACAACGATAAGGCACACCCCGATAAATCTGTAGTCGGTATGCATCAGCTGCGCCGTGACTGCAATAACAGCAACAAGCACGAACTGCAGCCATGTATGAAAGACAAACCTGTCTATTAAAACGACCGCCAGCAGCCCGAGAAACAGCGTGAAATACACGTTCTGTCCCTTCATGGTAAATACTGCGCCCTCAAAAGCCATGTCAAACGGGATCTCTGAAATGAGCGCAAACACTCCGAGCCTTATAAGATATTTCCTCACATCCCGTGTATGAACATATCCTTCTACGATCAGAAAAGCATATATCGGAAAGGCCAGCCTTCCGATATATCTAAGCCATCTGTATTGGGGAAAGATCACGTGTCCCGTATGGTCGATCACCATTGAGATGAGCGCTATGATCTTCAGCGCAAAGGAAGTCACTGTCTACTCCTTCCTGCCTTCGGTTGCAAATGACTGAAGCAGCATGATGCTCCTGTTCTGTACGATCACTTCACCGTCCTCCACCGGAATGGGAGTCCTGCAGAAGCCTTCTGTCGTTGACATCACTATCTTCCACACCTTGTTTTTGGGAGGCTTGGGCGGATGGAATCTGTGATTCATCCAGTGCATGTTGTAGATGACAAAAAAGTCATCATCCCTGCCGCCTTTTGCATTTTTTTCGTAAGCGCCGCAGTACATCACAGCAAAATGCCTGTTATAATTTGCAAAATCCGCATGCCAGGCCTGCTCGCCATGGAACGAGACATCGGGATATCCGCAGGAAATATAATCCATCATCTTTTTCCTTGAAGCGCTCCTGAACACCGGGTGTTCCTTTCTGAAAGCGATCAGCCTGCAGATATAATCATGGATGTCCCGGTTCTTTTCAAGGTCGTTCCAGTTTAAGTATGAGGTTTTGTTATCCTGACAGTAGGCGTTGTTGTTCCCGTTCTGGGAATTTAAGAACTCATCTCCTGCGCGGAGCATCGGCGTCCCCTGGGACAGGAACATGAAGCAGAGCGCATTGCGTATCTGCCTCCGTCTGAGGATATTTACCGCTTTTTTTCTGCTCTTCCCTTCGGCGCCGCAGTTCCAGCTGTAATTATAGTCACCGCCGTCCTTATTATCCTCTCCGTTGGACTCGTTGTGCTTCCTGTCAAAGGATACCAGGTCATTTAGGGTAAAGCCGTAATAATTGGTGATATAATTGACCGCTGCCGATTTTTCCGGGTTATTCAGGATATGTCTGCCGAAAGCGGAAAGCATATCCTCATCTCCCTTGAGATACTTCCTGCAGTCATACATGAAGCTGTCAAGCATCGCTCCGGCATTTTTTCTGTCGGGAGCGCTGTTTCCGTATACCCGGTCCATATCAGGATCCGTCACGAGTATCTTTGTGCTTTTAAGAAGCGGATCCGTGAAAACATTGCGCAGAGGCAGGCTGCTCCCGAGAAGCTGTATGCCGTCGATCCCATACTCTGCGACCCAGTATCTGATACAGGCCGTGACATATGACTCCGGTATGTCATCCGGAAAATAAAACTGGAGGATGACCTCAAGCTTTGCATCATGAAAGGACTTCACGGTCTCCGAGAACTCCCTGCACGGTTCTCCGCTGCAGTATGCCTGCTTGACGGCAAAGTAATTTCCCCTTGAGTAGCCCCAGAAATTCAGCCTCTTTTCTCCCGAGATCCCCGGTTCCATCGTCTCATCAAAATCATAGACAGGCTGGAGTATCACTGCCGTGATCCCCAGTTTTTTCAGATAAGGGATCTTTTCGGTCAGTCCCTTCAGAGTGCCCTTATTATCCGTATCCGCAGAACTGTCTCTTGTAAACCCTCTGACATTCAGGAGATAAAAAACAGATTCATTCCATGGCGTCATGGGTTTTTTGCCGCAGCTGACTGCTTGCGGTTTCCCAAACAGGGCATACATCTTTCTTTTGCCGAACCGCTCATTTCCGGTAACCGCCGTGGCAAACGGATCGACCGCCTCATTGTTTCCGTATCTGATCCTGTATGCGTATTTTTCAGGCTCAAAGCCGCTGATCTTCATGGAATAAACATCCCCGAGAACTGAATCCTTCGGGAATCTGACAGAGCCCGCCTTTTTCAGGCTGTCCTTCAAAAAGAGCTCGAGCGTCACAGGCCGTCCCTGCCTGCTCTCGACAGCAATATTTACCCCGTCAGGCGTGACAGTAACGCCCGGCTTTGAACAATCTCCTTTTTCCGCACTGATCTTCAGCATTTTTACCTCTAAAAACCGTTTTGATAAATACACGCAATCTGTGTTATTTTATCACATCCATGTACTTTTACGCAAATCGGTGTTACAATCTTTGATGTGGTTTTCACTGTCCGCAACGGACTATTTCGGATGAAGGAGTTTGCAATGATCGAAAGAAAAAACGAAGATGAAGGCTTTATAGAGGTTGAACTTGATCTCGACGACGGCAGGACCGTCAAATGTGACTATATCACCAAGCTCGAGGTGGACGGAAAATCATATATTGCCCTGACTCCGAGACAGGAGGAGGGCAACGAGGATGAAGATCAGGATGTCTGGTTCTACGGCCTCGAGGGAGATCTCGAGGACATGGAGCATGAGCCTGAACTTGTCTATATAGAAGACGATGAAACCTACGAAAAGGTCATCGATGCTTTTGATGAGTTCCTCGACGAACAGGAATATGAGGAACTGTCAGACGAATGACCGCGCTTTCAGGCGTTGCGCATCGTTCTGCTGTAGATGGATGTTCCCTTCCCTCCGCTGAGCGTCTGCAGCTTCTTCTCTCCCTTTGCCGCAGCATTGACTTTTCCGTCACCTTCAAAGAGCTCAGGATGGCATGAAGGGCACACATATGTGCCGTTCTTTTTCACCATAAGATCGCCGCATACCGGGCATCTGCCTCCCGCCTGGGCATCCTCGGTTATCTCGACTCCCCCGTTAACCATTCCAAGATTATCATCATTCAATTTCATCTCTTCCATACTCATAGCGCCCTCTCCTTCCGTTTTCTTACATGCTTTAAGTAAATGGCGTCATTTTCCAGACCGTTCCCGAAGGCTCATAATAAAGCCGTATCATACGTTTTCTGCCGAATGCCATAATGTCGCATTCATATACCAGCGTCCTGTTTGAGACAAACACCCCGTCCGGCATTTCCATCGTTCCCCGGTGGGACAGATCCCTGTATTCTTTTATCCTGTATGTCTGGTATTCGCCATCTTCATCAACGATCCTCACCTTTATCGGTATCATGGATCCGTCCCGGGAATGCTGACATATGACATCAACCGCGCTGACCTCTTCTTTCATCGGATATACCTTCCATACATCCGATTATAGAACATATGTTCGCATTTGTAAACCCGGGACTGATGTTCACGTATTGCATATATTTATACGACAGGATCGTAAAAAGGGCTAACACCTTCAGCTGTTATCTGATTCGCTTCCCTTTCTGACTACACCGACAACATAAAGCAGAAGCGCATTGACCGCAGCGGATGCAATGTAGCTTGATGTCTGGTTTGCCGCCAGCGTCCCCTGTACATAGCCGGATACAAGTGCAAGGACAGCCAGTCCGATCAGAATAGCGGCGATGTTTCGCACAGTCTTAAGCTTCGCCGGATCCTTAAGGGCTTTGAAGCAATAGATTCCTGCGTCGATACCTACTATTCCCAAAACCAGGTGCTTAATCCCGGCTTGAAGGAATACCGGCGCATTCGCAGCACGTGATGCATCCGCCGCTGCCGCTCTGGATCCAATCAGCAGCACGATACCCAGGACCGCAATCAGCCCCCCGAATATGACCCATATGAAACCGAACCTCTTCAACACTTTTCTTGCCTTTTCCAGACTCATCTTTATCCCTCCTTTGCCAAACTGTGTACCGATAAAAATATTGTACCATATTTACAAAGCAGGCAAAAGCATTGAAACTGCTGTCTGACACCATCATAAAGTCTGTATTTCCCGGGGGACGGCAGGAACGACCAGCTTTCTTATCGTCTGCCAGTCATGGCACCTGCGATAGTTTTCTCCCGGAAATACACATTCCTGATTCCACGGCCTGTCATATACCATTACCTTCAGCTGTGGCAAATGCTCAAAGAAGCGAAATGCCGAAGGAGAATCCTCTATCGCATAATCAAAGCGCATCCTGTAATAATCCTCCACCTCCAGGCTGAACTCGCTGTTCACGGTAAAGCTGTCGCGGCCGTATTTATTGAGACAGTACAGTCTGACCCGTTCAAGTCCGTGACGATCAAGCCATTCCCTTGAAGCATCATAGGCGCTGTATGGTCTCCCTGTGATTATGGACACATCATAACCGTCATCCACCCAGCTGTTGACTGTTTCTATCGCTCCCGGAGTTTCCTCATATGACAGAAGCACCTCCGGACTGTGTGCCTTTATCATCATCTCCGTAAACTGCTCATCCGTCAGCGAGAAAGATTTCTGAAGATCAAAGTATCGTATCTTCTCATATGGAACATCTATCCCGAAAAGCTCTGCTGCCAGTCCGGAAAAGTGATATGCTGTCTCGCACAGACAATCATCATAATCAGTATATATATTTATCACTTTAGTCCTCCCTGAAAATGACTGCCCTGCAGTTCTTCCTGTCAGGATCACTTAATCTTCCGTCCGGTCAGAGTATCTGACCCTTATAGCAGGCCGGACCCCTTCAGGCTGATCAACCTCGGTCCCCATCAGATTCCACGATTGTCCAAGGACAAATACCGCATTGTCCTGCTCCCTTCCGGGCGACCTCAGCCACCACCAGATCCCGCATTCTCTCATATCGTCGCTGATGGCGGCTGATTCGGAATACGAAAACAGATATACCTTGTCATCGGTGTCATTTCCGCAGTCCGTTTCATACGAAGAATCAGCGTCGGTGAATGCGTAATGCGTGGTTATTATCGAAGCTTTTTCTCCGTCAGAAAATTTGCTGTTATAGAAATCCTCATTGAGCCATCTGCGCAGAGAACAGTTTTCCCATGTGATATCCGTTTTGCTGTCATTGTATGGCATCTCTGCAACAGGTCCCTGACAAAGCAGTGTGCAGATGCCGTCCATTTTTTCCGTTACATACCAGGTATATCTGCCGAACGCCACCACATCTCCGACCTGCAAATCGGATATCGCCGCCAGCTCAGCCTCCTCTTCCGAGGGAGTTCTGTTCATAGCCGCCGGGATTTTATTATCAGTAAAGCAAAGATTCAAAGCCGGACGGACGGCACCGTATTCATAACCTGCAATATCTCCTGCAAGATCAATGGCGTTTTTTTCACCGCCGGCTCCAACATATGCCTCATAGCTTGTATTAGCGCCCGGCGTCCTGAGCCACCACCACTGGTTACTCAGATCATACCACCGGCCGCATTTTTTCACTTTAGCATCAAGGGCTTCCGCTTCATCCACACTCAGCAGAAAGATATAATCATCCGTATCGTTCCCGCCGGGAGTGCCGTACTCCCTGTTGGCGGGATTGATATTGTGCGTCTTTGCTATCAGCGCTTTTTCCTCTTCCGTGAATGTGCCTAAAAACTTTTCATTGAGCCATGCCCGCAGGGAAGACTCCTCCCATGTGCCGTTCGTATTATACCCTGCTTCGTCATACGCCATCTTTATCACAGGCTTTTCGCTCAAAAGTGTGCAGCCCGTCTCTGTTTTTGCGATCACATACCACCTGAGATCACCGAATACAACGATATCTCCCACGGATGCATCCGGCAGTCCCACGGCTTCCTTAGCAGATTCCTGCGCTGATGCGCCGCAGCCGGATAAAATAATTGCAAGGCCAAGCACAGCAGCTGCCAGAACAGAAAGCATTGCTTTTTTCATGTTCATTCAAACAGTCCCTCGGATTCCCAGTCAAATTCATAGTTTCCGCTTGCGTCCATCATGACACCTGTTTTGGGATCATAGGTCCGGCAGACACACCATCCGTCGTTGCTTCCCCAGTCACCCATCACTCCATACCAGATGCCGTTCTTCTCTTTCATATCATCGAAACTGTCACGTGCATATTCCTCCGATACCATATAGAGATTAATGAGCATCGTTCCCCTGGAATCTTCCTTATAGGCATTTACAACGTACAGCTCCCGGCCGACCTTTACATTTCCTTCCTTATCCAGGTATTCCGTATCCGGATCCAGTATCTCAAAGCCATCCTTCTCCAGTATCGTTCCCATCCTGTTGAGCACCGGTGTATCCCTGTAATCATATGTCTTGCTGTAAGGCCTTCCTTCATCGCTGTATTCGACATCATCAGGAAGCGCAAGTTCCTCCTTGCCATAGTTTTCGAGGTTTTCTTCCGGTGTCATTTCAGGAAGATTGCCCGGCGTGGAAACGGGAGCCCCCTCTTTATTGTCCTGCATTTTTACCATCTTCTCTTCTTCTGCAGCTTTCACCTCTTCATTTGCGGTTTCCTGCACTTTGCTGACGGCATAGGCATTATTTTTATTCTGGGCTTTTGTAGACAGGGCTATCGTAAGCCCGAGTGCGAACACAATAATAAACAGCGCAGCTATCTTTGATATTCTCTTATATCCTGTGAGATTCTTTATCCTCATTTTTATTTCCTTTCCGTTATAATTGTCACCTGCAAATGCTGCATATACTCCCCTGCTTACGGCATCGCGATCCAGCGCATGTATCACCATGGATCGGCAGTAATCTTTTTTGATCCTTTCGCCCATCCGGTCTATCACAGCCTCATCGCAGCGCATCTCAAGATCAGAGCAC
>JAGACK010000026.1 GCA_017614155.1 Lachnospiraceae bacterium
AATAGAGTAAAGATTTTGTCAGTTGAATAAAGAAAAAGAAATGAGAGTGAACATCCTCTAAGGTATAATGATTTTGGCTAAAAAAAATAATACTAAGGAGGAGCCACTCTCATGGATATTTTAGCATTAATCGAACAGGTAGTGAATGCCGTATAATTATAAAGAGGTAGAAGTAAGACAGTTCAGGAGAAGAAACCGGCTGACCGGAATCGAAAGCACGGTTTCTGTGTCAAACCGGAATGATCTTTCCGTTGAGGAACACATCCGGCTGTTGAACCTGAATGACCCTGATTTTGAGTATATAGAAGTCATAGATACAGAAAACTGACCGGATCAATGCCAGTATGGCTTCTGGTCCTTATGGCTGTATCCCTTCATCTTTTCTTTGTAATCGTTCAAGATAGCCATATACTGTGCAAGGATGACCGGCTTCATCTTTCCGGAATGTGAAAGAGCGTTTATCGCAGTTTCCAGTTCCTTCAGATTGTCCTGGGCATTATCCTTGTAATTGTTGGACATGTTCATCTTAAGGCGGGAGATGATGTTGTCCAGTTCTTTTTCTTCCTTGGATTTGAAAAAACGCATTATTTTCCTCACAATACCTTCTGACAGTTCCCTGAATTCTTGTTTAATATACCATGAAAGTGATCTCTCTTCTACATCATTCAAAGTATTACCCGACAAAAAAGAAGCGGACATGATGATCGGCAATAACTATTCCACCGTCATCTGTCCGCTTCTTTTTACCAGATTCTTTGTATCTCTACATTACTCTGTCCTCCTCAAACCAGTGCAGCTGCCGAAGCAATGGATGCCACACAGGCTATCACAACCACCGGGACTATAATAAATGCAAGTCCGGTCGCACATATTGCCAGCACTCCGAGAACAAGCCATCCGACGAAGCTGAAGATCGCTCCGATCAGCTTACCTGCTATCTTGAACAGAAATCCCGTCAACTTGAAAAGTATAACCATCATAATGATAAACACTATAATAGATGTAATCATTTTCATCTCCTTTCTTCCGGATTCAATTCACTTCCAGAAATAATGATGTACTGATATTCTTCGTACTTATTCTGTCCGCTTGATTAAAGGATACCACTGTTTAGTATCCGTAATACATGATGAAATCAGAGAATTAGGACTGTTTATTTTTCTGATCCATACCTACTCCACTTCCAGTAGTTTCTGCGTACACCGGCTTGTTACTTCGATATAGTATTTCGCATCAGCCGTGGACATGGTGTCCGAATCATACCTGTCCAGTTTTTCAGCAAAATCTGCGTATCTTTGCATCATTTTTGCATAATCCCCGATCATGGAAGCAGCATTGGCTGTATCGGAATTGTACTCTTTTAAGAATGCAACATATTCGTCGATAAATGCCTCATAGCTGTCAAGGAAATCCTTGAGATCCGGATCCACCGTATTGGAATCCTTAGAATCATCAGCATCTTCAGACTTTTCCTCCTCTTCCTGTTTCTCTTTTTCCTTCTCCGGCTCATCAGATACGCTTTCCTTATTCTCGTCAGATTTCATTTCTGTCGGTGATCCCTCGGGCTCCTCCTCGATTACAACATCTTCTTCATCCTTCCCCGTATCTGAAGCAGGTTTCGAAGCTTCCTCCTCCGTCTCTTCTTCATCATAGGAATAATCCCTGTTGTCTTCGATAGCATGAACATCGTTATACTTATCCTTGTTTCCAAGCAGACCGTGGTCTTTTGCATCCGAAACTCCGATCAGAAAACTTATGAAAGCAAGGACCATGGCCGCGATAGCAAAACCTTTGAGCTTGTACTTCCTTATCAGACAAAATACCGCCCCTGCTATGATGATAATCGACAAAAAAAGCCTTAAAAACGGCGGATCTGAGAACATGAATACTATCGATAATATCAACAGGGCTATTCCATAATATTTCCCGAATCTGTCAATTATATCCAGGACTCCGTTGCAGGGTTCCTCATACCGGTATTGTCTCTGCTGACCGTTGTTTGTGGTAATGTCAGGTCTCAAACCCTGATCATTTGCACGGTTTACTACCGGAGCGCCGCAGTATGAGCAAAACTTCACTCCCTCCGGTATCTCTTTTCCACAATTATTACAATATCCCATAATACCCTCCTTTATCATCTCCGCCGGGACGGATCACTTTATATCCGTAGGATTCAAGTATAGAGATCACCTCCGGCGTGATGTTGATCTTTAGGTCTTCTGTTTTCATATAAGCACTGTCGATTATCCTGTGAAGGTCATTAACTGATACATTTATCACTTCCGACAGTTTTTTCAGATTGTCCCTGTCAGGAAGACCTCCGTCTGTCTCCCATTTGGCTATAGCAGATTTTGAAACCCCTATCCTGTCAGCAAGTTCTTCCTGGGTCAGTCTCATATGGTTCCTTCTCATCGAAATGAACTTACCCAGGCTTACAGCCTCATTCATAAAAACCGCCTCCTTTATCGTAAATTCCGTTGTTTCCGATATCAAATCACTTTTTGATTACGCCGCGTAAACTTATCCTGAATTCTTTTTTATCTTAGCAGTCCTTAAAATGAAAAAACCCCACCAAAATGGTGGGGATCTTCAAGCCTTGTAATCTCTATTCTTCTTTTGAGAGCTTCTTCAGACCTTCTTTAACAAGCAGCTCATCTATCTTTTCCGGATCATATATTCTGTTGTTGATGGCAACTATCAGACTTGCATCTCGCGGATCCTTTGCATACAGATTGCTCATCCCGTAAAGTTTCAACGCCCTGTCTGTTTCATTCCAGCTGAAATGACCGGCCAGACACAATCGTATGATCATATCCCGGTTCTTAGTATGCTTCTCCATCCTTATGATCTTGCTACCGTAAGATTCAGATACATCAGCAGCAAGATACACTTCACTCAGTTTTATGCTCTTTTCATCCAGAACATCCTTGAAATAATAATAGAAAGCCTTCTTATCATCCGCAAGATACTTTTCATTTTCCTTAAGATAGGAACCAAGTTCTCCGGGCTTTGTGTTTTCAAGAATGTCATTCAGTTCATCTGTGGGTTTCTGCAGCATGGTTTATCCCTGAAATCCATTTAGTGTTTCGATCAGTTCACTTACTGTATATCTGTCTTCGGGATCAAGACTGATACATTTTTCTATCACATCCCATATCCTTCCGGAAGCTCTTTTATTCTTGGGAAAATCTCCGGTCAGCATTACATTGAGCAGCATTCCAACTCCATAAACATCTGTCTTCCCGGATGATGCCAACAGGCCGAATCCTGCCTGCTCCGGTGCTGCATAATTTGTAGTTCCCATGTATCTGGTATCATCTGTCTCATCAGGGTCATACCACTTTGCAGCATTCATATCAAGGAGATACACCTGCCCGGCTTTTGAAAGGATTATATTGGCCGGCTTGATGTCTCTGTGAATCACAGGTGTCGGAAGATTCTGCAGATCTCTCAGTATAATACAAACAGACCTTGCTATCTCGACGGCTCTGCTTTCTGACAGCAATTCTTTATCAATAATATCTGCTAACGTCTGCCCTTCAATATACTCCTCGATCACTATAAGGCAGTTGTTACTTTCATACAGTGCGCATATCTGTGGCATATGATCTACCGGGTGATCTTTCAGGTATTCGTATACACTTTTATCGTATATGGTCAGAAGCTTCTTTACATACCGGTTTCCGTCTTCGTTGTTTCGTACTATGACGACATCTTCCCGGTCTCCGATCTGCACTTCCTCCTGATAAAGAGATAGTTCCAGCACCTCCTTATCAGACAGCCCTTTATAGGGATCTTTCAGATCCGCCTGGTATTCATCTTCTGAAGCATAAAGATAATCCGGATCTATTTTATTAATATGTCCGCATTCAACACATTTCCATTCTCCGCAGCCCTCTTTGAATCCGGGCTGAATGTTCATCATTTTTCCACAGCCATCACAAATCCAGGCTATATCAGAATCTGTTTCAACATTTGGATTTATGAGCATCTCCCCGCAGCCAAGACAGTTCCAGAATGGAAGGTCATTACTGTAGCCCTTCTGGAGAGTAAGATTTGCATCACAGCGGGGACAGAATTCGTAACTACCATCAGATTCTTCTGAATTTCTATTATTCTCAATGAACATTCTTTTGATCCCTATTATTCATATCTTAAGACTATGTCTCAAAATTCTACCCGAAAACTTCTTTCAGTCTCTACGGTATCTATTTCCTGCATGTCAACATGTGATATATCAATATATCTGCCTGAATTTATCATCCTGAGCCACTCATGTATGCTTTCACGGCCTCCCTGTATCTCGGCACTGACACTTCCGTCATACTCATTTCTGACCCATCCGGTCAGCCCCAGAGCATTCGCCGCCTGTCTTGCAGTATATCTGAAACCCACTCCCTGCACTTCACCGTGGAAGACCGCATATATCCTTATTTTGTCCACTCATCAAACCTCGTGATTATAAACCTATGCATCTGCTATCCTTTTGTAAAGGGTATTGATCACTCTTTTCTTGTCTGCACACCATAGCGGATCTGTCAGAAGACTCTTTGGTCCGTCTCCTGTCATCCTGTGAATAACTGTTTCAGGATCAAGGAGCTTTAAACATCTGATCACAAGATCACAGTATTCATCCAGTTTCATTAACGGAAATGGATCCTTCATATACTCTTCAGCCATCTGCGTCCCCTTTAATATCTGAAGCATATGAATCTTTATCCCATCCAGTACAGGATCCAGTCTGCTTAAGTATCCCACTGTCTCAAGCATATCCTGCTCAGTCTCTCCCGGAAGTCCGAGGATCACATGCACTATCACATCCAGACCTGCATCTTTCAGTCTGCTGTATGCGTCTTCAAATACAGACAGAGGATATCCCCTGCGGATCATTTCCGCTGTCTTTTCATGAATCGTCTGAAGTCCAAGCTCTATCCAAACAGGTTTTATCTCATTCAATTCTTTCAGCAGGTTCATCACTTTCGGACTCAGACAGTCCGGTCTGGTCCCGAGCGCAAGTCTCACGATATCTTCCCGGTTTACGGCTTCCGTATATATTTCCCGCAGATGATCGATATCTCCATAGGTGTTGGAATATGACTGAAAGTATGCTATGAACTTCCGGGCATCCGTTTTCTTCCTGATCAGCTTCTTTGCCTCCTCTATCTGAACATCTATGGGAGCAGGCTTTGACGCAAACTCACCGGAACCGCTCCCGGAGCAGAAGGTACATCCTCCGTATCCAAGGGTTCCATCCCTGTTCGGACAGGTACAGCCGGAAGACAGTGCAAGACGGTAGACCTTTTCTCCGTATTTTTCCTTCAATTCTTCTGAAATTGTCCGGATCTTCATATAGTACTTCAGTTTCTCAAACTATCATCTGCAGGATCTTCCCGATTCTGTCATGAAAGACCAGGTCAGCCTTGCCCTCAAGCTTACCCTTATCTTTATATGATGAAAGCCCGTCATCAAATCTGGCGTCAAAATCATATCCGTCCCTGCGGTAATTGCAAAAATCCGGCCACAGCTTTAAGCTTACAAAACCTGCCTTCTTCTCAAAGAACTTTCCGTATACAAGCTCTCTGTTCTGAAGAACCTGTCCTTTCCAGTCCCAGGCATCCCAATGGATCCTGCCGCTCCACCGTCCCTGATACCAGGCATCATAGGAAATATTCTCCTCAAGTGAGAACCCCTCTATCCTACACGAAAAGAATGGCAGAAAACCTATCTCATTGACCAGTTGGACAAGTTCTTTTCTGTTTCTGATCTCGGTATCTATCATTTACGAATCAGTTCCTCTTTCCTACGATTTCCCGGCATTACCGCCTGTTTTTATTACTCAAAATCCGATTGATCTATGATTTTTCCACCTTCCACAACTATAAAACTGATCCGGTTTTCATTCAATCCCTGCACAATCGGATCAATAGCCGGTGATCCCGTCATATATGCACCCGGTTTGCCTCCGAGTTTATATCCAAGAACCTGATTCAGCACTTCCGCTGACTTTCCTCTTGTCGTCCAAAATGCCCCTTCCTTCTTTACGATCACATGCTCCGGGAATCTTTCGGCCCAGGACACATAGGTGTCTTTGCCACCGGTATTTTTCTTTTTCCCTTTCTTATGGGGCAGATCTGCTGTCAATCCTGCAGGCGATGGATCCTTCATTTCCTCATCATCTGATTTGTTCGAGGCAATCAGCCTTTTCTTAAATACGCCTTTGGACTTTGTCTGTTCAGGATAGACTGTTCTATGCCTTGTCTGCGTCCTCATTTCCTTTATAAAAGACGATTTCTCTGACTTGAAGGTAAAAATGACAAGATCATTTTTTGCTCTGGTCATACCCACATAAAACAGGCGTCTTTCTTCTTCAAGCATCTTCATGTCCTGGGGAGTATAAGAATCACCGGATTCAATAAAATCCACCGGAAACATCCCGTCAAAGACATCCATGAGATATACACGATCATATTCAAGCCCCTTGGCAGAATGAATCGTCGACAGGATAAAGTTGCTGTTAAAATCCCGCTTCATTGTTTTAAGCATCCCCTGAAGATAACCAAGTCTTTTCAAATAATCCCCGATCGTATTTTCATTAAACGAAAGCATCCGTAGTGTAAACAGTTTGTTCTGGTCTATACTGTTTCTTTCAAGATACTCCCTGTATCCAAGAGGGTTTTCGATTCTGAACAATGCCTTTCCCGGAGTTTCATCAAGCATATTTCTTATATTGGTCGCAAATGCCCGGCATTTGCCTTTTACCATTCCATTTATGCTGTCAACATATTCGGCTGCCCTCAGCACAG
>JAGACK010000027.1 GCA_017614155.1 Lachnospiraceae bacterium
ATGCCGATGGAAGGCATGGCCATGGAAGAGATGCCGATGGAAGGCATGGCCATGGAAGAGATGCCGATGGAAGGCATGGCCATGGAAGAGATGCCGATGGAAGGCATGGCCATGGAAGAAATGCCGATGGAAGGCATGGCCATGGAAGAAATGCCGATGGAAGGCATGGCCATGGAAGAAATGCCGATGGAAGGCATGGCCATGGAAGAGATGCCGATGGAAGAAATGCCCGTGGATGAGTATCCGTCCGCGATGGAGGCGCTTAACGATGTGCTTCAGGGCGATGCGGGGCAGGAGCCATTTTTTGAAGAGACAATTTCGGAAGAACCGTCCGTATTTGAAGAGGGTCCTGCCCGGATGGCGGAGCCCTCGGATGATCCGAACCATATGATGTCTCCGGAGGAGATCGCTGCAATGATCGAATCCGCGGAAAACGCGGCGCAGGAGTCGATGCCCGAAGAACCGATGCCTGAGGAATCTGTTCCTGAAGAGTCGATGCCCGAGGAACTGATGCCTGAGGAATCTGTTCCTGAAGAGTCGATGCCCGAAGAACCGGTGCCCGAGGAATCTGTTCCTGAAGAGGCAATGCCTGAGGAACTGGTGCCGGAGGATCTGATCCTTGAAGAACCTGCGCTCGATGAGCAGGCTGATCCTCTTTCGGATATCACCGATGCGGTCAGCGATGAATCAGACGGTGAAGAAGCCGTGCCCATAGATTTCGGCCTGGGGGAAACGGATCTTCTTCAAAACGATGAGGAACCTTCAACATCGGATATCCTGGGAGACCTCGGGCTGGCGGGCGCGGAGTCTTCGGACCTTGATGTTACCGATATCATAAGCGACATGCCTCAGGATGATGAACTCAGTGAGATAAATGATCTTCTTATAAAGAATGATAACAGCGAGATGGTG
Source organism: Lachnospiraceae bacterium (assembly GCA_017614155.1). Classification (GTDB taxonomy): domain Bacteria; phylum Bacillota; class Clostridia; order Lachnospirales; family Lachnospiraceae; genus NK4A144. The sequence goes on from JAGACK010000027.1 coordinate 913, forward strand.
GAGGATGATCTCCTTTCCATGCTTGATGGAAGCGCTGATGCGGAAGAAGGAAACGGTGATGGGGAAAATAAAGATCAGGCAGACGACGGTGGAGAAGAAGCTGCAGAGGATGATAAGGACTCAAAAAAGAAAAAGCGCAGAAGAAAAGAGAAGAAGAAGAAAGCTGATGAAGAGCCTGAACTCGATGCAGAAGGGAATCCGATCGAAAAGAAAGGCCTTATCGCGCGCATTGCAGAATTCCTCTTTGCCGGAGATGATGAAGATGATGAAGAAGCCGGGGCGTCTGTCAAAGCAATTGCACAGGACGGGACACTTGTTGCAAATCCCAGCGAACAGACTCTTGAAAATAATGAAGTAATAAGAGAAGTCGACAGCGAAGAGGACGAGGGCGGAAAAAACAAGAAGAAAAAGAAAGAAAAGAAGCCCAAAAAAGAAAAGAAACCCAAAAAGGAAAAAAAGCCCAAGAAGGAAAAGAAGCCTTCCGAACCCGAAGTGCCGGAAAAGAGGCTTCCGAGAAAGAAGGTCATAGCGGTAGCACTGTTCTTTACATCCTTCCTTGCGGCCATAACATTCTGTACCTTTGCTTTTGCAACACTTGGATATGAAAACGCGGCAAAGACAAATTATGAAAAGGGAGATTATGCCGGGGCCTATGACTCGCTGACAGGTCTTGATCATCTGTCTGAGGACAGCAGGGATATATTCAACAAGTCCTTTGTGCTCATGAGGCTTCAGAGAAGGATAAATGCCTTTAATGACTGTGAGCAGAGGGAAGATGCTCTCGGCGCCATAGACTCGCTGATAGAGGGAGTCAGGACTCGCGACAGGCTCTCTGATTATGCGGAAAGCCTCGGGGTCGGAGCTGAGTTTGAGTCGATCTACGGACAGATTCTGGGGTCGCTTTCAGATATCTTCGGGGTCGATGAAGAAAAGGCGAGAGAACTCTACGGAATGACGGATGATATTGAATATACCATGGCTCTGCTCGACATAGTCGATCCTGAATGGAATGCGGATATAGTCCCGACTGTTGAACTGTCCGAGGGCGGACAGGGCATAGAGTTCGCAGATGACGGGCTTACCGTTGACAATGCCTTCAGACGGCAGGATGAAGAGGCAGCTCCGCCCGAAGAAGAGATGCCGGAGGATACGGAATCGGATGACGAGGACGCTGAAGAAGATGATGGGAGTTTTGAGGAGCCGTCTTCCGAACCCAGCATCACCATAACACCCGACAATTCGACGGTGATCATTCCAGAAGGAACGCAGCTTCAGGTCACGCCGAAGGATTCAAATGTCCCGGCACAGGGCAGCGAGCCGACCGGACAGCCTCTGTATCAGTTTAATGTCAGGCGTGATGCAAACGGCAATTATGTTCAGCAATGAGATGAAAAAATGATAGCGATAGTTGACTATGATGCGGGAAATATAAACAGCGTCGAAAAAGCTGTAAGACACCTGGGGTATGACTGCAGGACGACAAGGAACAGGGATGAGATAATAAATGCTTCATCGCTCATCCTGCCGGGTGTCGGAGCTTTTGGCGATGCCATGGGAAGGCTTTCGGAATACGGTCTGGTTGATGTCATAAAGGATCATATCTCGTCCGGGAAGCCTTTTTTGGGTATCTGCCTGGGACTGCAGCTGCTGTATGAAGAAAGCGAAGAAAATCCCGGCATCAGGGGCCTGGGCATTCTTCGCGGAACGATAAAAAAAATACCGAAGCAGGATGGGCTCAAGGTGCCGAACATAGGCTGGATTTCCCTTCAGTTTCCGAGAGAGGGAAAGCTTTTTTCGGGTATCGGGGAAGGCTCTTTCGTATATTTCGTTCATTCATATTATCTTTCAGCAAAAGACAGGGATACCGTTACCGCAACCATAGATTACGGTACCGGAATCGATGCTTCGGTTGAAAAAGACAATGTTTTTGCCTGTCAGTTTCACCCTGAAAAATCATCTTCTGTAGGATTGAAGATACTTCAGAATTTTTTGGAGATCGGATAGATATGTTTACTAAAAGGATCATTCCCTGCCTGGATGTCGATAACGGAAGGGTCGTAAAGGGAGTAAATTTTGTAAATCTGATAGATGCGGGAGATCCGGTTTCGGTAGCAAAGGCTTATGACAGCGAAGGAGCCGATGAACTGGTCTTTCTTGATATCACCGCATCTTCCGACAAAAGGAATACTGTCGTTGACATGGTAGAAAAAGTTGCGGCGGAGGTTTTCATTCCGTTTACCGTCGGGGGAGGCATCAGGTCTGTTGATGATTTCAGACTGATTCTTCGCGCGGGCGCGGACAAGGTTGCTGTAAACAGCGCGGCGATAGATGATCCTTCGCTCATAGAAAGGGCGGCGGAAAGATTCGGCAGCCAGTGCGTAGTGCTTGCGATAGATGCAAAAAGGAAGCCTGACGGGAGCGGCTTTACCGTTTATAAACACGGCGGCAGGATAGACATGGGCCTTGATGCGGTCGAATGGGCAGTGGAAGGCGTGAAAAGAGGAGCGGGAGAGATACTGCTGACGAGCATGGACTGTGACGGTACAAAGGCCGGGTTTGACATTGAACTTACAAAAGCTGTTTCCGAAGCGGTTGAGGTCCCTGTTATAGCATCCGGGGGAGCCGGGACGCTCGGGCATTTTTATGAGGCGCTTACAGAGGCAAAAGCAGATGCGGCGCTTGCTGCGTCACTCTTTCATTTCAAAGAATTATCCATTTACGAAGTGAAGAAATACTTAAGTGACAGGGGGGTCGCCGTAAGATGTCAGGGCTGACGGGAGACTGGCTTGATTCACTGTCCGGGGAGTTTAAAAAACCATATTACAGGGAACTGTACGCATTCGTGAAACACGAGTATGATACACAGACCGTTTATCCTCCATCGGGAGATATTTTCAACGCGCTTCATTATACCCCGCTGAAGAATGTAAAGGCAGTCATACTCGGGCAGGATCCATATCATGAACCCGGACAGGCGCACGGGCTGGCCTTTTCGGTAAAACCCGGCGTGGCCGTGCCGCCCTCGCTGAAGAATATCTATAAGGAACTGAATGCTGAGCTTGGCTGCAGGATTCCCAATAACGGGTACCTGAAAAAATGGGCTGATGAAGGCGTGCTTCTGCTCAACAGCGTGCTCACGGTCAGAGAGGGGCAGGCTGCATCTCATCAGAAGAAAGGATGGGAGACCTTCACGGATGCGGTCATACGCGAAGTGAACAAAAAGGATCAGCCGGTGGTATTCATGCTGTGGGGAAGGTACGCAAAGGACAAGGCCGATTTTCTCGATAATAAAAACCATCTGGTGCTGGCAGCGGCTCATCCGAGTCCCCTCTCGGCAAACAGCGGATTTTTCGGCTGCGGGCATTTTTGCGCCTGCAACAGATTCCTTGAAGAAAACGGTGAGAAGCCAATAGACTGGCAGATAGGAGATGTATGAAAAAAATACCTTTTGTTGACAGACAGAAAGCTGAGGAGATAGCAGCCTCATTTCCCACACCTTATTATCTTTATGATGAGCGGGGGATCAGGGAAAACGCGAAAAGAGTGCGGGACGCCTTTTCATGGAATAAGGGCTTCAGGGAGTATTTTGCGGTCAAAGCCACTCCCAATCCTTTCATACTGAAGATATTCAGGGATTTCGGATTCGGCTGTGACTGTTCGTCCATGGCGGAACTGAAGCTGGCTCATGCTGCCGGTTTTTCCGGCGAGGAGATAATGTTCTCGTCAAACGAAACGCCTGCGTGTGAGTTCGAGTATGCGTCAAAGCTTGGCGGTATCATCAATTTTGATGACATCACCCATATAGATTACTATGAGAAGAATGTCGGAAAGATCCCGGAGACCATAAGCTGCAGGTTCAATCCGGGCGGTTATTTTTCGATATCAAATTCCATTATGGACAATCCCGGAGAATCAAAATACGGTATGACCAGAAAGCAGATGACGGAAGCATTCAGGATACTGAAGGGAAAAGGATGCAAAAACTTCGGGATCCATGCTTTTCTTGCAAGCAATACCGTGACAGAGGAGTATTATCCTGTGCTTGCCGGACAGCTGTTTGAGCTTGCCTCCGAACTGCAGAACGAGACCGGAGTAAAGATAGCTTTCATAAACCTTTCGGGCGGGGTAGGCATTGATTATACTCCCGAGCAGAAAAAAAACGATATAGAAAAGATAGGGCTCGGAGTGAAGGAACAGTATGAAAAGGTTCTGGTACCGGCAGGACTTGGGGATGTGAAGATCTTTGCCGAGATGGGACGTTTCATGATGGGACCATATGGGGCGCTTATCACAAGGGCTGTCCATGAAAAGCATATATACAGGGAGTACATCGGAGTGGATGCCTGCGCCGCAAACCTGATGCGTCCGGCCATGTACGGTTCCTATCACCATATCACCGTTTTGGGGAAGGAGAATGATCCCTGCGACCACAAATATGATGTGGTAGGTTCCCTCTGCGAGAACAATGACAAGTTCGCGATAGAGAGGATGCTTCCGAAGATAGATATCGGAGATCTTATTTATATTCATGATACCGGGGCGCACGGTCATGCCATGGGATATAACTACAACGGAAGGCTGAAGTCCTCGGAGATTCTGCTTAAAGAGGACGGGAGCTTCAGGCTCATCAGACGCGCGGAGAAGCTTTCTGATTATTTTGCTACTTTTGACTGCTTTGATGAATACAGGGAATTGTTAGAGGACTGAGGAGGTTGTATGGAATACACAGATCTTTTTAAAGAGATTTCATCCGTTTCCTACCCCGGAAGGGGCATAGTGATCGGACGGAGCGAAGACGGGAAGAATGCCGTGATCGCGTATTTTATCATGGGCAGATCCGGGAATTCACGGAACAGGATCTTTTTAGAGGATGATGAAGGGATCAGGACAAAGGCCTTTGACGAGAGCAAGCTAACGGACCCGTCTCTTATTATCTATCATCCGGTCAGGGTTCTGGAGGGCTGTACCATAGTAACGAACGGAGACCAGACAGATACTGTTTTTGTCGGGATGAAGGAAGGAAAGACCTTTGAGGAGTCTTTAAGGGGCAGGGAGTTTGAACCGGACGGCCCGAATTTCACACCCAGGATATCCGGCTGTGTTTGGACTGGAAGCAAAGGCTTTTCCTATTGTCTTTCGATATTAAAAAGCGATAACGGGGATGACAGCCAGTGCAACAGGTACACTTTTTCCTATGAGGGAAAATGTTTTGGAAAAGGACATTACATCCATACATATTTAGGAGACGGAGATCCTCTGCCGAGCTTTGAAGGGGAGCCGACACCGGTTATCATAAAGGGCGGCATTGAAGAGTTTACTGACGGCATATGGGAAGCGCTTGATGCCGATAACAAGGTGTCGCTGTTTACCAGGTTCATAAGTTTAGAAACGGGCAGATATGAAAGCAGGATAATAAACAAACTGAAATGATCGGGGGAAAGATCGATGAAAGAACTCTCACTCAAATACGGATGCAATCCAAACCAGAAACCTTCAAGGGTATATATGGAAAACGGAAGGGAACTTCCCATAGAGGTAAAGAACGGGAGACCGGGATACATCAACCTGCTTGACGCATTAAACGGTTGGCAGCTTGTGAAGGAACTCAAAGAGGCGACCGGGCTTCCTGCAGCAGCATCCTTCAAGCATGTATCGCCTGCCGGCGCGGCTGTCGGTTTTCCGTTAAGCAGCGTGGAAAAAAAGATATACTGGGTTGAGCAGTATGGTGATCTGACTCCGCTTGCAACTGCCTATGCCAGAGCCAGAGGCGCTGACAGGATGTCGTCCTTCGGAGATTTCATAGCGCTTTCGGATGTGTGCGATGTTATGACAGCGCGCCTCATCAAGGGCGAGGTGTCCGACGGTATAGTTGCGCCGGGCTTTGAGGATGAAGCTCTTGAGATACTTAAAGCCAAGAAGAAGGGCGCATATGCGGTGATAGAGATCGACGAAAGATACTGTCCTGAGCCGGTGGAGAAAAAGCAGGTCTTTGGCGTCACTTTTGAACAGGGCAGGAACGATTACAGGGTGACAAAGGATGTTCTGGAGAACATAGTGACTGAGAACAGGACGCTTCCGGAAAGCGCCCGGACCGACCTGATGATATCACTGATCACATTGAAGTATACGCAGTCAAATTCGGTATGTTTCTGCAAGGACGGCCAGGCGATCGGAGTCGGAGCCGGACAGCAGTCGAGGATACACTGCACCAGGCTTGCAGGAAGCAAGGCGGACAACTGGTTTCTGCGTCAGTCGCCGCAGGTTCTCGAGCTGCCCTTCAGAGATGATATCGGAAAACCCGACAGGGACAATGCGATAGATCTTTACATCGGCGAGGATTATATGGATGTGCTTGACGAAGGCAGATGGCAGCAGATATTTACCAAAAGGCCCGATGTATTCACATCTGAGGACAAGCGGGCATGGCTGAAAAAAAACACCGGAGTCGCTCTCGGCTCGGATGCGTTCTTCCCATTCGGTGACAATATCGAAAGAGCGGCAAGGAGCGGGGTAAAATATGTTGCCGAACCCGGAGGCTCAGTCAGGGATGACAATGTGATAAAGGCCTGCAATGATCACGGGATGGTCATGTGCTTTACGGGAATGAGACTGTTTCATCATTAGAATTATTACTGAAATCGTGTTATAATAAAGACGGCAGGTTTTTTGAGTGAGGAGGTGCCTATGATATATACCGTGACATTCAATCCCGCACTTGATTACATCATCCATCCGGAGGAAGAGATGACCTTCGGCACGATAAACAGGAGCAATAAAGAGGAATTCTATTACGGAGGGAAGGGCATAAATGTTTCGCTTGTGCTCAACAGCCTCGGCATTGATTCCATTGCGCTCGGGTTTGTTGCCGGGTTTACCGGATTTGCGATAGAACACGGTATCAGACGAAAAGGCATACAGACGGATTTCATCCACCTTGAGGGCGGCATATCCAGGATCAATGTAAAGATCAGGCAGGATGAAAAGGAGACCTCATTTAATGCGGCAGGCCCGAGGCCCGGAAACGATGATGTCAAGGCGTTCATGAGAAAACTTGAGGTGCTCGAGGAGGGCGATTACATCGTTCTTGCCGGGAGCGTTCCCTCAAATATGCATGAGGACATATATGAGCGCATCATGCGGCGCATTGCGGATAAAAATGTCAATACCGTAGTTGATGCCGAAGGACAGCTTCTGCTGAAAACGCTTCCTTTAAAACCGTTCCTGGTCAAGCCGAACAAAGCGGAGCTTGGCAGGCTCTTTGATGTTCAGATAAAAAAAGAAGAAGACATAGTCAAATATGGAAAAAAGCTTCAGCAGATGGGAGCAAAGAATGTTCTTGTCTCCAAAGGGGAGGACGGCGCTGTCCTGATCCCGGAAGAGGGAAAGACAAAAAAGATCGGGGTTCCGGAAGGGCGTGTGATAAATACGACCGGCGCGGGCGACTCCATGGTTGCCGGGTTCCTTGCCGGATATCTCAAAAACGCGGATTACGGAAAAGCGCTCAACCTGGCAACAGCTGCGGCCTCAGCCACAGCGATATCGGAAGGGCTCGGGGAAAAATCAACCATAATGATGCAGCTTGAAAAGATAAACAACGGAATGATGTCAAAGAAGTGATCGGATGGTCATATGAACAAAACCCGGAAAGAACTGAGCGGGATTGGAGTCTGTGACAGCATTGGCATGGGAAAGGCTGTTGTCATCAGGGATGAAAAGCCCGACTATGAAAAAAACAGCAGGTTAACCGCAGATGAGGAAAAGAAAAGATATTCCGCGGCAGAAAAGGGTTTTCAGGCACAGCTGGAAAAGATCATCGGTTATGCAAAAAAATATGTAGGAGATACAGAGGCAGATATCCTGGAGAGCCAGCTGATCCTCTCCAGGGATACTTCTTTGAGAAAGCAGGCTGATGAGTACATGGAAGCAGGCCATACTGCTGAATATGCGCTCAACAGGGTCTGCATGAAATACATCTCGTCTTTTACCGATTCGGGTGAACCTCTCCTTCGCGAAAAAGCTGCGGACATGCAGGATATCCTGAAGGGGATGATGGATATGATATCGGGCGGAGGAAATATCAGGCCGATCGATATACCCGACGGATCCGTCATAGTGGGGCAGGAACTGTCGCCCTCTCTTATCACGCTTTTATACAATAAAAAAATTCTCGGTGTTGTCACTGAAAGCGGCGGCTTGACGGGACATGCGGCGCTGGTCGCAAGGTCTCTCATGATTCCTGCCGTTTTTTCTGTGAAAGGAGTGACAAGGTTTGTCATAAGCGGCCAGGATATCATCGTAAACGGAAGGGAAGGCAGAGTCTTCATCAACCCGACGGAGGAGGACAAAAGGATCAGCTCCGAGAAAAAGAAGAGTCTTGAGGACAAGCTGAAGGTCCTTCAAAAATACAAAGACCTGCCCACAAGGACAGCCGACGGGGTGTCGTGCAGGGTGATGTGCAATATCGGTTCGGTTGACGATTTCCGTAAAGCACAGACAAGCGGCGGCGAGGGCATCGGTCTTTTCAGGACGGAGTTTTTCTTTCAGAGTCATTTTACCGAGCCGACAGAAGAAGAGCAATTCGAGACCTACAAAAGCGTGGTGCTTGGAATGAAGGAAAAGGAGGTTGTGATCAGGACGCTTGACCTTGGGGGTGACAAGATCATGCCCATCATGACCAGAGGGAGCAGAGGCAGGGTCATCCAGGAAAAGAACCCGTTCCTGGGACTACGGGGCATCAGGCTGAGCCTGGCCTACAGGGACCGTTTTGCGCAGCAGGTCAGGGCCGTCATGCGGGCCGCGGTGTTTGGAAATGTATCCATGATGATACCTTTTGTTACAAATATTGAAGAACTGAGGGAAACCAGACGCATCATCAGTCAGTCTGCAAAGGAACTTTCAAAGGAAGGAAAGGAATTCAGGGAAGACATCCCGGTCGGGATCATGATCGAAACTCCGTCAGCGGTCCTCATCGCTCCGGATCTTGCGCGCGAGGCAGATTTCTTTTCCATCGGCAGCAACGATCTCATCCAGTATATGATGTGCGCCGAAAGGGACAATACAAACGTGGAATACCTGTCTTCGGTATTTGAGCCTGCCGTGCTTCGATGCATCTTTGAAGTGATAGGAGCCGCGCATGAGCAGGGCATCAGGGTTGCGATCTGCGGAGAAGCGGCACTTGAAAAGAAACTCATCCCTCTGCTCCTTGCCTGGGGGATCGATGATTTTTCCGTGATCCCCAACGGTGTCGTGAATGCCAGAAGTGAGATAGCGCGCTGGAAAAAAACCGACACGGAAAAGATTGCGTTTGAGGTTCTTTCCATGTCTTCGCGTCAGCAGATTGAAGAATATCTGAGAGCTTTGATCTGAAGACCGGACTGTTCGGTGAGACGGCCTAAAACGGTTAAACTGCGTTGCATATTTTATCATATTATGCTATATTTCCTTTATTGCCGGCATGTCGGAATTGGCAGACGAGACAGACTCAAAATCTGTTATCCGCAAGGGTGTATGGGTTCAAGTCCCATTGCCGGCATTTTCTTTGATGAAGCTAAAAAAGTAAGCCGCCTTGACTTTGGTGAAGCAGACGGCTTACTTATCGTAACATCTATTTCGCCGGATCGGGGAGATAGCCCTCCCTTATCGGCTGTCTTGTTAAATCCATTATATTAGTTTTGAATTCTTAGTCAAGTTTTTATACAGAATGTAGTGTATTTTTGGGAAAGTTATGATATCATATATTTTGTATAGTTATGTATTCATAATTGCTGTTTTGTAGTTGTTTTGTAATACTGTTGTTTTGTAATACAGGGAGGTATTGATATGGCAGATATGGAGATAAAAGTTAACAGAAACCCGGTACAGATAAATGATATAAAGATCCCGGCACAGTCACAGGGCGTTGATAAGGCTGCCCCCAAAAAAACTGAGGAAGGATCAAAACCGGTTGAAAGAACAGAGGAGACTCTGGAAAATGTGGTTTCGGTATCAAAGGACGGAGATACGGTCCAGGTCACGGAAGAAAGCAATGAGAGGCTTGAAGAGGACGCTTTCGGAAAGATGGCTGTCAGAGGCGAAAACAGCAATGTCAGCAGGGATGATGAAAAGGAAGCAGATGCTGTCAAAAACGGACGGGATGAGATAAAGACTGAGGCTCAAAAAGCGGTCGAAGATAAAAAGGCTCAGGAAAAACCGGCCGAAGAAAAGAAAGTATCCCCCACACGTGACAGGCTTGAAAAGGCGGCTGACAAAACAAAGCCCGATCCTGCAAAGGAAAGACTTCAGGCTCAGAAAGAGAGCGAAGAAAGACGCAAAGAGATAATAAAGAATATGATAAAGAGTGATGCCGCAAAAGACCGTACAGATGAACGTGTCGAGGAAAAGAAGGAGCAGCAGGAACTCCAGAACATCACTTCTTTCAAAGGCTATACAGATCAGCAGCTCCAGCAGATGGTCCGCAAGGGACAGATATCACAGAACGATTACAACAAGGAGATGGAGGCCAGGAGCGAGAGGACTGAGGCGGCCATCGACAACAGCAACAGATTCTCAAGACAGATGGCTGTCAATGCTGCTGAGGAGGAACTGACGACAAGGCAGGGCCGGGAACTGGAAATGGTCTTTGATGAAGATTCGGCCGATGTTCCGGATGCCGCGACCAGAGCGGACATTCTTGATAAGTTACAGGATTTCAGCCTGAATAATTGATGACGAGCGTTTTCAGAACATGAGTGATGTGTTTGGCGGGCTGCTGGATGCCATAGATGTGGATTTGCTTACCAGCGGCTACAGAAGAAAATATATCGGACAGCTTGAGGTATATAAAGAGTATTTTTCCAGGAGCATAGAACAGTACAAAAAAAGGCAGGAGCTTACCTTTATGGAAAAGATCTCGCCCGGCTCCAAAAAGGAAAGGGAGGATACCGACAAAAGGATACTTTCCCAGTTGGTGGACTATATAGATCTTCTTGCTGATATATATGAAAAGTGCAGTTATTTCCTTCCGGACGAGGAGGTCGCAAAAGGGATCAGGGATGAATATGATCTCCTGATGTCTCAGCTAAATGACATGAAGGGCAGCACAGACGACGAGGAGATGACGGGATGGCTGCTTGACGGCGAGGCTGCAAATCAGGATCTTTTGAAGAGATGCTTTGCTGCGGAAAGGTCTGTCATTGATTCGCTGACCAACCTTCATCATTTCCTGGTGGGTATCAAAGCGCTGAAGGCAGATGAGTTTAAGGACTGGCAGAGGGCCAAGCTTATCCAGGACAGATGTGCAGAAAAGATACTTGAACAGAAGTTTGAAGGTGTGGACTGTATTGACTGCCTGAACCGGGCGCTCAACAGTATAGGCGAGGATACCTGGCAAAAGATGGACAAGGTATCACAAAAGCTCATCGTGAGTGCAGAGATACTTCTTGAGAGGATCCCGGCAAATTCCGATTTTGATTATGCGGCAGTCTGCCTGACCGCAACGAAGGCTTTAGAGATTGAGATGGGAAAGAGGTATTTTGTTGATTACATCAGATATTCCCATGATAACAATATCAGGAATCTCACCAGCGGCCTCATAAAAGACGGAGAGTGCACCAGATCCGAGGCAGAATTTTCTTTCGAATTCCTTGAGGGCATAACGGGATATACGGTAGACTCCCAGGGGAATATGAAGGTGATCCCGAAATACAGCGGGGACAACATGGTCTTCCTTGATTATGCATACAAGAACCTGACGGATACTACATCAAAGCAGGACAGTGAAGAGATGGTCAGAAATCAGGTCTTTGCTGCCAGTGTCATAAAAAACAATTTCAGGGATGCTGCTGCGCTTGGAGGCAGGCTGTCATACAATGATGCAAGGGAATGCATGGATTACCTCATCGACGAGCAGAGAGCCTTCGGCATCATACTCGAACAGTTTAAAAAATAACAGCAGCGGAGACAGGGGGGAGACAGGGGGACGGTCCTTCTGTCTCCCTGGTTCAGAAAATAAAAAATGGGACAGAGCGATTCCTCTGTCCCGTGTTTTTTCTGGTAGTTTTTACTTCAGGAAACGCATTTTGTTTCCGTCGACCTGCTTTTTGGATTCCGGCTTGGGAGTCTCGGGCTTTGCGATGGAATCTCCAAGTCCCTTTGCCACATTGCTCTTGCATTTTTCGCAGAAACGCCCTGAAAGGATCTTTGCGCCGCATCCCTCACAGGTCAGATCCGATCCTTCAAGAGATCCGAATACCAGTCGTTCTTCCCTGAGCCACTGTCTGATCTGCCCTACTTCTATTTCACAGGCCTCTGCAACAGCAGCGACGCTGCAGTTGGGATTGCTCCTGATAAATTCTTTTGCCTTTGCGAAGTCCTCCTCGAGTGCCTGCTTGCACTGTGGACAGATGTGCTGTCCGCTGATATAGTTGTAGATCCTGCCGCATTTTCTGCAGTTTTCAACATTCATATCTTTAACTACCTCCTTAACACTTGGATTTCCCTTTAAGCCTTAATATGATATCATACAATAGGTTTCGGGTCAAAGAATTAATGTTAAAAAATATGGAGGGGATCTATGGAAAAAAGGATACGAAGCTACCTGAAATATCTTGAAGGGATCAGACTGTCGGAACTGTCAGAAGAAGAGCTGAATATCCTCAGGGGAGAAATTCTGACCCAGATCTCTTTCTTTTCTCATGAGCGGCTCATCCATCTGCTAGTGACACTGTTCTTTGCTCTTTTTACCGTCATATCAATGGCAGCCTTTGTCATTACTTCATATTTGGCGCTCGGAGTGCTCTCGCTTCTGTTTTTGGTGCTTCTCATCCCTTATGTCAGGCATTATTATATCCTTGAAAACAGCGTACAGAAAATGTATGCCTTTTACGATTCGATTGCCCTTGAGGCGTCAGCAGGCAGTGAAAGGGTGATATTCAGAGCCTGAGGCTGCTGTCTTTCCTGACTTTTTCCGTCATCATTGACATTGGCGGTGCATTGACATATACTGTTAAGGCACAAGATGTTGTGGTTAGGGTTACATAAAACCACAAATAATGCCAAAACAATACAGACAGCCGGTGCAGTCCTTGAGCAAAGAAAAGGACAATCGATCGGCTTTTATTATGGGAGGAAAAGATGGAGAGCACAGCGCAGACTGACTATTCCGAAAAGTACAGACCGGCAAAGGATGTGAGGGTGATCAAAAAAGACGGGACCCTCGAGAAATTCAATATCCAGAAGGTTCTTGATGCGGTCGCAAAGAGCGCATATCGTGCATTGACACAGTTTTCCGAGGAGGAAAAGGTCTTTATCTGTGAAAAGGTGATCAAAAAGATAGACGATGACGGACAGGACAGGATCCCCATAGCCCTGATGCACAATATAGTTGAGAGCGTGCTTGAGGAGGTAAAGCCCATTGTCGCAAAAAGCTACAGGGATTACCGGAACTACAAGCAGGATTTTGTCAGGATGATGGACGAGGTTTACAGACGCAGCCAGTCCATAATGTATGTCGGTGACAAGGAGAATTCAAACACCGATTCTGCTCTTGTTTCCACCAAGAGATCCCTTATTTTCAACCAGTTCAACAAAGAATTATACCAGAAGTTCTTTATGACCACGGAGGAGCTCCAGGCATGCCGTGACGGTTATATCTATATACATGACATGTCAGCGAGAAGGGATACCATGAACTGCTGCCTCTTCGATGTGGAGCATGTTCTCAGGGGCGGCTTTGAGATGGGCAACATCTGGTACAATGAGCCCAAGACCCTTGATGTGGCCTTTGATGTCATCGGAGACATAGTTCTTTCTGCGGCGAGCCAGCAATATGGCGGGTTTACTGTTCCGTCTGTGGAACTGATCCTCGAGCCTTATGCGGAAAAATCCTATGAAAAGTACAGAAAGAAATATATCGATCTTGGCATAGATGAAAAGAAGGCCGAGGAGGTTGCGCTCGACGATGTCAAACGCGATTTCGAGCAGGGCTTCCAGGGATGGGAATACAAATTCAATACGGTTGCATCAAGCCGCGGGGATTACCCGTTCATCACGGTGACGGCAGGAACAGGGACGGGGAGATTCGCAAAAATGGCAACCATAACCCTTCTAAATGTGAGAAAAGGCGGAGAGGGAAAGAAGGAATGCAAAAAGCCTGTGCTCTTCCCGAAGATCGTTTTCCTGTATGATGAAAATCTCCATGGTCCGGGAAAAGAACTTGAGGATGTATTTGAGGCGGGCGTTGAATGCTCGGCAAAGACCATGTACCCCGACTGGCTTTCGCTTACCGGCGAAGGCTACATTGCCAGCATGTACAAGAAATACGGAAAGATAATTTCTCCCATGGGCTGCAGGGCCTTCCTTTCGCCATGGTATGAAAGAGGAGGCATGCATCCGGCAGATGATGATGATGAGCCTGTCTTTGTCGGAAGGTTCAATATAGGAGCCGTATCCCTTCACCTTCCCATGATTCTTGCAAAAGCAAGGCAGGAGAGCAGGGATTTCTATGAAGTCCTTGATTATTACCTGAATCTGATCAGACAGCTTCACATCAGGACTTATGCATACCTCGGCGAGATGAGGGCGTCAACCAATCCTCTGGCATACTGCGAGGGAGGCTTCTATGGCGGACATCTGGATATACATGATAAGATCAAGCCTCTGCTGAAGGCGGCCACGGCATCCTTTGGAATAACGGCCTTAAACGAGCTGCAGCAGCTCTACAACGGAAAGTCGATAGCTGAAGACGGCCAGTTCGCGCTTGATGTCCTCGAGTATATTAATAAAAAGATAAATGAGTTCAAGGAAGAGGACGGAAACCTCTATGCGATCTACGGGACTCCGGCAGAGAACCTCTGCGGACTCCAGGTAAAGCAGTTCCGCAGGAAATACGGTATAGTGGAGAATGTCTCCGACAGGGAGTATGTCTCAAATTCCTTCCACTGCCATGTTTCCGAGGATATGACGCCGATCGAGAAACAGGACAGTGAGTACAGATTCTGGGAACTGTCAAACGGCGGAAAGATCCAGTATGTGAGATATCCGGTTGATTACAATGTGGGAGCCGTCAGGACGCTGGTGCGCCGCGCGATGGAGATGGGGCTCTATGAGGGAATCAACCTTTCCCTGGCCTACTGCGATGACTGCGGGCATCAGGAGCTTTCCATGGATGTGTGCCCTGTGTGCGGATCAAAGAACCTGACCAAGATAGACCGGATGAACGGTTATCTGTCATATTCGAGAGTTCACGGAGATACCAGGCTCAATGATGCAAAGATGGCAGAGATCAAAGAAAGGGTGAGCATGTGAGATACCATAATATCACCCATGACGACATGAAAAACGGAGACGGGCTGAGAGTGGTGCTCTGGGTTGCGGGATGCTCGCACAACTGCAAAGGCTGCCAGAACCCGGTCACATGGGATCCCAACGGGGGACTTCCTTTTGATGAAGATGCGAAAAATGAGATCTTCGACCAGCTTTCAAAGGATTACATCTCAGGGATCACCTTTTCGGGAGGCGATCCTCTCCATGTCATGAACATACAGGGAGTCAGGGAGCTTGCCGCGCAGATAAAAGAAGAATACCCGTTAAAGACCATATGGGTCTACACCGGAGAACTCTGGGAAAACATAAAGTCAGATCCGCTGATACAGTACACGGATGTCCTGGTCGACGGACCGTATATGCAGGAACTAGGCGATAATACTCTGCGGTGGAAGGGAAGCAAAAACCAGAGAGTGATAGATGTACAGGAGAGTTTAAAGAGCGGTGAAGTAGTGCTTCATTGTCCGGAGTACTGACAAGCAAAAACCCAAGTCGGCCGGTCTCCCGTCAGTTGACTCCTAGCAATGCTAGGTGGGTTGCCACCGTCCTGCTTTCTGCCTTCCACTCTCGCTTTCGCGTCCGGGCAAGCCCGGATGGAGGCCTGGCATATACAGGAAGCGAAGTTAAGCGTCCCATTTAAAGTATCTGTAGGTTCAAATAAAACGGGAGGTATCGAACCACTCAGGCTTTCTTTGATTATACGGGAAATAATAATTCTTTTCAAGACGCAGGGATTGTGATAGAATGATTATCTGTGTAAAAATGCATGTTTATTTTTTCATGCCCTTTACTATGATTACAGGAGGAAAAAAATGAAGCACATCAAGACTCTGAACACAAGGGATTACAGGAAAAGCACAAAGACAGGCGGCTGCGGCGAATGCCAGACATCATGCCAGTCAGCATGCAAGACATCCTGCACGGTAGGAAACCAGTCCTGCGAGAACAAAAACAGATAAATGACTCATGGTCCACAGATACAAAAATAACGGCTACAATATCGTACTTGATGTAAATTCGGGAGCCGTGCATGTGGTGGATGATGTTGTTTATGACCTGATCCCGCTCATGGAAAACGATCCCGGGATATCTGATGATGAGCTGGTGAGGCAGATCGGATCCGGGTATGACGGCAGCGATGTAAAGGAAGCGGCCGGTGAGGTCAGGAAACTATACGAGGACGGTACCCTTTTTTCCGCGGATGTTTTCGAACCCTATATAGAAAGGTTTACGGAGGAAAAAAGCAGGGCCCCGATCATCAAGGCCATGTGTCTTCATATTGCCCATGACTGCAACTTAAGGTGCGCCTACTGTTTTGCCGGTGACGGCGAATATCATGGCAGGAAGGCGCTCATGAGCTATGAAGTCGGGAAAAAGGCGCTTGATCTTCTGATCGCATCTTCAGGCAGCAGGGTCAACCTTGAAGTCGATTTTTTCGGCGGCGAGCCCACACTGAATTTTGATGTTGTAAAGAAACTTGTCGAATATGGACGGAGCCGCGAAAAGGAATGCAACAAAAAATTCCGTTTCACCCTGACCACGAACGGTCTGCTTTTGGATGATGAGGTCCTTGACTTCGCAAACAAAGAGATGGGGAATCTGGTCCTGTCCATCGACGGACGCAGGGAAGTGAACGACCGGATGCGCCCGACAGCAGGCGGGAAGGGATCATATGATGTGATACTTCCGAAATTCAGGAAGGCTGCCGCGTCAAGAGATCAGACAAACTACTATGTCAGAGGCACCTATACCCACTTCAATACTGATTTTGCCAAGGATGTGCTGCATCTTCATGATGAAGGCTTTGAGCAGATATCTGTGGAGCCCGTGGTCAGCGATCCGAAGGAAGAGTATGCGATACGGGAAGAGGATATACCGGTACTTCTCGAACAGTACGATGTCCTTGCCCGTGAGATCATAAAGAGAAGGAAAGAAGGAAGGTTCATCAATTTCTTTCATTTCATGATAGATCTTGAAGGCGGACCGTGTGTTGCGAAAAGACTGTCGGGATGCGGGGCAGGAACGGAGTATCTTGCCGTGACGCCCTGGGGTGATCTTTATCCCTGCCATCAGTTTGTAGGGAAGGAAGAATTCCTTTTGGGGAATGTTGATGACGGCATAATAAATACGAAGCTGTCATCAAAGTTTGCATCCTGCAATGTGTATACGAAAAAGGAATGCAGGGACTGCTTTGCGAAGTTTTACTGCTCCGGCGGATGCATGGCAAATTCCTATAATGCGACAGGCGATATAAACGGAAACTACGAGACAGGCTGCATATTGCAGCGAAAAAGGATCGAATGCGCGATAATGATCAAAGCGGCGCTGAGCGGCGAGGCTGCAGATTGAGAAAAAAATAGTAATATTTTTTATAAGAAAAGAAACAGGAGAGTACTTATTATGAAAAAATCGACATCGGTTATTTTGTTGGTGATCTTGCTTGCATTGATAGGAGGACTGGCCTACCCGTCATACCTCATCGTTCGGGATACGGTCAATACTCCCGGACAGGGCAATTCGATAAAGCTCGGACTTGACCTTGCCGGAGGCGTCAGCATCAAGTATCAGGCTACCGGAGAAAAGACTCCTTCATCTGAAGATATGGCGGACACCATATACAAGCTTCAGCAGAGGGTTGACGGTTATTCCACCGAAGCGCTGGTATATCAGGAAGGAAGCGACCGTATCAATATCGAGATCCCGGGCGTGAGTGATGCGAACGAGATTCTTGAAGAACTCGGAAAGCCCGGTTCACTGTACTTCATCTCACAGACAGACAGTGAAGGGAACGAAAACTATGAATTCAGCGGAATGGGCTATGAGCTGACAAAGAGCATCAGCGAGCTGGAAGCGGACGGCTCCATTGTCTGCAGCGGAACCGATGTCATCTCTTCCGAAGCAGGCTCTATAAACAAGAACGGACAGAGGGAATATGTAGTCAACCTCACCTTCAATGAAGCCGGAACAAAGTCGTTTGCCGATGCAACTACGAAGGCTTTCTCAAAAGGCGAGACGATAGGTATTTATTATGATGATGCGTTCGTATCAGTCCCGGTCGTAAATGAGCCCATCACCGGCGGACAGTGCCAGATCTCGGGACAGGATGACTACGAGGAAGCAAAGAGACTGGCTTCTACCATCAGGATTGGTGGTCTGAAGGTCGAGCTTGAGGAACTCTCATCATCGGTCGTCGGTGCGCAGCTTGGCTCAAAAGCGATCCAGACATCATTTGTTGCGGCAGGCATCGGAATAGTAGTCATCGTCCTGTTCATGATCCTTATCTACTGGATGGCCGGCGTTTCCGCATCGCTTGCGCTTATAGCATATACGGAGATAGTCGTCTGTCTCCTCGGAGCATTTTCGATAACACTTACCCTTCCGGGTATTGCCGGTATTATCCTTTCAATCGGTATGGCGGTTGATGCGAATGTTATCATCTTTGCCCGTATCAGGGAGGAGATAGCTGAGGAAAAGGAAGTCGGCGCTTCCATCAAACAGGGCTACAGCAAGGCGTTGTCAGCCATCATAGACGGAAATGTGACGACCCTCATCGCGGCAGCCATCCTCGGGATCAGGGGAACAGGTACGGTCAAGGGCTTTGCAGTCACGCTGGCGCTTGGTATTGTGATCTCGCTTTTCACGGCTCTTGTTGTTACCAGGCTTTTCATGAACTCCTTCTATGGACTCGGCGTAAAGAACGAGAAATTCTACGGAAAGGCAAAGACAAGTAAGCCTATCAATATAACCGGCAAGAAGTTTGTATACTTTGCGATCTCTATCATACTTGTTGTATCGGGCCCTGTCTTCATGGCAAGGAACGCTTCATCGATCGGACATATCCTGAACTTCTCACAGGAATTCCTGGGAGGTACTTCCTCAACCGTCGACCTCGGCAAGGATTATACAGTAGAGGAGCTTGAAAGCGGAGTCGGAGCTGCCGTTGCAAAGGTAAACGACGGAAATGCTCCTTTGATATCAAAGGTTGCAGGAACCACACAGGTCGTTATCAAGACAAAGACCCTTAGCCTCTCAGAGAGAGAGCAGTTCAACGAGATACTTGAAAAGGATTACAATGTTTCAGAAGACGATATCCAGATGGAGACAATCTCATCAACCATCAGCGGCGAGATGCAGCGAGATGCAGTCCTTGCCAGCGTGATCGCCCTGCTGTGCATGCTGGTATATATCTGGTTCAGGTTCAAGGATGTGCGTTTCGGCGCCGCATCTGTCATCGCGCTTTTGCATGACGCCCTTGTGGTTGTTGCATGCTATGCGATAACACAGATATCAGTCGGAGGAACCTTCATAGCCTGTGTGCTTACGATCATCGGTTACTCGATCAATGCGACCATAGTCATCTTTGACCGTATCAGAGAGAATCTGAAGCTCATGAGCAAGAGCAGCCTTGACGAGATAGTGAACACTTCCATCACCCAGACGCTTTCCAGATCCGTGTTCACCTCACTGACAACCTTCATCACGGTATTCGTTCTCTATCTGCTCGGTGTTTCGTCGATAAAGGATTTTGCTCTTCCTTTGATGGTAGGTGTTATCTGCGGTACTTATTCATCTGTATTCCTCGCAGGCAGCATCTGGTTCGTGCTCAGGTCAAAGGTTGGATCAAAGGCTTTGGCGGCTGAGGCTGCAAAGTCATCAAACGAGTCAAATAAGGCTCAGAACAAAAAGGGAAAGAAAAAATAATAAGAACGACTTTTAAGGGAGCCGGCTGTATTGGCCGGCTTCTTTTTAATCAGATATGGCAGTAAGAGAACAATGGTATGAAAAAAGAATAAGCGGAGACTACAGGACTCTCGCAGAGGAATACTCATTAAGCCCGGTGACAGCAAGGCTTCTTGCAAACAGGGGGATACGGGGCATAGATGCCGTGCGGGATTTTCTGGATGAAAGCCATGATGCGGCAGATGAATATGCCGATCTGCCCGATATAGAAAAAGCTGTATCCATACTTGAAGGAAAGATATCAGGGCAAAAGAAGATACGGGTCATCGGAGATTATGATATAGACGGAGTATGCGCTTCGTTCATATTATCATCCGGCATCAGAAAGGCAGGAGGGATCGTGGATGTGAGGATCCCGCACAGGGTGAATGACGGCTACGGGATAAATGACAGGCTGGTCCTGGAGGCAAAGGATGACGGCATAGATACGATCATTACCTGCGACAACGGCATAGCTGCTGCAGACCAGGTCGATCTGGCGCACAGATCCGGGATGGTGATGATCATAACGGATCATCACGAGATACCCTTTCACATGGATGGTAATAAAGTCGTATATGACATCCCGGACGCCGATGCGGTGGTCGATATCAAATTGCCGGACAGCAGGTACGGATACAGGGACATATGCGGCGCGGTCGTGGCATACAAGCTCGTACTGGCGCTTTTTGACAGGATGAAGGTGGACAGGGCTGAAGCTGCGGAATATATCGAGGAAGCGGCTTTTGCGACCGTGGGTGATGTGATGCCTCTGACAGGCGAAAACAGGAAGCTTGTCAGGGCAGGACTTAAAAAGATGTCCTGTACGAAAAATCCCGGTCTGAAGGCGCTGATAAGGGAACAGTCTCTTGAGGGAAAAGATATATCGGTCTATCATGTGGGTTTCGTCCTCGGACCCTGCATAAACGCCACAGGCAGGCTTGGCAGCGCGGAAAATGCCCTTCGCCTTTTTGAGGAAAAGGATGAAAAAAAAGCCGCGGAATATGCCCACACGCTTTCGGTCATGAATATGGAAAGAAAGGATATGACCGAAAAAGCCGTGAAGACGGCACTGGAAATGGCGGCGCTTCCTGATTATGAAAATGACAGAGTGCTCGTGCTCTTTCTTCCCGATGTGCATGAAAGTGTTGCCGGGATAGTGGCGGGAAAGGTAAGGGAGCAGACCGGAAAGCCTTCGTTTGTCCTGACAAGAAGCGGTGAGCTGATCAAAGGCTCCGGCAGGTCCATCGATGAATATGATATGTATGCCGGGATGAACGCTGTCAGCCATCTGTTCGTGAAATTCGGCGGACACAGGATGGCAGGAGGTCTTTCGCTTGAGGAAGACAAGGTCGGCAGCTTCAGAAAAGAGATAAACAGCATCTGCACCCTGACGGACGAGGATATTGTAAAAAAGATCAGATTTGACATGGTACTTCCTTTTGCTTATGCGGATACAGATCTGTGCCGCCAGATCGAAAGCCTCGGTCCGTTCGGAACAGGAAATCCGACGCCCCTTTTTGCGGCGGCAAAGGTTTCTGTATCGGACATGAAGATCATGGGAAAGAATAAAAACTGTCTGAAAGCAAAGATAACGGATGCCGAGGGGACAAAAAAAGAAGCGGTTTTTCTGGGAGAAGCAAAGGAGTTTCAGGACTATTGCAGGGCACACGAAAAGATTGATATCCTTTTCGGGCTTCAGATCAACACATACAGGGACAAGGAAAAGGTCGAGATAAAGATATCACATTACAGATAGGCAGGGCGCTAAAGCGCCTCACAAATGATACGGGGGTATCAGATGAGAGAATTAACAAAACTTCTTGAAGGCCTTGAATATGAGATCAGCGGGAGAAAAGCACAGGGCATAGAGATAGGAGAGCTTGTCTTTGATTCAAGAAAGCTTTCGCAGAACTGTCTTTTTGTTTGCATAACAGGGGCAAATTTTGACGGACACGACTTTGCGAGTGAAGCAGCAAGGTCAAAAGCCGCGGCGATAGTCATAGAAAAGGATGTGATCCTTCCCAAAGACAATGACCTCTGCATCATAAAGGTTCCGGATACCAGGCGCGCTCTGGCAGTCCTGTCATCGGCTTATTTTGATCATCCGTCAGACAGGATGAAGACGATAGGAGTGACCGGTACCAAGGGAAAGACGACCACTACATATCTCATAAAACATATGCTCGAGAATGCCGGCCACAGGGTGGGACTTGTAGGCACCATAGAGACGATCATCGGCAGCGAGCATATCCCTTCAAAGAATACTACCCCCGAATCCTATACTCTTCAGAAATATTTCAGGGAAATGGCAGATTTAGGACTGGATACTGTCGTGATGGAAGTAAGCTCCCAGGCGCTCATGATGCACAGGACGGACGGCTTTGTCTTTGATATAGGCGTGTTTACAAATCTTTCTCCGGATCACATAGGACCGAACGAACACAGGGACTTTGAAGATTATCAAAGATGCAAGGGCCTGCTTTTCAGACAGTGCAGGGCCGGCATCATAAACGGAGATGATGAGCATGCCGGGGCGGTGCTTGAAGGACACACCTGCTTAGTCGAGACCTTCGGGCTTTCAAAGGAAAATGATATCAGGGCAGAGAATGTTGAACTTGTAAATAACGGGGACTCTCTGGGCGTCAGCTTTGATGTGAAGGGACTCATCGAGTTCCGGGCTGTATCCGCCTTCCCCGGAAGGTTCTCCGTATATAATGCCTTGGCAGCGATTGCTGTCTGCAGGCATTTCGATACGGGCATCGAAGACATGAAAAAAGCTTTGCAGAGCGCAAAAGTAAAGGGCAGGATAGAGATGATACCAATGCCCGGAAAGTTCATACTCATGATTGATTATGCCCATAATGCAATGGCTCTTGAAAGCCTGCTTTCAACACTGAGGGAATATAATCCGAAAAGACTTGTCTGCGTATTCGGATGCGGGGGCAACAGGTCAAAGCTGCGCAGGTTCGAGATGGGTGAAGTCAGCGGAAAGCTTTCGGACCTGACGATCATAACATCGGACAATCCGCGCTTTGAGGAGCCTCAGGCGATAATGGAAGACATAGAGACAGGGATCAAAAAAACAGATGGAAAATATATCATGATCATCGACAGGAAAGAGGCCATAGCCTATGCCATTAACCATGCGCAGGACGGAGATGTGATCGTGCTTGCCGGAAAGGGGCACGAGGACTATCAGGAGATACGGGGCAATAAATACCCGATGGATGAAAGAGAACTGATCAGGGAAATACTGGCGTGAGCAGATACGCGGATGTGATAGTTGAAATTTCACATGAAAAGCTGGACCGGACTTTTCAGTACAGGATTCCCGAAGAACTTGATGCTGAGGTGAAGCTCGGCAGCAGGGTCCAGATCCCCTTTGGAAAAGGTGACAGGAAGATAGCCGGATATGTTGTAGGCATTCAGGATCAGTCCGTGATCGAAGAGAACAGGATAAAGGATATCATAAAGGTCCTTTATTCCGAAGGTTCAGACAGGTCCACCTACATCCTTCTTCAGCTTGCGGCATGGATGAAGGAAAGATACGGCGGGACCATGATCAACGCATTGAGGTGCGTGCTGCCCATCAAGGCTTCTGTCAGAAAAAAAGCAGCAAAAGAGGATATAGTACTTGAAAGAACCGGCGCTGACGGTTTCGAGCTGTCTGTGCAGCAAAAGGAGATAATAAACGCGTTCAGGTCATCCTATGAAAGCGGTGACAGGACGCCGATGCTGATCTTCGGAGTCACAGGCTCCGGAAAGACCCAGGTATATATCGACATCATTGATGAAGTTGTAAAAAGCGGTAAACAGGCCATAATGCTCATACCGGAGATAGCGCTTACCTATCAGACGGCAAAGAGGTTTTATGACCGCTTCGGTGACAGGGTATCGTATCTTCACTCCAGGCTTTCGAAAGGGGAAAGATATGACAGGTTCATGAAGGCAAAAAACGGTGAGATAGATGTGATGATCGGTCCGAGATCGGCTCTTTTCACACCGTTTCCGGATACGGGCATAGTAGTCATGGATGAAGAACATGATACGAGCTATCGTTCCGAATCCATGCCAAAGTATAATACAAGAGAAGTGGCCGAACAGCTTTGCAGGCTTTGCGGGGCAGCTTTTGTCATGGGCTCTGCCACGCCTTCGGTCGATGCGTTCATGATGGCGCAGTCCGGGAAATACAAGCTGATGAGACTGCCTGAAAGGGTCTCGGGACGGCTCCCTGAGGTCAGGATAGTTGATATGAGGCAGGAGCTTGCATCCGGCAACCGCTCCATGTTCTCGGAAGAACTGAAATCCCTTATCGACGACAGGCTCCAAAAAAAAGAGCAGATAATGCTCTTTCTGAACAGGAGAGGTTATGCGGGCTTTGTAAACTGCAGAAAATGCGGCTTCGTATATAAATGTCCTCACTGCGATGTGTCACTGATCCACCACAGGAACGGGAGGCTGGTCTGTCATTATTGCGGATATTCGATAGAGATGAAAAAGACATGTCCGTCCTGCGCCTCCAAATATATAGGCGGGATGAAAGCGGGAACCGAGCAGGTGGAAAGCAGGCTTTCAGAGATGTTCCCGCGGGTCAGGACTCTTCGCATGGATATGGATACCACGCGGAAAAAAGGCGATTACGAAAGGATCCTGAAAGCCTTTTCACAGAAAAAAGCGGATATACTCATCGGGACCCAGATGATAGTCAAGGGACATGATTTTGAAGGCGTCACCCTGGTGGGGATCCTGGCAGCGGACCTGTCATTGTATTCGGCTGATTTCAGGGCGGGAGAAAGGACCTTTGAGCTGCTGACACAGGCGGCGGGAAGGGCCGGAAGAGCAAAAGACACGGGCGTTGTGGTAATACAGACCTATGATCCGGAAAATCCGGCCGTGAGACTGGCAGCGACGCAGGATTACGAAGGGTTTTACGGCGAGGAGGCATCCTACAGGGAACTTTGCGGCTACCCGCCTTTCATGCATATGATGACGGTTACTGTGCTTGATGAAGACAGGGATGCAGCGGCAGAATTTATTGAAAAAGCCGCCGGCGCGGCAAAGATGGACGGGACCTTTACGGTCGGTCCTTCAGATGCCGCTATATCAAAGATAAAGGATGTCTACAGGAAATGCTTTTTTGTGAAAAGTCCTGATTATGATAAACTGATAATCATAAAAGACAGGCTTGAAAAGATGAGGGAAGAAGATAAGGCCTTCAAAGGGCGAATGGAGTTTGATTTTGATCACTGAAAGGAGAGTGGGGAAGTGGCAGTCAGAAATATCAGAGAGATCGGTGATGAGATACTGAACAAAAGATCAAAGGAAGTAACAAAGATAAATGATCGCACGAATGAACTGATCGATGACATGATCGAGACCATGTACGAGGCAAACGGAGTCGGTCTGGCAGCTCCTCAGGTAGGCGTCCTGAAACGGATAGTTGTTATCGATACCTCAACAGATGAGGAAGAGGACGGACTCATAGTCCTCATAAACCCTCAGATCACGGAGACCGAGGGCGAGCAGACAGGAAGCGAGGGATGCCTTTCGGTACCGGGAAAGACAGGCATGGTGACCAGGCCCGAAAAGGTCAGGGCAACATATCTTGACAGGGACATGAAAGAGCAGACTCTCGAAGCGGAGGGCCTCCTTGCCCGGGCAGTCTGCCACGAATGCGACCACCTCGAAGGAAAGCTCTATGTAGACCTGGTGGAAGGCGAGCTGATGGATGTCCCAAACCCCCACCAGGAAGAAGAGACCGGAGATGAAATATGATGAAAATAGTATTCATGGGAACCCCGGATTTTTCCGTCGGCATAATAAAAGCCCTCAATGAATCAGAGCACGAAGTCGTCCTCGCCGTCACACAGCCTGACAGGCCGAAAGGACGCAGCGGGAAACTGGTACAGAGCCCCGTCAAGGAATATGCCCTGAAAGAAGGGATAGAGGTCTTTCAGTGTGAAAAGATAAGAGAACATGCAGCCGTCGAAAAGCTGCAGCAGACCGGAGCTGATCTCTTTGTCGTGGCAGCCTTCGGACAGATCCTGTCAAAGGAGATCCTTGATATGCCCCGGTACGGATGCATCAATGTGCATGCATCCCTGCTCCCGAAATACCGGGGAGCCTCTCCGATCCAGCAGGCCATACTTGACGGAGAAAAAAAGACCGGGGTCACGATAATGCAGATGAACGAGGGCCTGGATACGGGGGATATCCTGACCTTCAGGGAAGTTGCGATAGATGAAAAAGAAACCGGAGGAAGCCTTTTTGACAAGCTTTCCAAAGCCGGAAGCGCCCTTATCACCGAGGCAGTTAAAGATCTGGAAGCAGGGAGACTGACGCCCGTAAAACAGGATGATGACAAAGCCTCCTATGCAGGCATGATAAAAAAAGAAAGAGGAAGGATCGACTTTAACGAAAGCGCATCACGGATCGAAAGGCAGATCAGGGCGTTTGATCCATGGCCGGGTTCAGGCACGGTCTTTTGCGGCAGGGGCTTAAAGATCTGGAGGGCGGAAGCCGTAGAAAACCATGAGGCTGAAAAGCCCGGTACTGTTACAGAAGTAACAAAGGACACATTTACCGTGGCCTGCAAAGAGGGCTCTCTTGTGATAAAAGAACTTCAGCTTGAAGGGAAGAAAAGGATGGGCACGAGGGATTTCCTTTTGGGAAATGACCTGAAAAAAGGAGACAGTCTGGGATTATGACTGATGTGAGAATGGTGGCGCTTGACATCCTGCTTGAATACAGCGGATCGAAAGCGTTTCTTTCTGATCTGACAGGGTCAGCCCTGGAAAAATACGGCTATCTTGAGGAACGCGACAGAGCGTTCATAAAGAAGACCGTCACAGGATGCGTGGAAAAGCAGATCGCGCTGGATCATGTGATCAACAGCGTATCGAGCGTAAAGACCGGAAAGATGAAAAGGATCATCAGGTGCATTGTAAGGATGGCCGCCTTTGAGATCATCTACATGGATCATGTTCCGCCGAGAGCATCGGTAAACGAAGCGGTAAGGCTTACAAAAAAGAAGCACATCCCTCAGCTTTCGGGGTTTGTAAATGCTGTCACCAGAAAGATTGCCGGGCTCTTTGAAGACGGAGAGGTCAGCTTTCCGGATGACAGGGTCAGGTATTCGTGTCCGGAGATGATCTACAGGCTCCTGACAGATGCCTTCGGACCGGAAAAGACACTTAGTATAATAAAAGCATCCGATGAAGTCAGCCCCCAGTATATCAGGGTAAATAACTCAAAAACCGATGCGGCGGCCCTGATGGGGATACTGAAGGCAGAAGGCGTTGAAGTATTTGAAACACCTCTTTCAAAAAATGCGCTCAGGGTCAGCGGCCTGAATCCGTCAGAGAGCCCTGCCTTCAGGGACGGCCTGTTTTCCATGCAGGATGCATCCGGGATTGCGGCCATGGACGCGGCAGGGATCCGCGAAAACATGACTGTAGTGGATCTGTGTGCATCCCCGGGAGGAAAGGCGTGCTTTGCGGCAGAGAATATGCGCAGTACCGGAAAGGTCATTGCCTTTGATATCAGCGAAGAAAAGAAAAACAGGATAGATGAAAACACGGCCCGTCTCAGGCTTTCAAATATCGAGAGCAGGACGGGAGATGCGACCATCTTCAACAGTTCCCTTGAAGGCCTGGCAGATCTTGTCATAGCCGATCTGCCCTGCTCGGGACTTGGGGTAATGGGACGCAAAGTTGACATAAAATACAGAATACAGGAAGAAGACATAGCTCAGCTTCAGGAACTTCAAAGAAAGATACTGGACAATGCTGTGCGTTATGTAAACAAAAACGGCAGACTGATCTTTTCAACCTGTACAGTCACCCCGCAGGAGACCACCCACCAAAGAGACTACATCAAAAGCATATCCGGATTAAAGCTTCTGTCCGAAAGACAGTTCCTCCAGGGCATCGATGGCTGCGACGGCTTCTATTACGCAGTATTCGGGTGAGACATGATTGAAAGCCCGAGGTGAGACATGAGATTTCTGAGCGGCGTTCGGAAAACGCCGGTGCTCCCGAGTGTTTTTTGCGAGGGTAGCACCGCTGCGTTTGGAGCGAGTGAAAACGTCCGCGAAGAAACTCATGTACTCACCGAGGAAGATGATTAAAATATGAGCGACATCAGATCATATACAATTGAAGAACTGAAGACCATCCTCGAAGCCTACGGCGAAAAACCGTACAGAGCTGCGCAGATCTTTTCCTGGCTGCACGAAAAAAAAGCCGCCTCCTTCGACGAGATGAGCGATATCTCAAAGCAGCTCCGCAAAAGACTCGGGAACGACTATGAGATCCGCCGCTGCGGCATAGCCCGGGTCCAGAGTTCAAAGAAGGACGGCACAAAGAAATATCTGTACGAGCTTCATGACGGGAATCTGATCGAAAGCGTTTTCATGAAATACCGTGAATGGAACAGCGCCTGCATATCATCCCAGGCAGGCTGTGACATGGGCTGCAGATTCTGTGCTTCCGGCATAGACGGCTGCGCAAGATCCCTTGAGCCGTCCGAGATGCTTGATGAGATATATGCCATGGAAGAGGATACGAAGGAGACGATAAACAGCGTGGTGGTCATGGGCAGCGGAGAGCCCCTTCTTCTGGTCGATGAGCTGCTGAAGTTTATTGAGATACTGACCTGCAAAGGCGGAAAGAACTTAAGCCAGAGGAGCATTACGGTCTCGACCTGCGGGATAGTCCCAAAGATCAGGTATCTTGCAGACAGGAGGCTGCAGATCAATCTGGCAGTGTCCCTGCATGCGGCGACCGATGAGAAAAGACGGGAGATAATGCCCATCGCAAAGAGATATTCAATAGCAGAGCTTATGGATGCCTGTTCTTATTATTTTGAAAAGACCGGCCGCAGGATTACCTTTGAATACGCGCTTATGGACGGGTTCAATGATACGGACGAGGATGCCCGGGCGCTTGCCTTAATACTTGGAGGAAAGAACTGCCATGTGAACCTCATACCCGTAAACCCGGTAAAAGAGCGGGATTTCATACGCCCGGACGGCGAAAAAGCACGCCGTTTCAAGGTTAGACTTGAAAACTTTGGAATAAATGTTACTATTAGAAGGGAATTGGGCTCTGATATAGACGGAGCCTGCGGTCAGCTTAGAAGGAAGTATCGATGATCAAAACATTTTCCCTGACTGACGTGGGAATGAAGAGAAAAATCAATCAGGATTATGTTTTTACCTCAGAAGAGGCAGTGGGAAACCTGCCTAATCTTTTTGTGGTTGCAGACGGCATGGGCGGTCACAATGCAGGAGACTTTGCATCGAGGTTTGCGACCGATACGGTGGTAAACGAGATCTCAGCCTCGATGGAGAAGAATCCGATCAAGCTCATCAGGCATGCTTATGAAGCTGCAAACGAGGGGATCATCGAAGAGGCAAAAAAGAGAAGCGACAGAGTAGGCATGGGAACCACGCTCGTGGTGGCCTCGGTCATTGATGATTATCTTTATGTGGCAAATGTCGGTGACAGCAGACTCTATGTCATCGATGAAGACATATGCCAGATCACGAGGGATCATTCCCTTGTAGAAGAGATGGTCAGAGCAGGCGAGATAGACAGGAACGAGGCAAGGGTACATCCGCTCAAGAACAAGATAACGAGGGCAGTCGGCGGAGCGACGGAGGTAAAGGTTGACTTCTTTGACATGAAGCTCAAAGAGGGAGATATCATCCTGATGTGTACCGACGGCCTGACAAATATGGTGGAGGACGAGGAGATAAAGATGGTGGTCAAAAGCTCAGGCGACGTGGCTTCCATCGCGGAGAACCTCATAGCAAAGGCAAACAAAAACGGCGGGATCGACAACATAGGAGTGGTTGTCATCGAGCCTTTTTCAAAGTAAAGACAAAGGCGCAGGCCGCCTTAAAAATGGTGTGATATATGGCAGTCAGAGAAGGCATGATGCTCTCAGGGCGTTATGAGATCTTAAGCAAAATAGGAACCGGTGGTATGTCCGATGTTTACAAGGCTATCGACCATACCCTGAACAGGTTTGTGGCACTGAAGGTGCTGAAGAATGAGTTCGCCGAAAACAGTGCTTTTGTGACCAAGTTCAGGGCCGAAGCCCAGGCAGCCGCCGGCCTGATACATCCGAATATTGTCAATGTATATGATGTCGGAAATGAGGAAGGGCTCTATTTTATAGTGATGGAGCTTGTTGAAGGCATCACATTGAAGCATTATATCGAAAAGAAGCTCCGTCTTTCCGTGAAGGAATCCATCAGCATAGCCATACAGGTTTCGATGGGTCTTGAGTGCGCCCACAGGGCAAACATCATACACAGGGATGTGAAGCCCCAGAATATCATGATATCCAAGGAAGGCAAGGTAAAGGTGACCGACTTCGGCATAGCCAGGGCGGCCACAAGCGACACCATTACCTCAAATGTCATGGGTTCGGTGCATTATACATCTCCCGAGCAGGCAAGAGGCGGATATTCCGATGAAAAGAGCGATATCTATTCCCTGGGCGTGGTCCTGTTTGAGATGCTGACCGGCCGTGTCCCGTTTGACGGGGATACCACGGTTTCCATAGCCATCCAGCATATCCAGGATACCGTTCCGAGTCCCAGGAATTTTGTAAATGACATTCCCAAGAGCGTCGAGCAGATAATCTTCAAATGCTGCGAGAAGAGCCCGGACAGGAGATATATGTCCATGACGGAGCTCATCGCGGATCTGAAGCAGTCGCTTCTTACCCCTGATGATGATTTTGTAAAGCTCATCCCCTCGGGCGGTTTTGCCGGAGGAGCCACCCAGGTGGTGACAGAGGATGACATGAAGACCATCAAGAGCAGGACGGGCAATATAGACATAGATGAATCCCTGCTTTCGGTATACAACAGGAACAGAGGAAGAGACCAGGAAGAAGCGCAGTACAATAATAACGGCGGTTACGGCAGCTATAACGGCGGTTATGATAATAGCTATGATAACGGCTATGACGGCGGTTATGACAACAGTTACGGCAATGGATACGATAACGGTTACGGCGCTCACTCCTATCGTGATGATGAGATGGAACTTGAAAACATCATAGACAGCTCCAGATCATACCGCGATATGGAAAAGAGAAGACAGAGATCTGACGGAAATGCTCCCGACAGGAGCAGGAGGGGCAGGGAGATTACTGACAGCGGCAGGTCTTCGCGTGATGATCACCGCCGGCAGTCTTCGCAGAAGAGAAACGATGATCTGAAAAAAGCCAGGGAGCTTGATGCCAAAAGAAGAAGGCTTCAGGAGGAGGAAGAGGATGATGACATGGATCCCATGATGCAGAAGATCATGAGGATCATGGCCGTTGTCATCGGAGTAGTACTTCTGATAGTTGTCATAGTCATAGTCAGAAAAGTCACGGGATCCATGTCATCGGATTCCGAATCGGATAATACGGCCCTCGAGGATACGGTCATCACGGTGGAGGATGTTACCGGCCAGACCTTTGAGGCGGCAAGGACAAGGCTTACAGGTCTGGGCTTCAAGGTTGAGTCGCAGAATCTGAGCTCCGATACGGTACCCAGCGGCAGCGTCATTTCGCAGACACCGGTCGCAGGCACTCAGGCACAGGCGGGCTCTACCATAACACTTGTTGTCAGCTCGGGAAGCGGAAGCATAACGGTTCCCGATGTTATGGGCCTGACGCTCGGGGAAGCCAAGGTAAAGATAGAGAGCATGGGCCTGACTTTCAACAACCAGAGCGGAATAACGGATGGAGTTGTGACATCCCAGGAGCCGGCAGGAAATACCTTTGCTGAGCCCGGAAGCATAGTAAATGTTGTTATCTCGAATGGACAGGAAGAGAAGCCTGCGGAAGAACAACAGCCTGAGGCAGGCACGCAGGAAAAAGTCGAAGTACCCAACCTGGTCGGACTTGCGCAAAAAGCTGCGGACACTGCTATCACGGCAAAGAACTTAAGGACCGGAGCGGTAAATGACGCAAATTCGGATACTGTTCCTCTCGGAACCATCATATCGCAGGATCCCGCGCCGGGCACCATGGTCGATCCGCAGACTGCGATATCCTATGTGGTATCACTTGGTCCTTCCGCACAGGATGTGGTTCCTGCGCCTGTTTCAAATACATATAAATGCAATCTTTCAGTGACAGCTCCGACAGACTATACCGGCGGACGCGCAGTCGTGATACTCAAAGGAGATACATCAGGCACGGAATACTTCAAACAGACCGTGGAGAGCTTCCCGGTTTCGATCAAGCTTTCAGGGCTGCTGGATGCTTCAGGAAAGGTTGTGGTCACTCATGAAAAGACCGAGACCTTAGAAGACGGGACCACGGTAACAACAGAAAAGACACAGGAGGCTGCCGTGTCTTTCGAGGCTGAATGAAGGAATACGACGGCAAGATAATAAAAGGCATAGCAGGGTTTTATTATGTGGATACGCCGGCCGGTGTTTTCCAGTGCAGGGCAAGAGGCCTTTTCAGGAACAAAGATCTGAAGCCTCTGGCAGGTGACAATGTAAGGATAAGCCTTACGGGAAATGAGGATGTCGAGGGCAATGTGATAGTCATCCATGAAAGAAAGAACAGCCTGATCCGTCCGCCTGTCGCAAATATTGACCAGGCGCTCATCCTGTTTGCCATGCACAGTCCCGAGCCTGTATGGGGTCTTTTGGACAGATTTCTCGTCAATATGGCCTATCATGATATTCCATGTATCATCTGCATCAATAAAGACGATCTGAAAAAGGGAGATGAGGCAGACGGAATCGAAAAGATCTACCGCGCTTCCGGATGCTCACTTGTATTTACAAGCGCTCTCAAAAACTACGGAACGGAAGAACTGAAAGAAAAGCTCATCGGAAAGACTACGACTGTTGCAGGTCCTTCGGGAGCGGGAAAGTCATCCATAATAAACGCCCTCCTCGGAAAAGATCATATGGAGACCGGAGTACTCAGCGCCAGGGTCGAACGCGGAAAGCAGACCACGAGGCATACCGAGCTTATCCCGATAGACAGGGATACCTACATATTCGATTCACCGGGGTTTTCAAGCCTTGATCTTCCGGATATAAAGGAGGATGACCTGAGGGACTTTTTCCCGGAATTCAGGGAGTATAATACCGGCTGCAGATATAATATGTGCTCTCATACTCATGAGCCCGGCTGCCTGGTCAAACAGGCTGTTGAGGACGGCCTGATAGATGATCACAGATATTCTTCATACTTGTCGATATACAATCAGTTAAAGGAGTTAAAAAGGCACACATGAAATATGTTCTCGCTCCGTCGATACTTGCGGCGGATTTCAAGAATCTGGGAAGTGATATTGAAAAGGTCGATCATGCGGGGGCCGATGCGATCCACATAGATGTGATGGACGGAAATTTTGTGCCGAGCATCTCGTTCGGAATGCCATTGATAAAGTCCATCAGATCGGCGACCGACAGGTTCTTTGATGTACATCTGATGGTAACGGATCCCGAGCGCTATATCAGTGATTTTGTAGACTGCGGCGCGGACGGGATCACCATACATGCAGAGGCCTGCAGGGATGTGGAAAATGCGGTGAAGACCATCAGAAAGGCCGGCGTGAAGGTCGGCATAGCGCTGAATCCCGGGACCTCGCTTTCCTGTCTTGATTATCTCCTCGATGAGGTCGACATGGTGCTTTTGATGACGGTGAACCCCGGTTTCGGAGGTCAGAAATATATCGAAAGCTCAACGAGAAAGATCAGGGCTTTGAGGGACAAATTCATCGCCGAGGGCAGAGAGCTTGACATCGAGGTGGACGGCGGCGTGACAAAGGAGACGATCGAAAAGGTGCTGGATGCCGGAGCGAATGTCATCGTCATGGGCTCTGCGGTATTTAACGGAAATCCGGTAAAGAATACCGAGTATTTCAAGGAGATCCTCAGGCAGAGGAGCGAGGCATAAAAAAGGTTGAAAAGGTATGAAACCTGTGGTATCATACTGAAGTTGTGTAAGGCATCATAAGTTTTTATTATGGAGAGAAGAAAATGTCAGGATTAAGAGTAGTATTGACGATATTGTTCATGGTAGTATGTGTTGCGCTGACAGCGGTTGTGCTCATGCAGGAGGGAAAATCCCAGGGTCTTGGAGCCATAGCGGGAGCGGCAGACACATATTGGGGAAAGAATAAAGGACGTTCGCTTGAAGGAAAGCTGGTACTGGGAACGAGAGTGCTGTGTGCGGCATTCATTATACTGGCGATTCTTCTGAACCTTAGCAGGATATGAGAAAAAAACATTCGGGCGCTTCCTTGAAAGAGGAAGCGCTTTTTGGTATCTATGAATCATCTTCGGGCGGTTTTGGCTTTGTGAAGATCGAGGGTTATGATGATGAAGTATATATCCCAAAGTCAAAAAAAGCCGATGCCATGCATGGTGACGCCGTAAGAGTCAGGATCTCAAAAAGAGCCATGGCTGACAGAAAGGCGGAAGGCGAAGTCGTTTCCATAGTTGAAAGGAATACATCTGTCGTGGTCGGCACATTCTGCCTTGCAAAGAAAACAGGCAGAAAAGCGCAGGAAGCGTATGGCTATGTCAGACCGGACAACCCGCATGTCATGCAGAAGTTCATGGTCTCAAAGGAGAGAAGCAAGGGCGCAAAGGACGGTCAGAAGGTTGTACTTCGGATCACCGACTACGGAGACAGGAAAAATCACAGGAAGAGCGAGGGCATAATAAGCGAGATCCTGGGATATGCATCGGACCCCGGTGTTGATGTAAGGGTGATCGCAAGGGCCTACGGGCTTTCTGATGTTTTTCCGGCCGAGGTCAGAAGAGAGGCAAAAAGATCTGCTGTGCCCGTTTCGGATGAGATGACAAAGGCGCGCCTGGACCTTCGGGACAGGATTATCTTTACGATAGACGGTGATGACTCCAAAGATTTTGACGACGCGGTAAGCCTTGAGAAAAAGGACGGCCGGTTTCTGCTGGGAGTTCATATAGCTGATGTCACGGCCTATGTGAAGGAAAAATCATTTACGGACATAGAGGCGCTTTGCAGGGGAACTTCGGTATATCTGCCCGGACTTGTTGTGCCGATGCTCCCGGAGAGCCTGTCAAACGGCATCTGTTCACTGAACCCGGATGAAGACAGGCTTACCTTAAGCTGTTTCATGACCATAGATGACAAAGGAAAGATCACGGATTCGGTGATCGCCGAAAGCGTTATCCATTCCACATACAGACTGACATATTCAAAGGTCAATGCGATCATAGAGGACAGGGACAAATCCCTTTGCGACGAATATGCGGATATAGCCGGCATACTGCTGGATATGCACCATCTTTCGGAAATACTGAAAAAGAAAAGGCACAGGAGGGGATCGATAGATTTTGATCTGCCCGAGACAAAGGTTCTGCTTGATGAAAACGGCAGGACGATTGGGATAGAGCCTTACGACAGGAATGCAGCGACCTCTCTGATCGAGGAGTTCATGATAGCCGCAAACGAAACCGTAGCCGAGACCTTCTGCGCGGAACAGATCCCGTTCATCTACAGGAGTCATGAAGATCCGGATCCCGAAAAGATAGAAAAGCTGAACTCCTTTGTAAACGGTTTCGGATATCATCTGAAACTTCCCGGAGGAAAGATTCATCCAAAGGAAATACAGAAACTCCTTGAGAAGATCGGGGACAGTCCGGAGGAAACCCTGATAGAAAGACTGACGCTCAGGTCGCTTCAGCAGGCGCGATATACAGTTGAACCCCTGGGGCATTTCGGCCTGGCCAGTACTTATTACTGCCATTTTACTTCGCCCATCAGGCGGTATCCCGACCTGCAGATCCACAGGATAATAAAGGATCATCTGCACGGCAAGCTCAATGCCCGGCGACTGGCTCATTACAGGAAAATCCTGGACAGTGTCGCTTCAGAATCAAACAGGCTTGAAAGAAGAGCAGAGGAGACTGAACGGGAATGCGTGAAACTCAAAAAAACGGAGTACATGCAGCAGTTTATCGGACAGAGGTTTAAGGGTATCATTTCCTCGGTAACTGACTGGGGCATATATGTGGAACTTGACAATACCGTTGAAGGCATGATACCGCTCCGTGATCTGACGGATGATTATTATATCTTTGATGAAGATGAATATCTGGTATACGGAAGGCTTGGCGGCAGGGTATTCCGCCTGGGGCAGAGTATTGACATTACAGTCGAAAGAGCCGATATACAATCCAGGGAGATAGATTTTCTCCCTGCAGATTAAACCGGCAGTTTATTGCTTTTAACATACCGCAAGTATATACTGATAATAACAGCGTTGCCATCGCAAAGCGAAAACGCTTTGTGGGTTCCGCTTAAGGGGTAGTAATGGTTTCGACAGGGACCATGAAGCCGGAGAAGCTATCCGAACGGGATCGCGTTAAATCCCAAAAGACAAAATAAACGCAGACGATAATTACGCGTTAGCAGCTGCCTAAGCGGCTGCCGTCGGCCCGGATGTACCTGTCCGACCGGATACCGGCGTCAAACAGACAGGAAACGACATATGCAAAGCTTTGAGTATATGGGCGTAATATGAAGCTACCGAAACCGTAAGGGCGTGCGCCTCCGTACGGTGGAGGGAATTCCAATCGGCGTACTATGATAGTAGAAGGACGGTGGATCGGTTTTTGGACGCGGGTTCGACTCCCGCCTACTCCACTCGAAAAGGCTCGTATTTTACGGGCTTTTTTCTTTTTTGTGTTGCATTTCGTGTTGCATTTTCGGTCATGTTGCATGCCTCTCAATGTTTTTAAGATGGTTCTCCATCTTGTTGGCATAGTAATCCGACATGCTTGTGATATTGTTCTGGTAAACAGATTTCATGATCGGAGCGTTACCTGCACGGGACCAGCCGCCCATGTCTGCGAGATAAGTGTCCGGAATTTGAAGGACGGCAGCGGTACTTGCGAAATAGTGACGGAGATCGTGGAAACGGACACCTTTCTGCTTAGCAGGTAATGTTACCTTGAATGTCAGATCCGGTTGAAAATAGTTTATTGCCGATATTAAAAGACCGTAAGCATTGCGAACCGTTTTAGGTGACAGGCCGGAGCGAGACAATTCGGAGATAAACTTCTGAATGTCGGATGTTGTCAAAGCATTTACCCTCTTTCTGCCTATTGTCTGGTAATACTTTTTCATTTTGACATATCCATTGATAGTGGACGGAGAGAGCACGGCCGTCTTGTCGTTTATGTATTCATTTACATCTATGTAGTAAACGATAATCTTAGAAGCCATCTTATAGAATACGGGAACCGGTAAAGTGCAGCTGTCTATATAGAGCGCAGACGGACAGTACAGGGCACAAATCACAATAGCCGTAAAATGAGTCACAGGACAGGTAATTGATAAAGGGATAATGATAAAACTTACAGATTACGGAAAGATTGATCATTTACTTGACCAAATCAAAATAGAAAAAGTTTACCCGTTAAAATATTTGGAACGCATCCGTGGTATACATGTGAGAAGTAGGGTTACACCCATCTGACATAATCAAGGTAAATGTAATCGGAAGTTACTCACAGATGCAATATAGGTCCGGATATAAAGAATCTGGATATCACGCCTATTCCCCAAAATCTACATTCAATTGATTTTGGGGAATAGGCGTGATATTATGTTTCTGGAGGAGTTGTAAGTCATGAAGCTCATTTTACGAAAAAAATATCTGGAGGAGTTGTCGGGATTAGTAAATATCCCTGATATCAAGATAATAACCGGCATCAGAAGATCCGGCAAATCAAAGCTGATGGATGCATTGGTGCAGGTTATAAAGCAAACTGATCCGACCGGAAATGTCATCCATATCAATTATAACCTGACTGAATTTGAAAATCTTCTTGAGTACCATTCCCTGGAGAGCTATGTCGAAGCTAAATATACTAAAGAAGTGAACAATTATGTCATGATTGATGAGGTTCAGATGTGTGATCACTTCGAGAAAGCAATTAACAGCCTCCATGCCAAAGAAAAATATGATATCTATGTTACCGGTTCAAATGCATTTTTACAAAGCAGTGATCTTGCAACACTGTTTGTAGGAAGAACATATGAGATTCATATTCTTCCTTTTTCGTTTAAGGAATACTTATCATACTTCCCGTCACAGAATATAAATGAAAGTCTGACTAAGTATATTACAGAAGGTGGAATGGCTGGATCATACCCATACAAAGACATTATTCAAAAGTACAGATATATTAATACCGAAGTGTTAAATGCCTTAGTAGTGAGAGACATTATCGAAAAGTATAAGATCCGTAATGAACCATTACTTCATATTCTCATCGATTTTCTTATGGATAATATTGGCAATGAAGTATCTGTTCGCTCCATTACGGAATCACTTTCCGGTAATAAAACAGGAGCGGATCATAAGACCATAGGCAGATACATCGAATATCTTTGCAAGGCATTCGCATTCTATCGGGTCAGAAGATATGATATAAAGGGCAAGAAATATTTAAGGTCAACTGATAAATACTATTTATCTGATCACAGTTTTAAGTATGCAAGACTTGGTACCAAGAACATGGATTATGGCCATATTCTTGAAAATATAGTTGCGATTGAATTAATAAGACGGGGTTATGAAATCTATGTTGGCATCGCCGGTGGTCAGGAGATTGATTTTGTTGCGATGAAGCAGGGCAACAGAATTTATATCCAGGTTTCTTATGACATAACGGAACAAAAGACATTTGACAGAGAAGTGGGACCTTTACTCAAGATAAGCGATGCTTATCCTAAAATGATAATCGCCAGAACATATCAGCCCGAGTATCAGCATGAGGGTGTTAGGATCATCGATGCTGCTGAGTGGTTATTGGGAGAAGAAACAATCGTATAAAGGTAGGATTATTTCGATAAGTAAGAGACGGTTTTATCTAAGGGTTCGTCCGCTTCGCGCTCCTCTCCACTTTCAGCGCGAACGGTCAAATCCCTTTTTAAACGCAAGAATAGGGGTAAAACATATAAATGCGATAGATTTGTTTACGGGTAAAGAAAAGATTTAATGGCAATATAAAAGAAGAAGGACTTTATGGCGGAAATATCCTTATGGAGAAGATGAAATATGGATAAGTACATTGAAGGAAATAAAGCTGCATGGGAAGAGGCTTTTGATAATCGCGATGCTTCCTGGGGAGCGGATATAACAGAACGCATTAAGAATGAAGATTATCCGTTTTTTTATGAAGAGACAAAAGAGATACTCAAAGAGATTAATACCGAAGGTGCTGTGATCGGTCAGTTTTGCTGTAATAACGGGCGTGAACTGCTTTCCCTGGTGAAGTCTGGAAGGGCAAAGAAGGGAATTGGCTTCGACATTGCCGAGAATCAGGTTGCATTCGCAAATGATAAGGCAAAAGAACTGAACCTGCCCTGCGATTTTGTGGCTGTGAATATCTACGATATAGATGACAGTTATAGAAATCAATTCGATGTTGTGATCATTACAATAGGTGCGCTCTGTTGGTTTGAAGATTTGGACCGCTTTTTCGCAATAATAGCTAAGTGCATGAAGCAGGGAGGCGTCATAGTGATCAATGAGCAGCATCCTTGTACTAATATGCTTGCAACTGAGGGCGAGAATCTTTATGATCCTGAGCACAGGCTGGAGTGTCATTACTCATACTTCGAGCATGAATGGACAGGAAATGAGGGGATGTACTATATCACGAAAAAAAACTATCATTCGAAGACTTTTACGGATTATACACATCCGATGTCTGAGATCATATCCGGGTTGTGTGGAAATGGAATAGTTGTCACTGGATTGAGAGAGTTTGATTACGATATCAGCGGTGGATTTGATTCAGTTGACCATAGCGGATATCCGCTGTCTATGATCATATGTGGGACAAAGATATAAAGCAGTATAGTTTTTTCTTTTTAAGTATCGTGTCGGGGGGATCGAGAACATGATAGCATTGATTATTAACTGTAGCCCTGTTCGTACAGGAGCAACAGCTGAAATAGTAAAAACTGTCGCAGGACAATTATCTGCCAGATATGAAGTCAGGAGTATATGCATAGATGATTATTCATTTGGTTTCTGCAGAGGATGCCGTACATGCCACAATACGGCTCAATGTGTCATGAACGACGCAGCAGTCATTCAGAAAATTATGGATGAATACGATAATGCAGACATCGTGGTATCAGTTTCTCCTTCGTATTGGGCAGACATACCCGGGCAGTTCAAAGCGTTTATTGATCGATGCACTCCATGGTGTAATACTCATGAACCGCATGCAACTATCAAGCCGGGCAAGAAGGGATATGCCATAGCTCTTCGAACCGGTCCGAACATGCCGGAATGCGAAAGAATCATCAGTAGCATAGAACACTTCTATGGACATCTTGAAATAGAGTGTATGGGACACCTGGGATTGACATCTGTCGAATATAAGGCGGATGTTGAGCCGAGAAAGAATGAAATCATTGAATTCTGTTCCAACATTTCTATGACGATGAACTTGGAAGGATAATACAGGACTCGGAATTGCTTAATAAAAGAAAATGATCAATTCATTTGAAGTTCATGCCGGACGGCGGGTCATAATGACCTGCCGTTTTTGATTAACAAAAACCGACCAAAAGTCGAAAAAGTTGTTGACATGAGACAGAACATGCTGTATCATAAAAACCGACCGATAGTCGGTTGTGGAGGGATGAAGATGCGAAAAGGAGAAAAACGGAAGCAGGAACTCTTGAAGATCGCCTATGATATGTTCCTTTCACGCGGATATGAGAATACGAGCGTGGATGAGATCATAGAGACTGCACAGATCGCCAAGGGCACATACTATTATTATTTTTCCAGCAAGGAGCAGATGCTCGAAGAAGTCATAGAGATGATGATAGAAAGCGAGACGGAAACGGCAAGGCAGATCCTGAAATCTGATATCCCGGTGCCCCGGAAGATAGTAGGGATAATAACTTCGATCAAACCGGCCGAGACCGAGCAGCCTATCAGCGAGGCGCTTATGAGACCGGAGAATGTGCTGATGCATGACAAGGTCAGGAAGAAGCTGATCGAAGTTATCGTGCCTCTGTTATCAGAGGCAGTGGAAGAGGGCATAAATGAGGGAATCTTTGCATGCGACAACATACCGGAGCGTGTGAGAATGCTCATGGTCATCAGCAATGATACTTTTAACGACAGAGTATTTAATGAGCGGGATATAGCTGTATTCATCGATATGACAGAAAAACTCCTTGGCGCAGAAAAAGGAACAATGAGCTTTATAGATTATTTGATAGACAAAAGCAGAATGGAGGGTAAGAAATGAGAGAGAAGACTGAGAATCAATACAGATACAGGCCAATCCTGTTTTTTGTACTGACGTACATATTTACATGGATATTCTGGATACCTGCCATTTATCTGCCGGAGACGATAAGCCCGGCGCTGATGCTGATCGGACTTCTCGCGCCTGCTGCCGTGTCCACGGTTTTTGTTATGGTGTCGGGATCGGATGCCCTGAAGCAGGACCTGAAGAACAAGCTTGTCGGATTCTATAAGGTTAAGTGGCTGAATGTACTTTGGGCTGTTATAGTATTCGCAATTGTGATAGTCTGCTCGATATTGCTGTCATTGCTCTTCGGACAGTCGATCGACCAGTTTTCATTTACTGAGGATTTTTCCTTTACCGGCGTCGGCGTTGCGAGCGCATTTTTAACCATAGCCATCGCCTCGATCATCGAGGAGGTCGGCTGGAAAGGATATTGCGAGGATTCGATCGGAAACTATATGAACTGGTTCTGGGAATCGGTGATCTTCGGTGTGCTCTGGTCTTTCTGGCATTTCCCGCTGATCTTTATTCAGGGGACATATCAGGCAGGCCTGATGGTCAACCCGCTTTATGTGGTTAACTTCTTTGTGAGCGGGATCCCGATGGGATTTGTCATCACATGGGTGTACCTGGCCAGCGACAGATCTATACTGGCCTGCATGATATTCCATCTGTTCGTCAACTTTATGCAGGAAAAGATCGCGATGACACAGGAGACCAAGATCGTCGAGACGGTAGTCATCACGATTGTCACAGTGATCATCGTTGTGGTAAAAAAGGAAATGTTCTTTGAAACGCGCCATGTCGGAAGGCTGCTTGAATACAATGAATAATAATACGAACTTTGCAAAATTCATCCTTCTGTGGACAGGCGAACTGATATCGTCAATCGGGGGCGGGCTTACAAGTTTCGGCCTTGGCGTGTATATATTCAGGACAACCGGCAGCGCAGCAGGCATGGCTATGGTGACGCTGTTTGGATTCCTTCCGACCCTGCTTTTTTCGGTGCCGGCCGGCGTTCTTGCCGACCGGTATGACAGGCGGCTTCTCATGATGATCGGCGACGGCTTTTCCGCGCTGGGAATCATATTTATCTTTCTGTGCATGATAACGGGAGAAGCATCGCTCTGGCAGATATGCCTCGGCGTATTTGTCAGCGCTTCATTTTCTGCACTGCTTGAACCGGCTTTTCGGGCAACCATCACGGATCTTCTGACGAAGGAGGAATACTCCAAGGCCAGCGGCCTGGTTTCTCTTGCGGGAAGCGCAAGATATCTGTTCTCGCCCATTATTGCAGGATTCCTGCTTGGGGTGAGCGATGTGAAGCTGCTTCTGATCATTGATATATGTACTTTTTTCCTGACGGTGATCAGCGCTGCGGTTGTAAGAAAGGGCATCACTGTCAGGTCAGAGAGCGCGCGGGAACCGTTTTTTGCAAGCATGAAAGGGGGGTGGAATGCGGTACGGGGTAATAAGGGAGTGCTTACGCTGGTCATGATCTCTTCTGCGATAACCCTTTTCATGGGAATGCTTCAGATACTTGCAGAGCCTCTGATACTGGCATTCAGGGATGCGAAGACTCTGGGGATTGCAGAGACTGTCTGTGCATGCGGAATGTTGGTGTCCGGATTGATGCTGGGGTTTCACGGTATTAAGGGAAGATATGTCAGAGTGCTCAGGATATCGCTCGTATCGGCAGGAATATGCATGACGGGATTTGGGATCATTGAGAACATGATCGTGATATGCATATTCGGGTTCGGCTTCTTTGCAGCCCTTCCGTTTGCCAATAACTGTCTTGATTATCTGGTCAGGACCAATATTGCCGATGAGGTGCAGGGAAGAGCATGGGGGATGATCGGATTCCTGTCACAGATCGGATATGTTGTCGCATACGCCGTTTCCGGTATCGCAGCGGATACGCTGGGAAACCTTGCGCATGCCGGCGTAGGAAGAGGCTCCGCCATGGTTGTCATGGCCGCGGGAATATGTATGGCGATGGCCGCAGTAATCTGTTTATCATCTGCATCGATCAGAAGCCTTGAAATGTAACGAAAAATCCCTTGACAGTTTTTTTCTGCAAACAAACTTGTGAAAACAGAAGCACCCTCCTATAATTTGATCATAGGAGGGCATTTAATATGGCTGAAAAAAACACAGACAAATTGAAACTGAGGCTTTCCGCTTCCCGGGTAGGAGGTCATTTTGAGCATGGATGTCAGCGTTTTACCGCATATTCTGTTTTGATGAATCCGGAAAAGGCAGGGTGGAGCGAACGGACTTATTCGCACAATTCCAGTCAGGATGCAGGACATATCTGGGAGTGGGATGCGCTGTGCCTTCTGGAGGACAGAGGATTTCCCTGTTATGCTGAAAGGTGCAGACGGGATGACTCAAAGAATACAGAGCGTGTAACAGACTTTCGGCAGATGAGGAAGCTGTGTAATGTGTATGAAGAAAAGGCAGAGTACAGGTACACGGATCTGTCGCCTGAGCGCACTATAGAGATATTGAAGGATCCGGGGGCATATTTGCCGGAATATGAAAATGAAG
Organism: Lachnospiraceae bacterium; assembly: GCA_017614155.1. Taxonomy (GTDB): domain Bacteria; phylum Bacillota; class Clostridia; order Lachnospirales; family Lachnospiraceae; genus NK4A144. Next base: position 44,805 of record JAGACK010000027.1, read on the forward strand.
GCGGATATATATATCAGACAACACTGTTAAATCAGGATACTTTCACGGAAAGCGTTCTCCTGTCGGGGAGCAGATATCGTGAGCTCCTGAAGCAGGTTTATTCCGGCGGGCACCCGCTGCTTTCTGCCGAATGGTCATTTTGCAAGCCGGATCTGATCTATGTTACGAAGGATAAAGACGGGGAAAATGTGTTTTCCATCGTTGATATGAAACATGCAGGACACGCAAGGATGTCCCATAAAGTCCAGGTCGCCATCTATGCAGTCATGCTCAGCACTCTTCTTGAACAGGAAAAGATACCCGGAAGAGTTGATATGGAAACCGGATATCTGTGGAATTTTAAAAGAGAAGCCCCGCTTCCCTTTGATATGAGTGTTGTTATTCCTTTTGTTAATAAGTACTTCAGTGAAGATATGCCTGCGGCGATAGCCGGGCTTGTACAGTGCAGGGAGGATGAAAAGAATGAAGCGGATGTATACAACCGTGCTTTTAAAGCGCTTCCGACGGTTCAGTGCGAATGGTGCGAGAATTACAAAAGCTGCATGAAATACCAGCAGGAGCATGAGCCGGTGACATTAATTCCCTACCTTTCATATTACGCGCAGGTTTATGCGAAGAAAAATGCAATTCCGCTGGACATAGACGGCTTCGAAAAATACATTTCCGATGATGAAAACCTTACATCACTGAAGGAAGGCTGCCTTGGCTGGAAACGGGTGCTTTCCAGCGGGGCTCAGAATATTCAGGCTCTGCGGGAAATGAAGGAAAAGATGGAGAAACTCTTAAGCGGAGGCGGGGATAGGGAGATTTTTGCAGCTCCTGTCAGCAAAAATGTTTCTTCTCTTATCATGCCGGCAGGTGAGAAGCTCAGAATTATCCTGACAGCGCAGAGAGATGAGGCTACAGACCGGGTGTATGCACTGGGTATCAGCGCCGGTACTAAAATCGAGGAAATCCTGCCTGAAAACAACGGAGATAATAACGGATCCGGGGATAAAGAAAAGAGTGGGGAGACTGAAAACTCCTCAGGTTATCATCGGTTCACCGGGATTTTTATAGCTGAGAAACCGGAAAAGCTTGATGAGAATATCCGTGAATTTATGGAGTGTCTTTATGGGATACTTCAAAGGTGTGATGAATATAATCAGGGAAGCGATCTGGATTTTAATGATAAACTGACTGTTCAGGCATATGTGATGGACAATTATGAGCAGATCAATCTTACAGACACTATAATGGATGAACTGTTAAACGGCGATGGTGTCAGGGATGCAGACTATCGTGAAAAGCTGCTCGCGATATTATTCTGGCTGATGGGGGAGCGTATGGTCACTGATGTCGAAGAGCAGGCAGACAGTCTGAAGGGAGATTTCCCACTTGTTGTGATAAGCAGTGTGGTCAGGTCGCTGTTCTGCATTCCTGCTTATATCTCATATGATCTGGAAACCGTATGTGACGCGATGCTGGGAAACGAAACGGAGCGAAAGGAGTTTTCCAAAGGCGTTAAATATGACCGTATCCTTTCAAATACGATGAAGAGTGATGCGATCAACCTTATATGGGCCAATAAGGCAAAAGATGAAGAGAAAGAGCTTCGTTCCTTGCGAGGGTATCTGAGCATCCGTCTGAATCGTGAATTCAGGCTTGTCAGCGCCATCCGGAAAAAATCCGATGGTTCGTTGAAACGGTGGCCCGAGGCTTTTGCATTTTCGGGGATGAATGAAAGCCTCAGTATCCGGGCTGCAAAGCTCATAACACAGATGCAGTACGAAGAGATCCTGCAGTATCATGACATACGGCAGATTCGTATGAACGATCCCGATGAAATGGCGGGAGAGGGCCGGATCATGAAGGCGAGGCTTATTTCCCAGAGTCAGATAAATAAGAAGACATATAATAAATACCCCGCGCCCAGGGAGCTGCCGGGCTTTATCTGTAAATGCGAAATACTGAATAAGGATGAGTATTTTCAAAGGGACTTCTTCCGTGGGATTCTCCTGAAAGCCGGCGATAACACGGCATGGGAAGAGTTAAGCGCTCTAAATCAGTTCCGGGAGAAGAATAATATAATACCGAATGTGACCATGGACAAAGAGTACAATCCTGTCCGAAATCTGTATGTTGTTGATTCCATAAAAACGGAAACAGACAGCAGTACGGGGTCGCGTACGGTCAGCTTCGAAAGATTTAAGGGCTTTGAAGAAGTTGAGAAGGGTATAACAGCCGATGCTCTGAATGGAACGGAGTTCTATCTGGTTAACAGCTACAAGGATCTGAACACTGAAAAAGTCAATACTGCCCTCTGTAATGAAGGCAGGCATTATGATGATACGGATCCGGGGGATAAACACAGCCTTTTATATCCTGAAACCATATACCGTAAAGAAGCGATTAATTCTCCAAATAACGGGGAAGAAGTACCGGAAAGGAAACTAAGTGAGGAAGATCTTAAGGAGTGCCTTTCATTTAAGCCCGAGGACAGAGGAAGGGATTTTACTGATTCGCAGAGTAAGGCTTTTTCACAGATGTTTTTCAAGAATATCACGCTTCTGCTTGGCCCTCCGGGAACGGGAAAGACTGATTTTGTGGCAAGAGCAGTGATAACGCTGTGCAGATATTATTTTTCGAAGGGGGTTATTATCTCAGTTCTGCTCTCTGCGAATTCACATTCGGCTATCAATAATATCCTTTCCGCCCTGGTACAGAAAGAAGAAGGGAAAGAAGGAGAGCCTGTTATCTGTAAGCTTGAAAGCTGGGGCGATGATGGGGCAGATCCGGTTAATGGAGTGAGACTTGTCAAAGATTACCCGCCGGATGATGAGATGTATGTCGGAAATCTCTACAGGTATGAAGAAGGCCGGCCCTTCGTTCTCGGGGCGACCTGTTGGAAGATCGGGAACTCGGTAAAAAGGTTTAATGATTCCAATAGCAATATGTTCGAGGGATTTGACCTGGTAGTTATAGATGAGGCCTCCCAGATGCGCTCAATGGATGCGCTGATCGTCCTTCAGCAGGCTATCGCAGCCCCGATGGAGCGTTTCCTGATCGTAGGCGACGAGGATCAGCTCTCGCCGGTGCTTCATGGAAAATATGATGCATCAGCCCAGGAGGTGGATTTCTACGGTTCGGTATTCCGCCTGTATTATGATACGGCAAAGAAATACAGCCTTGATTATCTGGTTCCGCTGGAAGAGCAGTTCAGGATGAATGAGATTCTGTCAAGGTATCCTGCACAGGCGATCTATGACAGGGATATCCGTGAGGGTGACGGCAGAAAGGGCTATCATGCCTTTGACTTTGACAAAGGAGGAAGACTGGGTATAGCTGCACAGCAGCTGACTTTAAAGGATTTTGCATTTCCCGGGTTCTCGGGGGATGCCGCAGATGAAGAGCAGCTTATGGGACTGCTTGCCGATCCGGAATATCCTCTGATCGTGTGCCGTATCCATGATGGAGATGCAAAAGAAAAACGTGATGAGGAGATAAGGCTTGTTACTTTATTGATCGGATTTTTAAGAGAACATATGTGTGTGCCGGGGACAGAAGAACTATACGGATCGGATGAAGAGTTCTGGGGCAGCAGCAACGGTGAAGGAGGAGTGGGCATTATATCACCGCACCATGAGCAGATAAACCGCTTAAAGGATGCTCTTGCATCTGAGAACGGCATGGATCGTGACAGGATATTCATAGGAACGGTGGACACGCTGCAGGGACGGCAGCGGGAGGCCGTGATAGTAAGCTACGGTATGACCGATCCGGAAAAAGCGGAGCTTGAGATGGAATTTATATACAGCCGTAACCGTCTGAATGTTGCCATGACCAGAGGAAAGAAAAAAACGATATGCTTTCTTTCGGACACGCTTCTTGACCGCAACGCGGAGACACTGAGTGTGGATGATGATATCATTCTGAAGGGTATAGATTACATGACGGGTCTGCTGGATTTCATGAATGCAGAGGAAGAGGATACCCGGACGGACAACCGGTTGGATCTTATGACAGGAAAGGTCAGGATCGATGTATTCAGGAAACGTATGAAAACTGATACAATCAGATGACAGATTATTGACTCGGGAGGAAAACGGATGAATTACCTTAAACGAATGAGTATGCTTTACCGGTCTGTTTCGGAGAAATATAAGAACGGTTCTCTCGGCGAGAAGGAGAGAGACGAAAAGTTCGATGAGATAAAGGGTCTGCTGGACACGGTTTTGGGCATACGTTCAGATATCATAGAAGATAGTATTGATAATCTGCTTAAAGGGGAGAACACTCAAAAGAAGCCCGAAGACCGTCAGAACAAAATTCGTGAAAGCATTGTCAGACTTAATGAGATATGTGTTGATAACAAAGTTGATCCGGTCTTTCCTGAAGTAGGATCCGATACCGGACCTCGTGAGACTGCTGAAGCGATTGAGAGATATTTAAAGCAGCTTCACAAAAGCGACCGGCTGTTGCGTGATGCCCTGGATGAGTTCCTGAAGACAGGTGATTATGACAAGTATACAATTATATCTGATTACATCAACGATCATATCGACCAGATGATTGACAGCAAAGAAGAGCGCCAAAGCCCGGATAAAGAAGGGCGTTATGAAGATGAAGCAGACTCCGGGGTCAGGTCCGTAAACCGGATCATCCAGAAGTATATTGATGAAATGATACTGGAGAATATGCATAACTGAAAATAATGTGCTGCCCGAAAGATGCATAGTAATAAGGGAGTTCAGGGGACTGCTGCAGGACGAAAGACAGTAATGCGCCCGGAGGATACGGAAAGGATCATGAAAGAAAAGAAGAGCAGGAGGATAGACGGCGCCAGAGCGTTCTGGCTGTACACCTTCGTCAAAAAATACACTCATCTTATCATTGAAAAGAATCTCGCATCCTTTGCAGCGAGTGCGACTTTTTTTATTATACTGTCACTGATCCCGATGTTTATCCTGGTGGCTTCGATCATACCCTTCACTGCAATTACCGAGGCGGATCTCATCCTTTTCTTCACTCAGATGTCTCCGGATTTTGCGGATGCTGTCATCACGGTTCTGATCGAACAGGCCTTTGAGCAGCCACAGGGGTTGACTGTCGTTTCAGCGGCAGTTGCGCTGTGGATGGGAAGCCTGGCCATGCTCTCCCTGATCAGGGGACTGAATTTTATGGATGATTCGGTAGATCACCGGAATTATTTCCTGCTGCGGGGTCTTGCCTGCTTTTACACCGTGATCCTGCTGGCGGTCTTTCTGCTTCTCTTTGTCCTCATCGTCATGGGGCGTACCATTGCCATGAAGCTTATCGCTGCCATGCCTGAGATCGATTATTTTGTTCACCCTCTGATATGGGTGCGATATCCTTTGACTGTCCTGATCGGCATCTTTGCCGTGCAGGCTATGTATACCTTCATACCGAGCACAAAAAGAAAATTTCGAAAGCAGCTTCCGGGGGCGGTTTTCACTTCGGTGGTCTGGGCAGCTTTTTCGCTGCTTTTTTCCGTATATGTGAACCATTTCAATGATTACAGCTTCTATGGAGGGCTTGCAGCGCCGGTGATAGCCATGTTCTGGCTGTACGGATGCTTTAACATTTTCTTTGTGGGGGCGTTCATCAACAGGTTCCTGCAGCCTGCGATCGGAGAACTGAAACAGGGATAGGAACCGGGGGGACGGTTCTATTGGCACATTATTAGAGCGCGGGAAACGGTTCTGTCGGCCCTTATTAGACAGAGAGCGGCATCAGGCATATAATGAACAGTATGATCATGAAAAGAACATTTTGGGATCGGTTCCGAAAAAAACAGAATATAGCGGCCCTGTGCGTCTGTATCCTGGGCGTGGGACTGAATCTTTTATTAGGTCAGATCGTAGCAGCTCTCGGACTGCCATTGTATCTGGACACCGTGGGCACTGTGCTGGCAGCGGTTTTGGGAGGGTATCTTCCCGGCGTTTTGGTTGGATTTGCCACGAATATCTTAAAAAGCATTTCGGATCCCTCGTCGCTCTATTATGTTTCACTCAATGTACTGATAGCTTTTTTTGCGACATTTCTTTACAGACACGGATGGCTGAAAAAAGTATACGGGATAATAGGAACAACCATAGTGTTTGTATTGACAGGCGGTGGACTCGGCGCGCTTATCCCGTGGTTTATGGAGCAGCTCAGCTTTGACAGCGAATCCTTGAGCGGGATCATATATGGGACAGGATATTTTGGTGAGTTTTCGTCACATCTTCTGTCGAGCATCATCATGGATATCCCGGATAAAGCTGTAACTGTACTGCTTGTACTTGCCATCCTGCATTTTATCCCTGAAAAGATGAAGCAGCATCTGGGATTTGTTTTATGGGCGCAGGAACCGCTTTCCGATCAGGATATTGATGAGACTAACAGATCAAAAACCCGAACAGCTTCACTTAAGGGGAAAGTAATCCTGGTACAGGCTGTTTCTCTTGTTATCATTTCAGTGGTCGGGACCGTTTTAAGCGTCAGGCTGTATCGTGAGACTGTCATCGACGAACACTCCCGCATAGCTATGGGGACTGCCAAAACTGCCGCTGCGCTCATTGACGGCGACAGGGTTGATGATTTCCTTGAAAATTCTTTTGCTGCTGAAGGATATGTTGAAACTTTTGAGGCGTTGGATCGTATCCTGCACAACTCAACTGATATTGAGTATTTATATGTTTACAGGATCCTTGAAGACGGATGTCATGTTGTTTACGATATCGAAACAGACGATACACAGGCAGAGGGAACGGGAACGGTCATAGAATTTGATGAAGGTTTCAGTGATTATATTCCCGACCTCTTAGCCGGCAAAGAGATCGACCCGATCATTACGGATGATAAGTGGGGCTATCTGCTTACTGCGTATAGTCCTGTTTATGATTCGGCGGGCAGGTGTGTCTGCTATGTCGGGGTAGATGTGGACCTGGAGCTGCTCAACAGAAAGATATACAGCTATCTGACTGAGATGATCTCGGTTTATCTGGGATTTGTCATAGTGCTTAGCATACTGGTGGACTGGCTGGCTGAGTATCTGATGAAGCTGCCCTTAAAAACCATCACAAAAAGAGTTTATGGTTTCGTCAGTTCTGAAAATACTCAGCAGGAACTCGATGAAAATGTCAGGAGTTTCAGAAAGATAGATATCCGGACAGGAGATGAGGTCGAGCTGCTGTACAATGCAATCTGCAGTATGTCTTCCAATCAGTCTGAGCATATACGGAGTATCCGGAGGCTGTCTGATTCCACCGCAAAGATGCAGGACGGACTGATAATTACCATGGCGGACATGGTGGAAAACCGTGATTCGGATACCGGCGCACATGTTCAAAAGACTTCAGCATATGTAAAGATCATAGTGGAAGGCCTGAAGAAAAAAGGTTATTATGCAGAAAAACTCACGCCCCAGTTTATGTCTGATGTCGTAAGGTCAGCGCCTCTTCATGATGTGGGCAAGATCAATATCCCGGATAATGTTCTCAACAAACCCGGAAAACTGACGGATGAAGAATATGAGATCATGAAAACGCATACGACTGCAGGCAAGCGTATCATGGAGCATGCCATCAGTTCGGTGGAAGGTGACAATTATCTGAAAGAAGCCAGAAATATGGCGGCATACCATCATGAGAGATGGGACGGAAAAGGCTATCCCGAGGGACTTCATGGAGAGATGATACCGCTCTCGGCCCGTATCATGGCTGTAGCTGATGTTTTTGATGCGCTTTCCTCACCGCGTGTATATAAGCCGGCTTTCCCGCTTGAAAAGGCATTGTCGATCATGGAAGAGGGAAAAGGCACTCAGTTTGATCCGAAATGTATCGAAGTTTTTTTTGATTCCCTTGATGAAGTAAAAACCATCCTGGGACAATACAACGGTAAAGGAAATGTTTGATCTTATCAGGGCCTATCAACTGGATATAATGCTGTTCTTATGCGGGACCTGCGGAATAATGTCCCTTCTTCTTGTTCTGACCAGATTTCTCCCCTCCGGCAGAAAAAAGATAATGATCCAGGTTGAAGTGGTGGCTTTTTTTCTGCTCTTTTTTGACCGTATCGCATATATGCATGATGCAGATCCGAGCCGGGCAGGATTTTTCCTGGTCAGAGTCAGCAATCTCTGTGTGTTCTTTCTCACGCCATATGTTGTTCTTGGTTTTGATATATTCCTGATGGACTGGCTGTTAAATGAAGGCAGGATGAAAACTGTTCCGAAGCGTTTGAGGGCAGTGGCCATCATGGCTGTATGCGGCATGATAATGGCTGTTATATCAGGCTTTACCGGTCTGTATTACTATTTTGATGAGACCAACAGGTATCACAGAGGGCAGCTCTTTCTGGTTTCTTATATCATCCCGGTGCTCTGTCCGCTGATCGTGGCTTCGGTAGTGATACAGTACAGAAAGATATTCAGCAGGCGAATATATGCAGCGCTGCTTGTGTATATCTTTCTGCCGCTGGCAGGCGGGATCATTCAGTTGTTTGTATATGGCATTCCGATCGTAAATATGTCGATCGTTATTGTGTCTGTGCTGGTCTATATCCTTGTTTATCTGGATATAAACGACAGGGTTGTCCATGCGTATGAGATCGAGATAAGGAATATGCAGGGAGAACATGATAAGTTGCAGCGTGTATTCGATCAGACTGCCACAGCATTTGTTTCAGCGGTGGAAAAAAAGGATGAGCATGTCAGAGGCTGTTCTGCCAGGGTGGCCGAATATGCTGAAAAGATAGCCGGATCAAGCGGTATGGATGAACAGGAATGCAGACAGGTGTATTATGCTGCGCTGCTTCACAATGTCGGACTTATCGGCGTTCCGGAGAGTCTGGTAACAGGAGATAAGGATCCGGCTGAACAGGAAAAAGAGGTTATCAGGATGATGCCCGAGATCGGAAGCGAGATCCTGTCAAGCATTCAGGAGATGCCATATCTCGAAACGGGTGCGCGTTACTGTCATGAAAATTATAACGGAACGGGGGGGCCCGAAGGGCTCAAAGGCGGGGAGATACCTGAAATAGCCAGGATCATATCCGTAGCCGATGCATATGTGTATATGACAACCGATACAAGATTCCATGAAGCCGTACCGGATTTTATCGCAAGAGAGGCTCTGGTAAAAGGCAGCGGCGAACAATTTGATCCCAGATTTGCCGATCTGATGATAAAGATCATTGACGGGGAAAATCAAAAGAGCGGCGGACAGAAAACTTTGGAGATCGAGACCGGATTTTCGTGCAATGACTACAGGGAACATATCTCACGGGGGATTCCCGTTGACGGCATCGTGACAAAAGTATCTTTTGATTGTGCTCCTTTCAACGCAGGCCCGTCTGATTTTTCGGACCCGGCATTGATACTCTTTGATTCCTATGACGGGAGAGTCCATGAAAATGAAAAGTCGATAGAAAACTACGGCTATCTGGAGTATGGAGAGATATGGTTCAACGAACATGATGTAAATACTTCAGCCAGAAAGATCCAAAATTCGATAAAGGTTAAGGATGCGGATCCTTCTGATGATAACCGTCCGAAAAAGTATGAGATGACCATGGGTAGGTTTGAGGATCATATAAAGCTGAAGATGGTATCGCCAGGCTTTGAAAAGGAAGTGATAATCGCTCTTCCGGACAGAAGCAGGGCCAGCTATATCGCTCTGACGGGAGAGCATTGCCGGATCACGGAAATAACCGTGGAAAAAACAAAAAAAGAGGTCTCACAGAATGATATCCAAAGGATAGCTGCAGGGACAAGCTATATTGAACGGATGGAATCCGACCTGAAGAATGTCCAGATCGACAGATCCAGATCCGTCTCAACGACAGGGGTCAGGATCAAAAACAGACTGAAGATCATATTTCATGCGATGAGTCTGCCCAGTGCAAATCTTGTGTGGCACTGTCCCTTTGTCATTCTGTTTTCTTCGGATGATGGATGTGTGAACGGGAGCGGTTACAAAGAATATGCCTGCATCAAGCTTTGTGGTGAAAATGATGGAGATACTGAATTTGCCACAAACAGTATTTCCGTGAAAAAGACCGATGAGTTTTCGGGATGGGACAGATGGAAGGAAATGAATAAAAAAGGCCTGGAATGTGAAGTCAGCCTGCGCAGGAAGGATGACCGGATCATTCTGAAAACGAAAAATCTTGGGATTGAAATAGAAAGCATCACTGCCATCAGGGATGTTAGAGGAGATGTATATGCAGCCCTCAGCGGTGATCAGGTGGCGCTGACCGATATCAGGGTCATATGAACTTAAAAAAGGGGGAAACATTTTTGCAGGAAGAAAAGAAATATCACTCCATCTCCAGAAGAATGCCGATCATGATCTCTGTGGGTTTTCTGATAATGCTTGCTATCGTAGTCACGGTCACTTTTTTTCGTATTGAAAAGCGCATGATAAACGAGTACCGCAGGATGGCTGACGGCGTGACCAATCTGATGATCGAGGCGCTGGATCCGGAAAAAATGGATTATTATATCGAGGAAAACTACAGTTCCCCGGAATATATGTCCATCATGAAGTATTTCTATCAGCTCAAGGATAATTATCCGGATGTCTACTACATGTATGTGTACCGTTTTTATAAAGACGGCGATGTTCCGTACGGAACGATCATCATCGATCTAGAGGATGAATATACCGATACGCCGAATCAGGTCAGTATTGAATGGGTCGGGGGAACCTATGATGTTCTGGAACCCTTTGCCTCCCGGATAGATGAAATGCTTGGCAGCCGGGAACCTGTTTATGATACTGCATATTCGAAAGAAGACGGATATCTGCTTTCTTTTGCCAAGCCGATCTATGACAGCAAGGGCAATTATGTGGCAAGTGCCTGTGTGGATTTTTCCATGGCGGAGCTGCACGGTCAGAACATCCGGTTTATCATCATACTGTGCTTTATCCTTATACTGGCAACGGGCGTGATGCTGTTCCTTGCATTCTATATACTGAAAACAAGAGTGACAAAGCCGCTTCTGTTGATCGCAAATACCGTCTCGGGATTTAAATATGATTCCGAGGAGGATTGCAGCAGCAACCTGCAGCAGCTTGAGGATCTTGATATACGCTCCAATAATGAGATCGGTGTTTTGTATGAAGCGCTGCTGACCGCCGAAAAGGAAAGTGTTTTTTATATGGGCAGTTATATGAGGGCAGAGGACACGATCCAGATCAAGGACGAGAGAATCAGCAAACTCGGCGATCTGGCATTGCGTGATTCCATGACTCATGTAGGGAACAAGACAGCGTTTACGATGCAAATCTCCGAGCTTCATGATGATGATGTATACGGCATCGTACTCATGGATGCCAATAATCTCAAGATGATAAACGATACCTATGGTCATGAAGCAGGTGATGAATACATCAAGGGCTGTTGCGAACTGCTGTGCAGGATCTATGCTCATTCCCCTGTTTTCAGGATCGGCGGAGACGAATTCGCAGTCATACTCAAAGGCAGGGATTATGAAGACCGTGACCGGCTTCAGAAGGAGATCAGGGCGGAATTTGCTGCGATCTGGGACGACAGGAAGGATGACCCCATCCACAGGTATTCAGGCTCCGTCGGAATGGCGGACTCGACAACCTGTATGACCGCAAGGGAAACGATAAAGACCGCGGATGACAATATGTACGAAGACAAAAAAGCGTTCAAGGAGAAGAACGGAAGCTACAGGTGATCGATACCCGAAGAACACTATTTGAACACTAATTCGAAAAATCTGTGGAAATGTCACGGGATTTGTAATATAATACAAATGTTTTGAAACAAAGGCGTTTCGGCTTGATACCGGAACGCTTGATTTTTTTGGAGAGGAGACAGTTATTGTGAACGGATTTTTGAGTCTGATTGAAAATGTTAACGGAAAAGTAAACGGTTTTGTCTGGGGCCTGCCCATGCTGATCCTGCTTGTCGGGACCGGTATATTGATGACGGTCCTGACGAAATGCTTTCAGATATCGCATTTCAGGCATTGGATAAAAAACACCATCGGGGGGATTTTCAAAGATTCGAATATCACTTCCCATACGGCAAAGGAGGATACCCAGATATCCCAGTTCCAGAGCCTGTGCACGGCCCTGGCTGCGACTATCGGAACAGGAAATATAGCAGGGGTTGCTGCCGCGATAGTTTCCGGAGGTCCGGGAGCCATATTCTGGATGTGGGTAGTGGCTTTCTTCGGCATGATGACCAATTTCTCCGAGAATGTCCTGGGTATTTATTACCGCAGGAGAAATGAGAAGGATGAGTGGTGCGGCGGTGCCATGTATTATCTGAAGGACGGGCTGGGCTCGAAGAAGGGCTGCAAACAGATAGGAGCCGTGCTGGCAGTTCTGTTCAGCATATTCTGTGTGATGGCTTCTTTCGGGATAGGCAATATGAGCCAGATAAACTCTATCGCGATAAACATGAACACGGCATTTCATATCCCTGCGATAGGGACCGGCATAGTGCTGATGATAATTGCGGGCCTGGTCATTGTGGGAGGGCTCAAGAGAATCGCATCCGTGACCGAGAAGCTGGTTCCTTTTATGGCTGTGATTTATCTGATAGGAGCGATAGCTGTCCTGGTGGTCAACGGTGATCAGCTGGGTGCTGTATTTTCATCGATCATCAAAGGCGCTTTCGGAATGAAGGCTGTAGGCGGCGGGATCGTAGGAAGCGGTGTGGCCTATGCTGTTCAGTGGGGAATGAAGAGAGGAGTTTTCTCAAATGAAGCCGGACTGGGTTCCTCAGTCATGGTCCATTCAAGCTCAAATGTCAGGGAACCTGTCATTCAGGGTATGTGGGGCATATTTGAAGTTTTTGCCGATACGATCATAGTCTGCTCGCTTACCGCATTTGCTGTCTTATCAAGCGGACTGGTCGATCTGAATACCGGAGAGGTCCTGTCTGAAAATGTTTCAACCGCGCTGGTTGCCGAAGCCTTCTCAACTGTATTCGGCAGATTCGGTGCTGCTTTCATAGCCATAGCCATCCTGTTCTTTGCTTTTTCTACAGTACTTGGCTGGAGTCAGTATGGTGGAAAAGGATTTGAGTATCTGTTCGGGACCAAAGCGGTAAAGTATTACAGGGTCCTGTTTGTTGTGTTCATTCTTGTAGGGGCGACAATGGACCTTTCTCTGGCGTGGGATCTTTCTGACACTTTCAACGGGATGATGGCCATCCCCAACCTTATAGGTGTTCTGGCCTTAAGCGGAACTGTGGTAAAGATAACAGGAAACTATGTGGACAGAAAGCTTAAAGGCAAAGACATAAAGCCCATGCTGTCTGCCATAGACAGTATCCAGGAGATACATGAAAACGAAATATGATCTGCGTGCTCTTTTGAAAAACGGATCGTATATATTCATTGACACATAATGAAGAAAAAGGGTTTTATCATATCGGCGCTTGCGGCAGGGGGAGTTTTTATCTCGTTTGGATATCCGTTCTTCAGGCTGCTGGTCGACGGAAAAAAAGGAAACGGCAGCGGCAGCAGCAGATGGAAGAGACTTGAACATCCGAGGAAGAATCACCCGCGCAACGGCTATGAAAATAAATACGAGGAAGGCAGGGCATGGTGTATGGCACAGGCCATGGAAGACCGCTTCCTGACAAGCCGTGACGGGATACGGCTTCATGCTTTATGGCTTCGTGCAGAAGAACCTGAACGCATAGTGCTTCTAAGCCACGGATACAGAGGAAGCAGCTTTGGCGATTTTGCAAACATGGCAAAGTTCCTGCATGAGAACGGGTGTGATCTCCTGTTCGTGGATCAGAGGTGCTGCGGAGAGAGCGGGGGCAGGTATATAACATTCGGCGCGAAGGAACAGTGGGATATCCTCGACTGGACATATATGCTTGCATCAGAAAACGATGCGGACCTTCCGATCTACCTTTACGGAGAATCTATGGGGGCAGCCGCGGTACTGATGGCAGCAGGACATGATCTTCCGGCCCGGGTCAGGGGGCTTATCTGCGACTGCGGTTTTTCTTCGATGAAGCAGCAGCTTCGGGATATCGCAGCAGAATGGTTTCATCTGGATCATATCGGGCTTCTGCTTTTGCGTGTCGATCTTTTCTGCAGGATCCTTGCGGATTTTCGGATGTCGGACTCGGATACCGCTAAAGCGCTTTCAGTGAACCGGGTTCCCGTGCTTTTCTTTCACGGAAAAGAAGATACATTTGTCAGTGTTAAAAACTCCGTGAGAAATCATGAAGCGTGCGCTGCTCCAAATGAGCTGGTCATTATCGACAAGGCCAGGCATCTTTGCAGCGCATACGCTGATGAAGGATTATATCGCAAAAAGGTTCTTGAATTCTTTTCTGATTCCATTTTATCAAACACTTTATTTCCAGATGTCCGATAAGTTTCGGTCAGTTTTTACAGGTGTGTCCATTAAGTCGAAAAGGGGGTAGCAATACCCTCTTTATTGTGTTACCGTGCTTTCTGTTCAAACCGGATGGAGGTACGAAATGAAAAAAACATTCCCGCTCGTGGCAGCACAGAACATGCATTATGAATGGATTAGACAGTATGGCACACAGCAGGTCTCAGGAGTGAGTGTAGTTGCTTCTCTTCAGGCGCCGCTCGACTTCGGACTGCTGAAAAAATGCATCCAGCTCGAGATAAAGAGGTATGGGTGCCTGCGGCTTCGTTTCACGGCACCCGACAGTGACGGAAAAATAATGCAGTACATCGTGCCGGATGACAGCCGCGATATACCGCTTAAGGATATGACGGATATGACGATGGAGCAGGCTGACAGGATCATGCAGCAGAAAGCTTATGAAACATTTGACGGCAATGACATCCCGATGTTCGAATTTCTGATGGTAAAGCTCCCTGAGGGATATAACGGTTTCTTCCTTCATATGGATCACCGTCTGATCGACAGCTGCGGTATCGTTGTCATGATAAACGATATCATGTCGCTGTATACGCATTACAGGTTCGGATCGGAGTATCCTGCAGATCTGGCCGATTTTGAGAGTGTTCTTGAATCCGACATAGCAAAGGCTGCCAATGAGAAGAGATTTCAAAAAGATAAAAAATTCTGGGACGACCAGCTTGATGCTCTTGGGGAGCCCCTGTATTCGGATATAGAGGGACCGTCAGTGCTTGAAGCATCCAGAAAGAAGCACAGGAAAAAAACGCTCAGGTCAGCTGATTTTGAAAAAAAAGAACTCATGGTGGCGGTAAAGGATTATGTCCTGGAGCCGCAGGCTGCGAAGGGCCTCATGGATTTCTGCATGAACCATCAGCTGTCGATGACAAACCTGCTGCTTCTTGGGATGAGGACCTATCTGTCAAAGGTCAATGACGGCCAGGAAGATATCACGATAGAGAACTTCATATCGAGAAGATCCACACATGACGAATGGACCTCTGGCGGCAGCAGGACGATCATGTTCCCGTGCAGGACGGTCATATCTGCTGACACGGAGTTTCTTTCGGCAGCATATGAGATACAGAACATGCAGAACAGGATATACATGCACAGCAATTACGATCCGGCCCTCATTCGAAAAGAGATGAAAAAGAGGTATGGCACGCCTGACGGGACCAGATATGTCAGCTGTTATCTCACATACCAGCCTATGCCGGTCAGGATGGAAAATCCGTTCCTGAAGGACATCAGGCAGCACTCAAAGTGGTTTGCAAACGGGGCGGCCACAAAAAAGATGTATCTGACGGTATCGCATACGGAAGACGGAGGGATGAACTTCTCTTACCATTATCAGGTGGCGAGCCTTTCGGAAAAGGATATGGAACTGCTCTATTATTACATGATGAGGATACTCTTTATGGGAATATCCGAACCGGAGAAGACTGTCGGTCAGATCATGAAAGAAGCATAGAAAAAGGTCAAACAAAAAGGAGGATAGGATTATGAACAGGGAAGAGGAGTTTAAAAAAATAGTTGCACAGTACTGCAAGGTGAGTCCGGAGGATATGACAGGTGAGATGAAGTTCAGGGAGGACCTGGGATTCTCATCGCTCGACTTCATGTCATTTCTGGGAGAGATTGAGGATACATTTGATGTCGAACTTGAGGAAGAAAGCGTCCTGAAGATCTTTACCGTAGGCGAAGCACTTGAACTTCTCAATGGAATGGAGGCAGCCTGATATGAATAATATAAGGACACTGTGGGAACACTGCAGAAATGATTTCAAAGGCCTTGCAGCTGTACGATGGCTTGAAAAGAAGGATGTGAAGGAGATCAGCTACACCGGACTTGATGAGGCTGTGACTGCGGTCAGAAAGGGGCTGGCTGAAGCCGGCTTATCGGGAAAGCACATCGCACTCATCGGAACTAGCTCCGTTTTCTGGATCGAAAGCTATCTTGCGATTACAACGGGTGATAATGTCGCGGTTCCGCTCGATGCGAATCTTCCGGCGGAGGATCTTGTCGATCTGCTGAACCGTTCCGACTCGGAAGCGCTTTTCCTGAGTCCGAAGCTGAAAGCTCTTACAGAAACCGTGAAGGCCGAATGCCCGAAGATAAAGAATATATGGTTCCTGTCCGAAGAAGATGATCAGCCATGTCTTACTCAGCTGAGGGCATCAGGAGAAGGAGTGGATGATGTTGAAGGAAACGGCGAAGACGAACTTGCCACGATCATCTTCACATCGGGAACAACCGGAAAGAGCAAGGGAGTCATGCTGACCCAGAACAATCTCGCATCCAATGTTGCATCGGTTCAGTACATTGTCGAGCCCGGATGCGTGCTGATGAGCGTGCTTCCGATACATCACGCATTCTGTTTATGTATGGACTGGCTGAAGGGATTTTCACTCGGAGCGGTCATATGCATCAATGATTCATTCCTCCACATGGTCAGGAACATGAGTATATTCAAACCTGAGGTCATGCTGATGGTACCGCTCATGATAGAGTCGATCTACAAAAGACTGGCAACAGCCGATCCGTCAGTGCCGGCACAGGTGCTTGCTCAGAATGTATTCGGCGGCAACCTTCGCATCATATTCACGGGAGGGGCGCATCTTGATCCTTTCTACATCGGGAAGTTCAGGGAATACGGCGTGGATGTGCTGGAGGGGTATGGCATGAGCGAGTGTTCTCCGGTCATAACATCAAACACTCCGGATGATCATAAGGACGGCTCCATAGGAAAGCCGCTTCCCAATGTCGAGATCAGGTTTGAGAATGATGAGATACTTGTCCGCGGCAGCAGCGTGATGAAGGGTTACTACATGATGCCGGAGGAGACAGCAAAGACGCTTGAGGACGGATGGCTGCATACCGGTGACAAGGGTTATATCGATGAGGATGGATTTCTGTTCATAAACGGGCGTGTAAAAAATCTGATAATACTGTCAAACGGGGAGAATATCTCGCCTGAGGAAATAGAGAACAAGATCTCTTTGTCACCGCTTGTTGCTGAAGTCATAGTGACCGGTGAGGATAACGGCCTTACCGCAAGGATTTATCCCGAAAAGGAACTGGCCGAGGCCAGGGGCATGGATGCAGCTGAAATCCGATCATCGATCCAGAGCTTTATCGATGAGTACAATGTCAGCCAGCCTACATACAGGCGCATCACTGCATTGGTGGTAAGGGACAATCCGTTCATCAGAAACGCGACATCAAAGATAATCAGGGCAAAGGCCCTCGAAGATATCCCTGCCTGAAAAAGGTTACAGAAAGGGGAGAAAACCGGCCAGAAATACCCGTGTCAGAACCTCAGAGATCTTTTCTGCAGGTTCCGAAAAACCATCGGATATCCATTTGTGAAGGATGCCGATTGTGGTTCCGATCATGCCGGCGATCAGATATGAGGCGTTTCCGTCAGGATTTTCCCGGCCGCCTGAAGCGGAGGTGAGATTTTTTACATAATCATGAAACATCATTATGGCCTTTTCAAAGAAGGCGTCTCCGCGCGGGCTTTTTAAGAGGTTTACTACAAACGGGTTCTTCCGTGTATAGTTGCAGATCGCCAGGAAATAGGAATTGCACATCGATCTGTCATCCTTCGGATGAAAGCTTTCCATCATACTGAATATGTCCCGTATAGTTCTGTCCTCGGCTGCTTCCACAAGGGCCGGGACATTTTCATAATGGTTATAGAATGTGCTTCGCACGACGCCGGCCTTCTTGGAAATATCGGCAACGGTTATCTTATCAAATTCTTTTTCTTTCAGCAGGGCAAAAAAAGCGTCAAAGATTGCATCTTCCGCAGTGCTGTAGCGCTCGTCTGATTCATTCATGGCTAAATATTATCATTATCCCGCATGAAGCCGCAACCCCTGATCCGGCACCGACAGCGGTCCGATACAGATGCATTAATTTGTATTTGTGTTTGGAAGGTATATACATTAAAATGATGTCGGGGTCAAAACCCTCGACTGAATTATAAACTTGTACATTGAAAATTTATACAAACCGCTTTTTAAGTGTTGATTTGCGGATATGACAGCCTGCCGGCATATTATGACAGGGTATTCCCTACTCTTTATCCTA
>JAGACK010000001.1 GCA_017614155.1 Lachnospiraceae bacterium
ACTGCAGGCTTTATCATTCCGCTTGTGTAGAAGCAGTAGGGATCTTCACCGTTTGCGTCACAGCTTACTATCACTCCGTCATCGGGATCGTTTGAGAAGCCTACCGAAAGTTCTTCATCCCCGAGTTTTGTCCAGTTGGCGTAAAGCGTGAAGCTTGAGTTTACCGGCGTCGAGAAGTCATAGGACTGTTTGCACTCCCTGTCTTTGTACCAGCCCTCGAACTGATAACCTGCCGCAATGGGATTTGCAGGCCTGGTGACTGCTTCGCCCTTTGTGACCTGTCTGTCTTCAGGCGCAACCTTTCCCTTTCCGTTCAGGTAGAAATGAACACACGCGATGTTCGGGTCAGCTTTGTCAGATATCCGGAATTTAAGTTCTCTTTCACCGCTGTAGCTGTTTATACCGGTCAGGTATGCAGTTGCATTTCCGCTCAGGGTATTGTCAACGAAGGAAACCACGAAGTCCGTATCCTGGACAAGGGTCTTCCCGCCATCCTTTACTATAACCGTCGGTTTTACGGGCCTTCCGGTGTATGCTGCTACAAATGGGTCAAGATACGCCTCGAGTCCGTTGATATCCGTGCCTTTCTCATTGGTCTTTCCGTTGAGGCTCACGGACTCAACCCTGACATTCTGGAGCTCGAGCTTTGATCCAGTCATCGCGATCACTGCATTCTGCTCGGAACCGACGCCTTTTCCCGAAAGCTTCACTCCCTGGCTTCCCGCGCCTTCAATGTTGACCTCAAAGGCCTGTCCTTCCTGAAGCGGCATCTCCACATTCTTTGTTTCTGCATTGAAGGTTGCCTGGGATGCTGCCGTCTTCACGCTCATGACATTGGACCCCTCCATTGCAGCATAGGAAAGAAGTCCGCCGCTCTGGTTCTTTATGGTCCTGTTTCCTGATGCTGAAGCATAAACCCTCTGTTCAGGCTTTGCATTAGCATGATCTTTGAAAAGGCCCGTGCTCCTTGCGATGAAGCCTCCGTCCTCGCCAAGTCCCTGACCTGATGCGTTTTCTCCGTTTACAGTCAGGAGGTTGTTTCCGTTTGCATCTTCTATGCTGTATGCGTTATTGTCCACTACCATCGCGCGGCAGCGCAGCCTGCATCTCAGACGGCATCTCAGACGGCATCTTAAACGGCATCTTAAACGGCATCTCAGGCGGCATCTTAAGCGGCAGCGAAGTCGGCAGCGAAGCTGAGTTTCTTTGTCCTGCCCTGCCCAGGATGTTCCTTCGCCGTTGGGGTTGTCATAGTTGTTGAAGTCCTGAATGGCGGCTGCATCATCATAATTATCCAATATGCTGCTCTTCTCTGAGTCAGTCAGCTTATCATATTCGTCATAATCTTCCTGTGTCCATTCCCAAAAGCGTCCGTACATGGCCTCTTCCAGATCGGTCCATTTCTCATCGCCTGCCCCTTCAATCTGACTTGTAAGTAAATCTTCCCATTGTTTATCTGTATAATCTCCTCCGTCAGCCCAAACAGCGCTGTAGATATCATAAGGAACGCAGGTGATCGCACACCTGGGATCATCCGAACTCCAGTGGAACTCTGATTTATCATCAACAAGATTATACTTCCAGCCCTTGTAGCTTCCGTCCGGATTTTTGGTAAATTCTATCTTTCTGTCTGTCAAAGGATAGTTGCTGTCATAGATATGAAGATAATCCGATCTCTGTTCCCCCAGGTCTGTCACTCCCAATTGTTCAAGCCTGTATCCGAGAACGGCATGTCCGCCCTGCGGTCCAAACAGACCTATGATCACCGGTTCACGATTACCGTTTAATCCATCTACTGTCGGATATAGATTTTTTACTATCTCATCAGGTGAAGAATCAATGCAGAAACAGTACTGCACCCTGTCATCGTACTGGGAAATCTGCATGGCTTCGATAAACTTTCTCAGGTCATGCTGTAGATCTTCAAACTTATCATCGGAATAGTCTTCGTCCAGAGGATATTTTAAAACCATATCCGACAGATTCCCACCATAAGGATAATAATAGGTTCTATCCAGTGGTCTGGTGCTCTGAACAGCATAATTGTTCAGCAGAGCAGAAGTGGCCGAAAAGCCAAAGCAGCTGCCTCCCCATTCATCGTCAAACATTCTGAAAATGGCTTTTCCCTTGTCTCCAAAAAGATTTTCATACCTTTTTTCGGGTATCCTGAATCCCTCTTTATACCCAAAACCGTTAAAGGTATTTTCAAAAGAATAATAATAAACCGCTTCATATTCGGATGGAACCGTGAAATACCCGGGGGCTCCATCATCTCCGTCTATACGGGCATAGCGGCTGTCTGTTACCTGAGCCTTGGAATACTTGGTACCGTTACCTCCTTCAAGAGAAGCACAGCCCAGAAACATATCATCCCCTTCTACCGGATCCGGCACACTCCATTCTGACATTATCGTCCGGAGACTGCTGCAGTTTGAAAACATCCCGTTAAAATGATTTGTATAAGATTCCGCTAACCCGATATGTGTCAGATCCACCCTGTCAAGCTGACTGCATCCCTTAAACATATCAACAGCGTCAAAGCCATTTACATTTTTTTTGGTCCCACCAAATAACTGCACCCGTTTAAGCGAAGTACATCCACTGAACATTTCAGAACAGTCCAGACGAGCTCCTTCCGGTATGCTCATTTTTGTCAGATCAACAGTTTCAAGGGATGTCATATCCTTGAACAGCTTATTAAAAGAGATGGTTGATGCGCCTGCGACTTTATACATGAGTGGCCATAGTGCACGCTTTTCACTGTCATCTTCTATACACACAGATCTTATGTTTTCTTTGTTATCCCCAAAAGAAAAGTTTTCATCCAGCCGGTACAGACGCGAAGCTCCTATAAGTGAAATTTCAGTATCAGTATATCCGGCATCACTGGCTTCCTGCTCGGTAAACCTTACAGGGATCACCACATCCGTTTTGTTTCCAAGATACTTTGTTATAGTGAAATAATAGTCCGGATATTCCTCCCCGCTCATTCGTAGCCAAAATAAACCAACCTCCCAAAGATCACCGTTATGGCTTATTTCATGCCGATCCATATCAATTCCTGCCGGTTCTTCGGTCTTATTATCCGAAACTGCTTGTTCGGGAGCGGCATCCTCTGATACTGCCTCCTCGGGTTCGGGCACTGAAGGCTCTGACACCTCATCTGTTGGTGATGTCCCGTTTTCGCTTACAGGAGTCTGACCGGGTTCTTCCGGATCAGTGCTCTCCTGCGGGTCCGCCGGCTGTCCGGGTGCCTCATTCTGCTCCGGTGTTTCTGCCTTTGGAGTCTCATCTGCCTGCTCACCAGCAACGGGCACGGTATCAGCCGGGATCTCATCGGCAAATACAGTTGCGGAAAAGATCTGCATCAGCAGAAATATAACTGCCAGAAAACCTGCTATCCTGCGTTTGTATAATGTTTTCAACTCCTTCTTATTCATGCCGCAAACTCCTTCCTGCATTCCTGTGTTCCACCCCTGAATTTTCATACATTTTTCAGCCATGCGATATGGCAAAGCCATGTCGCAAAAACTCATTCCATTATAACAATAATACCCCGAAATCATCAAATATTTCGGGGTATTACGACAAAATGGGACAGGAGAAACATCCCCTGTCCCACTAAACATCATTTTCGAAGCAACATGAATTTCAAATCAAAACCCGCTTTTTTTAATACTTTGATTACCTTTTCCGTCTCGATTCTATACCACTTCGGGCGGCCAACTCTAACAACAGTTACCCGTAAGGTTACCTATAGAACTAAATAATTGCATTTTGGTCAGGCACTTTTCTGAATAATAATTCTCTCAAAAAAAGCATCTTTCAAAGCCTTATACTCATTCGCAAGACTCAATCGCCTAAGCAGATCCAAGCACGCCTCAACTATATTATCATAAAGATATGAGTCATTTCGAGAATTCTTCTCTTTTTCGTATACACTCCATTCATTAGAAACTTTTTCCAGACATACGGCGCACTCTTTAGGCCCGCCAAGACTGTATTCATCCTCGTTAAAATGTTCCGAACAAATCTCCTGCAATGCTCTAACACAACTCTCTTCTTTTAATGCATTCATAGGAACACCTCCTCAAGCCTGCCATGCTCGATCTCCTTAGCAATGCTCTGGTAATGCTTATATTGTACTGCACCACCATTACTGTTAAACATCGGAGCAACTCTTCCTTTCAAAACAGTACATTGTACTCTAAGTCCGTCCGCAATAACCTTATATGAATGATATTCAACAGTTTCTTTCACATACGGAAGGGCCAGATCTTCATATCTGGAATCTATGTCAGTCGTCAGACGACCACGATAGTTCCCATATCTACAGATAAGTTTCCCATACGGCAAGATAACATCTTGGGTGTAATTTCCATTTGGTTCTATATTATTCTTATCGAATCCGTCGCTATCCACAGAATCATCTGCAGGTGCCCAATTAACAACCTCCCTGCCAGACTCATCATAATAACCATATTCCGGATTTATGAACCTTTTTCTTCCTGAAATATCATTTCCCAAATAGTTCTTCATGTATCAATATCTGCTTTCATGCTCTCACTTACACATATAATACTGTATATCCCTACTGTTTTCAACGATTTCTTGACCACAGTGCGCGCAAGATGTCTATCGGATCAAGGTTTTAAGACTAGGATGACAGTCCTTTTGTCTTATTGGTATAAATCTACCATGAAACAGTTGAATACCTAGATTGGGACAGAGGGTATCCTCTGTCCCAATAAACAATTCGCTTGCGAAAAAGACCATTTCAATCATCTGAAGAATATCAGTTTCAGGATATCCTCAAACTTCCTCACGCCTATGGTAAAGGTTCCTGTCTTTGTACCGAAGGCTTTTTTATTGTCACCTGTTATGATGATGGTTGCCTTGCCTCTTGATACATTGTTCAGATAGCTTACCGTATATGCATCTTTCGGCACTGTCTCGTATGAAGAGCCGACTTTGACCTTCACATCTATGGCAGGCTCTACCTCTTTTCCGGTGTAATCCACTTTCTTGAGCAGCTCGTTTGAGCTCTGGGTATAGATCTTCGCATCTGTCAGATTGAAAGCACCTTCAGGCAGCTTATTAACCGTGAAGCTTCCCGTGGCTTCATCTTTGCAGCCCTTCTTTCCCGTGACCTTTACCGTTACGGTCGCGGGGAGCTCGCTGTCTTCAAATTTTGCCTTCTTCGTGATATCCTCTTCACCCTTATAAAGGGCGACCTTGTAGTTTCCGGATTCGAGCACGGTATCGCCCAGTTTCACAGTCATCCACGGCTCAAGCTTTGCAGGGCCCAGATAGACCATGTCTCCTGCTTTGACCTTTGCATCCTTAAGGGATGCCGTACTGATCTCAAACTCGCCCTTTGCCTTCTTCCTGCCTTTATAGTTTCCTGTGAAGGTTACTGTATACTTCGCATCCTTTCGGGGCGCTGTGTTGTTTTTGTATTTTACGGTATAATCAGTGCCTTCCTTCAGCACGGTGCCGTCCTTCTTTGTCACAACAAGCTCAGGCTCTGCGGCGCCGGCATAGCAGTAGACTTCTCCCTTGTCCTTCCTTTCGATATTTCCAAGCTCAAAGGTCTTGTCAGGATTGATCCTAAAGGTTTTTGTCACCTTTCCATAATAAGAGCCTTTGCCTTGGACGGTGACCTTTGCAATACCGGCGTTTATATTGCTTAAATAGGTCACGCTGTACTGGCTTCCGTTCTTCAGTACGGTTCCCTTTCCGTCCTTTACGATAAGCTCTGTATCTGTCAGCGTCTGCTCTGCTCCGTTGTAGACCTTGGGCGTCGTGATCTTCACTGCCGTCTTGATCTTGTGCTCCCTCATCTCCTGCTTTGTCTTTGCAATGATAGGGACGCCTGCGATCTCGCCTTCAAAGCTTCCTTTGCCCTTTATCGTAAATGTGTTAACTTTTCCTGCAATTAGCTTTTTCGGGTCTGTCTCAAAATCGGATGATGTCAGAACATAGTCGCCGTAAATAATAGTCACGGAAGCCTTTGTGTTGTTTTCTGCAACGACAGGTTCGACCACGATATCCTTTGCAGCTTTTCCGGTGCCGTCGCCAATGTTCTTTTTCTTTATGACAAACTCCAGGGTCTTGCTACCCTTGAAGTTGCCCTTCAGCGTCACGGTGGCTGTTGCCTTTTTGCTGCCTGTCGTGACTTTCTTGTTGTTCTTGTAGGACACCTTGTAGTCAGTGTCCTTTTTCAGGACTTTGCTGCCGTATGCCACAACCACTGCAGGCTTTATCATTCCGCTTGTGTAGAAGCAGTAGGGATCTTCACCGTTTGCGTCACAGCTTACTATCACTCCGTCATCGGGATCGTTTGAGAAGCCTACCGAAAG
>JAGACK010000028.1 GCA_017614155.1 Lachnospiraceae bacterium
CAGTAGAGTCTGTTGCGCTCTTCGTTAGCAGCATTCATAACAGTCTTCTGTGCTGTTATTATATGATTCTTTACAGCATCCAAAACCTCAAAATATTCATCTTGGCGCATAATACCAGTATCAGACATAGTTGCTCACCTCACTGCCTTCAGTATAATGATTTTTTTAGACGTATTCAACGGTTAGTTGGCGTAAGATTACTCACCGAGGATTTAGCGGAGGGCCGGGGTCGTTTTTACATTTTTAAATATTCATATCAAACTCATGTTTACTCGTCTTTTGTAGCATTCCCGTTATGCCGAAACATTATATGTAACAAACATCTTGCTGTCAGCAGCTTTTGCGGATTCCTGATACAAGTGTATGTTTCTCTGGTATAATGATCATGTTTCAAAGATATCTCGTATGAAGCTGCGGAAAGGAGTGTATATGGTACAGCGGCTTCATGATAACAGAATAACGGCATTGTATTGCAGGCTCAGCAGGGACGACGGCTATGCGGACGACAGTTGCAGCATCGACTCACAGAAGTCAATGCTGCGTGAATACGCCATTAACGAGGGGTTTGATCGTTGTGAGTTCTTTGTTGATGACGGGTTTTCAGGCACAAACTTTGATCGTCCTGATTTTTCCCGTATGATCGACATGATAGAACACAACATGGTCGGGACGCTCGTAGTAAAAGATCTGTCAAGGTTAGGGCGTGAATACCTGAGAACAGGTTATTATACCGAGATCATATTTCCCATGCATGATGTACGGTTTATCGCAATAAACGACGGGGTGGATTCGGCAAATGGTGAAAACGAGTTCGCACCTTTCAAGAACCTCTTAAATGAGATGTATGCGAAAGATATCTCCCGTAAGATCAAATCCTCTATACGCACCAGGACAAAGCGCGGGGAATACGTAAATGGCAAGCCTCCTTACGGGTATATGCGCGATCCGGATAACAGAAACCATCTCATCCCCGACAGAAACACTGCTCCAACGGTCAAAAGAATGTATAGTCTTGCATTGGAGGGAAAGAGTTCTTATGCAATTTCCGTGATCCTTCGGGATGAGGAGACTCCTAAGCCAACCGCTTATGTGCTTGACCGCAACGGCGGGTTTCACGTTGACGAGAAGTGTGAATATCCTTATGAATGGTGTCCCAAGACAATCCGCGATATCCTTTCAAACGTAACGTATATCGGACATCTCTATGCGGGAATGACAGCTCACAGGTCCTTTAAGGACAAGCATAAGGTGATTATCCCTGAGGATCAGTGGATCAAGCGCATGAACGACCATGAACCCATCATAGACGAAGAAACTTTCTACAAGGTTCAGATACTCGTTAACAAGTCCCATAAGGTCTATAACTTCTTACCGGAGGCCAACATCTACAAGGGTCTTTGTTTTTGCGGAGACTGTGGTCATATCATGTGGTTTACCGCAAGACCGGAGCGTAAAACCGAAGGATACTACACCTGCGGAAGGTCACGCCTTCGGCATAATAAAAGGGGATGTTCCGCCCATTACACGACTTTAGAATACTTGAACAGTCTTGTGCTTGGCGATATAAAGCGCATCTCCAAAAAGATATCGTCCGGGAAGAAAGGCTTTATCAAAAAGCTTATCGAAACGGCTGAAAACGAGTACAGCGAAACAACCGGCAAGATCCGTAAGGAGATCGAAGAATCCAATGTAAGGATTGAGGAACTGGGGATTCTGACCCGGAAGCTGTATGAAGATCGGGTTTTCGGAAGGATAACCGACGAAGTGTATTTACTGCTTTCATCGAGTTATGAGAAGGAGCTTAACCATCTTACGGAAATAGTAACAGAACTTAGTCACTCAATACCGGCAGCCAGAACCACCGATGCAGAGATCTGCAGTTTTGTTGAGCTTATAGAAAGAATTGCCGACATAAAAGAAATGACCATCGATATCGCCCATGAGCTGATCGATCATATTGTGGTATATAACCACGCTTCCGGAAACGGAAAAAAGGTGGACATCTACTATCGCTTCGTGGGTAAGATGAGTATGAGGCGCAGAACTTGATCTGCGCCCCGAGATTACTCAAAAATATAACGAAACAACAAGTGGAGCATACCGGGTAGTTTGAAGGACCGTCCCCCTGTCTCCCCCTTTTTATTACAGAAGTGTTCCGTTTCTGTGCTGCTCAAGCAGAGACTTGATGTCCGATACATTTACAGTTGCGAGATCGCACTCCTGATCCCTGCGGGTGTCTCCCTTGTACTTGCCCAGCAGCCACTCATAGTCTGCAGCGCTGATATCCATCGGAACTCCTGTCTTGTCGATAAACTTGACCGTTCCGTCCTTTGTTATCTCAAACCCCGTACTCGTGGTTGCTCCGCCGCTTACTGCGCTAAGCTGGTCGTCATTTAACATATTGCTCATCTTGATCTCCTCCTTTGCAGGTGCATTTTTATTACATCATTATATACGAAAAAAAGAAAAACAGGGCTAAAAAAATTTCCAGAGGACACATTCTTTTCACAGACCCTACATTTTTTGAACCCATTTGAAATATAAGATAGGTGCAGATAAGTCGAAAGACAAGCACTGAACGGAACACTTTGGTTAACATAATTTCAGGTCAGGTATATATGCCCCGACCCACACAGGAGGAAGAATATGTTTGATTCTATAATAAGCGAAAGCGGAACCTTAAGCCTTGAAACAGCCCTCATATGTACAGGCGCATCACTGGTGCTCGGTCTGGTGATAGCCCTGGTATTTATGAAGAATTCGAACTGCTCGAAGTCATATCTGATCACTCTGGTGCTGATGCCGATGCTGGTTGAAGCCGTGATCATGATGGTAAACGGAAATCTGGGAACGGCGGTAGGCGTCATGGGAGCCTTCTCACTTGTCAGGTTCCGCTCCATGCCGGGAACCTCCCGCGAGATAATGGGCATCTTTCTTGCCATGGCCGTCGGAGTCGCAACCGGCACAGGATACATCGGCTACGCGGCGGCCTTTACCCTCATCGCCTGCCTGGTGCTTCTGATACTTGAAACAAAAGGCTTCGGAAATACGGACAGCGCCGAAAAGGAATTAAAGATCACTATCCCGGAAAGCCTTGATTATACCGGAGTGTTTGATGACATCTTTAATAAATACACCGGAAAGAGCGAGCTTATGAAGGTAAAGACCACAAACATGGGCAGCATGTACGACCTCTCCTACAGGATAAGGCTGCTGGATGCAAAAAAGGAAAAGGAGTTCATCGATGAGCTGCGCACCAGGAACGGGAACCTCGGCATCATGTGCGGCAGAATCAGCGAAGGAACGGAAACATTATGAAGGAGACAGGGGGGAGACAGGGGGACGGTCCTGTTGTCTCCTTCCTGTATCCCAACAATAGATTCAGAAAGGATGGTAATCATATGAAAAAGAAGATAATCGCAGTCATTTTGACGACAGTACTTACAGCATCGCTTCTGACAGGGTTTGCCTGCAGCAAAAGAGCTACAGGATCCGACGAAAAGAATTTGAAAAGCAGCACAAAGACCGAACAGGCTGTGGAAAAAGACAGTACCGGAACCTCCGCGGATGCAGAAGATCTCGTGGAATTTACCGGAAACGGCGATACCGGTGCCTCAACGACAGAAGGCGTGAATGTGGATCTTTCGGTGGATGTCCCCAAAAAAGCTTACGAGGAAGATTTTGATAAAAGCGACGCGGATGCGGTGATCACGCTGGATAAGACAGGCATCAAAGTTGACGGTTCAGGCGCAAAAGCCGACGGCGCCACCCTGACCATAACCGATGCGGGCGTATACTTCATCAGCGGCGCTCTCGAGGACGGTTCGATAGTCATTGATAATAAAAACGATGAGAACATCCGTCTGGTCCTTGACGGCGCAGACATTACCACAAAGAGCGGTTCCTGCATCAGTGTCGAAAATGCGAAAAATGTTTTTATTACTCTGAAAAAAGGATCGGAAAACAGCCTGATCTGCGATGATGCGGACAGTTCCGCGATCGATTCCAAAACAGATATCTACTTTAACGGCGAAGGCACACTTTCGATCACAGCCGCAAAGGACGGGATCACCTCAAAGGATGATATCGGGATCACAAACGGTACCATAACCGTAAATGCCGGAGACGACGGAATAGTCGGAAAAGATTCCGTGCAGATCGCAGGCGGAACGATAACTGTTGATGCAAAGGATGACTGCATCAAGTCCTCAAAGGATGATGATCCAGAAAAGGGTTATGTCGTGATAGACGGCGGCGAGATCTCTCTTTCCTCAGAGGAAGGAAAGGGCGTGAAATCGATATATGTCTTTGTGATGAATGACGGAAAGCTGACCGTGACAAAGAGCGAGGAGGGCATACAAAGCCTGAACATCATCCAGAACGGCGGCATCATCGATATCACATCCGATGACGACGGAGTGAACGTTTCCGACAAGACTGCAGCAAGGAAGGCCGCAGAATCAGAGAACAAGGTTTCGATGGGTCCCGGCGGATCAGGAAACAGAGCTGACATGCCAAAGGACAAAGCATCGGATAAAATGCCCGGCGGAATGCAGCCGCCTGAAGGTGACGATAATTCCGGCAGATTGCAGCCTCCGGATCACTTCAAGGGAAACAGGAAAGGTGAAAACATGCCGGATGCCGCAGATATGAAGGATATGCCGGAAGGCATGACTCCTCCGGACGGCGGCAATATGCCTCAGGGCATGGAGATGCGTCAGCACGGCACCTTTGAAAACCTGGACGGATGCTTTGTTCTAAACGGCGGGACTCTTTCGATCCACGCCGGCGGAGACGGTGTCGACAGCAACGGCGACATCCTGATAAACGGCGGCACCCTCTATGTCTACGGTCCGATAAACCACGGCGACGGCGCCATCGACATGAACGGTGTATATGAACAGACCGGAGGTCATGTCTACATCCCGAAGGATGCCGGGATGATGGAGTTCTGAAAAGGAGGCAGATGGGGCAGGACAGTCACTTGCTGTCCTGCCTTTATCTCTTTTATTCTTTTCGCGTTTCTTCATAAGTTAGTACAAAGGGAAACGGAATACCATACCGTCGTTTTCATTTGTATTTTTTCTGAATACATTGTAAAATATTGTCTAAAAAGCATACGTTTCTTTGCGCGTCAAGCGTGTCTGAAGTTCATCTTTTCTGAAATCTATGCTTTCCATTCTTATTAAATTAAAAAGCAGGATTTCGAAAAAGAGAGCGGAAGACTCCCTTTCGTGATTCTGCAAGTCATCGAAAGGAGAAGAAACTATGATGAAGAACTGGGTCAGACGGATCTGGTACCGGATCAACCCGAAACACAAGGACAGACTTTTCTGTACCATCTTCGGTAAAGAAAAGTACAAAAGGTACGCTCTGGAGTTGTACAATGCCGTGAACGGCAGCAGTTATTCCGACCTGAGAGATCTGGAGATCATTACGCTGACGAATGCCGTTTATATTAAGATGAAAAATGACGTTGCATACCTGGTCAGCGGTAACATCGCCATCTACGAACACCAGAGCAGTGTGAACCTGAATATGCCGTTGCGAGGCTTCATGTATCTGGGCGAGCTCTACAGCAAGATCCTGAAGAGAGACGGTGCAGGGATTTTCAACAGCAGACTTGTAAAGATACCTACCCCACAGTATCTTGTATTCTATAATGGTACGAAAGATCTCCCTGAGCGCAGCAAACTGAGACTGTCGGATGCATTCATCAATCCGAGAGCTGACAATGACTACGAGTTTACTGCAACGGTATATAATATAAACCTCGGAAAAAACGAAAAACTGCTGGATTCGTGTAAACCCCTGAAGGGATACAGCACTTTTGTTGATATGGTTCGAAGGAATAGCGAGATTATGCCGCCGGAAAGGGCCGTGGATGATGCAGTCAGGGAATGCATAGATAATAACATCCTTAAGGATGTCTTATCAGAGGAGAGATCAGCTGTCATGCTTGAAATGCTAACTACATTTGATGAAAAAGTCTATGAAGAAGGCCTCCGTGAAGAAGGGCGCGAAGAAGAACGCGTCAATACCGAACGTGAGCGTAAAAGAGCCGATGATGCTGAAGCAGAGCTTGCCAGATACAGGGCAAAATACGGTGATCTTCAATAGTTTCTTCATCGTTCTCAGCTTAAACGACTCTCCGGATACACTCTCCGCACCCAAAAACATCCACCGGATATTTTTCAGCCTCTGCTATAGTCAGAACTTCACCGTCTCCGGCGCTGCCGTGAACGAGCAGAATGTCGCAACTGCATTTTTGAAGTAAAACACCTCCGTATTGCCGTCATCCTCAGAGTACATACGGCGCAGATCCGGATAGGCGTCAAGCATCGATGCCCTTGCTTCCCTTCTGTCATCCTCGACAAGCTCTCCGGCAAGCCTTATCCACTGCCCATCCTTAAAAGCCGATATCTCCACCTTCGGATTTGCATGGATCTGCTTTGAAACATCCTTTACCTTTCCGGTCTGGATGTAGAGTTTTCCCTCAAACACATTCACCGTTCCGAACGGCCTGACCCTGGGCTGATCCCCGTCAACAGTTGCAAGATAATAAGTACCTGCTTCCTTTAAGAATTTTACTACTCTTTCCATTGAACACACCTCCTTAATACTCCTTAGAGAGACAGGGAGACAGGGGGACGGTCCTTCTGTCTCCTTCACAAAACATGCTCCAGATAACCGATCATCGTTA
>JAGACK010000029.1 GCA_017614155.1 Lachnospiraceae bacterium
AAGAGTTGTCTTACCGTGGTCAACGTGTCCGATGGTTCCGATGTTTACATGTGGCTTGGTTCTTTCAAATTTAGCCTTTCCCATTTCAAAAATCCTCCTTATAATACTGCGCATATGCGCACATGTTGCCGCATTCGAATAACATTATATTTCATACACGGCATAATTTCAAGTTAATTTGTACGACCTCAACTCTTTGTGGTAAGCACTTTATCAGCCACATTCTTTGGTACCTGCTCGTACTTTTCAAAGAACATGGAATAGTTGCCTCTGCCCTGTGTCCGCGAACGAAGGTCGGTGGAATAACCGAACATCTCGGCAAGCGGCACAAATGCACGTACCATCTTTCCGCCGCCGATGTCTTCCATTCCTTCTATGCGTCCGCGTCTCGAGTTCAGATCTCCGATGACATCACCCATGTAATCCTCAGGCATTGTAACCTCAACCTTCATGATGGGCTCAAGCAGTATAGGCGCGCCCTTTGCCATGGCATCCTTCAGAGCCATAGAACCAGCGATGTGGAATGCCATCTCAGAAGAGTCTACTTCATGATATGAACCGTCATACACATTTGCGGAGATTCCCACAACAGGGAAACCGCCAAGCGTGCCCGACTTCATGGCTTCTTCTATACCCTCGCCGATAGCAGGTATATATTCCTTCGGAATGGCGCCTCCGACAACCGATGACTCAAACTTGTAAAGCTCTTCGCCGTTTGCATCCATGGGCTCAAATTTAACCTTGCAGTGTCCGTACTGACCGCGTCCACCGGACTGCTTGATGTATTTGCTCTCGATGTCGACACTGTTTGTGATTGTTTCTTTGTAAGCAACCTGGGGAGCACCGACATTTGCTTCAACATTGAATTCGCGAAGAAGCCTGTCCACTATGATCTCCAGATGCAGTTCTCCCATACCGGCTATGATGGTCTGTCCGGTCTCGGAATCTGTATGCTGCTTAAATGTCGGATCCTCTTCGGCAAGCTTTGCAAGAGCCTCTCCGAGCTTATCCTGACCGGCCTTTGTCTTGGGCTCGATGGCCAGCTCTATAACAGGCTCAGGGAATACCATCGACTCAAGGATGATCGGATGCTGCTCATCGCAGATCGTATCACCGGTAGTCGTAAATTTGAATCCTACCGCAGCTGCTATATCGCCGGAATAAACCTTATCCAGCTCCTGTCTCTTGTTTGCATGCATCTGAAGTATACGGCCGACTCTTTCCTTCTTGTTCTTCGTAGCGTTCAGTACATATGAACCCGAATTCATCATTCCGGAATAAACTCTGAAATAAGCGAGCTTTCCTACAAACGGATCCGTCATGATCTTGAATGCCAGCGCTGAAAACGGCTCTTCATCAGATGACTTTCTTGAATCCGGATTTCCATCAAGGTCTGTACCCTGAATGTCAGGTATATCCGTAGGTGCGGGCATATACTCAATAACACCGTCAAGCAGTTTCTGCACGCCCTTGTTTCTGTAAGCCGAACCGCAGAATACAGGCACTGCCTCGCACTCGCAGGTCGCCTTTCTCAATACTTTTTTCAAATCCTCTACTGAAGGGATCTTTTCTTCCAGATACTGCTCCATCAGTCCGTCGTCAAGCTCACATATCTTTTCAATGAGCTCCGTATGATACTCTTCAGCCGTATCCTTCATGTCATCAGGAATGTCCGTTATCTCTATATCGGTACCCTTGTCATTGGTATAGATATATGCCTTCATCTCAAACAGGTCTATGATGCCTTTAAACTCGTCCTCTTTTCCGATAGGGATGGTACAGACGATGGCATTCTTTCCGAGCCTGTTCCTGATCTGATCAACAGCGCCGTAGAAATTGGCACCAAGGATATCCATCTTGTTGATGAAAGCCATTCTGGGAACATTATAAGTATCAGCCTGACGCCAGACATTCTCGGACTGAGGCTCAACTCCGCCCTTTGCGCAAAATACACCGACAGCGCCGTCCAGCACACGAAGCGATCTTTCAACCTCAACCGTAAAGTCGACATGCCCGGGAGTATCGATTATGTTGATACGATGTTCCTCGGCTCCGGGTGCGGGTTTATTATCCTTTTCCAATGTCCAGTGGCAGGTAGTCGCAGCGGAAGTTATGGTGATACCTCTCTCCTGCTCCTGTGCCATCCAGTCCATGGTGGCCGTACCGTCATGTGTGTCACCTATCTTGTAGTTGACGCCCGTATAATAAAGAATACGCTCTGTAAGGGTAGTCTTTCCGGCATCGATATGAGCCATGATCCCTATATTCCTGGTCCTTTCCAGGGGATATTCTCTGTCTTTAGAGTTACTCAAGGAATTATTCCTCCATTCCAGTTAAAACGATCAGAAGCGATAATGTGAAAACGCCTTGTTGGCATCTGCCATCTTGTGAACGTCTTCTTTTCTCTTTACTGCTGATCCCGTATTGTTTGCTGCATCCATGATCTCATTTGCAAGACGCTCCTCCATGGTCTTCTCCGATCTCTGGCGTGAATACATCGTAAGCCAGCGGAGACCCAGGGCCTGACGTCTGTCAGGGCGAACCTCGATGGGAACCTGATATGTGGCTCCTCCTATTCGTCTTGCCTTTACCTCAAGTGCAGGCATAACATTGTTCATTGCTGTTTCGAAAACCTCTACCGCGGGTTTTCCTGTTTTTTCTTCGACTCTGTCGAAAGCCCCGTATACGATCTTCTGGGCAACACCCTTCTTACCATCAAGCATGATGCTGTTGATAAGCTTGGTGACTACCTTGTCGTTATACTTGGGATCCGCCAGAACGTCTCTCTTTACGATATGTCCTTTACGTGGCACGTTTCTTCCCTCCTTCATGGGCATTCACCCATAGGTACTCACAACTGTAACTTGTGTTCGTGCTGTATTTAAATCACTTCGGTGAAACTTAAATCCAACACAACCTGTTTACTTTTAGTTTTTCAGTTCTTCGGCGCTTTAGGCCTTTTTGCACCATACTTTGAACGGGCCTGCATACGGTTTGCAACGCCGGCCGTATCCAAAGTACCTCGGATGATGTGGTACCTGGTACCCGGAAGGTCCTTTACCCTGCCGCCACGGATCATGACAACGCTGTGCTCCTGAAGATTGTGGCCTTCTCCGGGAATATAGGATGTAACTTCTATTCCGTTCGAAAGACGTACTCTTGCGATCTTCCTGAGAGCTGAATTAGGCTTTTTCGGGGTTGCTGTCTTTACTGCGGTGCATACGCCTCTCTTCTGGGGAGATTTCGTATCGGTCGCCTTTTTCTGCAGTGAATTGAATCCTCGAAGCAGTGCAGGAGCCGTAGACTTCTTCACAGAAGACTGTCTTCCCTTCCTTACCAGCTGGTTGAATGTTGGCATCTCTTGTTTCACCTCGCTTTCTTTTATTATTTGTATCGATCATGCCAGACACCGGGAAATATCATTCCCACAGTCCGGACAAGCCGAAAATATGGCGTACCCCTAAAGGCACGCCATATTATTATACGCATAGCGGATTATGCTGTCAACTGTTTTTATTCTTCGTCGTCCTCTCCGGCACCGACAGCCACAGCCTCGTCCTCATCCATATCGGAAAGATCATCGGTGTCATCGATTTCGTCATAGAGATTGACCTCTTCTTCAAGATTGACCTCATCTCCTATGACAGTACCATCTGTTGACAGTCGTACCGTCCTGTAATGCTTCATACCGGTTCCTGCAGGTATGAGCTTTCCTATACATACATTTTCTTTTAATCCAATCAGTCTGTCGATCTTTCCCTTGATCGCCGCCTCAGTAAGAACTTTCGTTGTCTCCTGGAAGGAAGCTGCTGACAGGAAGGAATCCGTTGCAAGCGATGCCTTCGTAATACCGAGAAGTACCTGCTTGCCCTCAGCGACAGCCTTTCCTTCAGACTCCAGCCTCTCGTTCATGTCGTCAAAATCAAGAACATCCATCAGAGTACCGGGCAGCAGATCGTTTGCATCACCGCTTTCCTCGACACGGATCTTTTTGAGCATCTGTCTGACTATGATCTCAATATGCTTATCATTGATCTCAACACCCTGCAGAC
Source organism: Lachnospiraceae bacterium (assembly GCA_017614155.1). Taxonomy (GTDB): domain Bacteria; phylum Bacillota; class Clostridia; order Lachnospirales; family Lachnospiraceae; genus NK4A144. The sequence goes on from JAGACK010000029.1 coordinate 4,053, forward strand.
GGTAAACTCTCTGTACCTCTCTGAGCATATAATCCTGAACAGCCCTCAGCCCCTTGATCTTCAGCAGATCATGCGGATTTACGGATCCTTCGGTGATCTCATCGCCGGCAGATATCTCCTGTCCGTCCTGGACCTTTATCCTCGAACCGAAGGGTATCAGATAAGATTTTGATTCACCGGTTTCGCTGTTTGAAACTATAACATCTCTTTTATTTTTCTGGTCGTTGATGCTCGCCTTTCCGGATATCTCCGAGATTATCGCAAGTCCCTTGGGCTTTCTGGCCTCAAAAAGCTCCTCTACCCTGGGAAGACCCTGAGTGATATCGCTTCCCGCAACGCCTCCGGTATGGAAAGTTCTCATCGTAAGCTGTGTTCCGGGTTCTCCTATAGACTGGGCAGCTATGATCCCAACAGCCTCTCCAACCTGAACAGCTTCACCGGTAGCCATGTTCGCGCCGTAGCATTTCGCGCACACTCCCAGATGCGAACGGCATGTCAGGACAGTTCTGATCTTTATCTCTATCTTTCCAAGCAGTTCCTTTCTGTAGTCCTGCTCCTTCTTGTCAAGATCGCCAGCATCCGAAGTTTCATCTTTTGATGATTTGCTCTTTTTTGATTTCTTTGAAGCCTCAGCCTCCCACCCGGCTCTGGCTTCCTTTACCTTCTCTTCGATCTCGGCATTCTTTGCATCCATGATCCTGTCAGCCCTGTTAGGGGTGATCATGTGATTGCTTCCTACTATGAGATTTCCCTCATTATCATAAATGTCCTCGACAGCATATCTTCCAACTATCCTGTCGCGAAGATTCTCTATCTCTTCCTTCCCGTCCATGAAGGCTCTCACGGTCATACCGGGTATCTCGCGTCCCGTGCCCTCGCAGCAGTCAGTCTCCCTTATGATGAGATCCTGGGAAACATCCACCAGACGTCTTGTCAGATATCCGGAGTCTGCTGTACGAAGAGCCGTATCCGAAAGTCCCTTCCTCGCGCCGTGAGCAGACATAAAGTATTCCAGAACATTAAGTCCCTCACGGAAATTGGATTTGATGGGAAGCTCTATAGTATGTCCCGTAGTATCTGCCATAAGTCCGCGCATTCCGGCAAGCTGTTTGATCTGCTTGTCTGATCCTCTCGCTCCCGAGTCAGCCATCATGAAGATGTTATTATACTTATCCAGACCTTCAAGCAGATCCTTTGTAAGAACATCGTCCATTTCCTTCCAGGTCTCGATGACAGCCTTGTATCTTTCTGTATCTGTCACAAATCCCCTCTTGAAATTTTTGGTTATCTGGTCAACATTCTTCTGGGCTTCATCTATGAGTTCCTGCTTTCTTGCAGGAACCGTCATATCCGAAATAGAAACGCTCATCGCGGCTATCGTCGAGTAGTGATATCCCATCGCCTTGATATGGTCGAGAACCTCGGCTGTCTTTATAGCGCCGTGATTATTGATGACTTTCTCGATTATCCTCTTTAATTCCTTTTTGCCTACAAGGAAATCGACCTCAAGCGCAACAGCATTCTCCTTTTTACTTCTGTCCACAAAACCGAGATCCTGCGGAAGTATCTCATTGAAGAGGAATCTTCCGAGAATGGAGTGTACCACGCCACTTACTTTCTTCCCATTAATGGTGCGGGTTATCTGAACGCCTATCTTGGAATGAAGGGTTATGATACCGTTTTCATAAGCCAGTATCGCCTCATCCACGTTTTTGAATACCTTTCCTTCCCCGGGCTCTCCATCCCTCTCCTGGGTCAGATAATAAACACCAAGGACCATATCCTGCGTAGGAACGGTCACAGGACCACCGTCTGAAGGTTTAAGCAGATTGTTCGGTGAAAGCAGAAGGAATCTGCACTCTGCCTGTGCCTCAACAGAAAGCGGCAGATGAACCGCCATCTGGTCCCCGTCAAAGTCTGCATTGAACGCCGTACATGCCAGAGGATGGAGCTTTATGGCTTTTCCCTCTACCAGGATCGGCTCAAATGCCTGGATACCAAGCCTGTGAAGCGTAGGAGCACGGTTCAGCATGACCGGATGCTCCTTTATGACATCCTCGAGAACATCCCATACCACCGGCTCAAGATGTTCGACCATCTTCTTTGCATTTTTTATATTGTGGCTCATCCCGCTCTGAACAAGTTCCTTCATAACGAAGGGCTTGAAAAGCTCTATAGCCATCTCCTTCGGAAGTCCGCACTGCCATATCTTCAGCTCAGGACCTACCACGATAACGGAACGTCCGGAATAGTCCACTCGCTTTCCGAGCAGATTCTGTCTGAAACGTCCGCCCTTGCCCTTGAGCATATCTGAAAGAGATTTTAATGCCCTGTTCCCGGGCCCGGTAACAGGTCTTCCCCTTCTTCCGTTATCGATCAGCGCATCAACCGCTTCCTGGAGCATTCTCTTTTCATTTCTGACAATAATGTCCGGCGCTCCGAGTTCCAGCAGTCTCTGGAGACGATTGTTACGGTTTATTATCCTCCTGTAGAGGTCGTTGAGGTCGGATGTTGCAAAACGTCCGCCATCCAGCTGTACCATAGGACGCAGATCCGGAGGTATTACCGGTATGCAGTCCAGGATCATCCACGAAGGCTGATTGCCGGATTCCCTGAAAGCCTCGACTACTTCAAGTCTTTTTATTATCCTTGCTCTCTTCTGTCCGGTGGAACTCTCAAACTCCTCCTTGAGTTCCTCTGATTCCTTGTCAAGATCTATGGCAAGCAGAAGCTCTTTTATCGCCTCAGCTCCCATTCCTACCCTGAACTTGTTGCCAAAAGTTTCCCTGGCATCCTGGTACTCTTTTTCAGACAGAACCTGTTTGTATTCCAGATCACTGTCAGCAGGATCCAGTACAATATAAGATGCAAAGTAAAGAACCTTTTCCAGCACCCTGGGGGAAAGATCCAGTATCAGACCCATCCTGCTGGGGATCCCCTTGAAATACCATATATGGGATACGGGAGCAGCCAGCTCAATGTGTCCCATTCTCTCACGTCTGACAGATGCCTTGGTAACCTCAACCCCACATCTGTCGCAGATCACGCCTTTGTATCTGATTTTTTTGTATTTTCCGCAATGGCACTCCCAATCCTTGCTCGGTCCGAATATCTTTTCACAGAAAAGACCGTCCTTTTCAGGCTTCAGCGTTCTGTAGTTTATGGTCTCCGGCTTTTTTACCTCTCCATGCGACCAGTCCCTGATCTTGTCAGGTGAAGCAAGGCCTATCCTGATCGCATCAAAAGCCAAAGGCTCATATTTATCTTTATCGCTTATCATGTTTGGCATCATTATCTCCTTTACAAAGGTTTGATATTACTGACAGACTGATCAAATAACAGGATTCTCTTCCGGGACTTCGTCTACATAGCTTTCCTCGTCATCGAAGTCATCTTCCACCTCTTCCTCAACATCTACAAGTTCCTGATCGGAATTGAATTCCTTGGTCTGATATCCGTTTGCAGCAAACGAATCCTCATCCCTGTAATTCCTGCTGTCTCCTTCTATGATGGCTCTCATATCGGTATCACCGTAATCCACCGTCTCTGCTATCTCTATCTCTGTACCATCTTCCTTCAATACGCGCACATCCAATCCGAGAGACTGGAGTTCCTTCAAAAGAACCTTGAAGGATTCGGGCACGCCGGGTTCAGGGATATTCTCGCCCTTGATGATGGCTTCGTATGTCTTCACACGTCCGATGACATCATCGGATTTGACCGTCAGGATCTCCTGCAGGGTATATGAAGCGCCATAAGCCTCCAGAGCCCATACTTCCATCTCTCCGAAACGCTGTCCGCCAAACTGGGCTTTTCCGCCAAGAGGCTGCTGTGTTACAAGAGAGTATGGTCCGGTCGAACGGGCATGGATCTTGTCGTCAACCAGATGGTGAAGTTTCAGATAATGCATATGGCCTATGGTTACGGGATTATCAAAATACTCTCCCGTCCTTCCGTCGCGCAGCCTGACTTTTCCGTCACGCCTTATCTCTACGCCTTTCCAGAGTTCCCTGTGATCTCTGTTGTCAGACAGATACTTCATAACCTCCGGAAGCAGAATATCTTTATATTTCTTTTCAAATTCATCCCACTCTGTATTTACATAATCGTTCGCAAGCTCCAGAGTGTCCTGGATATCTATCTCGTTTGCCCCGTCAAATACAGGAGTGGATATATTAAATCCGAGCGCCATTGCCGCAAGAGAAAGATGTATCTCAAGCACCTGCCCTATATTCATACGTGAAGGCACTCCAAGAGGATTGAGCACTATGTCCAGGGGCCTGCCGTTTGGAAGATACGGCATATCCTCTATGGGAAGGACTCTCGAAACAACACCCTTGTTTCCGTGACGTCCAGCCATCTTATCTCCGACAGAGATCTTTCTCTTCTGTGCGATATAAATCCTTACTGCCTTGTTCACACCGGGAGAAAGCTCATCCCCTGCTTCTCTCGTAAATACCTTTGCATCAACTACGATTCCGTATTCTCCGTGAGGGACTTTCAGGGAAGTATCCCTGACCTCTCTGGCTTTTTCTCCGAAAATCGCGCGCAGGAGCCTTTCTTCTGCCGTAAGCTCGGTCTCTCCCTTCGGAGTAACCTTTCCGACCAGGATATCACCTGCCCTGACCTCAGCCCCGATACGAATGATACCGTTCTCGTCAAGATCCTTTAATGCTTCATCTCCGACACCGGGAACATCTCTTGTGATCTCTTCAGGTCCAAGTTTTGTCTCCCTGGCCTCCGCCTCATATTCTTCTATGTGTATGGATGTAAATACATCATCCTCTACAAGACGTTCACTCAGCAGTACGGCATCCTCATAATTATAGCCTTCCCATGTCATGAAACCGATAAGCGGATTCTTTCCGAGTGCCAGTTCTCCGTTACAGGTCGAAGGACCGTCTGCTATGACATCCCCTGCTTCTATGTGATCGCCCTTTACTACTATGGGTCTCTGGTTGTAGCAGTTTGACTGGTTGGAACGCATGAACTTGGTCAGCTTGTACTCTTCCTGCGTTCCGTCATCATTATCAACATATATCCTGTCGGATTCAGAGCGCGTTACCGTACCGCTCTTTCTTGCAACGACACAGACACCGGAGTCGACTGCCGCCTTGTTTTCCATGCCGGTCCCGACTACAGGCGCTTCCGTAACAAGAAGGGGGACAGCCTGACGCTGCATGTTCGATCCCATCAAAGCTCTGTTTGCATCATCGTTCTGAAGGAAAGGAACCAGTGCTGTAGCAACAGAAAAGACCATCTTCGGTGAAACATCCATATACTCGAAAAGGCTCTTTTCATATTCCTGGGTTTCATCTTTGTATCTTCCTGAAACCGTATTTCTGATAAAGTGTCCATCCTTGTCAAGTTTTTCATTTGCCTGCGCGACATGGAAATTATCTTCCTCATCAGCAGTCATATAATCGACCTCATCGGTAACCCTGGGATTCTCCGGATCGCTCAGATCAATCTTTCTGTAGGGTGCCTCAACAAAACCGTACTCATTGATCCTTGCATAGCAGGCAAGTGAATTGATGAGTCCGATGTTGGGGCCTTCAGGAGTCTCTATGGGACACATTCTTCCATAATGGGAATAATGAACATCCCGGACCTCAAATCCTGCACGGTCCCTTGACAGACCTCCGGGTCCAAGAGCCGAAAGCCTTCTTTTATGAGTCAGCTCACCCAAAGGATTGTTCTGATCCATGAACTGTGACAGCTGGGAAGAACCGAAGAATTCCTTGACCGCTGCAGTCACAGGCTTGATGTTTATAAGCTGCTGGGCCGTGATATTCGAAAGGTCCTGGGTCGTCATCCTCTCCCTTACCACACGCTCCAGCCTGGAAAGACCTATCCTGTACTGATTCTGCAAAAGCTCTCCTACCGCACGGATCCTTCTGTTTCCAAGATGATCGATATCATCCTTGTTTCCAAGGCCGTACTCGAGATGCATATTGTAATTTATCGAAGCAAAGATATCTTCTCTTGTGATGTGCTTGGGTATAAGCTCGGATATATTCTTCTTGATAGCATCCTTCAGGCCTTCCGGGGTATCATTCTCCTCCATCAGCTGGTCAAGCACCGGATAATAAACGAGTTCTGTTACACCAAAATCCCTGGGCGTCTCTCCCTTGGGGAATTCGATGTAATGCTCTATATTGACCATCATCGAGGAAATTACCTTTACATTCCTTTCCTCTGTCTGGATCATTACATATGGAACGGCACAGTCCTGAATCTCGTCAGCCAGTTCTCTTGTCACGACTGTTCCGGCCTTCGCTTTTATCCCGTTTCTTCCGGGAAGTTTGACTATCTCTCCTGTCGCGGGATCCATTACATCTTCAGCAAGAACATGTCCGGCTATACGGTTTTTGAGCATCAGTTTCTTGTTGAACTTGTATCTTCCGACTTTTGCAAGGTCATATCTTCTCGAATCAAAGAACATTCCTTCTATAAGGGACCTTGCGCTTTCCTCTGCCAGAGGCTCGCCGGGACGTATCTTTTTGTAGAGTTCCAGCAGACCGTCTCTTTCATTATCAGAAGGATCTTTTGTAAAAGAAGCCGTTATCTTCGGTTCCTCACCGAAATAATCCAGGATCTCTTCATTTGATCCAAGTCCGAGCGCACGAATGAGGACCGTTACCGGAACCTTCCTTGTACGATCCACTCTTACATAAAAGACATCATTGGAATCCGTCTCATACTCAAGCCACGCTCCCCTGTTTGGGATCACGGTACATGAATACAGCTTCTTTCCTATCTTGTCATGATCTATTCCATAATAAATACCGGGGGAACGGACAAGCTGACTTACTATTACTCTCTCCGCACCGTTTATGACAAATGTACCCGTATCCGTCATGATCGGAAGATCTCCCATGAAGATCTCCTGATCGACTATATCCTGTTCGGGCTTGGTGGCATTGCGAAGACGCACGGTCACCTTCAGTGGCGCCGCATATGTAGCATCTCTGGCCTTGCACTCTTCAATAGAATATTTAGTCTTGTCCCTGCAAAGATGATAATCAACAAAATCCATACTGAGGTTGCCGCTGTAGTCTGTAATGGGAGAGATGTCTTCAAACGCTTCCCTGAGACCCTCATTTATGAACCAGTTATATGAATCTCTCTGTACCTCGATGAGATCTGGCATTCCCAGAACCTCATTCTGGCGCTGATAGCTCATTCTCAGGTTCTTCCCACTATAAACCGGACGTATTCTGTTTTTTTCCATTCACATTTCACCCCGTTCTATAAAGTTGTTAATAACCCATCTATCGCGGTTTTTCCGTATTTTCGGGCACAATAAAGCCTGTGCCACCACAATAGCGCAATCTACATGGTAGCACAAGCCTGTATCGGTCGTCAAGAAAAATCTGACGCAGTATGGAATTTTTTCGATTACTTAAGTGTGACAGTAGCGCCCTCTGCTTCGAACTTGCCCTTGATCTCCTCAGCTGTAGCCTTGTCAGCTGCTTCCTTAACGATCTTGGGAGCGCCCTCAACCAGTTCTTTTGCTTCCTTCAGTCCAAGACCGGTTACATCACGAACAACCTTGATAACCTTGATCTTGTTGGGACCTGCGCTGGTAAGCTCTACATCAAACTCTGTCTTCTCCTCAGCTGCTGCATCCCCGCCTGCTGCTCCGCCTGCTGCTACAACAACACCTGCTGCTGCGGATACGCCGAACTCTTCCTCACACGCCTTTACGAGATCATTGAGTTCAAGCACAGAAAGCTCTTTTATAGCATCGATGATTTCTTCTTTTGTTAACTTTGCCATTTTTATTTCCTCCTATATTGAATATTGTCTTATTCCGCTGCGGATGTTTCTTCAGCCGCAGGTGCCTCAGCCTTTGCTTCCTCAGCAGGTGCCTCGGTCTTTGCTTCCTCAGCAGGTGCCTCGGTCTTTGCCTCCTCAACAGGTGCCTCGGTCTTTGCCTCCTCAGCTGCTCCTTCTCCGCCTTCTTCCTTCTTCTGTGCTATCTGGTTGATAACACGTGCAAAGTTGGAGATAGGTGACTGGATGCTTCCAAGGAACTTCGAGAGAAGTTCTTCTCTTGAAGGAATGCTTGCAAGCTGTTTGATGCTGTCGGCATCATAATACTCGCCTTCAATAACTCCGCCCTTCACTTCAAGCTTGTCTGCTTCCTTTGCAAATTTCACAATCACACGTGCAGGAGCAGTCACATCATCTGTGGCCACTGCAAGTGCAGAGGGGCCTTCAAGAAGCTGATCGAGCTTTTCAAAATCCGTTCCTTCAAATGCGCGCTTCAACATGGTATTTTTGTATACCTTGTATGATACGCCGGCCTCACGAAGCTGTCTGCGCAGCCTGGTATCCTGCTCGACAGTGAGTCCTATGGCATCAACAAGAACGGCCGCTTTCGCATCCTTGATCCTTCCGGATATCTCTTCGACAACCGGTGCCTTAAGTTCTACCTTTGCCATCGCTTTTTCCTCCTTTTCTTCAGATTTAAGCCGAAAAAAATCCCCGCACCAAAGGCAGGGAAAATAAAAGACATATCTATCTCTTTATAATCCTCGGCAGGCGTCTTTGTGCTTACGCGGAAAACCGCACCTGCTGTCTTCGGCTTTGCTTTTACAAGCGAGATTTACCTTACCACAGCCTCTCCTTCCGTGTCAAGTGGAATAACGGAAATAAATGTGGTAATCTGTTACTGTTTATACAGATTATATGTTTGCAGTATGTGACGGAATCTGACAAACAGTTGTCAGTTCCCGACACAGTCAAGTCTTATATTATTCACAAGGAAGAAATTGTCATGAAAAAAAACATATCGCTGAACATAATCCTCCTTCTGGCGCTGGTATGCCTGGCAGGATGTTCCATGCCGGAGGAGATAACGGACATGATCCCAGGTATGAGACCCGAAGCAGAAGAAGCTGCAGCTGCTCCGGAGACTCCTGAAGATGTTCCCCTACAGGCTCCGGCCATGACCACCGTGGAAGAAACTCCCGAACCCGAAGCGCCCGAACCGGCGGCTGTTGATCCTGAGCCTGAGAACTCATTTGAGGGATATATCCTTGGTGAGGGAGATACACCGGAAAACGGTGTATATCTGAAAAGCGTGAAAAATCCGGGCGAAGTATCGATAGTATTCGGAGGAGATATAGATTTTGATACGGGCTATGCAAATATGAATGCCTTAAGATCCAGGGGCGGAGATATATCCGCTGCTCTTTCTCCGGATCTTCTCTCACTTCTCCGGGATGCGGATATATGCATGCTGAATAACGAATTTCCCTACAGCGACCGCGGCACCCCGACAGCAGGAAAGAAATTCACATTCCGTGCGCCTCCTTCAACAGTACATTATCTGACAGACATGGGCGTTGATATCGTAGGTCTTGCAAACAACCACGCCTATGACCACGGAAAGGATGCCCTGCTGGATACCTTCGACACCCTCGACGGTGAAGGGATTCCCTATGTAGGGGCAGGACACAATATAGAAGAAGCTTCGAAACCCGTTTACTTCATAGCAGGAGGGATGAAGATCGGCATAGTTGCGGCAACACAGATCGAACGTACTTCTCCGCCGGACACAAAAGAGGCGACCGAAACGGAACCGGGTGTCCTGAGGACTCTGGATCCTGCAAGATTTCTTGACGTGATCGAAAACGCAAAAGCCAATTCCGATTTTGTCATAGTCTTCGTCCACTGGGGCAGCGAGAACAAAAATGACTATGAGGCCTCGCAAAGAGACCTCGCCGAAAAATATGCAGCCGCGGGAGCCGACCTGATCATGGGCGCCCACCCTCATGTCCTGCAGGGCTTCGATTATGTCGGAAATGTGCCTGTAATGTACAGCATGGGTAATTTCTGGTTCAACTCAAAAACCTTGGACAACTGTGCAATTGAGGCTGTAATCAGCAAAGATGGGATCAAGTCCCTCAGATTTCATCCATGCCAGCAAAGAGACTGCAAAACAACCATGTTTGACGAAGGCAGCGATGAGTATAACCGTATCATAAAACAGATGCGGGGGTTTTCCACGGATCATGCCGATATCGATGATACAGGCTATGTCACCTACACGGAGACATCTCTTGGGAGGGAGACTCTGCCTCCGTCTGCAAGCTCAAAGCCGGCGCCCAAGCCCGAGGTCCCTTCCATCGACCCCACACTTATCGATCCAAATGCCCAAGCACCGGAACAGACTGAACAGCCACAATAATATTTACAATGAGGCCCTTGGCAAGTACGATAACACGCTTCGTCAAAAAAACCGCCGGTGAGATGTGAGATTCTTGAGGGGCGTTCGAAGAGCGCCGGTGCTTCCGAGCGTATTTTGCGAGGTTAGCACCGCTGCGTGATGAGCGAGCGGAAGCGTCCCCGAAAGAACTCATCATACTCACCGGCGGTCTGAGCATATGAAAAACCGGGAGGAACATTCCTCCCGGTCTTTTTATTTGCTTTTATTATATCAATACTTCGTGTTATTCACCTTCACGCCGGGTCCCATCGTAGGAGCAACTGAAATGCTCTTCAGATACTGGCCCTTGAGCGCTGCAGGCTTTGCCTTCTGGATAGCTGACAGCAGTGCATTGAAGTTGTCAAGCAGCTGCTCTTCTGAAAAAGAAGCCTTTCCTACAGGAACATGTATAATGTTTGCCTTATCAAGACGATACTCTACCTTACCTGCCTTGATATCCTGGATAGCCTTCGTCACATCCATGGTAACAGTTCCTGCCTTGGGATTGGGCATCAGTCCCTTGGGTCCGAGTACCTTTCCGAGACGTCCGACAACACCCATCATATCAGGCGTTGCAACCACAACATCAAAATCGAGCCATCCGTCATTCTGGATCTTCGGGATGAGTTCTTCTCCTCCGACATGATCCGCTCCGGCAGCCTGAGCCTCATCCAGCTTGGCTCCCTTTGCAAATACCAGCACCCTGACTGTTCTTCCGGTTCCGTGAGGAAGCACTACTGCTCCTCTTATCTGCTGCTCCGCATGCCTTCCGTCACAGCCTGTCCTGATATGTACTTCTATAGTTTCATCAAATTTTGCCACAGCAGCCTTCTTTACGGCGCTCATAGCCTCTTCGGGCTCATAGAGCTTCGTACGGTCAATTGCCTTTGCGGCTTCAACATACTTTTTTCCGTGCTTCATTTATCGACCCCTCCTTATTCTTCGACCTCAACACCCATGGATCTCGCCGTGCCTGCTATCATGCTCATTGCAGCCTCAAGTGATGCGGCATTAAGATCGGGCATCTTTGTCTTTGCTATCTCTTCCAGCTTGTCCCTGGAAAGCTTTGCAACCTTTGTCTTGTTCGGAACACCCGAAGCCTTCTGAATGTTGCATGCCTTCTTGATAAGGACCGCTGCCGGCGGAGTCTTCGTGATAAATGTGAAGCTTCTGTCCGCATATACGGTAATGACAACAGGAATGAGCACATCTCCCATATCTGCTGTCTTTGCGTTGAACTGCTTTGTGAATTCAACGATGTTCACGCCGTGCTGACCCAACGCAGGTCCAACAGGCGGTGCAGGTGTAGCCTTGCCGGCTTCAATCTGCAGCTTGATATAGCCTTCTACTTTCTTTGCCATCTGGCGCCTCCTTTATTGTCCCGTAGAACGGGTTTGTGGTTTGCGGGTGGAGTTCTTCCCTCCCACGGATCTATTTACCTATCTCATTAACGAGATTTGGTCAAAACTTATATCAACAGGTGTCTCTCTTCCGAAGAGCTCCACCATGATGGTTGCTGTCCTCTTGCCTGTATCCATCCTCGAAATCGGACCCACTGTATCCCTCCAGGGTCCGGCTACAACCATTACGGTATCTCCGACATCAAAGTTGATAGCCATATTCTCAACATGGATGCCTAAAGGCTTCATCTCTTCATCTGTCAGCGGCACAGGCTTGCTTCCCGGTCCGACAAATCCGGTAACTCCCCTGGTATTCCTGACAACATACCATGTATCGTCATCCATTACCATATTTACAAGAACATACCCGGGGAACATTTTCTTTTCCACTTCTTTTCTCTGGCCGTTATCCTTGGTCTCGATAACAGTCTGAGTGGGTACGCGGATCTCCAGTATCCTGTCCTGCATATTCCTGTTCTCAATAGCCATTTCTATGTTGGCCTTGACCTTTTTTTCATATCCGGAATATGTATGAGCAACATACCAATGTGGTTCTTTATCAGCCATTTATTCCTCCATATATTCCTTTATCTGATAAGAAAATTAATTCCATATTGAAGCGCTCTGTCTATAACAGCTATCAGGGCTCCGGTAATAATGGATACCACAACGACAGCAACAGTCTGCTTCACAAGTGTCAGTCTGTCCGGCCATACTATCTTTTTAAATTCAGCCTTGACCCCCTTGAAGAACGCCGAAAACTTTCCTGCGCTTTTTGCTTCTGATTCAGCCATGATAAAACCTCCGAAAAACTGCAGTCACATCACACCCCCAAGCATAAAATGCCCGGCATGAAACGGCTTACTTGGTCTCCTTATGCAGAGTGTGCTTTTTGCAGAATCTGCAATACTTGCTTATCTCCATCCTGTCAGGATGTGTCTTCTTATCCTTGGTAGTGTCGTAATTCCTGTTCTTGCACTCGGTACACGCAAGCGTTATTCTTGTACGCATGTTAATGCTCCTCCATCATTGTCCCTGAAAAATAGGGCAAAAAAATAAGACTATATTACCCGTCGTTTCCTAAATATAACACGGCGCAGATATGGTGTCAACAAAAAAACTCATGACTTTGCAATGACTTTAAATGATCATTAATCCTGCTTTTTGAAATCCATGATCGCTTCGATCGAGGACATGCACGCGCTTCTGAATCCGTTCTTTTCCAATGCCTCCACGCCGCGGATAGTCGTCCCTCCCGGCGAACAGACTGCATCCTTCAGCTGTCCAGGGTGTTTTGCGGTATCATGGATAAGCTTTGCGGAACCCATTATCATCCCTGAAACGATCCTGTATGCCGTATCTCTGGGAATACCGTATTTGACGGCTGCATCGGCGTAGCTTTCCGTCATCAGGTCTACAAATGCGGGCCCGCATCCGCTGACAGCGCTGCCGATATCCATAAGTCCTGTCGGAAGCTCCTCTATCATCCCTATGGATGAAAACAGTTCTGTCAGTTCCTTTCTTTCATCATCCTTCAGGGTATTTGTCTCTTCAAAAAGAAAAACCCCCTCTCCTACCATTGCCGGGGTGTTCGGCATCACGAACTGCACTCTTACACTGTCTCCTAAAAGTCTCTTGAATTTATCAAACCCCCATCCCGACGCTATGGAAACCACGGCCTTTCCCTTTATCAGGTCATGAACTTCCTTGAGAGCTGCTTCGATCTGGTACGGCTTGCAGGCAATAAAGATCATATCCGACTGCCCGACAAGACTCTTCACATCATCGGAAGCATTTATTCCCAGTTTTCCGCAATTTTCCAGCAGTTTGTCCCTGTGAGGCGCGTACGCATATATCTTTTTCGGATCTGCCGCCTTTGATCCCACGAATCCTTCGATTAGGGCATAAGCCATATTTCCCAAACCTACAAAACCTATATTCCTCATAATAAAACCTCCTGCTTTTTATCTCTCGTGTTCAACAGATCCTGGGCAGGCCTTCTCCCGCCATGGCTTCAAGCCTTCTTTCTCCCCCGGATATAGTCTTCATGCATACGAATCCCTCTTTTCCGACACTCCTGACCGTTCCTATCACGGCAGCATTTATTCCGTATCTGTCATTTCTGATAACCTGAAGTGCCTTGTCCGCGTCATCTGCGGAAACAAAGAACAACATCCTGCCTTCATTTCCCATGTAGATTGTCTCCAGGCCAAGCAGAGAACAGAAGCCCTTAACACTCTCGTTTTCCGGCAGCCTTTTCTCCTCTATAAAGATCTCTGCATCTGATGATGCCGACATTTCCGAAAGAACAGTCGCAAGCCCTCCTCTTGTTATGTCCCTCATCGCATGTATGTCTATGCCCCTTTCAAACAAAGCCTTCACCATGGCAGCAAGCGGGGCATTGTCACTTGAGACGCTGTTCTTTATGTTCAGCCTGCTCTTTAATATCGCCACGTGATGCTCTCCGAGGCACCCTGAAACTATTACGCTGTCTCCTTCTTTGATCCTGCGGGCCGATACTTCCCTTCCCTCAGGAACAAATCCTACTCCGGCAGTATTTATGAAAAGGCCTCCCTTTCCCTGCGTGACCTTGGTGTCTCCTGCCACAATGCTCACGCCTGCCTCCTTTGCTGTATCAGCCATTGAAGCGGCTATCCTTTCAAGAGTCTCTATCTCAAGACCCTCTTCAAGGATAAACCCGCAGGTCAGATATTTGGGCACCGCGCCGGACGAGAGCAGATCATTTACAGTCCCGCAGACAGAAAGCCTTCCTATGTCTCCGCCGTCATATTCCGGAGGATCCACCACAAAACTGTCAGTGGTGACAGCAATCCTTGAATACCCCTCCACAACAGCGCTGTCCTCAGCTCTTAACAGTATCTCATTTCCAAAGTAACGAAAAAAAACACTCCGTATCAGCTCGGAAGTTGTCCTTCCTCCTCCTCCATGTGCCTGTGTGATGATCATGAGATGCCTCTCCCGTATTCAGCAAAACAGCTTCCTTCAGATGATACCATACATGCCCCCCTTGGAGAAGAGGGTGTGCACTCTTTCCCAAACAGAGGGCAGCCGGCCGGTTCAGTCTTTCCCGTCAGTATCCTGTCACAGCAGCACCTCTCATCCAGCTTTTCATCTTTCATGAGTCCGAAGCTCTTTGCATCGAATTTGTCAAATTCTTTCCTCAGATAGGATCCTGATTCCGGTATGCTCCCTATGCCCCGCCAGTATGCCTCTTTTCTTTCAAAGTATTCATCTATCTTTTCTTTTGCCCTTTCATTCCCGTTTTCCGTAACAACCGAAGGATAATAATTCCTTACCGGATCTCCTCCATTGATTATCATGTCTACAAGACCCCATATTCCGTACAGGATCTCATCAGTGCCGAATCCGGTTATCGCAAAAGGAACCCCGAACTTTTTTGCAGTACCAAGAAACTCTCTTTCCCCCGTTATCACGCTGACATGGCCCGGCGCCAGGAAACCATCCACCCCGCATCCATCCGAAAGAAGCCTTTCTATCACGGGAACCATGTGTTTCAGGGCGGTCAGAAGCTTCACATTTTCGATCTTTTTTTCAATAAGCTGATCCAAAAGAAGGGTATAAACAGGGATCGTCGTCTCAAAGCCTACTGCCGCAAAAACAAACCTGCCTTCGGGATCTTTTTGGGCCATTTCAACCAGGTCAAGCGGAGAATAAACCATTCTGACATCGGCCCCTCTGCCCTTTGCTTCATACAAAGAGCCCCTGCTCCCGGGCACCTTGAGCATATCTCCGAAGGTCACTATAATATTTCCATCCACGGCAAGTTCAACAAGCCTGTCCACATAGGATGACGCAGTCACACACACCGGGCACCCCGGACCCGAGATCAGCTTTATCTTCGGAGACAGCATGGCTTTTATCCCGGACCTTGCAATTGCGGCCGTGTGACTGCCGCAGACTTCCATCAGGCGGATCGGTCTTCCGTCATAATTCCTTAAACCTTCAATATATCTGTTGTCTGTCAATGTTCCCCCAGTTCCCTGAATACTTCTTCCAGTTCTGATGCTTCCCTTTCGCTGACCTTCTGTATGATGCATCCTGCATGCACCAGCACTCTGTCCCCCTCTTTTATATCAACAAGACCTGATGCCGCCTTCAGGATATTCCCCGAAAATTCGACTTCTGCATACTTCTCATCTATAATCCTTGTTACTGTTCCCGGTACTGCTACACACATATCACTTTTCCTCACAGGCAGCATATATCTGCCCCAGTGCCAGCCCTCCGTCACCCGGCGGAACTTTTTCGTTCATATATACCTCATATCCTTTTTCATGCAGAGCAGGCATGATCATCTGTATCAGCAAAGCGTTGGCAAAAACTCCTCCACCGAGCAAAACTCTTTTTATGCCCGTCTCTTTTCCTATCATATCCAGGCATCTGATCACGATGTCCGCTACGGCAGAATGTATCCTTAAAGCAATCATCCCTTCATCGGAATCCGGCCCGCAAAGTCTTATCAGCTGAGCAAAAAGATCGACCGTATCAGCGATATACATATTACTTTCTTTTATGATGGGCGCACACATTCCTGTATCATCCGGTTTCCCTGATCTGTCCGCAGCCTCTTCAGCCCTTGCCTGAAGCCTTTCCGGGCATTCTCCCTCATAGGTGTTTGTTTTGCATATCCCAAGCAGCGCTGTGCAGGCATCAAAAAACCTTCCCGCAGATGAGGATCTGTGAATATTTATCCCACAGCTGACAGCATTAAAAACAGCCTCGCATTTCTCCCCCCTGAAGGGATTTTCCTCCTGCTCTATAAGCCCCCTCGATATCGCTTCATAAACATAGCACATTGCAGCCTTTTCGGCATCATATGCGATACTGTCCCCTCCGAGGAGCCTGACATCAAGGAAATGTCCTGCTCTCCTGTATCCTCCCGTATCATCCGGATCCAGGACCAGAAACTCTCCTCCCCATACGGTACCGTCATCCCCGTATCCTGTTCCGTCAAATGAAACTCCCAAAAACTTTCCCGAAAGTCCGTGTTCTGCCGCAACAGATAATAAATGCGCATAATGATGCTGTACCTTCAGCGGATCCTTTTGAATTATCTCCTGAAGCGAATAATATCCCGGATGCCTGTCTGCAGCAAACACCTCCGGCTTCAGGCCCAGCATCCTTTCAAGGGTCTTTGCGGCAAGGCTCCTGCTTTTGCGCGAACCGGTGTCCATCAGATCTCCGAAATGTCCTCCCGGAAAGGCCATGTCGTCTCTCGCATAGGAAAAAACCGCCTTCAGATCTCCTCCCGCAGCAAAAATGTCTGCTTCGGCCTTTCTTCCGATTGTTACGGGTGCCGGCACCTGCCCTCTCGCCCTTCTTAATACCTGGACGATCTGTCTGTATCCCGTTTCAATGACCTGACAGACTGCATCATCAAGCGGGTTTATTATCCTCCTGTCATTTGCCAGTACTATATCACAGGCTCCCTCCTTCAGGAACAAAACCGCTTCCTCATCCCTGCTCTCCATCGGCTGGCCGTGTCTGTTCGCGCTGGTCATGACAAGCGGGATCCCGTCTTCAAGGAGAAGGATCTGTATCCCGTCACAGGGAAGCATGGCGCCTATCCTTGAGCTGTGATCGCATATTCCCTCTGCCAGTTTCATTTTGCTGTTCTTCTTCAGGAGCACTATAGGTCTTTCGGGAGAAGAAAGCAGTTTCTCTTCCGTTTCCGAGACATGACAGTATTCCCTGATATCACCGATCTCCGAAAACATCACCGCAAAAGGCTTGCTCTCCCGTTTTTTATACTCCCGAAGCCTGTATGAAGCGCCCTGCCTTAAAGCATCAAAAACGAAATGGTAGCCCCCGGTATTCTTTACTGCGGCAGTCCGCCCATCCCGGATATAATCTATCGTAAGCTTCAGTGCCTCATTTCCCGAAGCTGCACGGATCACCTTCCCGTCCTTTCCCATAATAAAAGCCTTAAGCTTCGGTCCGCATTTATTACACGCAACTGTCTGGGCATGTCTTCTTTTTCCGGACGATCTGTACTCAGCTGCACATTCATCGCACAGAGCAAATTCCTTCATGGATGTATTTTCCCTGTCATAAGGAATGTCTTCCATTATCGAAAATCTGGGGCCGCATGAAACACAGCTGATAAAAGGATGTCCGTACCTTCTGTTTGACGGATCCAGCATTTCCCTTCTGCAGTCTTCACAGATTCCCATATCCGGTGGAATGAACCTGATCCTTTCAGACCCGCCTCCGCTTTTTTCTATGCAGAATTCCTTCCCCGGATCTGCTTCTTTTTCAAAATCCTCCTTTGATATCTCACATACATCTACATCATCAACTCTGGCACCGCAAAGTTCCGGATCATTGCCTTTAATACAGGAAAGGCGCCTTATCAGGGCGCCTGCCGTTTCTTTATCGGTATGTACATATATGCCGGCTGAAGCGCCCGCGTTTTTCACGGAACCCTTTATGCCCAGCTTCCTGCAGAATTCCAGAACAAACGGCCTGAATCCGACTCCCTGTACCAGGCCATATACGGTCAGTCTGTAATAAGAGCTCTCCTGTTCCATCAGTCCTTTTTTTCCTCCGCCGGCTTTGACTCTCCGGCTGCCTTTGCTGCCATGGCCGCTTTTGCCTCAGCCGCCTTCCTTGCAGCTTCCTTTCTTTTTTCCTCCTCGGCAGCAAGGACTTCAGGTGATTTGGTAAAAGTTTCCTCCTTCTTTTCGGGTCCGGGTGTCTGATATCCCTTCTCCATGAAAAGGCACTTCTTCGGGCATTTTAAAACACAATAGCCGCAGGCTATGCAGTCAAACCTGTCTATTGTCCATGTCCCGGCATTCCTGTCCACCTTCAGCGCACCGTTCGGGCAGGCCCTTGCACACATCCCGCAGGAAATACACTCATCAATACTTATCGTCACATGTCCCCTGCTGCCATCCGGGTAGACAGGCTTTTCCAAAGGATATTTTTTTGTAGCGGGCTTCATGAAAAGATTCTTCAGAGCCTGCGGCGCATATTTCATCAAAGCCATAACGGATCTCCTTACCTTTTCTTATCTCTCAGTGCAGCTGATACAGGGATCTATCGTCAATACCAGAAGACCCACATCGGCAATCTCTGAACTCTTGAGCATCTCGCACAGAGCCGGTATGTTTGCAAAGGTAGGAGTTCTGATCCTCATCCTGTCAAGCAGAGGCTTCCCGGAAGCCTTCACATAATAAAAGGCCTCTCCCCTGGGCTGCTCCACCCTCATGAAGTATTCCCCGTCTGGATTCCCCTTGACGGGAACCTCAATTTCTTTTTCTTCGGGTATCTTTCCTATGGCTTCCCTTATCAGCTTTATGGATTGAAAGAGTTCCATCATCCTGATAAAGCATCGTGCATAACAATCGCCGTCATTACTCACTATCGGGATAAAAGAAAGCTCATTATATGCGGCATATCCGAGCATCCTCATGTCTACCCTGACACCGCTGGCCCTTGCAAAGGGACCCACGGCGCCCAGCTCGTTGATCTGTTCTTTTGAAAGGACACCCACTCCTTTAAGCCTGGAGAGAACAGTCCTGTCCTCAAAAAAGACAGACCTTATAACCCTCAGTTCATCATCTGCCTCGTCAAGGGTCCTCAGAATCTCCTCCAGTTTTTCCTTTTCGATATCCTTTGTGACTCCGCCCACCTTGTTCACGGAGAATATAAGCCTGCCACCCGCTGTAAGTTCATGAAGATCCAGGATCTTTTCCCTGATCCTCCAGCACTGGTAAAAAAGGTTTTCATATCCAAACCCATCCGCCAGCAGTCCCAGCCATAGCAGGTGGGAATGCATTCTTGAAAGTTCTGCCCAGATGGTGCGCAGGAATCTGGCCCGTCTTGGCACCTCCACACCGAATATATGCTCTACTGACTCACAATATCCCATACCATGCTGAAAACTGCATATCCCACAGGTCCTTTCGGCAACATATACCATCTGATTGAAATCCTTTTTTTCCGCAAGGCTTTCCAGACCCCTGTGGACAAAACCTATCGATGGTATGGCCTCGACCACCTTCTCATCTTCAACCACCAGATCTATATGGATCGGTTCCGGAAGCACCGGATGCTGCGGGCCGAAAGGTATCACGCTTCTCTTACCCATGTCTTTTCACTCTGCCTCCGTTTCTTTCTTTCCGAATGGTGTCTTCTGCCTGATCCTGTACAGCCTGTCGTTCAGATCGGTATCTATCAGCATGATCCTGGCACCAAACAGCTCTTTCATCTCATTTTCATAAAAAACCGCTGCCGGTATAATCTGCGTTATGCTGGGGATCTCTTCCCCGGTATCGGCCACAATGCGCAGGGTATGAAGAGCATAGTTTTCATAGTCCGAAAATGAATAGCTCAGTTCAAGCTTTCCATCTATAAGCGCTGCATTTGCCTGTGAAAAACGGAATCCGCTCTTTTTAAGCTCAAGCACTCTTTTTAACAGATCCGAAACAGTTATGACCTCCAATTCATTATCCGGGATCTTTACATCCATGTCTTATCCTCTCCTCTTTTTTTCCTTTACCATTGCCTTGTAATCATCGGATCTTTTCTGAAAGAGTTCCACTGCCTGTATGATACCGTCTATGATCGCCTGGGGTCTTGCCGCGCACCCCGGTACATATATATCAACAGGCACTGTGGTGTCGGCTCCTCCCAGAATGTTGTAGCATTCCTTGAAGATCCCTCCCGTGCAGGCACATACTCCCACTGCCACAACCACCTTTGGATTCGGCATCTGATCATAAAGCTGCTTTACCGTCGCCTGATTCTGGGAGTTGATTCCACCGGTGATCAAAAAAATATCCGCCTGCATCGGGTCCCCCGTATTCATCACACCCAGCCTTTCGGCATCATAAACGGGTGTCAGACAGGCAAGAACCTCTATGTCGCAGCCGTTGCAGCTCGAACCGTCATAATGAAGCAGCCAGGGCGATCTGGTTATATTTGCCATTTTCTCCTCCAGTCAGATTTTTATCTAATTACCATCAGGATAACAAGATTTACTCCCGCAGTAAAAAAAGTAACTATCCAGGTGATTACGAGCATATCCTGCCACTTCATCCTTGCGCAGCAGTTGTCGATCAGTATCTCGAGAAAATACACCAGCAGAAATACAGCCAGTGAAATGACAAGACCCGTGATGCTCCCGTTTACGAAAAACAGGCAGATCACTCCCATCAGAAATACATTCTCATACCATTCCGTTATCTGGAACAGAGCCAGATTCTTTGAACCCATTTCCGTAGTGATCCCCTTTACCAGCTCCTGATGCATATGATGCGATGTGCTTGTATCAAAAGGCGATTTTCTCATCTTAATGGTGAGTATGAATACGAACGCCACGAAAAAACCCGGCAATCTGAAAATATAACTGGTCCCGGTGGATGCTATCTCATTGACATTGAAGCTTCCTGCCGCCAGATAAAATCCCACACAGGTCAAAAGCACCGCCGGCTCATAAGTCATCATCTGTATGAGTTCTCTCTGCGCCCCGATGGATGAATACGGGGAACTGGTTATGACTCCGGCAAAATACAAAAATGTCGCCGCTGTGGAAAGAACGAAGAAACACATCAGGATATCGCTTCCCGAGAAAAACATCACTCCGGTCACGAGCATCAGTACAAAATAGGTCAGCAGCAGAAATGTCTGCGATGAATCGACCGAGATCGTTTCCTTATTGAACAGCTTTACTATGTCGTAGAAAGGCTGAAGCAAAGGCGGTCCCACTCTCCTTTGCATCCTTGCAGATATCTTTCTGTCAACCCCGTCAAGGAAACCTCCGACAAAAGGCGCCAGCACTATGTAAGCGATCGCATAAACTATGCCCATGTTCATATCCTGACACCTCCGATTATCATACTCATCATGACCACAAGCACCGCTGCTGCAAAGAACTGGCTCGGCCCCATCAGTTTTCTCTGACCTATCCATTTATGAAAATAAAAATTCGACATCCACAGGGTCTTCTGCTCACCGAAGGAATCAATAAATTTCATATTGTTTCCCGCATTTACTCCGTTCATGTAAGACAAAACATATGTCTTTCGCATTTTTCTGCTGTAAAGAAAAGCCAAAAGCGGAACTGCAAACACCAGCCCTATGATCACCACCAGCGTCAGAAGTATCTGCGTCGGAAGAACATCACTGTAAAAGCCGAACATCTCCTCTATCAGGGGATTTACATACACATGGGAAAGCAGAGGGAACAGCAGGCACAGGGTTATCATCAGAACAGCATGTATCCACAGGGAGATCAGTTCATTTTTCTTTGTGATATCCCTGAACTGCGTTTCCTTCAGATGGCTTGCGCTTATTATCTTGCCCATCCACTTTGTCCAGTAAAATGATGTTGTTGCCGAACCGAGACAGATGAAAAACACCATGATGATATTTCCCTCATTCACGGATGCTTTTAGCGCTGACCATTTTGAGATCAGCATCCCGAACGGCGCAAGGAACATGCCCGCTATGCCTATGAACATAAAGAACGCCAGTCTCGGCAGGATATACAGCAGGCCGTGCATATCCTCTATATCCCTGGAGTGCAGGCAGTTTTCGGTAGCGCCCACATCCTGAAAAAGCAGAGATTTTGAGATGGCATGGAAAAGCATCAGGAAGATCCCGGCCCATATGGTCTCACTCCTGCCCATTCCCGCACAGGCGACCATCAGTCCGAGGTTTGAAATGGTTGAAAATGCCAGAACCTTTTTTCCGTCGCTCTGAGCTATAGCCATAAATGAAGTTATCAGGAAAGTGAAGCCTCCTATGAAGGCTATCATATTTCCTGTGGTAGTCTTTGCCATAGCCGGGGATAATCTGAAAAGGATGTATATGCCGGCCTTTACCATGGTTGCACTGTGAAGCAGGGCCGACGAAGGAGTCGGGGCAACCATCGCTCCGATGAGCCAGGTTGAAAACGGCATCTGCGCGGCCTTTGTAAGAGCTGCAAAAGCGATCAGGGCTATCGGTATGGTCGCAGCTGCCACACCTCCTGTTCCCAGGCCGATGAGCTCATGCAGCGAGACCGTGCCGGAATAGAATCCCATATAAACGATGCCTATAGCCAGAGCCGTTCCTCCCAAAAGGTTCATCCACAAGGCCCTGAATGAATTGGATATAGCCACAGGCTCGTGTGTATATCCGATCAGCAGGAAAGAACAGACGCTTGTAAGCTCCCAGAAAAAGTCTATCCAAAGCAGATTGTCCGAAAGGACAAATCCATACATCGCGCCCAAAAACACAAAAAGAAGGGTGAAAAAATAATACCTTCTGTCCCTTAAGTGCCTGTGATGATGATGATATCCATGCATATATCCTACAGCGTATACTATAATGAGCGAACCGATGATACCTATGATCAGGCACATCAGCATGGAAAGATGATCTATTCTTATCCTTGCCGTTTCCTTCAGTCCCGGACCGAAAAGCTCAAACCATACTATGAGTCCGGTCGGTCCTATGGAAAGAAGGCTGATCCAGTATTTTCTGTGCCTGAAACTCAGAACGGTTATGTATATGGCAAGTATTATCTCCAGTATGAGTATCACACGGTCTGCCGTATGTGTCTCATAATAGATCTCCGTTACGGCCGCTCCCTGCGAACACCACTGCACAAAGAGCAAGCCCGTAACAGCCATGATAATCACTGAACTGATATATGACATCCCGTTCCTGAGCTTGTTGATCCTCGTACAATAACTCAGCACTGCCGAAACGAACGGAAATATAATCAAAAACGGAACCGTGAATGATGCCATGTTCTTCTCCTTAAAGATCCCTGAAATTCTCTGATGAACAGTATACCACATTTTTTTATAATGTTATAATAAAACCATGCATGAAATGAGTTTTGTCGCAGCGATCATGGACACTGTCCTGGAAGAATCCGAAAAAAAGGGACTGAAGAGTATACGCTGCATAAAAATCAGTGTTGGCGCCATGACCGGTGCCCTCCCGGAATATCTTGAAAAGTATTTCAAAGAGGCCTCAAAAGGAACCATACTCCAAAATTCCGCCCTTGAAATAAAGACTGTCCCTGTTGAGGCAGAGTGCTGTGACTGCGGAAAAGTCTATGCTCCGGAAAGATCAAACGGGTACAGATGCCCTGAATGCGGGAGTGGCCAGGGCCGCGTGATTCGCGGACGGGACATCATAGTGGATACGATAATCTGTGACTGACATGCCCTGTTTTTCTTTCAAGCATTAAAAAAAAGTGTTACACTGTTTATCAGACATCTGCTAAAAAGATTTTCATATTTTCGTTTACTGTGATTCATATGGGGGATGAAAGGAAGGTATCCTATGGATGTGAACAAAGTATTAAAAAAGATGACCCTCGAGGAAAAAGCTTCTTTGTGTTCCGGCCGTGATTTCTGGCACACAAAAGCTGTCAGGAGTCAGAATGTCCCTGAGTTCGAAGTCAGTGACGGACCTCACGGTCTTCGCAGACAGACTTTGGAGGATGACCACTTCGGCGGAAGCGAAAGCATAAAAGCCGTATGCTTTCCGGCAGCCTGCGCGACAGCATCTTCCTTTGACAGAAATCTTCTGACAAAGATAGGAAAAGCCATCGGGAATGAATGCCAGGCAGAAGGTGTCGGCACCATACTGGGACCGGCGGTAAATATCAAAAGATCTCCTCTGTGCGGGAGGAATTTTGAATACTTTTCCGAGGACCCTTTGCTTGCCTCCGAGCTTGCTTCTGCTTTCATAAAAGGTGTCCAGAGCAAAAATGTCGGCGCCTGCATCAAGCATTTCCTGGCAAACAACCAGGAACACAGACGTCTTTCCGTCAGTGCCGAGATCGATGAAAGAACCCTTCATGAGATTTATCTTGCTGCTTTTGAGGGCGCAGTAAAAGATGCAAAGCCCTGGACCGTTATGTGTTCATACAACAGAATAAACGGTACACACGCATCACAGAACAAAAAATACCTCACCTCCGTGCTCCGTGACGAGTGGGGATTTGACGGAGTGGTGATGAGTGACTGGGGTGCCGTAAGCGACAGGGTTACCGGCCTTGACGCCGGACTTGACCTTGAAATGCCCGGAACCTACGGAATCAACGACAGGCTTATAGTGGAAGCCGTAAAAAACGGCCAGCTTTCGGAAGCAGTCGTAGACAGGGCTGCTGAAAGAATCCTTCGACTGATAGACCGTTTCGAATCTCACAGAAGCAAAAATGCCAAGTGGGACAAGGAAGCCGATCACGAACTTGCCGGAAAGGCCGAAGAGGAATGTGCCGTACTCCTCAAGAACGACGGTATCCTGCCTTTGGACAAAAACGACACTATAGCCGTCATAGGAAAGTATGCAAAAACTCCCAGATTTCAGGGCGGCGGGAGTTCACACATCAATGCCTTTAAGGTGACCTCCTTCATGGATGCATCCCACGGCAAGGGACATGATCTGATCTACGCCCAGGGTTATGATGATCAGAAGGACGAAACTGACAGGGCGCTTTTGACAAAGGCTGTGAATGCCGCAAAAAAGAGCGATGTCGCGCTGATATTTGCCGGACTTCCGGACAATTTTGAAAGCGAAGGCTATGACAGAAAACACATGCGTCTTCCGGACTGCCAGAACACCCTGATCGAAGAAGTACTCAAGGTACAGCCCAATGTTGTTGTCGTGCTGCATAACGGCTCCCCAGTTGAGATGCCGTGGGCGGACAGGGTAAAGGGAATATTTGAGATGTATCTGGGCGGACAGAACATAGGGCTTGCCCAGTATGAGCTCCTGTTCGGAAAAGCAAACCCCTCCGGCCGTCTTCCCGAAACCTTCCCCATGAAGCTTTCCGACAACCCTTCCTATCTGAACTTCCCGGGGCATGATGATCGCGTAAACTATGCCGAGGGAGTTTTTGTCGGCTACAGATATTATGATGCCAAAGAATATGATGTCCTGTTTCCTTTTGGCCACGGATTGAGTTACACCACCTACAAGTATTCAAATTTCAAGGTGTCAAAAAGAAAGATAAAGGATACGGACACACTCGAGGTAAGCGTGGACATTTCAAATGTCGGCCGCATGGCAGGAAAGGAAGTTGTACAAATCTATGTATCGCCCGGGAGATCCGATGTGCCCAGACCCGTCCGTGAACTGCGCGCATTCGACAAGATAGCCCTCCGTGCGGGAGAAACAAAGACCGTCAGCTTTATCCTTGATAAAAGAGCTTTTTCCTATTATGATGAATCCCTCGGTGATTTCTATGTGCCCTCAGGCGATTATGATGTGGAAGTCGGTGCTTCCTCGAGGGATATCAGATTCACAAAAAAAGTAAACATAGAATCGGCAAAGCTTCCGAGAAGACGTTTCGATGAAAATTCCACCTTCTCGGATTTCATGGGAGATCCCAGGCTCGAAGCACTCCTAAAGCCGGTTATAGATTCCTTTAACCATGTAAATGAAAAGGATCTGAAAAAAAGCGAGGCTATTTCGCCTGAAATGGTTGAAGCCACTTTCGGTCCCACTCCTTTGAGAAATGTGCTCGGATTCGGAGACGGAACCTTTGACCACGAAAAACTGAAACAGATCACAGACAAGGCCAATAAGCTCTGCGGCCTTTCAGACTGAATATCCGGACAGAAAAGCGCCGGTGTTGGAACTGGCAGACAGGCAGGATTTAGGTTCCTGTGTCTTTATGGCGTGCGGGTTCAAATCCCGCCCGGCGCAGCAAACGAACCAGGGGACACATATGTGTCCCCTGGTTCGTTTTTGCATCTTTAGTTTGCTTTCAGATCCTTCCAGAGCCTGTTCAGCAGTTCGTTTGTTTCCGGGTCTGTAAGTGTATTGACTTCACAGTTTTCGGTAACGGAATCATCCGGGAACATTGACTTGTCATTACGGTCCTCCGGAGGAAGATTATCCTTTACGGTTTCATTCGGTGTGGAATAATAGATATATTCAAAATTCTTTAATGCCACATCATCCCTGCACAGAAAATCCAGAAATCTGCAGGCCGCCTCGGTGTTTCTGCAGTTCTTTGTGATACACCATGAATCAAGCCATACATTCGAGCCTTCCTTCGGGACCACATATTCCAGATCCGGATTATATTTATGTCCGAGATACGCCTCTCCGGAATAGACTACCGCCATGACGGCATTTCCTGCCACAACCTCATCCCTGGCCTCATCGACGAGGTAAGCCTGAACATCCGGCTTTTGTTTGAGCAGTGTTTCATATGCTTTCTGTATCTCATCCCTGTCAGTAGTGTTCAGTGAATATCCCAGATATTTCTCGGTAATCATGAAAGCATCCCTCACGGAATTCTGCATGACGATCTTCCCTGAATATTCACCGTTGAACAGGACATCCCAGCTGTCGATCTTTTTGCTGACCTTCGAAGTGTCATACAGTATCCCTACCGTGCCCCAGAAATAGGGCATTGTATATTTGATCTCCGGATCAAAAGATTTGGTAAAATCCCAGTATTTTTTTCCTATGTTGTCCTTGTAATGAAACAGGGAATAGTCTATCTCCTTCAGTTCATTTTCATCTATCAGCCTTTTGAGCATATAATCCGATGTACACAAAAGATCATATCCTACAGCTCCCGCCTTAAATTTGGTATACATCTCTTCCGGAGTTGCAGCTTCCTCATACTTGATCTTTATCCCTGTTTCTTTCATGAAAAGCCTGATCATGGCAGGATCAAGATACTCTCCATAATTAAAAACTGTCAGTGTCTTTTCCGGATCGTCCTTTCCGCAGGCAGACAGGCAGACAGCCAGCACCACAGCCAGTATCAGAGCTATAGTTTTTCTCCCTTTCATTTTTCTCCCCTTTCATCCTGAAACAATTACGCCTTTTTAAGCGACCTTACGATTTGCTTTCTCCCTTGCCGGCATATTGTTCACGATCATTAATATCACCAGTACAAAAACAAAGATTATGGTTGACAGAGCATATATTTCCGGTTTGATACCCTTTTTTATCTCACCATAGATCATCGTTGAGAGGGTATTGACCCCGGCTCCCTTCGTAAAATATGTTATCACAAAATCATCCATTGACATCGTAAATGCCATAAAAAAACCTGATATCATCCCTCCGGAAAGCTGTGGAAGCATCAGTTCAAAAAACGCCCTTAAAGGACCTGCTCCCAAATCCCTCCCCGCATTGTATATGGAGATGTTCATAGTCTTAACTTTCGGCATGACAGCAAGTATCACATACGGGATATTGAAAGTGATATGCGCTATGAGCACCGATCCGAAACCCAACGGCATGAACTGGATGATCCACAGCATGAGCGCAATGCCTGTGACTATGTCGGCATTGAGCATCGGAATATTTGTGATCATCATCATCAGTTTATGGTTTCTTTTTTTCATCGAATATATCCCGAGGGCTGCGGCGGTCCCGATCAGAAGAGAGATAAACGCCGAAAGAAAAGCCAGTAGAAACGTCGTTCCAAGAGCAGCCCGTATCTGCGAGCTGTGAAGGAGCGTGACATACCATCTGAAGGTAAAACCTCCCCATCTGACCCTTGACCTTGAATCATTAAACGAAAGAATGATAAGAACAGCTATCGGTGCATACAGAAAAAGGATTATGAGAAAGATGTACAAACGGCTTATCAGATTCTTCAGTTTTTCTACCATGCCTCTTCCTCCTCACGCTCATTCCTGTTTACCGTAAATGTCATGCTTATCAGGATAAAGATCATAAGAGCCACGGAAAGGCCGGAGCCCAGATTCCAGTTCATGCTCTGGATAAATTCCTGTTCGATTATGTTTCCCACGAGCTGAAGCTTGCCACCGCCAAGTATATCTGCCGTCACAAAGCTTGTCATCGAAGGAACAAATACCATCGTTATCCCGCTCATCAGTCCCGGAAGAGACAGCGGAAATATTATCTTCCAGAAAACCGTGCTCTTTTTTGCGCCCAGATCCCTGGCTGCCTCTATCACATCCGCGTCTATCGCAACAACAGCATCAAAAACCGGCAATACCATATATGGAAAATACTCATAGATAACCCCTATCATTATGCTCAGAGGCGTATTTGAGATATCAAATCCCGTGATCCCCAGCGCACTTATTATCATATTAAGCACTCCGTTCGATGACAGTATCATCTGCCATGCAAGCAGCTTCAGTATAAAGTTCATCCACATTGGCAGTATCAGTATCACCAGCATGAATCCGCTCCTGGCAAATCTGAGGCGCGAGATGGCAAGAACCAGCGGATAGGCCAGGATGATACAAATAGCGGTGCAGCCGAGGGCTATCTCAAGGGAGAAAACCAGCGCCCTTAAATGGACAGGATCAAATATGGCAAGGATGTTTGAAAGCGTGAAAGCGCCGCTCCTGTCAAATAGCGCATATTTAATTATTACAAGGAGCGGGATCACCGTAAATCCCACAGCCCAGATCACATACGGACCTGCCAGAGCGCTCCTTTTACCGAGGATCTTATCCAAGTTTGTCTATGACCTCCTCGTCACTGGATTTTGGTTTTTTCATTATCTGGATATTCTCCGGTTCTATGAACAGGCCGACCTCACTGTTCACTGCAGCGGGGACATTGCTCTGAACCGACCATTCATAATCGCCGGCCGCTACACTTATATCATAATAAGCGCCTTTATAGATAAGGTTTGTTACAATGCCATTCGTAAACCCGTTGTCCTTTCCCACTATTACCAAATCCTCAGGACGTATCACCACATCTACGGGCTCATTTGGATCAAAGCCTTCATCAACGCACTCCACCTCAACCCCGTGGATCAGCACCAGCCGGTCTTTTATCATTATGCCGTTTATGATATTGCTGTCCCCGATGAAATCCGCAACAAACGCATTCTGAGGTTCATCATAGATGCTCTTTGAGGTTCCCATCTGCTGTATGATCCCCTGGTTCATGACAACTATCCTGTCCGACATTGTCAAAGCCTCTTCCTGATCATGGGTCACATATACAAAAGTAATGCCTACTTCATGTTTGATCCTCATAAGTTCCTTTTGCATCTCGTGCCGAAGCTTCAGGTCAAGAGCCCCCAAAGGCTCATCCAGAAGCAGCATCTTTGGCTCATTCACTATGGCTCTGGCAATCGCTATCCTTTGCTGCTGGCCTCCCGAAAGAGAAGTGGTCATCCTTTCCTCGTAGCCTTCCATATTCACCAGTCTCATGGCATATCTGACTTTTTCACTGATATAATCCCTGTTCTTTTTTTTCAGTTTCAGGCCAAATGCAACATTATCTGCAACATTCATATGCGGAAACAGGGAATACTTCTGAAAAACGGTATGAACCTGCCTTTTTTCCGGAGGCATGGATGTGATGTCGCTCCCCTCAAAAAAAACCTGCCCGTGATCAGGCTTCACAAAGCCTCCTATAATTCGCAGGAGCGTTGATTTCCCGCATCCGGACGGCCCGAGAAGCGTCACGAACTCATTCTTTTCGATATTCAGACACAGGTCATCAAGTATCTTTTTACCGTCAAAGCTTTTTGATATATTTTTCAGTTCCAGAATGGTCTCGCCCATTTATCAGCATTCTCCATAAAAATTTAATGTATTTGTTATACACTATTTTCATTCAATTGACAATCAGATGAGGCAGGGGTTAGGATAACAGTGCAACGTATCTGAATCGGGAGGTTTTTGTTATGGATATAGTATGTCTTGATCTGGAGGGAGTTCTTGTCCCGGAGATATGGATCGCTTTTTCTGAAGCAGCCGGTATACCGGAGCTTCGGCGCACCACCAGAGATGAGCCGGATTATGGCAAACTGATGCGATACAGGATAGATATCCTTAAAGAACACGGCCTGGGACTCAAAGAGATCCAGGATGTCATTTCTTCCATAGAGCCTCTTGAAGGGGCAAAGGAATTCCTTGATGAACTCAGAAGCATGACACAGGTCCTGATATTGAGTGATACCTTTACCCAGTTTGCCGGTCCTCTGATGAAAAAGCTTTCCTATCCCACTATATTCTGCAACAGCCTGGTCATTTCGGAAACAGGAGAGATAACAGATTTCAGGATGAGGATAGAAGGCGCAAAGCTTGCTACCGTCAAGGCGCTGCAGTCCATAGGCTTTGACACCATAGCTGCAGGTGACAGTTATAACGACCTTGGCATGATACGGGAAAGCCGTGCAGGATTTCTCTTCCGCAGTACCGCACAGATAATAAAGGACAATCCGGACATACCCGCTTTTGACGATTATCCCGCTTTTCTCGATGCGATACGGAAGGTTCTGAGATAACAGAAGGTACAAATCGTTAAATTATCTGACAATTTTTTAAAAAGTACTTGCTTTTTCCCTTCTTATATGATACCTTTATATTGTGTAAATGGATTTTTACGCCTATTTGTGTTCTTCAGACAATCGGAATGACACAGATAGTAAGGTTTTACGGGGGTCTCCCACGATTCATGGAAGAAAGGAGGGGACAAAGATGGCTGGATTTGCATTAACAAACATATACAACAATTTTCTTACCACATATGCTCCGAAGTCTACGCGCTATGATAATCACAAACGCGGAGAGCTAAAAAGCATATATGAGTCTATCGTAAAGCAGTCGAAAGATTCTCCTCTGTTTCTCATTGATTACGGAACCGAAACCACAAGTTACGCCGTAAATATGAAGGAAAATGCCAGAGAGCTGAGCAATGTCATATCCTCGCTGTCTTCGGAGGATACCATGAGCATTCTCGACAAAAAGACCGCTTATTCCTCAAACGAAGACATCGTTACCGCAAAATATATCGGCGACAACAATATGTCTGTGGATCCTGATGATGTACCGTCCTTTGAGATCGAGGTAAAACAGCTCGCTTCATCGCAGGTTAATCTCGGAAAATTCATAGAGGAAGGTCAGATGGGCCTTGATCCCGATACCTATTCCTTTGATATTGAGATAAATGATACTGACTATGAGTTCCAGTTCAATGTGGAAGCCGGCGATACGAATAAAGACATGCAGGAAAAGCTGGCCAGACTTATAAACCGCTCAAATATCGGAGTAAACGCAACCGTTGAATCGGACGGGACCGGTCTTTCCGCGCTCCGGCTCGAGAGCACCGCTACCGGCACGCAGATTGACGGAAAAGATGTGTTCAGGGTATCCGATGACAATACCAGCAAAACTTCGGGTTCTGTTGAATATTTCGGATTATCCGATGTTGCCAGCCCTTCATCCAATGCGGTATTTTCACTGAACGGCTCCGAGCATTCGGCTTATTCGAATTCTTTTACGATAGACAAGGTGTATGAGATATCCCTCAAAGGACTGACAGACGAGGATTCGTCCGTTACCGTGGGGCTTCGTCCCGATATCGAGTCTTTGGTCGGAAACATCTCGGGACTCGTGAACGGCTACAACGATTTCATGAAAAGAGCCGCCGAATACAATGAAGCATACGGAAGGTCCACGAAATTTGATTCACAGATGCAAAGCATCCGAAACTATTATCAGAATGAACTTGACGCGGTGGGTCTTTCCTTTGATGAGAACGGAATGCTGAATGTGAACAAAAATCTCCTGGCACATTCTGCCGGCGAAGGTGATCCGCATGATACGCTGAAAGCCGTCACAAATTTCACGAACGCGCTTGTTGACAAGGCTGCGGAGATTTCCTTAAATCCGATGAACTATACAAACCGCGTGGTCGTTGAATATAAAAATCCGGGAAAGAATTTCCCGAACCCTTATATAACAAGCATGTATTCCGGCATGATGTTCAACGGATACTGCTGAGCAGGAGTCGAAAACGGCTCCTGTTTTTTTGCTTTTATATTGCCCTATCTACAATATCCTGTCTGCCAGTTTCAGCGCCTCATCTATCGTATCATCCATGTCAAAATATCTGTACTGCCCGAGACGGCCGCCAAAGATAACATTTTTCTCTTTATTGGCAAGTTCCTGATATTTCCCGTAAAGAGCATTGTTCTTTTCATCATTTACAGGATAATAAGGTTCCCTGCCTTCATCCCATTCCAGCGGAAATTCCTTTGTGATAACGCTCCTTGAAGCGCTTGCTCTGTCGTTTTCAGGTTCAAAATGCCTATGCTCGATGATTCTGGTATACGGAATCTCATATTCTGTATAATTTACTACCGCATTGCCCTGAAAATCAGGCGTATCAAGGATTTCATCCTCAAACCTGAGACTTCTGTACTCAAGTTTTCCGAGACATCTGTCAAAAAACTCATCTATAAGTCCGGTATATACAGTCATTTTCGCAGCATATTCCGCATCATTCCTGTTCTTCAGGTAATCAACGCCAGTCTTTACATCAACATCCTTCAGGATATCCTCCACCATGCGCGTATAACCGCCGGCAGGAATGCCCTGATATCTGTCATCAAAATAATTGTTGTCATAGGTAAATCTGAAGGGAAGCCTTCTGATGATGAAAGCAGGAAGATCTGTTGCTTTCCTGCCCCACTGCTTTTCAGTATAACCTTTTATGAGTTTTTCATATATATCATGCCCTCCGAGAAGGAGCGCCTGTTCTTCAAGATTCTTCGGCTCTCTGATGCCGGATCTTTTCACTTCCTCTATCTGTCCCTCGATCTTTTTCCTCGCCTCGTCAGGAGTCACAACTCCCCAGAGAGCATGAAAAGTGTTCATATTAAACGGCAGATTAAAGAGCTCCTCCCCGTATCTGGCAAGAGGAGAATTGGTAAATCTGTTAAACCTTGCATGACTGTTCACATATTCCCAGACTCTTTCATTTGAAGTATGGAAAATATGTGCTCCGTATCTATGGACATTGATCCCCTCGATCTCTTCGGTATAGACATTCCCCGCGATATGATCTCGTCTTTCAAGGACCATGACGCTTTTCCCGGCTTTTTTTGCCTCTGCCGCGATAACCGCACCGAACAGTCCGGATCCGACAACCAGAAGATCAAACATTCAGATACCCGTCCTCCTCCCATATGGGACGCAGACCGTATCTGCACAGACACTCTCCGATACCAATGATAAGGAAGATCGAAGGCGTACATATGATCTGCTGATAGCAGAAGAAATTATGAGACATATATCCTAGTATGGAAAGAATCACTGCTATTACCTCGGGCCTTTCAACGGATTTCTTTGCAAATCTTACGATACCGGAGATAAAGATACCTGTATATGTGACCGCTCCAAGGACACCGACATTTATGAATGCTGTCATCCATTCATTGTGCGCGCAGGTAAGCACAGTGTTCTCACCCCATTTTTCGATCAGTTCGGGCGCGCAGTAGGTATAAACGAGATTATAGAACCCGTCCGGACCCGCTCCAAACAGTTTCCTCATGAAATCGCACTGTACAAAGGTCTTTACCGTAACCATCCAGGATGAACCTCTGTTATTTCCCCAATAGGTATCAAACAGGAGGTAGTTATTATCACTTTCAAGGGAAGTTCCCGCAAAAACACCGAGAGTATTGAGCGTCACATAGGTGACTATGACTGCTATGCCGACACCGATCAGTATCAGTACCAGAGTCCTGATCAGCTTCAGCTTTGTGATATCGATCTTTTTGTTCTTATCAAGCCACGAGAAAAGAAAATATGCAGCAATCGACAGAACAAGAAGGATCCAGGTGATCTTTCCCTTTGAAAAACCCATCATGGTATTTGAAAGCTCTATGGCACACTTTGCAAATATTGTCTGGAATATTCCGATGATCTTCCATCCGGCAAAAAGCAGGATGCATATCTCCAGAAAGCGTTTCATATATTTGTTTTCCCTGAACGAGAAACAGAAAAGCCCCACAAGTATGAAAAAATACGCCGCAAAAGCACTGTCAGAGTTCTGCGTGATCATGGTCATGCAGCAGACCAGGGTATAAATACCGGATAATACCCTGACAATCTTCTTATCATAGTGCCAGAAAGCAAAGACACCTACAGGATAGACAAGCACCATATAGCTCGAGAACCATGTCGCCTGTCCCAGCGTGGAGATAAAGTTGATAATATAGCCCTCATCGAGATCAACATACATCTGGAGAGGATCCGTAATGGCAGTTACCGAAAAATCCTTGTTGTAGAAACGGTTCAGTATGCAAAGCAGGAACACGATAGTCGATACGGAGAGGTAGATGATGAGACAGATCTCATCCCATCTCCAGAACCTCGACGCAAAATAATAAAGAAGACAGAACGCCAGCTGGGCGATCAGTCCCATATACCATCCCTCGTAACCCACCAGAGTATAATCCTTGTAGGGCGAAAACAGGAAAGAAAGGATTGCCAGCAGAGCATAGGCAAGCACAAATCTGTCTATAATGGATGTAGCCTTCAGATTCCAGTAGGAGGCTATCTTTTTTTCGGAATAAAGCTGTATCTGGTACCAGATAAAAACGATACCCAGCAGGATCATCGCGATAAGCGTGACCCATTTAAAGAAATGCCATTTTGCGTCTCCCATGTTGTAATACTTGTTCTCATAGTAGAGAGGGTATATCGCGAACATAAAAAACACATAAACTGCCGTGATCTCTTTTAAAAGTTTCTTTGAAACCGGGGATCTGTCCACCACGCTTCCTGCTGTCTTTGCTCTTCCGGATCTGCTCATTTTCTATTCTTCTCCTTAAAAAACTATTGATCTCAGTGCCGTGACACAGACAAATAATTATAACATTCCGGCCCTCTTTTTTCAAACTTCCTCAAGCCTGTCAGGGCGCAAAATAACCATAATTAAATAAGATAGTTTACATCTGTATATTTTTATGATAATTTCTTTTTTGCTGTTTGTTTCTTTTCCGGACCACTTCTTGTTACTGTTCGGATTGTCCGGGTCCGTTCAGTAATGTCTGTCTGATCAGACCATGTGATGCCGGGGTCAAAAAACCTTTGACCCTGTCATCAAATATGATTTTTTAGCGCATGGCTTCTGCCAGAGCCTTAAATTTAGCTTCGTCCGTGCTTTTTTTGGCGGATCGGATTGTGATCACCGGTTCAGCTATGGTGATGCCCTCCATGGACTCAAGATACTCCCTCATCTTTTTTGCAGCCATGGGTGCCCAGGAGCCGTTTTCTATGATGCCGACTTTCCGATTCCTGAAATTCTTGATCTTCAGATGATGGAGCAGATCGTTCATGGGCGGGAAGATCTCCAGATCATAAGTGCTGGACGCAAGTATCATTCTGTCATAGAGAAAGGCCTGCTCAACTGCCTCTGAAACATCCTCCGAAGTCAGATCCATGGTAACGACCGTCTCACCTGCAGCCTCGAGTTCCTTCGCAAACTCCAGGACAGCCTGTTTGGTGTGACCGTGGATAGAGGCATACGGCATGAAAATACCCTTCCTGTCAGGCCTGTAACTGCTCCAGGTATCATATCTCTCCATGATAAAAGATATGTCATCCCTGTGTACCGGGCCATGAAGCGGGGCGATCACGCTGATATCAAGGCCCGCCGCCTTTTTTAGAAGCGCCTGGACCGATGCGCCATGCTTTCCCACAATATTGAAATAATAATGAGGTGCATCCTTAATCCACTCTTCATTATTCTCCAGAGCACCAAAGGTTCCGAAAGCATCCGCAGAAAAAAGCACCTTTTCGGACTGTTCATATGCTACCATGACTTCAGGCCAGTGAACCATGGGCGCCATCACAAACCGGAGCGTATGCTTTCCAAGAGACAGTGTTTCTCCATCATTGACCGCATGAAATCTTGGGCTCAGGTCACTGTCAAAAAACTGTGAGATCAGTCTTCCGGCGACCGCGCTTCCCACTATCTCCATATCCGGATACATCTTTGCAAGCTTCTCTATATTTGCGGCATGATCCGGTTCCATATGAAGGACCACAAGATAGGAGGGTTCAGTTCCCTGAAGTATCCTTGACAGTTCCTCAAAATAGGCTTCCGTACCCCTTTTATCTACGGTATCCATGATCGCCGTCTTTTCATCAAGGATCACATAGGAATTATAGGATATCCCCTCTACCGGAAACTGGCTTTCAAAAATCTCCAGCTCCGTATCGTCAAATCCGGCATATCTGATGTCGTCCGAAATCTTTGTACGCTGCCTTACCGTCTCATTCATTTTTCATACCCCCATATTCTATTCTTTCAGATCCGGCTTCCTGTCTAAAAAACTCACTGCATCAGTCTGGAGTTTTCGACATCAAAACGCTCCCCGAACAGGCGGTTCACGGCAGAAAAGACTGCCCGTACCGATGCACGGGTTATATTCGAGCTTACACCGACCCCGTAGGTTATCTTGTTGTCATCCGGAGACAGCATGTGGATATATGCCGCAGCCTGCGCATTTGATCCGCCTGTCAGTGCATGCTCTTCATAATCAATGATCTTCACATTGATGCCAAGTTCATCCGACAGACCTCTCTTTACCGCGTCGATAGGCCCGTTTCCCGTGGCTTCAAATTCCTTCGTAATGCCATGATCGGTGTAGGTAACCTTTACCTGGGTATCAAAATCAGAGGTATCCGTTCCATCGGAAAGATCAATAACAGAGATCTTTCTGAAATGGATCGGCTCCTTCTTTTCGAGATAATTCTGCCTGAAAAGCTCCATCACCTGATCCGGCGCAACCTCACCCTGTTTTTCCGAGACTGTCTGGACCACATCTGCAAATTCTCTGTGCATCCCCTTTGGCAGCTTAAATCCGAAGTAGCTGTCCATGATAAAGGCGACTCCTCCCTTGCCGGACTGGGAATTGATCCTTACGATCGGCTCGTATTCACGGCCGATATCTGCCGGATCTATGGGAAGATACGGAACCTCCCAGTAATCCTTTCCCGATTCCTTCAAAGCCTTCACTCCCTTGCTGATAGCATCCTGATGTGAACCGGAAAATGCGGTAAATACAAGTTTTCCGGCATAGGGATGCCTGGGATCGATCTTCATCTTGGTACATTTTTCATATACTTCTATCAGCTCGTTCACATCCGAAAGGTCAAGCTTCGGGTCAATTCCCTGCGAAAACATGTTATAGGCTATGTTCAGGATATCAACATTTCCGGTCCTCTCTCCGTTCCCGAAAAGCGTGCCTTCAACCCTGTCAGCTCCTGCAAGGAGAGCAAGCTCTGCCGTAGCAACCCCGGTGCCGCGGTCATTGTGGGGATGGATGCTTAATATCACATGTTCCCTGTTCACAAGATGTGATGCCGACCACTCGATCCTGTCCGCAAAAACATTTGGGGTTGTCATCTCGACAGTTGAAGGAAGATTTATTATCACCTTGTCGTCTCCCTTCGGATCCCATTCCCGTATCACGGCATTACATACCTCGATCGCATAATCCGGCTCCGTTCCGGTGTAGCTTTCGGGTGAATATTCCAGTATGATCTTTCCGGGGAATCCCTCGGCCCTTTCCTTTACCATGCGCGTACCGTCTACAGCCAGCTGAAGGATCTCCTCTTTGCCCTTCTGAAAGACAACCTCTCTCTGGAGAGTAGATGTGGAATTGTAAATATGGACTATGGCTGTTTTTATGCCTTCTATTGACTCAAAAGTACGCTCTATGAGTTCCTTTCTGCACTGCGTCAGAACCTGGATCACCACATCGTCCGGTATGAGCTCCTGTTTAACAAGTTCCCTGAGAAAATCAAATTCAATCTGGGATGCTGAGGGAAACCCTATCTCTATCTCCTTGAATCCCATCTTTACAAGGAGTTTGAACATCTCTATCTTTTCGGAAACCACCATGGGCTCCACCAGGGCCTGATTCCCGTCCCTCAGATCAACGCTGCACCATATGGGCGCCTCCTTGATCTCCCGGTCCGGCCATTTCCTTTCCGGATAATCCATTACCGGATTTTTTCTGTAACGCTTATAATTGAGCATAACTTCCTCCTTGTAAAAAACTAAACCTCCCCGCTTTGCGGAGAGGTAAAGGATCATTTCATGTGCTTATTCGCCCAGCCCGTTTTCGACTGCGGCCACAAGCGCCGCAAGTGCTTCCTCCTCGTCCTCGCCTTCACAGACGAATTCGATCTCGTCTCCGCACTTCACACATGCACCCAGCACGCTCAGCACGCTTTTTGCGTTGGCTGTATTATCCCTGAACCTGAAGGTTATGAGGGATTTGAACTGCATGGCCTCCTTGCAAAGGATGCCGGCGGGACGCAGATGCAGGCCTGTCGGGTTTTTTATGACTATCTTCTGACTAACCATTTATACAACCTCAAAAAAATCATTCAGGTAATTATACTACTATATGTATCATAATTCAAGTTTGCAGACTCAGCCGGGATTGCAGGTTTTTCCTGAACCTTTATTCCTCCGCATTCTCTTCTGCCGGTGTCATGGAAGATTCTCCATGGTGAAGGACTATCTTTACAGGTGCCTGCTGGTTTCCGCCTGTCAGTCCCTCGGGATATATGAATGTCACATTTGCATCATATGCTCCTTCTTTCCATTCCATGATCCCCTGTGAAACGGCAGTCTCATTCAGATCGATCTTCCCGGTAATCATGGCCGGATTGATGCCCGCAAGCGAGGATGCCAGTCCCTTTACGCTGGCAACAACATTATCAACCGGTTCCGTTATGGTTGCCGTCATGCCTTCGGGTACATTTTCGATGGTGATATTGGATATCGGAACCTCAACACTGATCTCACTCAAAGGCTGTATCTCTATGGCCACATCCGATATCTGTCTGTCAGCATCAGCTGATGCTATGGCAACCCCGCCCGGCAGATATCTGCTTATGTCTATCCTTGCATTTACATTGCTCTCGGCCCCCGTGATATCGATCACCGTTCCCGGTATATCGATATAATCAATACCTGCCAGATCCTTGGAAGCACCCGTTATGTCTATATTTTCAACCGAGGCAATTATATTGCCAGTTGCCGCGTAACCGTCTGCCGGAACGCCTGTATATCCGTAGGATACCGGAACATTCTTGTTCGTCCATATGGCAACACTTACGGATGAGTCAGTCCTTGAAAGCTCCAGATCCTTCGTATCAACCGGGGTTCCGCCGTTATCCATAAATTCTATCTTTGATTCCGTCCGGATATCCCTTGTCATACCCTGTACCGAAACTTTGACAATTGCTCTGTCGATGGAATCGACCACGGATATCGGACCGGAAACCTTTACGATATTATTATTGACCACTACTGTACCGACCGAATAGCCGTCAGGAACTTCGCCTGTTATCTCTGCCTCTATGCCAAACTGCTTTTCTCCCAGATCCTCCACTGTTACCTTTGCATAGGTGGTGCGCGGAGTGATACTCACTATCTTGTCGGCATACCTGTTTGCCTTTACGGAGATAGGAACCCTTCCGTCCGAATAATCCTCAAGATCTATGGACGCTGTAAAATTGTCCCTTGAAAGACGGTTCAGGACAGCTCTTTCTGCACGAACACTGATGCTGACAGTCCTGCTTGAATCATCAACCTCATAGGCTTTGCCTTCTTTTTCCATAAATGCGGCATTTTCAACACTCACCGGGATCCCGGTAAATATCTGGGTCTTCAGCGGATTGTCGATCCCTACTACCACGATCCAGATAAGAAGGCCCGCCAAAAGAGATATTATCTTCAGCCCAAGGTTGTTTACCAGTTTTTTTAAAATACCTTTAAGGAAGCTCATTGCTTTGACCTCCCTTTCAATATCCTGAATTTCTTTTCATCCACTGTCTTTTCCTGGAGCATTTCCAGTTTTTCCCTGAGAAGGTCCGGATCAACATTGCGATAGAGCTCACCCTCCAGCGCGATCGATACTCTTCCCGTTTCTTCAGAAACAATAATGGTAAGCGAGTCCGTGACCTCTGATATTCCCACGCCTGCCCTGTGCCTTGTTCCCAGTTCCTTTGAAAGAGCCATATTATCCGAAAGCGGCAGATAGCAGGTTGCCGAAATGATCCTGTTGCCTTCGATGATGACAGCTCCGTCATGCAGAGGAGTGTTGTGCTCGAATATATTGATCAGAAGCTGGTTTGAGACTACCGAATCGACTTCGATGCCGGTCCTGATATACTCCGAGAGAGGATCATTGTGCGCGATGACAATGAGGGCTCCGGTTTTCGCCTTTCCCATTTCATAGCTTGCCTTAATTATCTCATTGATCGTATGATCGGAAAATCTCTCGCTCAGGGTCGATGACGGGTTCAGGGCTATGACGGAAGAGAGGATGTTTTTTCTGCCCAGAAGATCCAGGGCTTTCCTGAGTTCGGGCTGAAAAATGACTATCAGTGCGGTAATCGCAACACTCAGCGCATTTCTGACCAGCCAGAGGATGGTAGTCATCTGGAAGACATATGCGAGCATGATGAAAAGGAAGATCACTATGATCCCCTTCAGAAGCGGCCAGGCCTTGGTGTCCCTGATCCATACCATGAGCTCATAGACTATAAACGCGATGATCAGTATCTCGATATAGTCTGTCAGGGTCATCTTTGGTATTGAATCAATCGATATGTATTTTTGAACGAGTGAAAAGATCCGTTCCATTAGTTATAATCCTTTGTACTCGCGCGATTTGATCTTTGGCACGGCTTTGACATAGTAATAATAATCGTCGTCTTCGAACTGAACTCTCTCAGTCTTTTCATAATCCACCGTAAAGATAAAGAACTTGACTATAAAGGCTGCCAGCATGGCAAAAAGGCTTCCGAGGATCAGTCCGCCTCCGCTTATCTTTGCGCCGGTCTTTGAGGCAGCTATGGCAATAACCAGGATATCCGTAAGTGTCCCCGCAAATATCGCTACAGGCCATGAAAACCTGAATGAAAATCTTTTGATAACATTTACTATTATTACAGTCGCGGAAAATCCTATGACCATAACCATCATTTCCCTGTTTTTCAGCATACCGTCCATGATAAACCTGAACCTCATCACCGTGGTTTCATCGGACATGCCCGTGATCACCGTATAATTTGTTGAAAGATACCCGATCACATAATAAGCGATCACTCCGCATGATACCGAGATCGCAGACAGCGGCGTGCCTATTAGTCCAAAGACCAGCGGCATCAGATACGGTATCTTGAAGAAAAAGCAAAGCGGGGTCAAAAGGACAGCCAGCGTATCCTTCGGGCTGTATCTGTAATAGAGCAAAAACATGAGGAAAAACAGCGCTGTCACTATGACCGCGCTTTCAAGACTGACTCCGTAGGAATGTGCCGCTACAAAAAGCGCAGCAAAAAACACTATCATGTTTGCAGGCAGGAAAGAACACATCAGGGAAATGATAAGCACAATGGGAGTGCTGTTCAGTCTTTCCATATAGCCCAGGCTTCCGTTAATCGACAGAAGAACTATGAGACAAAGGAGAAAACGGAGTACGGATTTGATATACCCGTCAAACCTGCCAAATAATCCCTTTATCGTATCTCTGACATAAAAAAGCTGTTCCATGGCATCCTTTCAGTACTCATCAAGTTTTCTCAAGGCAGCGTTGTAATCCTTCAGGCTTTTTCTTGCCCTGTCATAGCGAAAAGAATAAACCACATATGATATGAGGGCAGATACACCCGCGAATGCGATATAGTATGTCAGCACGGTCCTTCCGGTCTTTATAAGGTCCATGCTGTAAACCTCCTGCATGAGATTATCTATGTTGTAGTAGATGTACAGACCTAGAAGAAGGGCAAAAGCGATAGTCGAACTGACTACCGATTTCACGACATTCAGAATGACATAATCACTCCTGAAAAAATGACATATCCTGAGAGCCTTTCTTCCCTCTTCCTGCTCAAAGGATGCCATCCTGGTCATGAGCATTACCTTTTCATCATCCATATCCTTCATATCGCGCTTCCCGTAGCAACAGTGAAAAAACACACCTTTTTCACTCCCGCCTCTTTCAAAACACCGGCTATTCCGCTCATTGTGGAGCCTGTGGTATAAATGTCATCAATGACCATAATCGTTTCTAATTCTACAACATTCCCCGTTATTTTGAAAGAGTTTTTCAGATTTTTCTGCCGTCCTGCGCGTCCCAGATCCTTTTGCGCAACAGTGTCCCTGACCCTTATCAGTATATCGTTCCTGAGAGGTATCCCGGTAATGTCCGACACCTTTTTCGCGACCAGTTCCGCCTGATTGTAGCCTCTTTTTCTCATTCTTTCCCTGCTTACAGGTACAGGAACTATGGCATCAAACCCTGCAGACCGTATTGTCCTTTCATAACAGAGGACGATCTGGGAAGCAAAGTATCCGGCATATTCTCTTTTATTATTATACTTAAGGGATGATAGTGATCGTTTTACAAGATCGTCATAGACGAAAACAGAACGTCCCATATCAAACGGGCGCACAGATCTTTTACAGGCACTGCAGTACTCTCCGGAATGATCCGTCAGGGGTTTTCCGCACTTCAGACAGAAATCCTTCCCGACATACTGCAGCTTCGGTCTGCAGCTTTCGCAGGGTCCGTTCCTGCCAAAGACAAGCACCTCCCCGCAAAAGGGACACCTTCTCGGAAAGAAGATATCCCCGGCAAACGCAATGACATCTTTTATTATTTTCATCTTAATATCTCTGTCTCCTTCAGCCTTTCTTTCAGGCCCGTATATCTTTTCAGTTCCGATGTATTTTCGATCATGTTCTGTACGGTTTCAGATGAACCCATGATGACAACACAGGTTTTTGCCCTGGTAACCGCAGTATAAAGCAGATTCCTGTTCAGCAGTACTGACGGACCGTTTATCACCGGAATGATCACGGCCGGATACTCGCTGCCCTGCGATTTGTGGATAGTTATGGCATAGGCAAGTTCTATCTCCTCGAAAAGCGCATTTGTGTATACCGCCTGTCTTCCGTCCTCAAACCGCACGATTATCGAAGAGGAAGACAGGCTGACTATCCGGCCTGTATCTCCGTTAAAAACACCCTTTCCCGTTTCGATCACGATGCCGTTCTTTCCTGTTATTTCCCATTCCAGATCATAATCATTTTTTATCTGCATCACCTTATCGCCCATGCGCAGAACACCGGCGGGAGTCTCTGTCTCCCACTTTCTGTTTTCCGGCGGATTGAGTATCTGCTGAAGCCTGATGTTCAGGTTTTCGACTCCGAGTATGCCCTTTCTCATGGGAGAGAGTACCTGGATCTCTCCGGGATCACATCCCACATAGGGCGGAAGTTTCTTACTGATGAGATAATCAATCCCCTCGATTATCTTTTCAGCATTATTTCTTTCAAGAAAGAAAAAATCCTTAGAATCATTATCCAGCCTTATCTGCCTGCCAAGCCGGATATTATGGGCATTCGTGACTATATCTCCTGCCTCCGACTGCCGGTAGATCTTTGTCAGTGTCACTACCTCAAAGCATTCAGATGCTATCAGATCTTTCAGCACGGAGCCGGGACCTACCGAAGGAAGCTGATTCTCATCTCCCACCAGGATCAGTCTTGTCCCGTATGCCACTGCAGAAAGCAGGGACCGGAAAAGATAAATGTCTACCATGGACATCTCATCCACTATGAGAACATCCGTCTCAAGCGGTGTATCCCTGTCATGCTGAAATCTCCTTTTTTCGGCATCACCTTCTCTTCCGCCTACTCCCAGTGTCCTGTGAATGGTCGCAGCCTCGAAACCGGTAGCCGCAGACATCCTTTTTGCCGCCCGGCCCGTGGGAGCGGTCAGAAGAATGTCATATCCTTCATTCTCAAAGTATTCAAGCATAACCCTTATGATCGTCGTTTTTCCGGTGCCGGGGCCTCCTGTCAGGATGAAGACTCCGTTCTCGATCGCCTTTCTGACTGCCAGAAGCTGGCTGTCCTCCAGACTTATATCCAGTTTTTTCTGGATCTTTGAGATAGCATCACTTACCTTTTTTTCATCTTCCTTTACGGAAAGACCGAGATCGTTCAGCATACGGGCACATTCAGATTCGGCATTAAAAGCTGATGCCGAAAAAACCAGGTTCTCTCCATCGCCGGTCACCCTGATCATCACCTTTCTCTCTATGGAAAGATCTGACAGGGCTGTCTGTGCCTCTTCTTTTCCCGTTTCCAAAAGATTCTGCACCCTTTCGAGAAGGATCTTTTCCGGCAGACAGGTATTACCCTCCGCTTCAGCCTGCAAAAGGACATACAGCATTCCGTATCTGATACGGTACCTGGGGTCGACAACAGAACCGACGGACTGTGCCAGGGCATCCGCCGTCCTGAATCCGACGCCGTCAATATCTTCTATAAGTCTGTAGGGATTTTTTCTGATGATATCATAGAGTCCGTCTTTGTATCTGTCATAGATCTTCTGAATG
Source organism: Lachnospiraceae bacterium (assembly GCA_017614155.1). GTDB lineage: Bacteria > Bacillota > Clostridia > Lachnospirales > Lachnospiraceae > NK4A144. The sequence continues at coordinate 48,860 of JAGACK010000029.1, forward strand.
AGAGAATTCGACAGCCCGTACTGCTGCAGAAATGAAAACGCGTTTCTCGAGGCAGCCTTTTGCTCGAATGCCGCTGATATCTCCATGGCCATCCTGAGAGATATACCCTTTACCTCATTAAGCCTTTCGGGTTCCTCCTCGATGATCCTGAATGAATCCGTATCAAAGCGGTCAACGATCCTTTTTGCAAGCCCCTTTCCGATACCCTTTACCGCTCCGGAAGAAAGATATCGAAGGATTGATTCCCTGTCCTCCAAAACCCTCATCTCGTAAGAATCCATGCGGAACTGCAGGTCGTAGACAGGATGCTTAACATATTCACCCTCAAAGATCACGGCTTCGCCGGGATCAAAGGAAGGCATATTTCCGACTACCGTTATGCTTTTATTATCTTTTTGTACAATTTCAAGGACCGTATACCCGTTCTCTTCATTCCTGAAGATCACATGGTCTACGATTCCTTCTATGCTATTCTTCAACGCCATTTACTTCCGAAGGAGAAACAGCAGAATAGTTCCTTTTCATCTGTTCGTACATCATCTGAGCAAGCCCAAGTCCCTGCTGTTCACCGGCCTTTGTCGCAAGTTTCTGCCTGACATCATCCTTGAAGAAATTTACCAGCCGGTCGTCTGAATTGAAGCCCATATCCGACTTCGGCACAGTCTTTTCCATTTCCTTGAAAACCTGCTCGATGAAATATGCCTCAAACTGTTTACATACATCCATGAGTTCGTCATCGGAAGTGTCACTGCCTGTCCGGTTCAGCTTATTTTTGAGACCCGAGTATTCAGCCGCCCGCGATGACGCTTCATCATTTACCGTATTCAGATAATTAGAAAAGTATGAAGAATCAATATCCATATATCATTACCTCTTGACCTGGACTGCTGTCGACATCATATCATCCGTCGTAGTGATAGCCTTTGAGTTCAGTTCATATGCTCTCTGTGCCACTATGAGGTTTACCATCTCGTCTGCGACCTGTACATTTGATCCTTCCAGATATCCCTGCCTGACGACAGACTTTGTCAGGTCCGCATTCGTTGCTTCATTCATTGCAGCACCGGAGGCCGCCGACACGGAATAAAGGCTGTCCCCTTCTTTGTTGAGTCCCTTCGGATTCAGGAACTGGAAGAGGCCTATGGTGACATTTATAGGCTGGGGGTTATTATTTGCATCCGGGTACATGATAGATCCGTCTGCACCCACTGTCAGCCTGTTCGCTATATACTGCTTTCCGAGCGTGATCGGCTGTGCATTCGTATTGAGTACTGCCCTTCCGTCCGAATCAGTGAGGGCTATGCCGTTTTCAGTCAGCGACCAGTTGAAATCGCCGTTTCTAGTATAATAAGTAGCTCCGTCCTCTCCGCGTACGGCAAAAAAACCGTCTCCCTGGATCGCAAAAGCCGTGATATTTTCGGACTCAAGAAGCGAACCCTGTGTAAACTCAGATGTAATGGATGCATTCCTGACACCAAGGCCCACCTGTGCGCTGATGGGCTTTTGCTGCCCGTTTGCCGTTGTGGTCCTGGTCTGGAGCGTCTGGTACAGGAGGCTTTTGAATTCATTTACCTCTGTTTTATAGCCGACGGTATTCACATTGGCGATATTGTTTGCTATAGTATCAACATTATTCTGCTGTGCTATCATGCCGGTTGCAGCTGTCCATAATGAACGTACCATATGTCATGCCCTCCTGTTCCTGATTACTCTGAAATCACTTCTTACTGCAGTCTGCCGAGGTTGTTTACTGCTGTATCAAGTGAATCATCCATGGTCTGGATGATCTTCTGATTTGCCTCATAGTGCCTCTGCACCGATATCATATGTACCATCTCTGATACTATGTCCACATTTGACTGCTCCAGATATCCGGAGATAGTCTGAGCTTCAGAAGGTATCTCCTGAGCTCCCTCTACCGTATCATACATGTTCTCGCCATATTTGATCAGATAATCATAATCATTGAAATCCGTGACCGCGATCGTGGCAACAAGCTGGTTGTCTCCCTGATATATATTGCCCTGTCTGTCAATCATGGCACCCTGATTGGGATCGAGCGTAATATGATTGCCGTTTACATCAAGAACGAAATCTCCGTCCTTTGTAACAAGCGCTCCGCCTTTTGTCAGGGTAAAAGCTCCGTCTCTTGTATATTTTGTGGATGTTACACCTGCTTTGTCGGTATACTCTATCTTAAAAAATCCATAGGTCGAAAGCGCCAGATCAAAGGTATTGTCCGTCTGCTTCATCCCGCCCTCGGACCAGTCGGTATATGTCTCTCCTATCTTCACTCCGGGCTGCATGAAACCCATTCTCTTTGAAAGATACCAGTCGGAATGATCCTTTATCTTGACTGCCAGCGCATCATGGAACGACTGCTGGGTGGCTCCTTCCTTTTTGTAGCCGGTAGTATTGAAATTTGCAAGGTTGTTGGTGAGCGTGTCCATGCGGTGTTCTTCATTGATCATCGCCGTATGCGCCGTGTATAAGCCTTTTACCATATCAATTTACCTCGTCATGATATCCGCTCAGGAAATCTACATATTTTCCTGTTCCGATGGCTACCGCCGTCATGGGATCCTCTGCCGTCATCGTATTAATGCCGGTCTTTTCCGTGATCAGTTCCTCGAGACCGCGAAGCAGGCATCCTCCTCCGGTAAGAACTATGCCTCGGCTGGCAATATCTGCTGCAAGTTCCGGAGGTGTGCGCTCCAGCACGCTGTGTATAGCCTCAACTATCTGCGCTGTAGTCTCTTTTAATGCTTCTTCTGTTTCCTCTGATGAAACTTCTATCGTCACAGGAAGTCCCGTCAGCAGGTTCCTTCCCCTCACATCCATATAATCGATCTCAGGTCTCTGGAAGACGGATCCTATATTGATCTTCAGATCCTCTGCCGTTCTTTCTCCTATGAGGAGGTTGTGCTTTTTCCTCATATATCTGACGATAGCCTCGTCAAAATCGTCTCCCGCTATCTTGATGGAGGTCGACTCCACTGCTCCTCCCAGGGAAATGACCGCTATATCGGAGGTTCCTCCTCCTATATCCACTATCATGTTCCCACAGGCCTTTGATATATCTATCCCGGCTCCTATGGCTGCAGCTATCGGCTCCTCTATGATACCGACTTCTCTGGCGCCTGCCTGATATGCCGCATCCTCAACAGCCTTTCTTTCCACTTCGCTTGCTGCCGAAGGAACACCCACACATATCCTGGGCTTTCTGAAGGTCTTTTTGCCCACAGCCTTCTGTATGAAGTATTTGAGCATCTTTTCAGTGACCGTATAATCAGAGATGACTCCCTGTCTCATGGGTCTGATAGCCACTATATTGCCGGGAGTTCTTCCAAGCATCAGCCTGGCATCCTCACCTATGGCCTTGATCTTGTTGGTGTCCCTGTCAAAAGCCACAACCGAGGGCTCCTTCAGGACAACTCCCTTGCCTCTTATATATACAAGGACACTGGCCGTGCCCAGATCTATTCCTATATCTGTTCCGTTCATTTCATAATCTCCCGATATTCAACCAAAAAATACATGCCCTACAATTTTAAGTCAAAATCAAGGTTTATTCAACAGAAAAAATGAACGAAAAAGGGACGCATTTTGTTCATGCGTCCCTGCAACTTTTATATCGACAGGATTACCGGATAACTTTATACCCTTTTTTATTTTTTCAGCATTTTTTTCACATATTGTCCGGTATAGGAGTGTTTCATTTTTGCAACCTCCTCGGGAGTACCCTCAGCTATAACGGTCCCACCGCCATCTCCTCCCTCGGGTCCCAGATCAATGATATAGTCGGCGCACTTGATCACATCCAGATTGTGTTCTATCACCACGACAGTATTTCCGCTTTCCGATAGTCTCCTCAGGATATCCACCAGCTTGTGTACATCCGCAAAATGCAGTCCGGTCGTGGGTTCATCCAGGATATAGAGCGTTTTTCCCGTCCCTTTCTTTGATAATTCCGTCGCCAGCTTGATCCTCTGGGCCTCCCCGCCTGAAAGTTCAGTGGATGGCTGTCCAAGTTTCAGATAGGACAGTCCCACATCGTAGAGTGTCTGTATCTTTCTTTTTACTGCCGGCACATTCTCAAAAAATGAGAGAGCCTCCTCCACGGTCATGTCAAGAACATCTGCTATGTTCTTTCCCTTGTACCTGATATCCAGGGTTTCCCTGTTGTAGCGCGTCCCGTGACAAACCTCACAGGGCACGTACACATCCGGCAGGAAATGCATCTCTATCTTTACTATACCGTCACCGCTGCAGGCCTCGCATCTGCCTCCCTTTACATTGAATGAGAATCTCCCCTTACTGTATCCCCTCGCCCTTGATTCGGATGTTTCCGAAAAGAGATCCCTGATGAGATCAAAAACTCCGGTATATGTTGCGGGATTCGACCTTGGTGTCCTGCCTATCGGAGACTGGTCTATCGCTATCACCTTGTCAAGCTTTTCAAATCCTGTGATCCTTTCGTGCTTTCCGGGTATGACTCTTGCCCTGTTCAGCTTTCTGGCCGCTGCCTTGTACAGGATCTCATTTACAAGCGATGATTTTCCGGAACCCGATACTCCCGTCACCGCGGTCATGATCCCCAGCGGAAACTTCACATCTATTTTCTTCAGGTTGTTTTCCGACGCTCCCTTTATCGTCAGAAAACCGGTCGGTTTTTTCCGTACGGCAGGCACCTCTATCCTGAGTTTTCCAGAAAGATACTGTCCGGTGATCGAAGCCGGGCACTTCATTATATCCTTTGCGCTGCCCTGAGCAACAAGCTCCCCTCCATGCATCCCTGCTCCCGGACCGATATCCACAATGCTGTCTGAAGCCAGCATGGTATCCTCGTCATGCTCCACCACTATGAGAGTATTGCCAAGATCCCTTAAATGCTTCAGCGTAGCCAGCAGCTTGTCATTGTCTCTTTGATGGAGCCCAATGCTGGGCTCATCAAGAATGTACACCACGCCGACAAGTCCGGATCCTATCTGGGTCGCAAGGCGGATCCTCTGGGCCTCTCCTCCGGAAAGCGTACCCGTCGCGCGTGACAGCGTCAGATAATCAAGACCGACATCCATCAGAAAGCTTACTCTTGACCTGATTTCCTTTAATATCTGTGCTCCTATATATTCCTGCTGCTTTGTCAGGACTATCTCTTCCATAAACACAGCCAGGTCCTTTACGGGAATGGAAGTTATCTCGTAAATATTCCTGTCCCCGACCGTGACGGCCAGCGATTCTTTTTTCAGCCTCATTCCCTTGCAGTCCTCACAGGCTGTCACTCTCATATATGACTCATATTCTGCCTTCTGGCTTTCGGAAAAAGTCTCCCTGTATCTCCTCTCCATGTTTCTGATGAGACCTTCAAAGGCTTCATCATATACTCCTTCCGAACGTTTTCCCACATAATGGACCTTTACTATCTCTCCGTCAGTCCCATGGATAAATACATTTCTGGCTCTTTCCGGGAGATCCTCATAGGGTGTATCAAGAGAAAATTTATATTTTTTTGCAAGTCCCTCGAGAAGAGCATGGGTAAAGCTTCCTTCCTCGCTGCTTGATGCCCACCCGGTACAGCATACGGCTCCCTCATTAAAAGAAAGCGTCCTGTCGGGTATCATCAGATCCTCATCAAATTCCATCTTGTATCCGAGCCCTGCGCATGTCGGACAGGCCCCAAAAGGATTATTGAAAGAAAAACTCCTGGGTTCGATCTCGTCTATGCTGATGCCACAGTCCGGACAGGAAAAACTATCTGAGAAATTCAGTTCCTTCTTTCCGTCAACATCTACAACCAGAAGACCTTCAGACAGTTCCAGGACATTTTCTATCGAGCCTGCGAGCCTGCTCTCTATGCCCGGTTTTATTATGAGTCTGTCAACAACTATATCTATGCTGTGCCTGATATTCTTTTCAAGACTTATCTCTTCCGAAAGTTCGTACATGTTCCCGTCTATGATAACTCTGACATATCCGCTCTTTCGCGCTCTTTCCAGAACCTTTTCATGAGTGCCCTTTTTTCCCCTGACCACCGGAGCCAGAAGCTGTATTTTTGTCCTTTCCGGAAGGGCCATAAGGGCATCGGTCATCTCGTCCGCCGTCTGACGGCTTATCACCTTTTTGCATTTCGGACAGTGGGGTATGCCGATCCTGGCATATAGCAGCCTGAAATAATCATATATCTCAGTTACCGTGCCTACCGTAGACCTGGGATTTCTGTTTGTTGATTTCTGGTCTATGGAGATAGCCGGAGGAAGTCCTTCTATGCTCTCAACATCCGGTTTGTCCATCTGTCCGAGAAACATTCTCGCATACGAAGAAAGGGACTGCATGTATCTGCGCTGTCCCTCCGCATAGATCGTATCAAAGGCCAGTGAGGATTTTCCCGAGCCCGACAGTCCGGTAAAAACTGTCAGGGCATTTCTGGGTATGTCCACACTTAATCCTTTGAGGTTGTGCTCGTTTGCTCCGCGTATCCGGATGAAATCCTTGTATCTGCTGCCTTCAGACATACTTCTCTACCATTTTTTCAGTGAATTCGGGGCTCCATCTCGTCACGAGAACATTGTCATGCTTCCGCCCCCTCTTTCTCAGCCCGAAGAGCTGATATATATACTGCATCGTGGCATCCTTTGAAAGCTTCGACTCTCCCGAAGCTCTGTCCTGAAAAGAATAAGGAATCTCCACCACGAGCGAATAATCCGTCATGGCCAGCACCTCTATCATTATCTTCCATCCTACCGGCTGCAAATCGGCACCCTGCAGCATTTCCTTTCTGAACATGAAAAGACCGCTTGTCGGATCGGATATCCTTTTGAGGCAGGGAAGCAGTATCTTTCCCATCCACCTTGCCGTACCCGAAACAAATTTCCTGTAAAAGTTCAATCCGCCGTCGCTTCCGCCTTTGATGAGCCGGCTTGGCACGCAGATATCAGCGCCGCTGCAAAGAGCCGCGTACATTGGCCTCAGGATTTCAGGCGGATGCTGGAGATCCGCATCCATGCATGCCAGAAAATCCCCGTCTGCGATCTCAAAGCCCTTTATAACAGCCGTAGCCAGTCCTTTTTCATTTTCCCTGTGAAGAAAATGTACATGGTCATCCTTTTTTGTCAGTTCCTCGAGGACCTTCGGTGTGTCATCCGTACTGTCATCAATGAAATAGATGTCATATGTCACTCCCTTAAGCGCCTCTCCTATCTTTTCTGAAAGCACTTCCACATTTCCGGATTCATTGTATGTGGGCACTACTATCGACAGTTTTTTTTGATTACTCATTTTCAGTCATCCTCTTTCTAATTTCTATCATCTTGTCGCGAAGTTCAGCCGCTGTTTCAAAATCAAGATCCGCCGCCGCTCTCCTCATCTGCTTTTCAATGTCGTCAGCGAGCTTTTTCAGTTCCTTTGCGCTCATGGATTCGGGATCTTTTTCAAGCCGGTACTCGCTCTTTGCGACAGTCTTTGAAATACTGATCAGGTCTCTGACCGCCTTTTTAATGGTCTGTGGTGTGATGCCGTTTTTCTTATTATACTCCTCCTGGATGCCCCTTCTCCTTTCAGTCTCGTCAATACAGATCTTCATGGAGTCGGTTATGGTATCCGCATACATTATAACATGTCCCTCGGAATTTCTCGCCGCTCTTCCGACTGTCTGGATGAGAGATGTGGCTGAGCGGAGAAAACCTTCCTTGTCAGCATCTATTATAGCCACAAGGGTTATCTCGGGTATATCAAGTCCCTCTCGCAGAAGATTGATCCCAACAAGCACGTCAAAAACATCCAGCCGCATATCTCTTATTATCTTTGCCCGCTCTAAAGTGTCAATATCTGAATGAAGATATTTTACCCTGATGCCGTTCTCGCGCAGATATGTGGTCAGGTCTTCTGCCATCTTTTTTGTAAGCGTGGTAACCAGTACTTTCCCGCCATTCTTCGTTTCTTTATTTATCTGACCGGTCAGATCATCCACCTGTCCCTCAACCGGCCTGACCTCTATCTTCGGATCCAGCAGGCCCGTCGGCCTGATTATCTGCTCAACACGCAGCATCTCATGATCGCTTTCATAGTCTGCAGGGGTTGCGGAAACAAACAGCATCTGATCTATCCGCTCTTCAAATTCAGAAAAGTTCAAAGGCCTGTTGTCCTTCGCGCTCGGCAGCCGGAACCCGTAGTCAACGAGAACATTTTTCCTTGACCTGTCACCGTTATACATACCTCCGATCTGGGGGATGGTGATATGGGATTCGTCAACTATAATAAGAAAATCATCCCTGAAATAATCCATTAAAGTCATGGGGGGCTGTCCTTCGGCCCTTCCCGAAAGCGGTCTGGAGTAATTTTCAATCCCGGAACAGAATCCGGTCTCACGCATCATCTCGATATCAAAGTTCGTCCTTTCGGATATCCTCTGGGCCTCAATCAGCCTGTCCTCGGACTTGAAAAACTTAACTCTTTCTTCAAGCTCATTTTCAATGAAAGCTATCCCTGCCTCCATCTTGTCTTTCGGAACAACATAGTGTGAAGCCGGAAAGATCGCAGCATGCTTCAGCTCTGATCTGACCTTGCCGGTGAGTACGTCAAAGCTTGTGATCCGGTCTATCTCATCCCCGAAGAATTCGACCCTCACCGCATCATCATCGGCCTGTGCCGGGAATATATCAAGAACATCCCCGTGAACCCTGAAAGTTGCCCTCTTGAAATCCATCTCAGCCCTCTCATAACGGATAGAGACCAGCTCTCGCACAACTTCGTCTCTGTCCTTTTGCATCCCCGGGCGCAGAGATATCATCATGTTCATGTAATCATCCGGTGAACCCAGACCGTAGATGCAGGATACACTGGCCACCACTACAACATCCCTTCTCTCTGCCAGGGATGCGGTCGCCGAAAGGCGAAGCTTGTCTATCTCGTCATTAACCGAGGAATCCTTTTCGATATAGGTATCCGTAGAGGGCATATAGGCCTCAGGCTGATAATAGTCATAGTAGGATACAAAATACTCTACCGCGTTCTCAGGGAAGAACTCTTTCATCTCAGAATACAATTGGCCAGCGAGTGTTTTGTTGTGTGAGATGATCAGTGTCGGCTTGTTCAGAGCGGCTATCACATTGGCCATCGTGAAGGTCTTGCCGGAACCCGTAACCCCTAGTAAAGTCTGGAATTGATTGCCCTGCCTGAATCCTTCGACAAGGCTCTGTATAGCCTGCGGCTGGTCGCCTGTAGGTTGATAATCCGAATGTAACTTGAAGTCCATTTTTCAAAAATACCCTCAAAATCCATAATAAAAAAGTGTTCTATCATATCGTCACAGTCTTTACTCCTTTACTTTCGGAACATAATCCTCAAGATCATGGAACAGACCGACAACATACACGTCATCACCATCTATTCTGAATACCATCTTATAGTCCATGTCCGAAACATAGGCTTCTTTATATCCGCGCCGCAAGAGATACGGATCCTTGGAATTCGGAAACTGATGCGGATTGTCTTCCATGCGGTCATAGATTCCTGATATTCCGTCCAATAGATGAGTTGCAGCCTGAGGATTCTTGAACTTCATGATAAGATAGCTTACCCGCTCATCAATCAGCTCATCCGCTCTGTCTGTGATGATAAGATTATAGGCCATATTTCTCCCTCACTGCCGACAGTGCTTTTCTTGCATCCTTTGTTTTTCCTTCCTTAATCTGCTGCTCGGACAGCTCAATATCGCTATACATACTCCACTTTTTCTGCATGGACTCAAATAGTTCCATACTCATCATAACCATATCTCCATAACCGTTTTTTGTAATAAAGATTGGTTCCTCAGCTTTATGGCACATTTCAGAAATATGTGAAGTATCCTTTAAATCCTTTATAGGCATGATTTGTGGCATATGGCTCACCTCCTTATGGGATAATATTACCATAATTATCCCATCTGTCAACAATCGGGTCATTTATAAACCCTGAAAACAGAAAATGGCACACTACGATTTGTTTGTGCTTTGTTTTCAGAATAGCTGCCCCGGAAGCTTCAGCTTTTCCTTTCCAATCAGCAATCCCTTCACAACCAGAATAGCCAGACAAATGATGCCTGCATAGGGCTGTCTCGTCAGGATAAATATCGCTGCACCGATAGTGGACAACACCATTCCCATCACAAGCCGATGACGATTCCAGACCGTTTTTTCAAAATGGC
>JAGACK010000030.1 GCA_017614155.1 Lachnospiraceae bacterium
CAATCATCAGAAATGGGCTCATAGAAGCCGCTTCATATCCAGAAAACTTTACTTTGGAAGATAGATGTAACTCATTAACCGTTTAACAAAGTCGATAAATACAAGGATTTTTGTTAAACATGCACTAAAAAGAATAGAGAGTTTGAGAAAATGTTCAATAGTATAGTGCCTGCGACAGACAATGATAGAGGGCAGTATCGGAAGTACAAATTAGCGGCTGGGGATGATAAGCGAAAATGGCATTTAAGATAATTCGTAACGATATCACAAAAATGAATACGGAAGCCATTGTGAATACGGCCAATGATCATCCGACTGTCGGGACCGGGTGTGATAGTGCGGTATACAAAGCTGCGGGATATGATGAACTTTTGGCCTACAGGACGGAAAAGATAGGTTTTGTTCCTGAGGGAGATGCGTTTATCACTCCGGGATTTAATCTGCAGGCGAAGTATATCATCCATGCTGTGAGTCCGCTTTACATCGACGGCAATGACGGAGAAGAAGACAAGCTCCGGTCATGTTACAGGAAGAGCCTGCAGCTGGCAAAGGAAAATGATATCAAGTCTATTGCTTTTCCCTTGATCTCCACCGGAAGCTTCGGATATCCGAAAGAAGAGGGGATGCGTATCGCAGCTGATGAGATCAATGCATTCCTGCTTGATAATGAGATGGAGATCTATCTCGTTGTCTTTGATGATAAGTCAAAGTCTCTTGGCGAGAGACTGTATCCTGAAATTGAAGAATACATAGACAGGAACTATGTTGAGGAGAAGCACAGGGAAGAGTACGGTTTTATTGATTCAGCGGATGCAATGCCGCCTATGGCAATGGCTTCAATGGCAAGGGCTGCTGTGCCCGATGAGCTATGCGAGGATACAGCCGGATTTTTTGAAGAAGAGCACGAAAGCAGGCTTGAAGAACGTATGAAACATATATCCGATACGTTCTCACAGTATCTGATGTACCTGATACAGGACAAGAAGATGGAGAATGCGGAGGTATACAGGAGGGCCATCGTTGATAAGAAGATCTTTTCAAAGATCAAGAACAACAAGGATTATCATCCGCAGAAGCTGACAGCTCTTTGTCTTTGTGTCGGAGCAAAGCTGAATCTGGATGAGTCAAAAGATCTCCTAGCCAGAGCCGGATATGCGCTGTCGCCCTGTGACAAGACGGATATCATCTTTTCTTATTTCATTGAAAACGCGATCTACGATATGATAGAACTGGATATCCAGCTTGAAGAGCATGGCCTGCCGTGTATCATATCCTGATAGGAAACGCTCTATTTAAGATGAAATTTGTGGGTCGCTCTCCGAGCGACCTGTTTTTATTTTGCATCTGATATGCTGTCCTCACAGTAAGGTTTTGACCGCGTAAGAAAGAAAACCAAGACAGGAGGCAAAAGTATATGAAAAACAATAACCGGATCAGTGGAATTATGGGAGTTGTTGTCGGTGATGCCTTGGGATGTCCGGTGCAGTTTATGCACAGGGAGGAGATCCTTGGCAGACCGGAAGGTAAGGTCACAGGAATGGAATCCGGAGGGGCATATCGGATGCCGGTAGGTACCTGGACCGATGACAGCAGCATGACCTTGGCTGCTCTTGACAGTATCAGAAGGCTCGGAAAGGCTGAACCTGAAGATATAATGGATGGATTTCTCAGATGGTACAGGAAAGGTGATTATACGCCTTTTGGAAAGCCTTTTGACATGGGAAATACCTGTTCGCTGGCTATTGAAAAATATGAAAGGGAAAATGATATCACAACCTGCGGGGGTACCAGAGGGAGGTCTAATGGAAACGGATCACTTATGAGAATCATGCCGGTATGTCTGTATGTATATGAAGAGAGATTACCTGTGGAAGATGCGGTTAGGACCGTCCATGAGATCAGCGGACTGACTCATAATCATCTCAGATCAAAGATCGCATGCGGATTGTATTATTTCTGTGTGAAGGCGATCCTTGACGGGAGCGGGTCTTTAAGGGAGAGGCTTCAGCATGGAATGGATGAGGGTTTTTCCTTCTATGAAAAGGATGTTTCCAACAGGGTGGAGCTTTCTTATTATGAAAGGCTCAGGGATTTATCGGAGTTCAGTGTTGTCCCGGATACAGAGATCAGAAGTACCGGGTATGTAGTAGATACCATTGAAGCAGCACTCTGGTCGCTGATCGTGACTGACAACTTCAGAGACTGCCTGCTTACAGCCGTCAATCTGGGAGATGATGCTGATACGGTGGGAGCCGTCGCCGGAGGACTGGCAGGTCTTTATTATGGATATGAGAGTATCCCTGCTGAGTGGCTGGCTGTCATACAGCGAAGGGAATGGATCGAAGATCTGTGCAGAACGTCCTGATCAAGGGCGGTTACGTTTCGTAACCGTGACTATTGCAATCCCAAAAACACAAAAATATAATAAAGATGATCAGAGTCGACGCTGATGAAAAGGAGCATGGTCTTGGACGAAAAGGATGAACAGATACTGGATCTGCTGAAAGGAAATGCCCGTATGAGCTATCAGGAGCTTGGTGATAACCTGGGTATTTCCAGAGTTGCAGCAAAAAAGCGTGTAGACAGGCTGGAAAGGGATGGGATCATCAGAGGATACAACACATGCATCTATGAGCCCGGGATGATAATTGTGTTGATCGATATCATCACAAAGCCGGATAAGTTTGAGGATGTCCTGAAGTATGTAACCGCCAGACTTGCCTGGATCAGACAGATCTATACCACTGCAAAAGAAAACCATATTCATATTGTGGCAACACCCTGTTCGGTAAGAGACTACAACTATCTTGTCAGGATGATCACTAAGCGGTGCAGCAAAGATGCGGAAGAGATCCGCTGCTATACCGTCAAAGAGATCATCAAGGATGTCTACGGAGGAGTCGGTTATGATCAAAGAGCAACGGTGTCAGACGGTGATGGAGGTATTCAGCAGGTATAAGGAACTGGAATTAAAGGATAAGAGGAAAGGGTCATCTTTAAGATTTCATATGTATATGACCCGGGATATGAAGGAGAGCAGCATAGATACACTTGAACTTGGCATAAGATCATTGCATGTCCTGAAGAGAGCAGGATTCAGCACTATAGGAGATGTGGTATATGCGATCTCAGACGGACTCAGTATAAAGGGTCTGAGAAACTGCGGAGCAAAATCAGTCAGGGAGATAATGGAGCATCTGTTTCTGTATCAGTATTACCAGCTTCCGGCTGAAAAAAGGGATGATTATATTTACGAAGTGGCTGTGCTGAACTGTTATGGTAAAAAGTGACTTAAAAAGCAAAATAGGATCCCTCAAGTTGCTGTTTTGAACATTTATCTGATAAAGGTTCCGGGGTATATTTAAGATAGCTTTTGGGGGATATCCGGCAGGGGACCGGGATCACAGATCGGAGGAAGGCTATGAAGAAGATAAAATACACAATAGTAACGCTTTTGACGGCGGTTTTTATCCTGAGTCTGGGAATTGTAGCAGAGGCAGCTACAAAGGACTGTGAATATCAGGGTTGTTCCAGAAGCTGTGTGCAGGGCGGAAGGTTTTGTTCATATCATACCTGTATTGTGAACGGATGTAAGGGGCTGCGCTGGAGCGACAAGGTTCCGTACTGCTATGAGCACAGATGCAACATGAAGGACTGTACAAGTCCCCATGCGGCCGGAAGCAGGTATTGTAGTAAACATGAATCTGCCGGGAAGGCTGCTGAAGCAAAAATGTGGGAGAAATATCAGAAAAGCAGCGGCAGTAAAAAGAAATCTTCTGCCAAGTCCGGAAGTACAGTAAAGAAGTCGTCAAAGAGCAGCTCATCTTCTAAAAAGAAATATGATCCTTATGATGTATACAGCTACAAGAGTGCCCAGGACTTTGCAGATGACAAGTATGAAGAGTTCTATGATTACGAGGATGACTACGATGATGAGGACGAAGCGTATGATGCTGCAGAGGATTATTGGAGGGATCATCATAAGAAATGATCAGTGATGATCGTGCAAGAAAGCGGAAAATGAGGAGGTAAAATGGGATTATTCGATGTAGATGATGACAAGTTGAGGGCTTTTTACCACAGGGCGGAGCTTGAAGCAAACAGGGGTTTTGTGGATACAAGGAAATATCCTTACCTTGATAAGGCCTTGTTCATTTATGCGAAAGAGCATAACTGTTCATATGATGATGCTCTCATATTTGCCAAAACGGGAAAAAAGATGGGCAGGCTTGCTGAATGATCGTTGAAAAAGACCGGCGAAGGTTCCGGTCTTTTTCAGTATAGATTACGACATGAGGTCTGTTCAGACACTGTCGCCCACGAGGCGACCATTATGCTCCCAAATAGTGTTACTATCGGATTAGAGAGAAAGGAGACCTCGTTTATGATAGATGTTAAGGTGTTATTCGAAAGCAGAATAAAAGATGCGGATTTTGTTAACTGGGCAACTGATCGGGAAAGGAGGTTCCGGTTTGTTGTTTATCAGGGAATGCCCGCGATGGAAGAAAAAATAGATTCGCTGGACCTTTCTGTTAGATCTCGTAATTGTTTAAGACGTGCCGGGTACGACACCGTTAATTCTTTCGTAAATGATTTTGACAGGAGAGAAGATTTTTTAAGGTTAAGAAATGTGGGGAGGAGAAGCATAGAAGAAATCATGATGAAACTGTTTCTCTATACCTACGATAATCTGAAGCCGGAGAAGAGAAAGGCGTATCTGGAAAAGGTTAGGGAAATGAATTGATTCAGAAAGGCGGTGACGGTGGTGGAAAACAGATATACCGTTCAGATAAAGCATCTGATGGAGAATGTATACAGCGTTGCTGACAATCTGGATGAGATGGGGGTTAGTGAAAGCATTCCGTTCATTGATTCTAATGAGGGAATAAGGGGATTGATCCAGACAGATGTCCTGCTGTTTGTTTTCAGAATAATAGACAAGGATAAACGGATTAATAATGAATGTGTTGATTATCTGAATGAATGCCTTGGATACAGGTTTACGATACTAACGGCGGAAATGGCTAGAAAAAGGGCAGTCGATGCAGAATCCCCGGCGATGTGTCTTCTTCTGACAATGTTTATCTATTTGGATAAACAGCTGGGAGGGAACGGCTTATCGACTCTATATGTTGAGACTATATCATTTGTGACCTTGGGATATTTTCGTTGTCAGGAACATACTTCCCTGGAAGAAATGGTAAGGTATAGCCGGTACACAAACTGCTGCTTGGAAATGATAGAAAGGGCTCTCGGAGAAAAAATTGACTTTGATCCTTTGGGCATTGTTAACAGCGATCAGAAAGAACTCATCAAATCCGCGGTAGAAGTTGATCGCTTAATTCATGAAAAGGAGGAAGATCCGGTAATAAAATCGTTTGAGAATACTCTGAGGAAACTGATTTATGATGAAAATGAACCTGAAGAGAGATCAAACGACCGGTCTTGTAGCTGGATAGTAGTAGATCCTGGCGATGGTTCTGACCTTCCTGACGAAAAGCCTGCGGATATAGTAAAAGATCCCGGCGACGGCTCAGATCTTCCGGATGAATGGATAGATTCGGAGGAATTTACATCGGTTGCGTTTTTCGAACTTGATGAACTGATCGGATTGAAGGAAGTAAAGCAGCAGGTTAAAACAACCCTAAATGTCCAAAAGGTCAGGAAAAGATGCGAGATGTTTGACATCAGGCGAACACCTGTTGGTATGCATATGGTTTTTATGGGCAATCCTGGAACAGGAAAGACATCGGTAGCCAGAATTATTGGCAAGATATATCAGGAAGAAGGTCTTCTTTCAAAAGGGCATTGTGTTGAAGTTACCAGAGCAGAACTTGTTGGGAAATATGTGGGACATACAGCTGTCATGGTAAAAGAAGCTTTTGAAAAGGCTAAAGGAGGGGTGCTGTTCATTGATGAAGCTTATTCTCTGACTGCAGGGAACGATGATTATGGTCAGGAGGCAGTGGATACGCTGCTGAAGCTTATGGAGGATTTTCAGGATGATATTGCTGTGATTGTGGCCGGATATCCTATGCTCATGCAGGAGTTTCTAGATTCAAATCCGGGACTAAGGTCAAGATTTCCATTTGTGATAAGATTTCCGGATTATACAGGAGATGAACTGTTCAAGATCTTCAGATCCTTTTGTGAGGAGAATGAGATAGTTCCGGATTATAGGGTATTAAGAACTGTGCGGGAGCATTTTGAAAAGGAAGCGTCAAAAAAGACGGGAAATAATGGGAATGCCAGGGGAGTCAGAAACTATTTTGAAAAGATGATCTTTAATCAGGCAGACAGGCTTGTAAAAGAAGGAACGTTTGACAGGGAGAGCTTATGCAGATTTGAGCAGGCGGATCTTCCTGTTAACAGGGCGATTTCTGATGTCGTAATGAGTAAAAGTCAGGTCTTGAGTTTTCGTGGAGTATAGTTTTTTAGAAAATCGAGGTAGATTACTATGAGAGATAATAAATGGTATACTGAACAAAAGAACGACTGGATCTGAAGTTATACGAAATAATTGCAGGACTATTTTTCATCGTTATGGATAATGAAGAATTTCTGAAAAGATATACAACACATCTCAATGAAAATCAGTTGCGGGCCGTACAGACAGTGGACGGCCCTGTTTTGTTATTGGCTGTTCCGGGAAGCGGGAAGACTACAGTTCTTGTAACAAGGCTTGGATATATGATCTATTGCAGAAAAATAGATCCAAGGAAAATACTGACTCTAACCTATACCGTATCCGCCACCCATGATATGAAAATCCGGTTTGAAAAGATATTTGGCGAGGAATATTCTGAAGCTCTCGAATTCAGGACGATAAACGGTATCTGTTACAAGATGATCCAGCAGTACGCAAGGATGACCGGCAGAGGGGAAGAATCCATCTTCAGGCTTATTACGGATGAAAAGGAAGGAGCAAAGATCGTATCGGATATTCTGGTGGATCTGATGGATGAATATCCCACGGAAAGTGATGTCAAGGCTGTAAGAGGCCTGATTACTTATTGTAAGAACATGCTGCTTTCGGATGATGAAATACAAAGCCTTGGTAAAAAGGAAGG
>JAGACK010000031.1 GCA_017614155.1 Lachnospiraceae bacterium
TATTATCCTTGATCAGGAAACATTGGACCACTTGTGTAATATCTTGCAAACGATATGAAAACGAATAGCCTTCAGCATTTATCTCTCCGGCCTGCAGTGAAGTAAGGCCGAGAGACCGGTAATCATACCCTTCATAAACCTTGCGTGTCTGCTGCTCATTCTTTTTTGCAATGGCTTTAGGATCGGACATCCGAGCCAGAAGAGACGGATACCGCTTCCACAATGCAAGGATCACCACATGTCTTTCCTTGTCCCGTACTCCCCATTGATATGGATCACCACCGCCACGGGAAAGCTCTCCGAGTTCTTTATCACTCATAAATTCAAATGTATCCGGGAGCTGCAGCGTAAACGCCCCATTGATCGTCTGTTCTTTTGATAAGTTCATGGTCTTTTCCTCGGCTTTATGACAAAAAAAAATCGCGGGAACCGTTATAAATGCCGCGTTCCCGCAAAACTCACTACGGAGAAGGAGGGATTTGAACCCTCGCGCCGCTATTAACGACCTGCACCCTTTCCAGGGGTGTCCCTTCAGCCATCTTGGGTACTTCTCCATAATGACTAAATCTCAATCAAATATTTATTATGGCCGTATCCCGGACGGCTGTCGCATACGATACAACAGGCTCGAAAATACCTCGCCTTGTTGTATCAGCAGCGGTTCGCCGTTTCCAATCAGCGTTCGTCTTCGCCTCCGCTTCTTGGACGGCTATCGCATACGATACAACAGGCTCGAAAATACCTCGCCTTGTTGTATCAGCACGGAGAGGATGGGATTCGAACCCATGTGCCCTTGCGGACAAACGGTTTTCAAGACCGCCTCGTTATGACCACTTCGATACCTCTCCAATACCCGTAAATACGGGATTTTTAAGTATAAAATTGCGCCTTCCGAAGTCGGCGCAAAAGATATTCTAACAAAACTGACACCCCCTTGTCAATACTAAAATGAAGCCGTTTCGGACCAGACAAGGGGGTGTCCGAATAATTTATTTTACTATAAGCCGTATCTTGATCTCAGTTCTTCTGAAAGTTCGGCATCCTTCAGGATATCATGAGCCTTATCTATGAGTTCCTGAACCGAATAATGCCTGTAATAACCTATCTTTTTATCTTTTCCGTTTTCCTTCGATGCAGTGATAAAGATATCCCTTCCTTTATGATGTCCGTAACAATCGATTATATGAGCAGTCTCGATCCCGTTCTCCATATCCACCATATCGCACATATCATCCATCTCTATGTACAGCAGCTTTCTATCGCTGTCATATTCAAAGTTCACACCCCCGCTGTAATAAACATATACCAGCACATCTATGTTCTTTTTGAACTCACCGGTTTCCACCGAATAACTGTTCAGGCTTCCGTCATTAAACAGTACCATCAGGTCATCGTTCAAAAATGTCATTCCTAACGGCGTCAGACCCGGACAGTCAATAGTTTCCTTTACACAGCCCTTCCTGTCAGCAAGGACTATCTGTTTTCCGTCAGAAACAGCAAACAGCCCGTCAAGACTGTTGTCGGAAAAACAGCTTCCTCCCGACCATCCGTCAGGCGTTTCGATCTTTACCGTTTCTCCTGTTTCGATATCTGCCGCAAAATCATCCTCATCACCGCCTGTCAGGCATACCGCATTTATTTCTTCATAATAGATCGGAGAATTTTTGATATAGCTGATATCATCCGGCATTATTATCTCATTTTCTTTTCCGGTATCTATATCCCGTACAGCAACTGCAGTCTTGTAATCATCTGTCCTGAAACTGTAAACAAATTTATTATCCTTCAATGTGCTGTTGTTTCTCAGCGAAGAGATTGTTTCAGGCAGTTTCTCTCTGCGCGTCTTATCTTCCTTTATATCCCAAAAAACCAGTTCACAGGCTTCATCGCAGTCACTGCCCAGGACAACGCTGCCGTCATGTATTCCGTATAATATATACCGGTACGCGCCATCCCCCTCCAGAGTCTTTTTAAAGCGTTCCCCGTTCCCGTTCAGTCCGAATACATCCAGCACCGGTTTCTTATCATCATCATTTGACAGCACCGCCAGATAATCCTCATCCTGATAAATCCTGTTGGGCACCTCAGGGAAAGAAGCATCCTCGCAAAGCGGCTTCCATTCTTCATCATAAACATTCACTCCATAATAAATGATCTCATGACTAAGATTCTGCTTTGCATAGACTCCTTTATTTACAACAGCTTTGCGGAGATCATCTGCAAAATACGGGCAGAAATATACGGCATCATCATTTACGGTCTGCGCCGGGGCTGCATATCCTCCGTTTTCGGTGATATACAGCGGTGAACCGTCCCCATCCCTGTCGCTGGCATCTATGATGGAATCATTCACATTATTACTGTATATCTCTTTTCCGGTTTTAATATCGTAAACAGTTGCAACATTTCCCGAATAAAAAGCGACAGAATCTTCCAGTTTCAGGAATTCACTTCCTATCATCACCCCGTTGCAGACAAAATCCGCTTTCCATTTTTCGGTCAGTCCGCGGGCATCAATGCATTTTACGGTTGAATGATCATTTGAAAGTATCTCCCTGTTTCCGAACGACATGCTGCCCTTCATATCAACATTGGTGTCTGCCACCATGAAGAGATCATTATCGACCCATTCGATTGCTTTAATCATTTCCTCATAATAATCGGATATCTTAACTTCTTTAGTATCAAGATCAAACACCCCATAAGCATACTCGTTCCAGCCTTTCAGCGCGCGAAAAGCGATCTTTTTTCCGTCAGGTGAAAGTCTGCTCTCAACTATATTCGGATTGTCAAGCATCAGCTCCTCCGGCGAAGACTTTTCGATCAGCGATATTTTCTTTATCAGTCTGCCGGTCTTGATATCGAACTGAAGGCAGTCATTCTGATAAGTACAGATATAGAACGAGTCACCGTTCAGCATTATGTTATCATCGTCATCAAACACATCATATTCTTCACTTTCAAGGGTTTGGTCCCAGAGTCTGTTCCCGGTTTTTACATCATAGCAGTCGATCTTTTTTTCATCCCAGACCGCGATACAGTCATCATTCAGGAACCTCATCCCCTTAATGCTCCTGTATTCCCCTTCCAGATAAATAATTTTTTTATGATCCCCGGTATCCCAGAGACCGAAAACATTTCCGTTATCCCGGATAGCTATGGTCTTACCATCATCACTTACCTGAAAATCCTCTATGATATTCGGCATCGTGTAGTTCCACGCCGCATGGATATTTTTGCCGTCACTTGATTCATATGCCAGCGTCGCGCCGGTCAGCGCCCTCACGGCCTCTGCTGTTACAGGTCTTTCATCCGCGTCATCCTTTGGCAATGCTTCAAGCGCAAGCTGCAATGCTGTTATCCTCTGCTCTTTTTCAAACAGGTTTTCCGATTCATTTGCCAGATATCTTGACTGGTTCTTCAGGGATTCTAAATAAGTCTTTCTGATCCTGTCCCTGCTGTAATACATATAACCGCTGAAAGCCCCCATCACCGCAAGAGCGAGCAGAAACACGGCTGTCAGCTGTTTCAGTCTGTACTGCCTTCTGCGGTTCATGAGCTCATCGTAGGCACAGCCTATAAGCCCGCATGCAAGCCGCGGGAGTTCTGTTTTTTTTGCTTTTCGAAGAGGCAGCCTGTAATCACAGGAAAGAGGCTCGGACGGTATCCTTACCGTCTGCTCGTTTCCGTTCTCATCCTTTACAACGCGTTCTTCATACTGAAGGATCTCAGGGATCACATCATAGGGCTCCCCATTTACAAGGACCGTAAATATCTCTTTCTTTGTATGATTTTTCAGAAAGCATTCTATCTCCCTGGGAACCCATGCCGATTTCTTCGTATTCGTGGAGCATATCACTATGAGATAATCCGAATCAGCCAGTGCCTTTGTGATAGTGTCGCTCAGATCGCTGGTTATGGGAAGTTCATCCTTGTCGCGGAATATCCTGTGTATTCTTTTTTTTCCGGTTTTCTTTCTTATCTTTGACGGGATGTGAAACCGTTCCAGTCCCTTGTGGACAGCCTCAGCCACCCTGTTGTCCTCAGGTGCATGCTTGTACGAAATAAACGCATTGTAATGCTCTGACATTTTTATACCTCTTTATATAGATTTGAAAACAGCCTTTTGCTTATTATGTAGATATCATGTGGATCGTCTTCCCTTACCGCTATGAAATCACCCGGCGTTCCCAGATAATACTTTTCCTCATCCCATGCCGTAAAAAGCTTGACATGCCTTTTAAGCGGACGCGAAAAGATCCTGGCCTTTCCCATGCTCATAACAGGCCTTGCATATCCGCGGACATTTTTTCTCTCTCCTGAAAACACATCTTTTATACAGGGCTCATATTCAAAGACAGCATCATATTCTTCATCGATAAATCTGTAACTGTTTTCCAGTTTTTCCTTTTTGATTGGATAAACCTCGCCTTCGATGCCTATCATGAGAAATATCCCCTTTTCGATCCTGACATTGATATCACCTTCAAGCGTCCGGATCTCTACGGTCGTCCCGGCAGGAAATACATCTGCCAGTTCCAGACAGCCAAGCTTCTGCGGCCGTTTTTCATAAGCCTTCATATCAGAGGTATCCAGAACGATATCCTTCGCGTAGATGATTTCATACATCGAGAAATACTCATCAAGCCTTTTCCTGAACTCCTCTCCTGCAGCGTTTTCCAGTTCATTTTCAGGATCGTTCCTTTTGGCCAGAAGTTTTTCAGGCCTGATCGATCCGCCCGCCTTGGTGATATGTCCTCCCCCGCCTCCGATGCCGTCTGCCAGGAAAGCCGCCAGTTCATTGGCATGCACCTCTTTGACACAGCTTCTGACTGAAAACTTGATCTCCCCGGGACTCACATAGTAAGCCACACAGACATCAACGCCGACAGTTTCCAGTGAAAAATCGCTTATTACACCCAGGATATTCGGATCACACCATTCTGCCTTGATCAGAAGGTATTTATTATCCTCAAAATACTCATGCTCACAGATCGCCTTGCCCGTTATCTTTAATTCGTCCAGCGAGATGCAGGAATTTACCATTTTGGTTATGATGCTCCTGTTGATCATCAGCTGATCCTGCATATCTCTGTCAAGCGGATGTGAAATCTCAGAAAGCCTGTTGGTATCCGTATAAAGCCCATAATAAAGAGCAGTGGACAGCAGTACATCGTCATCCATGCTCATGCCTTCATCCCGTATCATATCCCATATCACGGTTGCGCAGCATCCCAAATTGCTCCTTACCTCGCTTAAAGGAGGAAGAGCTTCGGTCACCTGATGGTGATCGATCACTGCCACATTCTCTGCCTCTGCACATGTTACATTTTTCTGTCCATACTGACAGTCAACCGTTATCAGGAGTTCCGCCCGTTCCTCAGGATCCGGGCTGTAGCTTACCGGGATCTGAAGTTCTTCGATCATGATCAGAAGGTTGCTCTTGCTGATCCGGTTCCTTCCCCTGTATATGAAACGGGGTTTTTTCCCTTTCTTTGTCAGATACCAGAAGAGAGCATAACCCGAAGAAAGCGCATCTGCATCAGGATTGTCATGACACTGTATGACTATATTATCAAACCCGAGCAATTCATTTAATCGCATTTAAGTTTTCCTTCCTTCATTTTACAAGAATATTGTTATCCTTATCATACCTGTACAGAACATCATCCTCTATATGATCCCCGCTGTCAAAAAGTTCTTTGCTGTTTCCGATCACATCTTCCCTGCCTTCGGATTTCAGGAACACCACATATCTGATGCCGCTGCCTTCTGCCTCATCAAGGATGTCTCCTGCATCTATATGATCCCTGTCATCAAACGACATCACTCTCGACACATATGGTACCGCGCAGTAAGGTATGGTCTTTGTTCTCTGCATATCATCCGTACAGTCGACAAAAAGGATATTGTCGCCAAAGTTCATTTCCGGTGTGAACACCTTTTCAAATTCCGCCTCAAGCTCATCGACCATTCCGTAGGCTGAAAGGTACTCTTTTTCATAAACAGACGGTATCATGGTCTTTTTAGCATAAGAAAAATTTACCGTCAAAAGCAGCAGGACCGTTGCGAGCACCTTCAGGGCACGCTTCTTTTTTATCACAATGAAGGCAAAATAGACTGCAGCATATAATACCGCGCCGAAAAATGTGATGATATATCTGTCAAAGCTTGAAAGGGAATCCGCCTCCCATTTTTCAAACACAAAAAGATAAATATAAATCATCACGGCAAGATAGCCTGCCATTCCCGCTGCAAGCACCAGCCCTTCCAGCAGTCTTCTCCCCTTGTCTGAACACACTCTTATACATATAATAAAAACGGCCAGTCCGAAAAGCGCCATCCCAAGAGCCGTCAGTCCGACCGGCGAATCATTCAGATGCTTTACTGCCAGCGCCCTGAAAAACTCCTTTATCGTTGATGCCGTATAATCAGGAAAGACGATCCCTTTTTTGTCCGAAATATTTGAATCCAGATTGTTTGAAAGATATGATGTATTCCCTCTGATCCTGCAAAAGATCTTCCATGATGACCAGAAAGCAAGATTGCATACCCCGATAAAAACCGCCGGAAACACTGCCCTGATCTTCGGTCTGAAGGTTTCAACGAAAAAGACAGCTATGGCGATCGCGGCAAATATGAGACCCGTTGTCTTCAGCATCGTCAGTACCAGAGTCACCAGCAGGAATCTCAGATAATAAAAGAGATCCTTTCTTCCGTCATAAACAAAGATCAGCGCCTGTCCAAAAACGAAAGTCATTATTATATCTACTCCGAGACAATGGAACATCTGAAAGGAGCAGATCGCCGGCATGGCAGCTCCCAGCAGCACCCGGCATGCATATTCTGTCGTGCCTTCTTCATTCTGCTTTCTGAAAAAAGGCAGCATCGAAACAAGGAGCAGGCAGTAGTTTACGGCAAACATATCTGACTCCCTGTATCCCCCCAAGATCTTGAACACCGGAAAATACAGATACTGGACGATCGGAAAATAATCCCTGTACAACGAGCTGTTCATCCCGCCTGTCGGGACTCCGTTTATCATATACATATCTTTCGGAAAGATGGCCCAGTAATGAAGATCATCCCAGTTCGTGACACGAAGATGCAATGACAGCATCACCGCGATAATGCAAAGGACTGCAAAAACCCACACACCCGGACTTTTGAGCTTTATGCGCATCAGTGAAAAGGTCCGGCTTTTTTGCTTCCTTAACGAAAGAATCACAAAAAAAACCGTACCGGTCAAAATATACAGCAGCAAAAACTCCACCGCATGCGCTATGATCCCGCAGATACCGGCAAGGTACAAAAGAAGCATGAAAAGATATACACAGACAGGAACAGTATCTTCGATATCCCTGTCAAAATAAACGGCGCTCGTCAGACTAAGCATATTTCTTTTTTAAGCCTTTCATTAAAAAATCATTTATACAGCAGATAGCATTTCGAATAATATGCTACATATAATCGTTCCATGTTTAAAAGATCGGGATTTACGGTACGTATCTGATCCACATATTCTTCCTCATCCTCGTCGTTTGGCACATAGACTACTATGCGGTCAGCCTGCTCTATCTCCTTTGATGCTCCGCCGGCATTTTTTCCGTCATAGATATAAATATGACCAAACTTGCGAAGTTCAAAAACATTTTCTTCCGGCGAGATCCCGGTTCCGAAAAGGCAAAGGTCGTCTTTATGCTCATCAGACATCTCTGAAATGATCTGACGGTTCCGATCAAAAAGTCCCGCCCTTAATATCTGCCATTCAGGAACTGCCAGAAACAGCAGGATCATGATCACGCCCAGAGACGGGGAACAAAAGATCCGGTCCGTAACCTGTTTTAATGTCAGGATCGTGATCAGTATAAAGACAGGATAGGCGGGTGAAATGTATCTGGTTGTCAGATACGGTGTTATCGCCGATACTGTCAAATAAAACAATATGCTGACCGTTACTGTCATAAACACTTCCGGTCTTACAAGAACAGCCCTCTTTAATGCGGGCCTGTCTTTGACCACAAGATATACGGCGCAGATCAGAACCACGATAACAAGATACTTTAATCTGTTCCCGAACAGTTCTTCATTTACAAGCCTTGTCATCTTTATTATCTTTGAGGCTATGACCTGCACGGTGAGCTTCTGTGTCAGTGCATCTTCTGCGGTCTCTTCGGTAAACATCTGCCATATGACTTTGTTCCAGGTAATAAGGACCAGGGCGGCGGATGCTGCCATGGTACCGGCATAATAAAGGGCTGTCCTTATATCTTTTTTGTACAGTCTGAACAGACAGAAAAATGCCCCACAGAAAAAAGCAAATACCAGATAGAAATAATGCGTCATGACCCCGACATAGGCAAGGGCACAGAGGGCCACATATTTTTTCAGGGAAGGACCCGCCTTAAGAGACCTGATATGCCAGAGAAGGCAAAGCAGGGTAAGGATCATCAGCAGTATATACATACGGATGAATACAACAAGCGATATTATCCCCGCGATCGTGCCAAATGACAGACAGACCAAAAGCGCAAAATACGGATGCTTTGGAAACAGTTCCAAAGTCAGCAGATAGAGCAGTATAATCACTGCCATGAAACAGACCAGATTGAGCCCTATCCCCATCCACTTGGAAAAATGTCCGGGATCCATGGAGCATACCGCGTGAAGCAGCAATGCATATACCGGCGGGTGCGTATCCATCTGCTGATTGATTATCGTATTCTTCCAGTCAAATTCATGCCCCTTTTGAACATATGTATAGGCATAAAGATCTTCTCCCCTGTACCATTTGCCGGCCTCAAGCAAAAAATATCCTCCCTGCCGGCTGTTGGACAGGGTATAGGAAAGCACCTCATCCTCATAAAAGTATTCCTTATAATATCCGTGGTACGCTGAAAGGGCAACGGAGAATACCAGCACCAGGATCAGTCCGGACAGACTCTTCCAGTTAAAAGCCTCCCTGAAAGTCACATTGATTCTTCCGTCATCTCTTTGTCGATCCATTCAATCCTCTCCCTGTAAAAGTGCGTCATACTGTCACAATAAGAATCATAATCCCCGGCATCTGAAAAAATCCCCGGAGCGCCTATATCATTTGCATGGCCAAAGATCACAAAATTCAGGTCTCCGTCATCGCCCATTAGAGACTTATTTTTCTCAAAAGCGGAAATGCCTCCAAAAAGGACATCCCTGATGCCTCCGTTAAAGTATTCATCCCTGACTGCTTCCCTGAAATCACTGTTCTCAAAAAGTCTGGTGTACCATCCGGCATTTCTGACTTTCCATCCAAAAGGAGTGTCAAACAGCATCCCTTCTTTGTCATAAGGTGATCCCAGTGAACGATCCATGTCCCAGACCGGTCCCATATGCATCTTCCCGTCCGTTCTCCTGTAATACATATAAACGCTTCTCTGCCAGGCATCAAAATTCATGGATGCTTCCTCTATCCAGTAATACCTGGCCAGCGATCTGATATCACAGACATCTGCAATCTTCCCGCTGTCCGGATCTTCGATGACATCAATAAATGTCTGCAGGACCTTTGTTGCTTCACTGATCGTTTCAGGGCCTGCTTTTTTCGGAAACCTCAGATCTGCCACAGGGTATGACAGCCCATCCTCAAACCATGTCTTAGATTCATACCTTATGGGCTGCTCCGCATCAGGGGGATCCATCTTGAAAAAGAAATCTCCGTTTTGAAGATCTACCCTGTCCCTGTCTACGCTGACTTTTGTGGAAAGGGTATATACGCCTTCATATCTCCCGTCAACATAGAGATCGACATTTCTCATTTTGGGCTGAAATTCTATCCCTGCCTGATCTGAGATCTCGTTAAATGTGAGATTCTTTATAAGAGAATTATCATAGGCGTTTCCTATCAGATTCCAGTTTTTGTTTTTTCCCAGTCCCAAAAGATTGTGTGCTTTTTTCAGACTGAGCGTATAGGATTTCTTTCTGTTGCTTCCCCAGCTGTCATTCCCCCTTCCCTGAAGACTTGCCTTCAGTTTTGCCTTTTTTTTGTCAGATGTGCTGATATACTCCGCATCTTCCGGATTCCTTTCCCTGTTTATGCATATCTGCATATCGCCGCTGCATATTATATCCTTGGTCTCCGACTCGTTCATCCTTTCATAGACTTCAGGATCTCCCGTTTCAAAATAGATCACCGGAAGGACATGATGATCGATGACTATTTCCCAAGATCCTATCATCACTTTCTGAGTCATATCATATACTCTACGCGCAAGGAAATCACCGTTTATATCCCTGATATAAACCGCAAGCGCCCTTTCATCAACTCCCTCAGGAAGGACCAGATGTATGTATCCGTCACCCAGACTGTAACTTTCTATATCGCAGGGCAGGCCTCTGTTTTCTCCTTTGACAGCCAGCAGATCAAAATAAGGAAGCTGCAGAAGCATCTCATCAGAATAATCAAGAGTATGTCTTCTTCTGGTGTTATCACATATCTTTTCACACAAAAGAGCCCCTGTCAAAGCAGCGGCTCCGATAATACATATGATTACAAAGAAAGACAGTCTTTTTTTCATCTATCCTCTGAATTCTCCGTCGTGTGAAACCAGAGATACCGTATCCACACCATCAAGATCTTTCACGGCTGATACCATACCGTCTGCATCAGTGACCCTGACTTCAAAAACACTGTTGGTCCCGACAGATGTTACATTCACCGACTTAATGCTGATGATCTTTCCGTATGGCAGAACAGCATTTTTTATGTCCCCGGTCTTCAGGCTGCCTGCATATCCGACAAAAAGGATCTGGCCCGTCTTTGTCTGAGGCAGCAGTTTGAGGAAAGCTATCGCAACTGTCACGCACACAGCAAGGATCACCGCTATCTTGTACAGACCTGCGCCGCATATGATCCCGGTACCGATCGCCCAGAAAAGAAACAGCAGATCCAGCGGTTCCTTTATCGCTGTACGGAACCTGACAATGGAAAGAGCGCCTACCATACCCAGGGAAATGACCAGGCTGCTCTGCATGGCAAGAATAATCCCCGCTGTTATTATCGCCATGGAAACCATGGAAATATTAAAATCCCTTGAGTAAAAGGCATTCATCGTTATGTACCGGTAAACAAAAAACAAATACAGGGCAAGGACAAATGTGATACCCAGAGTGATCAGGACTTCCGCCACCGTGATATCAGCCCCCGAAAAACCGTTTATCAGATTGTTTTCTATCGCATCCTTAAAAGTCATCCGTCAACCCCCATCCTTTCCATGCTTAGTACATATTTCGAGCAGCTGCACCTTGAAAGGCCCATTCCTCCCAGAACAGCCGCGATCTCATCAGGAAAAAACTCATCATATTTTATCTCCAGTACATGGAGATCATTGTCGAGCACCGCTCTGCCTGAAAGCGAAGCATCAAACATCCGCTCATAATCCCGGGAAGCCATGACATTTGTATCAAAGGTAATCCTTACATTACAGATATCATATACATATGCACATCTTTCATAATCCACTATACACGCCGGACCGTAAAACTGAGTTGCAAACTTTGCCATATACTTTGCAAGTGTTTTTTTCTCTTCATCCGATTCCCGTTTTGAAATTTCTTCTTCTAAGATCCGGACAGAATCCGCAGTTTTTCCCCGAAGCAGGATCTCAAGCAGGTTTCTGTCTATCCGGGCTGTCATCTTTGAGATCGTATCCCTTTGTCTGATCTTGATCTCAGCCTTCAGCAGATCCTGATTGCAGTCATATGTCCTGATCCGGTATTTTTCCCTCATGGAAACTCCGGCTTTGTTTTCCCGAAAACATATACGGTCCGGACTGTCAAAATATATGCTGCGTATCCTGTAAAAATCCCCCCGCTGATGTATATCTCTTTTCATGAGAGGGCTTATCCTGTTTCTTACATCATGCAGTATATCCCTGCTCACAATGTATTTTAATTCCCTGCGATATGCATTCACGCTTCACTCAGCCTCTTTATTATCGCTTCGGCTGTCACTATGTCAGTCACCGTCGTAATCTTTATATTATCATAACTGCTCTCAACCAGTTTTGCATCCACATCAGCATACATTTTCGCCACCATCGTATCATCCGTGATATAAACGCCTGCATCTAGAAGACGCTTTTCATCCCTTTTCATTTTTTCATAACACTCAGCGATCATATCCCTGTCAAAGACCTGAGGCGTCTGCACCATCCAGACCAGTGATCTGTCCGGAGACTGTTCAACAAAGCCGTCCCCGTTTTCGATCTTTACAGTATCCTTCGCCCTTACAGCCGCAACTGCTGCACCATATTTCTCCACATAATGGAGACATCTTTCAAGAGTATGCTCCGATACAAAAGGTCTTGCTCCGTCGTGGATAAATACATGATCAAACCCCTCCGTTTCCTTCAGTCCGTTATATACCGAATCATATCTTTCCTTCCCTCCGGGGACGATCGCTTTTATCTTTTTATATCCGTACTTTTGAACTATCTCTCTCCGGCAGAAATCCTCATCACCGTTTTTGCACACGAGTATCACGGCATCAATAAACGATGATTCAAAAGTATCAAGACAGTAGCATATCAGAGGCTTTCCCCCCAGTTCCATATACTGTTTCGGTCTGTCTCCTCCCATCCTCCTGCCGCTTCCGCCGGCCAGAACGATCGCTGCATTCTTCATATAACCTCCAAAGGTCCTGAATAGTTTTCACAGTTTCAGATTCGGAACGGCGTTCAGGTCCGGTCCCGCGATCTTTTTTTCGATATATCCGAAATATGCCGCCGATGCTATCATCGCTCCGTTATCGGTGCACAGTACAGGCGAAGGAACAAAAAAGTCCACGTCCCTCTTTTGGCACTCCCTCTGCATCGCCTCTCTCAATGCAGTATTTGATGCTACTCCTCCAGCAAGGGCAAGTTTTTTCAAACCTGTGTTTTCAACAGCCCTCATAGCATTGGAAACAAGCACATCCACAACTGCTGCCTGAAAGGATGCCGCCACATCGTCCCTGTTTATCTCTTTTTTTGCCTGATGGCAGGAATTCAGGTAATTCAGCACCGCGCTCTTTAATCCGCTGAATGAAAACGAATACTCATTGTCAGCAATCTTTGCTCTGGGAAAAGCTATTGCTTCCGGATTTCCTCCTTTGGCCGCTTTATCTATCTTTGGACCGCCCGGATATCCCAGACCAATTGCTCTGGCCACCTTGTCAAAGCTTTCTCCGGCAGCATCATCCATTGTCCTTCCAAGCACGGTATATCTGCCATGATCTTCCATTATTACCAGATGTGTATGTCCGCCCGAAACGATAAGGCACAGAAAAGGCGGATTCAGATCTTTATATTCTATGAGATTGGAACAGATGTGTCCCTCTATATGATTTACACCGATAAGAGGTAATTTTTTCGCAAAAGAGTATCCCTTTGCAAATGAAACTCCCACAAGCAAAGGCCCCACAAGACCTGGACCATATGTCACTCCGACCGCACAAAGATCACAGTCGCTTATCCCCGCCTGTCTTACCGCCTCATCGACGACAAAATTGATCTTTTCTATATGCTGCCTTGATGCGATCTCCGGAACAACTCCGCCGTATATGGTATGGGTGGATATCTGGGAACAGATGATATTGGACAGAATCTCACGTCCATTTCTGACTATCGCAGCAGCCGTCTCGTCACACGAACTTTCAATTCCGAGTATCAGTATATCGTCCATATCGTTAATCCGAAAGCTGCCAGCCCAGAATCTTCCAATGCCCTTCGCTGTCCTGTCTTAAAAGGAATTCCTCCCTGACCTGAACGATCCTTCCGTTTTCTCTCATATTCAGCGTCAGAAGCATGGTGGCCAGGCTGCCGTATTCGTTATTGCTGTATCTGACATCAGTACTTGAGGACACAGAAAAACTGGATACTATCTTTGAAGCCTCGCGAAACTGCAGTATTTCCGCCTTCAGACTCCTGATGTACTCATCCTCTGTCTGTGTCGCCAGAAGCTCGTCGTCAAACAGCTTTCTCATCATCTTTGCCAGCTCGACAACCTGCTCATCCGTAGTATCTTCCATATAAAAACACTTTGTGATCTGGGCATAATGCTTCATGACTTCCCTCGGCGTTGACGGATATGAAGTATCAAAATTCTGGGCCAGTTCCTTTGCCGTCTCGGTCATGACAACGCTTTCTTCAGTTTTCGGAATGTTGGCGATCGCAAAATACACTACCACTATCGCTGCGCATATGGCTGCAATACTCAGTATCGTATTTCTAGTCTTGTTCTTTTTCATAATCCAGAACCACCGTTTTTCCGTCTTTCCCGGGCCTGGCTCCCGGAAAGATCTTTTTTACCTCATCCATGTACTGTCTGGGATCTGTCATGGACGGAGAAAAATGAGTCAGCCAAAGTTCCTTTACTTCTGCCTGCTTCGCAAGAAGGGCAGCTTCGGAAAAGATCATATGCCTGTTCTCTTTTGCTTTGGGGAGTTTGTCATCTTCCCCGTACATCCCCTCGCAGATGAACAGATCAGATCCCTTTGCATTTTCAACTATCGACCTGGTTGGCCGGG
The DNA here is from genome assembly GCA_017614155.1 of Lachnospiraceae bacterium. Taxonomy (GTDB): domain Bacteria; phylum Bacillota; class Clostridia; order Lachnospirales; family Lachnospiraceae; genus NK4A144. The sequence continues at coordinate 14,543 of JAGACK010000031.1, forward strand.
TATCTGTAGTATATGTGACCTTGAGACCCTTTCTTTCCTTCCCCATCACCATTTCGGGAGTGAAATGTCTTCCGTCTTCTGTCACGCATTCCTCACCCTTTTGGAGCCTGTTCCACATCCTTATGGGTATATCAAGCTCCCTTGCCTTTTTATCATCAAATCTCCCGGCTCTTTTTATGCTTATGGTATAACCGTAGCATAGCATGTTATGGTTCACCTTAAAAGCCCTTATGTTGTAACCGTTTATGCAGATATCCTCTTCATTTCCCTCTATCTCATGAAACTTGAGTTCAAACGGGAGTTCAGGGGCTATCACCAGCAGCGATCTGACAACTTTTTCCAGTCCCTTCGGGCCTATAAGCGTCACGCTCTCAGATCTTTCCGCATTTCCCAGCGTAAGAAGCATTCCCGGAAGACCGCTTATATGATCCGCATGAAAATGGGTAAAGCAGATGATGTCTACAGGGTTGGGACTCCATCCTTTTTTCTTCATGGCGATCTGTGTCGCCTCGCCGCAGTCGATCAAAAGACTGCTTCCGTTAAACCTGAGCATCAGGGATGTCAGATATCTGTAAGGCAGCGGCATCATCCCTCCGCAGCCAAGCAAACAAACGTCCAGCATATTTCCCCTTAATCAATCGTTTCTTATCCAGTAGATCAGGGCATCCTCCTTCGGATGATCGTAAAACCCCGGTCTGACACCCTCTGAAACAAATCCAAGTTTTTCATACAGCCTGATCGCTGCATAGTTTGACGACCTGACTTCGAGAGTGAAATTCCTCGCTCCTATCCCCCTCGATTCTTCCATCAGCTTCTTCAGCATTTCTTCAGCTATCCCGCGCCGCCTGTATCCATCCCTCACAAAAACATTCGTGATATCAGCATCTCCGCACATATTTCGAAGTCCTGCACATCCGATGATCTCGTCTCCGTCCTTCGCGACCAGATAATAGGCATAATCACAGCATATCGTCTCCCTGAAGTCATCCTCGCTCCAGGCATCCTCTCCGAAGATCTCTTTTTCAAGCAGACTGAGAGTAAGACAGTATTCGCTTTTAAGCCTGTCGTAAACGATCATTATCCCTGCTCTTCCTTTCGCGCTCCGCCTGGGACATCCTCAGGTAGTCAGGTCTGTGATCAGATGCGCTCTCATACTTTCCTTCAGAATAATAAACCGCTGCCAGGACTCCGACGCAGGCTGCCCTCTGTCTGTTGCAGGAAGAAGGGGCATAATAATGCTCCGCAGAAAGTCCGGCTTCTATCTGTTCTCTGAAAACCGGCACACCGTCTCCCAGAAACACAGTCTTTTTGCCCATATCATTAAGTGTCCTTATCACATCATCGACAGGACCGGCATTCTGGGACTTTAATATCTTCAGTTTTCCATTTTCAAAGGTATATATCCCGCTGTATGTCTCATTTCTCCTTGCATCCATGAGCGGAACGACAATGTCTTCACATCCCCAGAGATTCATAGCGAGCGCATCCACAGTCGGAACGGCTATGACCGGCTTTTTTATGGCACCAGCGATCCCCTTTGCAGTCGCCGAACCGATGCGCAGACCGGTAAACGACCCCGGCCCTTTTGCCACTGCTACGGCATCAACCAGCGATATTTCCGTATCAGTCATGGCACATATGGCCTCTATCATAGGCATCAGCGTTTCGGAATGTGTTTTTTTGTATGAGACTGTATATTCTGCAAGAACACAGTCCCCCTCCGTTATTGCGCAGGACGCTGTAAGTCCCGATGAATCAATCGACAGTATCTTCAATCTCAAGCCTCCGGTAATCCATATCTACTTCGGGGTCTTTGTACATCCTGATCCATATGGTATTATCCGGCATCATATCCTGTATCCTGTCCGCCCATTCGACCAGGGTTATCCCTTCACCCGATATATAGTCTTCGAATCCTGTTTCATCCATTTCAGATTCATCTGCTATCCTGTAGACATCAAAATGATACAGCGGAAGTCTTCCGTCATCATATATCTGTACCAGAGTAAAGGTCGGAGAGCTGACAGTCTCGCTTATACCAAGGCCGTCCGCAAATCCTTTTGCAAACACAGTTTTTCCGGCTCCCATCTCTCCGGTAAGCGCTATAACATCCCCGGCTTTTGCCTGCTTTCCCATTGCTCTTGCATATTCAAATGTTGCTTTCTCAGTCATCGACTCAAAAGTCTTTTTCATATTCCTGCACTCTCCGGTGGCAAAAAGTCACATATCCCTCAGCCGTTAAATTATAATTATACACCCAATCAGCGTTTCTCTCAATCATTTCCCTTGAGCAGGGGTGACAGCTTTTTATAAATTATGAAGGTGATCAGCACGCTGCAAAGCCCTTTGAAAACAGTAAAAGGAAGATTGAAAAGAAGAAGGCAGCCCCACAGATCGCTCACACCTGCATAGATCAGCTGATATGCCGCTATGATAGCTTCCATTGGCATGAAATTGGTATAGATCGGATAAACTATATAATAATTTACGAAGAGCGAAACAGCCCCCATTATCACGGTACCGAGCAGTGCCCCCGCTATTGCTCCTTTTTTATTGTGCCTCTTTTTATATATCATTCCTGCAGTAAAAACAAAAGATGCACCCAGAACAAAATTTGCGAGTTCCCCCACCCCTCCGGTCTGAGTATTCAGCAGATGTATCAGGTTCTTTACCAGGCACACAAGGACACCAGACAGCGGTCCGTATGCAAACGCCGCTATAAGCGCAGGCAGCTCAGAAAAATCCATCTTTATGAACGGCGGCATGAGCGGTACCGGAAATTCCAGGAACATCAGTACATACGCCGCCGCTGCCAGCATGGCGCAGCCTGTTATCCGCCTGACCTTCCGACTGTTTTTTCCTGCCCCGTTCTTTGATCCGTTTACTGTTGTTTTTTTCTGTTCATCATTCATGACGACCTCCTATTCTTCCTACAGGAAATCCCATAATAAAACCCCGGCATTTTTCCGGGGCACAATAAAAGCATCTATAAAACAAACATCTTCTCTCATCCAGACTATACTGTCGGCACTGGAATCACACCAGTTCATGCCGGTCACAGCGTTTTAATCAGCTGTACCTTATGGCTCGTGGGCTTTACCACCGGTTTTGAATCTCACAACACCCCGAAGATTTCCCGTATCCAATTGTTGCAACGGATATTATAAGTCAAGGCCCTGGAAATCGCAATAAAATCTTGAAAAAAGTCCCCAAAAATGATACTATTTATAGTGAATTATTGTCAGAAAACAGCGCGGAGGAAACGGCATGGAAATCAGCATGATAAATGCATACCGTGGAATTTCATATCCCGTATCCATGTATACACCCGGATCACCGGAACAGGATGTCAATGCTGCCATCCCCGGTGTTCAGAGCTCCGAAAAAGACACAGATGCCGGAAAAGTCGAAAAAAATCCCGGAGAATCCGAGATCAAGGCTCCCGGGCGCAAATCATCTCCCGCAGAATGTGAAACATGCAAGGAACGCAAATATCAGGACGGTTCTGATGAGATGGTCTCCTTCAAATCAGCATCGCATATCTCGCCCACTGCAGCTCCGTCTGCCGTTCGTGCCCATGAAGGCGAGCATGTTTCAAATGCATACAAAAAAGCCGCCGAAAAAGGCGGCAAGGTTCTCCGGGCGTCCGTCACGATCAAGATGGCTATCTGTCCGGAATGCGGCCGTTCTTATGTTGCAGGCGGCCAGACCGATACCTGTATCAAATTCCCGAAGGATGATAATCCTTACAACAAAAACCTGAGGTCCTACATGGATGATGCCACAAAAGGCGGCAACATATCCGCTGCAGTATGACCTTTCTCACTTGCATCTGATCCTGCTTTTTATCCCCGACAGTTTTTCTGCTCTTTTTTCGAATTCCTTTTCGCTCATCACTTCCGTGATAAAAGCACATTCATCTCCGGCAATGGGTATCTCTTTGAACTGAATCTCTTCTCCGAATACGGACTTTGCCGTTCCGGCAGCTCCTTTGTCCAGCCTTACGAAGAATCTGCATTCAAAAGAATCGGATGGCGACAGCTCTATGCTTCCCTCCTGCCAGTTGTTGTATACAGTTTTCCCCTCATTCTTTACTGCCTGAGCCATATCCGCTGCTACAGCGCTTGCAGTGGGCAGGCTTCCTGCTCCGCTTCCGTAGAACATGGCGTCTCCAAGCATGTTCCCATGAACAAAGATCGCATTGAACACTCCATCTACCGAGAACAGCGGGTTATCCGATGCAACCATGAACGGAGACACCAGCGCATAATATCTCCCATCCACTTTCTTTCCGTAAGCCAGCAGTTTTATCGTACAGCCAAAAGCCTTTGCAAACTCAAGGTCTGCCGGAGTGATCTTTGTGATGCCCTCCGTGTGTATCTTTTCATTGTCTACTGTCTTTCCGAAAGCGATCGATGAAAGGATCGCTATCTTTCTCTGTGCATCAAATCCCTCAACATCAGCCTCGGGATTTCTTTCCGCATATCCCATATCCTGGGCATCTTTAAGCACATCATCAAACAGAGAGCCTTCCTTGCTCATCCTTGTCAGGATATAATTGGTCGTGCCGTTCAGTATGCCCGATATCTCATCTATCTCATCTGCTATCAAAGCTTCGTTCAGGCTCCTGATTATGGGTATGCCCCCTCCGCAGCTGGCCTCAAAGAAATAATTGACACCGTTCTCTCTTGCAATCCTTAAAAGTTCAGGCCCGTGCTTTGCTACCAGCTCCTTGTTTGAAGTACACACGCTCTTCTTTGCCTGAAGACACTGTTTCGTAAACTCATAGGCAGGCTTTATTCCTCCCATGACCTCGGCAACAACCTTCACCTCAGGATCGTTTACTATGTCATTGAAATCATGAGTCAGTATATCGTCTACCGGGTGTCCCGGAAACTCCCTCAGATCGAGAACATATTTTATTTCAATTCCCTTTTCGGTCCGTTCCCTGATCAGTTCACTGTTTGTATTCAGTACATTGTATACTCCGGAACCGACCGTCCCGAATCCAAGAATTGCAGCCTTAACCATTGGTCTCTCCTTTACTCTGTGCTTCTGTCTTTTCCCATTTCAGATATGAATTGATGAAAGGATCGATATTTCCGTCAAGCACCGAATCAGCCTGTGCTATCTCGGTCCCCGTACGCAGATCCTTGACCAGCTGATAGGGCTGGAGAAAATACGATCTTATCTGCGATCCCCATGCGATATCTTTTATCTCTCCCCTTATATCTGAGAGCTTTTCAGCATTATTCTCCCTGGCGAGCATATACAGCTTCGCCTTCAGCATCTGCATCGCTTTGTCCTTATTCTGAAACTGCGATCTCTCATTCTGACAGGTCACGACTATGCCGGTAGCCAGATGTGTTATACGTATGGCAGATGAAGTCTTGTTGATATGCTGTCCGCCTGCGCCCGAAGACCTGTAGGTATCAACCTTGATATCCTCCGGTCTTATATCTATATCTATATCCTCTTCAATGTCAGGCATTACATCCAGCGACACAAAAGATGTCTGCCTTTTTCCCTGGGCGTTAAAAGGCGAAATCCTCACAAGTCTGTGCACGCCTTTTTCGGATTTCATATATCCGTACGCATTCATGCCGTTGACCTGAAAAGTCACTGATTTGTATCCGGCCTCATCGCCCTCAAGACTGTCAAGCTCCTCAATTGTAAATCCGTGCCTTTCAGCCCATCTGGTATACATCCGGTAAAGCATTGCGCACCAGTCACAGGATTCCGTACCGCCTGCGCCGGCATTGAGCCTCATGATGGCATTATAGTTGTCATATTCATCGGAGAGAAGAGTCTTGAGCCTAATTCCTTCAAATCTTTCCCTGAAGTCTTCAAAATCGCTCTTTATCTCACCGGCCATGCTGTCATCGTTTTCCTCATTGGCTATGTCGATGAGATCAAGCATATCTGCGTACTTTGTCTCCAGCTCCGAAAAAGTGTTCACATCCTCTTTCAGGCTGCCCAATTCCTGGGACTGTTTCCGTGACTTTTCGGGATCATTCCAGAAATCAGGTTCCTCCATGAGTCTTGAAAGCTCTTCTATCCTGTTTCCTTTGGCTTCAAGATCAAGAGATGCCTTCAGTTCCTTCAGCGGTTCCTCATACTGTCTGATCTCGATTTTCAGATTATCCAGTTCTACCATGATCAGGCCATACCTCTCCCACAGCAATTCTTGTATTTTTTTCCGCTGCCGCAGGGGCAGGGATCGTTGGGATAGACCTTCTTTCCTTCCCTCTTTTTGGGAGCCTTTGCGACAGAATCATCTTTGTTCGTCCCCGTAACTTTTGCCACCTGTTCCCTTTCAACCTTTTCCTCAACCTTCGTATGGAACAGAAGCCTGACCGTATCCTCCTGTATGGCATCGATCATGCTGTTGAACATATCAAAACCGGTCAGCTTGTACTCCACCACAGGATCCCTCTGGCCAAAAGCCTGCAGACCAATACCCTGTCTGAGCTGATCCATGTCATCAATATGGTCCATCCATTTTCTGTCTATTACCTTTAGAAGTATTACTCTTTCGATCTCACGAAGCTGCTCGGCTTCAGGGAATTCCGCTTCTTTGCTCTCGTAGAGTTTCACGGCATTTTCCTTCAAATAGTGCTTGAGCTCGTTTTTGTTCATCCCCTTTATATTAGGAGTTTTGACAGGATCCATCGGAACAATGGGAAGGAGAAGCTCGTTCAGTTCCCTGATATCCCAGTTGTCGGGATTGCTGTCCTCACCTATACAGGTATCCACCACCTCATCCGTGATATCCGTGATCATCTTGTAGATGGCATCCCTCATGCTCTCGCCGTCAAGCACCTTGCGGCGCTCCTCGTATATCTTTTCTCTCTGCTCATTATTGACCCGGTCATACTCCAGCAGATTCTTTCTGATCCCGAAATTATTATCCTCTATCTTTTTCTGTGCGCGCTCAATCGCGCTGGTCAGCATCTTGTGCTCAATCTGCTCTCCGTCCGGTACATTCAGCGCCTCAAAAGCTGCTATCATTCTCTCCGATCCGAACAGTCTCATCAGATCATCCTCCAGAGAAATATAAAACCTCGAGCAGCCCGGATCTCCCTGTCTTCCGGAACGTCCGCGAAGCTGGTTGTCTATACGCCTTGCTTCATGCCTTTCCGTACCTATTATCATGAGTCCTCCTGCCTGCCTGGACTCCTCATCAAGTTTTATATCGGTACCACGGCCTGCCATGTTCGTAGCGATCGTCACTGCTCCGTGAACTCCGGCCTCGGCGATTATCTCAGCCTCCTTCTCATGGAACTTCGCATTCAGAACCTGATGAGCCACACCGTGTTTTTTCAGCATCCCGGACAGCATCTCCGATGTCTCTATCGTGATAGTACCCACCAGGATCGGCTGGCCGGTAGCATGTATCCTGTCTATCTCATCTATGATCGCATTAAATTTTTCCTTCTTTGTCTTGAATACGGCATCCTGCATATCTATGCGGGCTATAGGCTTATTTGTGGGAATAGTGATAACATCCATGCCGTAAATCTCACGGAATTCCTTCTCTTCGGTCAGCGCTGTACCCGTCATGCCGCATTTCTTATCAAATTTATTAAAGAAATTCTGGAATGTGATCGTGGCCAGAGTCTTGCTCTCCCTTTTCACCTTCACTTTTTCTTTTGCTTCTATGGCCTGATGAAGACCGTCAGAATACCTTCTTCCGGGCATGATACGTCCGGTAAACTCGTCAACTATGAGGACCTGATCATCCTTTACCACATAATCCTTATCCCTTGCCATCAGGTTGTGGGCTCTTAATGCCAGGATTATACAGTGCTGTATCTCGAGGTTTTCGGGATCGGCAAAATTATCTATATGGAAGAACTCCTCTACCTTCTTTACGCCCTGCTCTGTCAGATTTACGAGATGATCCTTTTCATTTACGATAAAGTCTCCCGTTTCTTCGATCTCCACACCCATGATGGCATCCATCTTTGAAAGCTCATCACTTGAAGCCTCGCCTCTCTGAAGCTGCCTTGCCAGCATATCGCAGGCCTGATAGATCTGCGTGGATTTTCCGGACTGCCCTGAAATGATGAGCGGTGTTCTGGCCTCGTCTATGAGCACAGAGTCAACCTCATCTATGATGCAGTAATGAAGCTCTCTTAAGACCAGCTGTTCCTTGTAGATGACCATGTTGTCCCTCAGATAATCAAAACCGAGTTCATTATTGGTCACATAGGTAATATCACAGGCATAGGCCTTCTGTCTTTCCTCACTCGTCATGCCGTTCAATACGACGCCGACGGTAAGTCCCAGAAATTCATGGACCTGTCCCATCCACTCGGCATCACGCTTTGCCAGATAGTCGTTTACGGTGACAACCTCAACACCTCTTCCTTCCAAAGCATTAAGATATGCCGGCAGTGTGGATACCAGGGTTTTTCCTTCACCGGTCCTCATTTCGGCGATCCTGCCCTGGTGGAGGATGATTCCTCCCATAAGCTGGACCCTGAAATGCTCCATCTTCAGTGTTCTTCTGGCTGCTTCCCTGACAGTGGCAAATGCATCGGGAAGAATATCATCAAGAGTCTCTCCTTTTGATAAACGCTCCTTAAACTGCCTTGTCCTGTCCCTGAGTTCGGCATCGGAAAGAGACATCATGCTGTCTCTCATCCCTTCGATCCGGTCAACGATCGGTTCTATCCTTTTTAATTCTCTTTCACTGTGTGTCCCAAAAACCTTTTCTATGATGTTCATTTAAAGAATCAATACTCCTTTGCTTCCTCTTCACCCTTAAGAACTCTTAAGCCCCCCTGAGCAAGTGCGAGAAGTTCGTCCTCTCCGGGATACACCACTATGGGCGCTATCCAGCCTACATATTTTCCAATATCATCAGTAATGCATTTATTATATGCGATGCCACCCGTAAAGATTATCGCATCAACCTTTCCCTCAAGCGCCGCTGCTCTTGCTCCGATATCCTTGGCTATCTGATATTTGAATGCATCGATCACAAGTGCTGCCTCTTTGTCTGTCTCTGCCTTTTTCAGGCACTCCAGCATATCGTTCGAGCCAAGATACGCATTCAGTCCGCCACCGCCTACAAGCTTTTTATACATCTCCTTTTCGGTATATTTTCCCGAATAGCACATGCGAAGCAGAGGCCCTACAGGAAGCCCGCCTGCTCTTTCAGGCGAAAAGGCTCCGTCTCCTTCAAGGGCATTGCTTACATCTATAACCTTTCCGTTTTTGTGTGCTCCAACGGATACTCCTCCACCCATGTGCACAACAATAACATTCACATCTTCGTACTTCTTCCCGTTTTCCTTCGCATAGCGTCTCGCCATTGCCTTCTGGTTCAGCGGATGGAAGATACTCGTTCTCCTGATCTCGGGTATTCCTGACAGTCTGGCAACATCGGAAAGCTCGTCTACAGCTACAGGATCGACTATAAAGGAAGGCTTTCCTATCTCATCACCGATCTCACGCGCAAGAACTCCGCCGAGATTTGACGCATGCTGCCCCTGCGGACCGATCTTCAGGTCTTCGAGAAGAACATCATTAACTCTGTAGGTTCCGCCGGGTATGGGCTTTACGAGTCCGCCTCTTCCGACAACCATGTCAAGGGTCTTTATATCAAATTTCTGTTCAGCAAGAAAATCCAGTATTATGCCCTTCCTGAAATCCTTCTGGTCAAAGATCGTATCAAACTTTGAAATTTCCTCTGTCGAATGACGCAGAGTCTTGTCAAAGAGCATATTTTCATCTTCAAAAACTGCTATCTTGGTCGAAGTAGAACCCGGATTGATGATGAGTGATCTGATCGCCATATTCTATACCCCCTTATTTCTTAAGATTGTGAGCCACCACAGCGGCAAGCGCAATCGAATTAACCTTTGTTTCCGCAGAATCGGATCTTGATGCAAGGATCGCCGGAGCCTTAGTTCCGGTAAGAATGCATCCGTTCTTGAACTGTGTTGTATGAACTATGAATTTATAAGCGATGTTCCCCGCATGGATATCCGGGAAAAGGATGACATCGGCATCCCCTACTATCTTCCTGCCCTCGGCTCCCTTATGTCTTGCAGCCTCCGGATAAATGGCAAGATCAACTGAAAGAGGACCGTCCACTATGCAGTTTTTGATCTCTCCTGCTTCATTCATCTTTGTCAGTTCATCAGCTTCAACCGTTGCAGGCATCTTCGGATTGACCACCTCTACTGCCGCTACCGGTGCAACCTTCGGCATGTCTATGCCGCAGGCATTGCAGACCTCGACGGTGTTGTTTATTATCTTTACCTTCTCTTCCAGAGTAGGATACGGCAGGAAAGCCACATCCGTAAGGAAGAGGAGTTTTTCTATCCCTTTTATCTCAAAAACGGCAACATGTGAAAGGAGCTTTTCCGTACGCAGTCCCACTTCCTTGTCAAGAATGCTCTTCAGGAAATCCTTTGTCGAAAGAAGTCCCTTCATGTACATGTCGGCTCCCCCGTCATGAACGATCTTTACAGCCTCATGCGCAGCCTCTATGGGATCGGGTATGTTTATGATCTCAAAAATCGACGGATCTATATTCTTCTGCGCACAGATGCTTTTGATCTTCTCCTCGTCTCCGACAAGGATGGAATCAGCGATCTTTCTGTCATGCGCCATCGCCACCGCCTCGAGGACTTCATCATCGTTTGCAGCTGCCACCGAAAGCTTCTTGACAGGAAATTCATTTACTTTTTTAAGTATTTCATCAAAATTCTTACTCATTTTTTCAGCTCCCTTTTATTTGTTTGCCGGTACTCCGGATCCGCTTTTTCTCGCAAAACCCGTAACCCTAAATATATCATCTATCCCGCGCAGGGTCAAGAAAACCCGGCGGTGACGAACACCGCCGGGCCGGATAATTCATTTATGCCTTTGCGGCCATTGCTTCTTTTATCTGCTTTGTAAGTTCCGGAACGATCTGATTGAGATCACCCACTACACCGTAGTCAGCTACGTCAAATATGGGAGCACTCTCATCCTTGTTTATGGCTATGATGATATCAGACTCTTCCATGCCTGCCACATGCTGGATGGCTCCTGATATACCAATCGCAAAATATACATGGGGACGTACCGTCTTTCCGGTCTGACCTACCTGCATTTCCTTGGGCTTCCATCCGGAATCAACCACTGCTCTCGAGCAGCTTACTGTTCCGCCGATGGCTTCCGCAAGTTCCTCAAGGATCTTGAAGTTCTCAGGTGATCCTACTCCACGGCCTCCCGATACCAGTATCTTTGCGGCAGCGATATCGGCAACATTTGATACGCTCTTTACTATCTCAAGGATCTCAGCGTACTTATTATTCGGAGTGAAGTCCAGCTTGCACTCCTCGATATTCGCCTTTGCGCTCTTGTCTGCTTCCCTTTTCTGCATAACGCCGGGACGTACGGTTGCCATCTGAGGCCTGTAGTCAGGACATGCGATGGTAGCGATCGTATTTCCTCCGAAAGCGGGACGTGTCATGAGGAGCTGGTTCTTTTTCTGCTCCTGTCCGGGTGCGGGCTGAAGCGGGAAATCTCCTATGTCAAGCTGTGTACAGTCTGCGGTAAGTCCGGTATGGATCCTTGCTGCAACTCTGGGTCCGAGATCCCTTCCTATGGCAGTCGCTCCTATAAGCATTATCTCCGGCTTGTATTTCTCTATGACCGAAGCCAGCGCATGAGCGTAAGGCTCTGTCCTGTATTCTTTAAGTTCGGGATCATCGACCACGATAACCCTGTCTGCGCCATACTGTGCAAGGCTGTCAGCAAGTCCCTTTACATCGGATCCGATAAGAACGGCAGTAACCTCCTGACCAAGATCTGCAGCCAGATCCTTTGCCTTACCGAGCAATTCATATGCAATGTTATTTACCTTGTTGTCCACCTGCTGGGCAAAGATAAATACACCCTTACATTCTTCAACTTTTAAACTCATTTTGGTTCTACCTCCGTATTAGATGACATGCTTTTCAGCAAGCTTGCCTATGATATAATCAACTGCTTCCTTCGGCGAATCGGGTATTACCTTCTCACCGGCTCCCTTTGCCACCCTGTCGGATGCCTTTGCTATCTTTGTGGGAGATCCGTTAAGTCCCAGATTGGAATCCTCTACATCCTTGAGATCCTTTCTGCCCCATACAGTCACCTCTGTCTGATAGGCATCAAAGATTCCGCCGGGAGTCATATACATATCCTCACCAAGTTCTGCAAGAGCGGTAATAAGGCAGGGCATCTTTACCTTCAGCATATGATACCTGTCTTCAAACTGTCTCTTTACGATGACATAGTCACCCTCGATCTTTATCTCCTCTGCATAAGAGATAACCGGCAGATCGAGACGCTCTGAGATCTGAGGGCCGACCTGTGCAGTATCTCCGTCGATAGCCTGACGACCCGTGATTACCAGATCATATTCAAGATTCCTGATGGCGCCTGCAAGAGTCTGGCTTGTAGCCCATGTGTCTGCTCCTCCGAGCACCCTGTCGGTTACGAGCACTGCCTTGTCTGCCCCCATCGCAAGCGCTTCACGGAGAACATCATCAGCCTTGGGAAGTCCCATTGTCACTACCGTGATCTCTGTTCCGGGATTTTCATTCTTTATCTTTATAGCTGCTTCAAGTCCTGCCTTGTCATCAGGATTCATGATGGTAAGCATCGCAGCCCTGTCCAGTGTTCCGTCAGGCTTGAACTTTACTCCGCCCTTTGTATCGGGAACCTGCTTGATACATACTACTATTTTCATGATTGTTCGCTCCTTTTTATTTACTTAAGCAATCCGGCTGAAATGACCATTCTCTGAACTTCCGAGGTTCCCTCATAGATCTCCGTGATCTTGGCATCCCTCATCATCCTTTCAACCTCGTACTCCCTGATGTATCCGTAACCGCCGTGATACTGAACGGCCTTTGTGGTAACCTCCATGGCTACCTCTGCGGCATAAAGCTTTGCCATGGCAGCTTCCATACCATAGGAAACCTTGGGATCCTTCTGATATTCACCCTTCTTCATGGCTGCCTGATAGACTAAAAGCTGTGCGGCCTGTGTCTTTGTAGCCATATCTGCAAGCTGGAACTGTGTATTCTGGAACTGGCCTATAGCTCTTCCAAACTGTTTTCTCTCCTTGACATATTCAATGGTGCGCTCAAGTGCACCCTCAGCTATGCCGAGAGCCTGCGCGGCTATACCTATACGTCCGCCGTCAAGAGTATGCATTGCTATATTGAAGCCCTTGCCCTGCTGACCTAAAAGATTATCCTTCGGGATCCTGCAGTCCTGGAAGATAAGCTCATATGTAGATGATCCGCGGATACCCATCTTGTTCTCCTTCGTACCGAAGGTAAATCCGGGCGTACCCTTTTCAACAACATATGCGGAGATCTCCTTCATCATCTTCCCGCGTTTTTCTACCTTGCCGCTTACGGCAAAGATAACATATACATCTGCTTCTTTTCCGTTTGTGATGAAGCACTTTGATCCGTTGAGAACCCACTCATCGCCCTCAAGCACTGCCTTTGTCTGCATGCCCTGGGCATCGGTTCCCGCTCCGGGCTCAGTCAGTCCGAAAGCTCCGAGTTTTTCTCCCTTTGCCAGGGGGACAAGCCATTTCTGCTTCTGCTCCTCGGTACCGAATGTCATGATCGGGTCCACACAAAGTGAGGTATGCGCGGAAACGATAACTCCGGTGGTGCCGCAGACCTTTGATAGTTCCTCAACACACATAGCGTATGTCAGAGGATCACAGCCCTGTCCGCCGTATTCCTTCGGAACAGGGATACCCAGGAATCCGTACTTTGCCATCTTTTCGACGGTATCTCTGGGAAATTCCTCAGTTTCGTCAACCTCTATGGCGCGAGGCTTCACTTCCTTTTCGGCAAAATCCTTGAAAAGGGATCTCGCCATTGCATGTTCCTTGCTCAACTGAAAGTCCATGTCTTACCTTCCTCCGTATTTATTATACTTAATATGTTACTTTATTTACGATCTGTAGGCACCTTGCCGTCGGAATAATCATAGAATCCGATGCCGGTCTTCACTCCGAGTTTCTTTGCTCTTACCATCTTCTTGAGAAGCGGAGCCGGACGATATTTTGAATCACCGGTCTCCTTGTAAAGCACTTCCATGATGGCAAGCACGATATCAAGTCCCACATAGTCGCCGAGTTCAAGCGGTCCCATGGGGTGGTTTGCGCCGAGCTTCATTGCATTGTCTATGCCTTCTATATCCGAAACGCCCTCTGAATACACAAAGATGCCCTCGTTGATGAGAGGGATCAGAATCCTGTTGACAACAAATCCTGGCGCCTCGTTCACCTGTACGGGTGTCTTTCCGAGTTTTTCGGAGATATCCTTTACTTTTGAAACAAGATCTTCGGGTGTGTTTGCTCCGGCAATGACTTCAATAAGCTTCATGCGGTCAGCCGGATTAAAGAAATGCATTCCTACGATGGGCTTGGGAAGTCCCGCGCCTATCTCAGTGATTGAAAGTGATGAAGTGTTTGACGCAAAGATACAGTTATCGTTCTTTACTATGTTTTCCATCAGATCCTTGAAGCAGTTCTGCTTGATCTCCATAACCTCAAGCGCAGCCTCAACAACGAGATCCGGATCGGTTGCTATGGAATTGAGTCCTGTCACAAACTTTGCCAGATATGAATCGACTGCTGCCTGATCCATCTTTCCCTTGCTGACAAGCTTCTCATATCCCTTTTTGATCTTTTCAAGTCCGCCCTCGGCAAACTCCGTCTTGATATCACAAAGATATACTTTGTCAAAATCCGCACACTGCGCAAACGCCTTTGCGATACCCTGTCCCATGGTTCCGGCACCTATTACCGCTACCTTCATTTTTGTATCCTCCTCACTTTATTTATTCTGAAAATCTACGATCTTTACCTTTGCGGGATCATCCTTTTTGCGAAGGAAGTTAGCCATTCCCTCTTTCTGGTCATATGATTCAAAGCAGTCTCCAAACAGCTTCTCCTCAATGACAAGAGCCTTGTCTATATCTACCTGCAGGCCATCGTTTACTGCCTTCTTGCAGTTGCGGACAGCTATGGGCGCATTCTTTGCTATGGTCGATGCAAGCTTTTCGGCCTCAGCCATAAGATCCGAAAGAGGATATACTGCATTTACCAGCCCTATCCTGTATGCCTCATCAGCTTTGATATTTCTTGCTGTATAAATCAGCTGCTTTGCCATGCCCGGACTTACAAGCCTTGCCAGTCTCTGCGTTCCTCCGAATCCGGGGGTTATGCCAAGCCCGACTTCAGGCTGTCCGAAAAGCGCACCGTCTGCACAGATCCTGATATCACAGCTCATGGCAAGCTCATTTCCGCCGCCGAGCGCAAAGCCGTTCACTGCGGCTATGAAAGGAACCGGAGATGTTTCGATCTTTCTGAAGACATCATTTCCCTTCTTTCCAAAAGCCTCTCCTTCAGCCTTTGAAAGAGTGCTCATTTCGCCTATGTCCGCCCCGGCCACAAAGGACTTTTCTCCGGCGCCGGTCAGGATTACTGCCCTCACCTCATTTGTATCTATGCCGGAAACCACCTTATCAAGCTCATCAAGAACAGCCGAATTCAGCGCATTCAGCGCCTCAGGCCTGTTTATGGTGATCACGGCGTATTTATCTTTTACCTCATATTCTACAAATGCCATTTTGTACCGCCTTTCTTTTATCAGATTGCCTTTACGACAGTAGCGCAGCCCATGCCGCCGCCGATACACAGTGTAGCAAGACCTGTCTTTGCTCCGGTCTTCTTCATATTGTGCAGCAGAGTCACAAGGATACGCGCACCCGATGCTCCGACGGGATGTCCGAGCGCAATGGCACCGCCGTTGATATTGAGCTTCTTCAGGTCAAACCCGAGGTCCTTTCCGACTGCAACAGACTGTGCCGCAAACGCCTCATTTGCCTCATAAATATCAAAATCATCTATGGTCATGCCTGTCTTTGCCATTACCTTCTTTGTCGCTGCAACAGGACCTATGCCCATGATCGAAGGATCCACTCCTGCAAGAGCGCCTGCAACAAATTCAGCCATAGGTGTAACTCCGAGTTCTTTTGCTTTTTCTTCAGTCATAACGACTACCGCTGCCGCACCGTCATTGATTCCCGAAGCATTTCCTGCCGTGACAACTCCATCAGGGTTGAGTGGTTTAAGCTTTGCCAGCGCCTCGATGGTAGATCCGGCCCTGGGTCCCTCATCCGTATCAAACAGCACAGTTTCCTTCTTTTTCTTTATTTCAACAGGTACTATCTCATCTTTGAACGCACCGCTTTCTATCGCGGCACATGCTTTCTGCTGACTTGCAAGAGCAAACTCATCGAGCTCTTCCCTTGTGAGATTCCACTGCTTTGCGATGTTGTCCGCAGTGGTGATCATGTGATAATCATTAAAGGCATCCCAGAGAGCATCCTTTACCATGGTGTCCACCAGCGCTCCCTGGCTCTGGCTCGGCCATGTCATCCTGTATCCGTAACGTCCCTGAGGAAGCGCAAAAGGAGCCATAGACATATTCTCCATGCCTCCTGCAACCACGATATCGGCATCCCCCGCCTGTATCATCTGTGCTGCCATATTCACACAGTTGAGTCCTGAGCCACAGACAACATTGACAGTAACTGCCGGTACTTCCTTGGGAATACCCGCATTAAGCGATGCCTGACGAGCTACATTCTGTCCAAGACCAGCCTGTATGACGCAGCCCATGTATACATGATCTACCTGTTCACCCTTTACTCCTGCTCTGTTCAGAGCTTCCCTGATAACTATCTCTCCCAGCTTAGCAACTGGCGTGGTGGACAGGGAGCCTCCCATGGTACCGATTGCCGTACGACAAGCGCCAGCAAGCACGATCTTTTTTGACATATAGCTTTCCTCCTTATTTTTGATGATTCGGACTCCTAAAAAAGCCCAATGCAACGCTAATTCTAACACATGGATATGATCATTTCAATGCCGCTTTTCCTATTTCCATGTCCCTACAATACCTTGTATACCTGTCGTTCCACACACCGCTATATCTGTCATCCGTTCTGTGATCCGGAAGACCATACCTCTCTTTTATATACTCTCCGAAAAACAGGGAAAACTTCTGCGCACCTTCCACATTCAGGTGGCTGTGTCCGTCAACATAGTCTCTGCCCCTGTCTAGTCCGATCTCGTCAGCACAGTAGTCAAAATTAACATAGTCGCAGCCATCATATCCGCCTGCAATCTGCCGAAGCCGGTCATCATATTCCGGAAACCATGTATTGATAAAAGTCGGAGTCTTCATCAGGAGCAGCGGTATATCCTCTTTTGCGCAGTAATCGATTATCTTTACAAGATAATCCTCAGCCTTTTGCGGAAACAAAGGAGTCTTCAGTTCCAGCCTGTCATATTCCTCCGGCTCATCCGTCGTATCAAACTCCATGATAAAACCATCGTAAGTGACCTCCGGTCTCCTGAACGCATATCTGAAGTCTTCTCCACCAAGCTCATCCCATCTGGAATGGAAACGGAACACCGGAAAAACATACGAAAACAGACTTTCTTCCTCCCACATGGAGGACTTTGCGCATCTTATCTTGTCGGCTGACAGCCTCATCCCGTCTATTGTCTTTCTGTTGGCCGCCTCCTCAAAGAAATCATCCCCGTATTTCATAAAACTGACATCCAGCGTGATAAGCCCGGGTCTGTTGGACCTGACCGTATCTTTCATCAGATAATATGACTGCCACATGGTCTGCGAAGCATTGGCCCTTGTATACGATGTAAATCCATATCTGTCCCACAGCAGGTCAGGCGATACCGCGTTATACACAGTGGAAGATCCGAAAAACACAGCATCTAACGGCGTCTTTACATGATAAAACTCCGAAGTGATATTTCCGTCCCTGTTTTCCGTTATGTATTTGGGCGAAAAAATCCCGTCAAGAATGAAAAGGAGAAGCAATGCCGTGAGGATCACACCCACTGTTTTGATTATGGTTTTTTTTATCACGCTGTTCATAGAGTTTCCTCTTTTTTCTCATCCTCTCAATTCTACGGATCGCTCCGTACTTCGCGCTCCCGCGAAGCTAGAATTGCATGTATATGAAATCCGCACTGTTATATCCCAGCCCGTAGTATCCGAATATGATCACTGCTGCCACCGACACAGTGCAAAAAATCCATCTTTGCGCGACCGGGCGCTGCATAAGCCTGTCATAAATGCTCTTCTTTCTTTCAAGCATGCTTATGACAAAAAGCACCGCTATGCCTGCAGCGGCAACTTTCAGATCCTTCATGGAAAGCCCAAGACTCTCCAGCATTTCAGCCGAGATCCCGCCCTGCCTTAAAAGGATCCTTTTGTAAATTGAAAGGGCCTGTCTGATCCCTTCAAATGAAAGATCAAATACACGGAGCATGCTCATTATCACAAATGTCCTGATGACGGCAAACGACCTGTGCAACACTCCTCCCATCTTCCATCCGATCATATTATTGAGCCTGTCGTACAATGGAGTAAGCTCAGCTGAAACGCACATTATGATTCCGTTCAGAAGTCCCCACAGCACATACCTCCACTCAGGTCCGTGCCACAGTCCCGTAGCAGTCCAAACAACGATCGTTGCCGTATACAGCGATGTTCTTTTTCCCAGGAAATCATTGACCCTGCTTACCTTTTTGCCAAAGGCCATGAGTTTTTTTGAAATTGATATCGGATAAAAGATATAGTCCCTAAACCATGTTCCCAGAGTGATATGCCACCTGCTCCAGTACTCCGAAACAGACTTTGAAAAGAACGGCCTGACAAAGTTCTCCGTGACATCAACCCCGAAAAGCCTTGCTGTCCCGATGGTTATATTGATCCCCCCGGAGAAATCCGCGTACAGCTGCATTGAATATAAAAAGACCATAAGCAGCATATATGTGCCGTTCAGGTCTCTGTAGAGCGCAGACGAATTCTTTATGAAACCGGAAAGCCTGTCAGCTATGATGAGTTTCTTTGCGACACCAAACAGGATCAGGTAAAGACCTTTTCTGAAATTATCTGCATCAAAGCGGTTCCCTCCAAAGAGTGTGGGAGAAATATCCTTAAATCTGCTTATCGGGCCCTGTATTATCTGTGGAAAAAAAGTCACGAACAGCGCAAGCTTCAACGGATTTCTTTCAGCATCATATCTTCTGTAAAAGAGATCTATGATATAGCCCATCGACTGGAAGGTGTAAAATGATATTCCTAACGGGAGTACGAGTTTTCCAAACCCCCACATATCCGTGCTTCCAAAGAAGCCCACCCTGATCATGTTGATATTTGAAAACAGAAAATTGGAATATTTTAATGTGATAAGGATACCAAAATTAAGGAACAGACATATGATCATTATGATCTTCAGCCTTTTTTTAAGCCACTTTTTTGCTTCCTTCTTCTGGCCGCGGTCAAATACTATCGCAGATCGTCCCTTTACCCTTTCCATGGCCATGGACGAAAGATATGTTATCACGATTGTTGCCAGGATATAGATGATGTATTTTCCACAGGCAGAATAATAAAAGAAAATGCTTGCCGCAAGCAAAACCAGATACCTGTATTTAACAGGCATCAGATAATACAAAAGCACCGCTGATATAACAAAGACCGCAAAAGGAACTGACACAAAAGACATCGATCCCTGTTACTCCTCCATCAGCCTTTCCACGAGGCCATATATGCTTTCGGCGCTGTTGAAGTTTTCCGGAATCAGATCTTCCGGTCCGATCTCAATATCGTATTCTTCCGTCAGCTGTCCGACAAGCGTGACAATATCAAAGGAGTCAAATATCCTTTTGTCAATGAGGCCATCCTCTGTATCATAGTCCACTTCAGGGTGTATTTCTTTCAGTATGCTCAACAGTTCTTCCATCTGCCCTCTCCTAAAAACTAACCTGTCAACATTTCTTTCAGTTTCATCCTGTCTGTCTTTCCTCCCGATGTGAGCGGCATGCTCTCCATCTTCTTCAGGACATTCGGGATCATATATCTGGGAAGTCTTTCTTTAAGATACTCTATAATACAGATATCATCAAGTGCCTCAGCGACATAAGCCATTATTATCCTGTTCTTTTTCTCATCAAATATGCATACGGCACTCTGCATGCCATCCATTCCCGATGCAGCAGCTTCTATCTCCGGAAGCTCTATCCTGTGTCCCATATGCTTTACCTGAAAATCTTTTCTGGATGCAAATACCAGTTCTCCGCGTTCGTTATACGAAGCCAGATCCCCCGTCCTGTATATCCTCTCGGGATATCTGTCATTTTGCGGATTCTGCGTAAAAGATCTTTCTGTCGCCTCAGGCATATTGATATATCCGTTTGCAAGACCGCTGCCCCTGACACATATCTCGCCTATAACATTGGCATCTTCTTTTCTTATCAGGCAGTCTTTTTCGTCAAGCAGGAAAACGCTGCTGTTCTTTATGCTGTTCCCGATAGGGATGATCTGATCATCGTCAAAATCCCTGTCCACTATGTAATAAGTGCAGATGCCTGTTATCTCCGTCGGACCATAGATCTGCATAAAGAACGCATCCGGATAATAACTCTTCCAATAGTTAAAGCATTTTGTCGGCATCGCCTCCGCACCGAAAATGATCTTTTTCAACGAAGAGGGTCTGCACAGCTTCAGCGCCTTGAAAGTCGATACCATTCCAAGTGCCGACGGTACCCATCGGATCACGGTGACCTTCCATTTGTCCATATATTCCAGGAGCCTTGCAGGAGTCGAAAAAAGCTGGACCGGAATGATCACCATGGTGGCGCCATTCCTCAGCGTACAGTAGATATCGATGAGCGAAGCATCAAAATGAAACGGAACCTGATTTCCTGCCGTGTCCGTATCCGAGAAGCCCGAAGCCTCGCTGAAATGTTCCGCATAATCAATAAGTGATCTGTGCGATACCAGCACTCCCTTCGGTACCCCTGTTGAACCTGAAGTATAGATGGCATACGCCGGGTCGGTATCGATACGCAGTTCCCTGATCTTTTTTAATCTTTCCGGTTCTGCCGGCGTTTCGCTCAAACATTCAAACTGCCTTACAGGGACTCTTCCTCCGGATGCTTTTTCCATCTTTTCCAGATTGTCCCCGTCACATATGATCAGGGCCGGATCCAGATTCTCTATAATAAGGGAAACTCTTTGGATCGGCATTTCCACATCTATCGGAACATAGAAATTGCCGCTCATCAGAACACCCATAAACGCCGCAATGGTATCCGGGCTTTTTTTCATAAAGATCATTACAGGGAGATTGCCCGGGAAATCCCCCGTAACATCCGCTATTCCTGTTCCCGTCTTTTCCGCGATCATTTTAAGCTGACAAAAAGTCAGCTGTTTCTCATCATCTGCATATGAAATCTTATCGGGATATCTATCTGCCGATCCTTCAAGGTATTCGAGAATATTTGTAAGCATATCAATCCTGAAAACAGGGAGGCCGTCTTATCCGTTCCTCCCTGTAAACTTTCGTCTTTAATTTTCCGGTTCTATAAGTCCGTATGTATTTCCTTTTCTCTTGTAAACCACATTTACTTCTTCCGTCTCAGCATTCCTGAAAACATAGAAGTTGTGTCCCAGCAGTTCCATCTGTACACAGGCATCCTCCGGATACATGGGCTTGATCCCGAACCTCTTTGATCTGACAATCTTTATCTCGTCTTCATCCTGGTATTCTCTTTCAATGTATTCCTGCTTGAAGGTCTGGGAAGCTCCCTGCTCCTTGTCTATGATCTTTGTCTTGTATTTTTTCAGCTGTCTTTCAATGATCTCCTCTACCAGATCGATCGAAACATACATATCATTGCTGACCTGCTCGGATCTGATGATGCTTCCCTTCACAGGGATCGTTACCTCGATCTTGTGTCTGTCTTTCTCAACGGAAAGCGTCACATGGATCTCTGTATCGGGCGCAAAATACTTTTCGAGTTTTCCGATCTTTTCCTCAACAGCCTGCTTCAGTCCAGGCGTAACATCTATATTCTTTCCGACAATAACATAATTCATCCTGTACTATCTCCCTTCCGTATCTGAAATACATTCAGATATTTCCAAAATGTTTTAATTCAGTATATCAAACCGACTTATCTTTTGCAATCAAAAAGGGGCAGGCACAAGCCCGCCCCTTTAATTTCATATATCAGAATATTCTCCTGACTGCAAGGACTGATCTGTAGCCGACATTCGAAACCTTGATACCGGTCGCTCTGGTCGAAGCATGCACTATCTGTCCGTTTCCTATATAGATTCCAACATGTCCGGAGTAGCATACTATGTCACCCGGTGCTGCTGATGCGACATTCACTGCATATCCGACAGACCTGTCTGCACCGGAACTGTGAGGAAGCGATACTCCGAAGTTCCTGTATACGCTCATTACAAATCCTGAGCAGTCTGTTCCGTTTGTCAGTGATGTTCCTCCATATACATACGGGTTGCCGACAAACTGAAGCGCATAATTTGCGACCTGGCTTCCCATGCTGCTTCCGGGCGCGGTAACTCCGCCGGCGCTGCCTCCTCCGCCTGAGGAACCCTTTCCTTTCTTCTTTGCAGCTGCAGCTGCAGCCTTTCTTGCTGCTTCTCTCTCGGCAGCCTCCTTGGCAAGTCTTGCCTCTTCTTCGGCCTTTGACTCAGCCCTGACAAAATCTGTATAAAGCCTTACAAATTCGGAAGAAACAAATCCGTCACCTTCCTCGACTGAAACCTTGACCCATCCGTCAAGTTCATCCAAAACCTGCAGCTCGTCTTCCATGGGCACCATACCGATAACCTCGGCATCCTTTGACGGCTCACTCCTGACATAGAGTGTCGTCGTAGTGACGACCGCCATTCTCATACCCACCTTTTTTGCAAGATCCTGCGCAGCATCTCCTGTCACGCAGTACTCACCTTTAACATAACCGGTAACATTTCCCGATTTGATCTTGTACCAGTCACCCTCTATCTCTATCAGATCTCCGACAGAATTATTATAGAGCTTTCCTACTACTTCTCCCTCTTCGGAAGCGATGCTCCTGACATTGACACAGTCACTGACCTGAGCTATGACCAGATTTGTAAAATCTTCTTCCTCGGGTATGCCGTTTGACGCAACCGCATCAACAAGATTCAGGATAGATGCATCGGCATTTTCAGTATCTACCACTCTCATGGCAGCAGTCGCTGCTTCCACCGAATTTACAAGTCCAGCCGTAGAGCCGCCTCCCACTGTTATGATCTCGGGCTCCGAACTTGCCTCCGCCGCCACGGTCTGAATAGATGTCTGCTCGCCGGGCTTAACTACAGTCGGCGCGGATGTCATCTCCTCGCTCTCATCCCTTGAAAGAACTATCCCATCGCCTATATTGGAAGCAACCGATGCAATGACAGCGTCTGAAGACTTCTTTGCCGCCAAAGCCTTAGCCTCGTCTTTTCCTCTTGAACTCTTTATCTGATCGGCCTGAAGAGATGTTACCGACTTTCCCTCATTGAGGATCCTTGCCGTTCCCGCTGCCGGAAGAACCGAAGTAGACGGTGTGGTCATCGCCATACACGCATTGCTTCCTGAAATTATCAGAGAGAATGTAAGTCCGATACTGACAAGTCTCTTTAACCTTTTTTTCATAAATCTCCCGTTGATGTTCACAGTTACGCCGGTGCCACATTTATCTCCTGCCACCGGGTCGTTAATTTGTTACGAAATTGTTACATCCGAAGACAAATATACCACCCATATAGTGGTTTGTCAACCAAAAAACACCAAATATTTGATATTTTATGTCTACGCATTAACATAATCTGACAGTGTCTGTCCGCTGCCTTCCATCCAAAGATCCCTTTTGTATCAATCACCGCAAATTAAAGGTTTTCTTAACCCAGACAATTATGATTTTACACAAAGAAAGAATTATGGTATATCTAATTATATTCACTTACATTTGTAGAATCAAGGGAAAAACGGGATATTATGTCAATTAAATCAATTCTTGTAACAGGTGCTTCCCGCGGTATTGGTCATGCGATCGCAGAGAAGCTGTCAAAGGATGGCCACAGCCTTTATATGATATGTAAAAAAAATACGAACCTGATGTCAGATATACCAGGCAGATGCTTTACCGGAGATGTTGCTGATCACGATTTTATCAGGGAGGTCTTTTCCGGGATCCCCCGGATTGATGTCCTTATAAACAATGCCGGAATCTCATATACCGGCCTTCTGCAGGATATGACGAAAGAAGAATGGGATAAGGTGATATCCGTAAACCTTTCTTCCATATACAATACATGCCATTTTGCGTCAGCTATGATGGTAAGACAGCATTCCGGAAAGATTATAAACATTTCTTCAGTATGGGGAGAGCATGGAGCTTCCATGGAAGTAGCCTACAGTGCCTCAAAGGGCGGTGTTAACGCATTTACAAAGGCTCTTGCGCGCGAGCTAGCTCCAAGCGGCATACAGGTAAATGCCATTTCCTGCGGATTCATTGATACGGATATGAACAATATATATTCTGAAGAAGAAAGATCCCTGATCATGGAAGATATCCCATCAGGAAGATTTGGGGAAGCAGCTGAGGTTGCCGATCTGGTATCCTTACTAATCGATGCCCCATCCTACCTTACCGGACAGATCATCGGTCTGGACGGAGGCTGGATGCTGTAGCCGGCGCAGGGAAGGGGTTAATCAGGTATGACAGCTTTGATAAATGTATCCTTTGGCTTGTATTCGGCTGTCTGCAGCGAGTAAGCACCATCTCCTGAAGGCACAAAACCAAACCTGTCATAGATATCCCTCACCATTCCGTTCTTTGCTGTCGGAATGTACTGTGCGTCAAGCTTTTCCATTCCCGCCCCTTTGCATGTCTCTACCACGGTATTTATTATGAATTCCTCCATACCGCGCTTTAATACTCTGCAGCTCATGAACCAGGTGTCAATGAAGCCTTCTTTTTCTCCTGTTTTTTCAATGATAACCGCGCTGATGAGTCCGTAATCACCGAATTTGTCTTCCAGTTCATAGTATATGGTAATATACCTGTCTGACAGAGCGATCCTTTTTATATCTTCTTCGGAATACCTGATCGTCCTTAAGTTAAACTGATTTGATCTTTGAGAAAGCTCGGCTATCCTCGGATAATGGTATTCATCAAAGGGTTCTGCCTTCGCCTTCATGTCAAGGCTCCGCAAATAATCGTTTATATCGGTAAATACTTCTTTTTCACTTCTTCTCTTTGCTTCAGTCCTGTATTGTTCCGTCCTCTTTGAACCTTCTCCGGAAAAGGATACGGTCTCAAACAGATGAAGCGACTGCAGAAACGACAGGTAATTTGCAGGATCCTCCGGGAGTTCCGGAACAGTCACCTGCGGAAGCTGCGTTCTCACCAGTTCTCTCTCAAAAGGATTGTCATCCACAAAAACCAGACTGTCCATACCTATATCTAGAGCACTCTGTATCCTTTTGATATTCGTCGCTTTGTCATCCCAGTTTGCAACAAACATTACCAGGTCTGACAGTCTGAGCACCATATCCGGATGCTTTTCAAACGGTTCTTTTGCTGTCTTCTCATCATTTTTCGAGCAGACTGCCAAAAGGATCCCCCTTTTCTTCAGCTCCATGCACCATTTTTGCAGATCGGAATATGCTCTTCCTGTGCCAAGTTCACCTATTTCTATGCCGTTCAGGCCATCATCGCCTATCACTCCGCCCCACAGAGTATTGTCCAGATCAAGTATCAGACACTTGCGGATCCTGCCCACGGATGCCAGGATGATATCATAGATCTGCTTTGCCGCTTCAACCACTCCTTCAAACCCTACTGCCATCCTCGCCTGATAATAAAACTTTCTGTCACAAAAGGCTTCCCTGCCGTATCCTGCCTGTATCATATCAAGATCCACGATAAAAACGCCCTTATTGTGGGCTGCCTCCTTTGACAGCAGATAATTCAGCTTCTGCATCTGATATTCAAAGGATGTCTCTTCTCTGAGCGCATAATTCCCAAAGACACCGGTATCGCATCTGACAAAATTAAACTGGATAATCGACGCTTTCGTCCTCTCTTTTAGGATATTCCAGTAATTTGATATCTTTACGATCTGATCTTCCGCAAATGATGCTCTACCGTTTACATCTGTATCCTCAAAGGACTCCCTCGCCTTTTCGGATGACATATAGATAATAATAAAATCCCTTTCTTTTTCATAAAGACCCGATAAGGGATCGAGTATCTCACTGTCGATCACATCATATTCGGCATCATAGACCGAGGCTCCGACTCCGTACTCAAAGCCCATCCCCTGAAGAGCAGTCGAGATAAACTGTGTGGCCGTATCGCCGAGAACCGCAACGCTTACCGTTTTTCCAAGCTTTTCGTCTTTATGTTTTTTTATGTTCTTCTTCAGATCGTTATATGTCATCCCCTGAAAACTTCCTTTCAAAAAAGGCTCCGGGCATTATACCCGAAGCCTTTGAGATTCAAGCTTTTAACTGCATGATTATTTGATGATGGAAGCAACCCTTCCTGATCCTACTGTACGTCCGCCTTCACGGATAGCGAAGGTAAGACCCTGCTCCATAGCGATCGGGTGAATGAGCTCGATGGTCATCTCAACATTATCGCCGGGCATGCACATCTCTGTGCCGGCAGGAAGATTGCAGACTCCTGTAACATCGGTTGTCCTGAAATAGAACTGAGGACGATAGTTGTTGAAGAAAGGAGTATGACGTCCGCCTTCATCCTTTGTCAGCACGTATACCTGAGCCGTGAAATTTGTATGGCAGGTAACTGAACCGGGCTTTGCAAGAACCTGTCCTCTTTCAATCTCCTTACGGTCAACACCACGAAGGAGTGCGCCGATATTATCTCCGGCCTCACCCTGATCAAGAAGCTTACGGAACATCTCGATACCGGTTACAACCGTCTTCTTTACATCTTCCCTGATACCTACGATCTCAACTTCATCATTGAGGTGGATAGTTCCTCTCTCAACACGGCCTGTAGCAACGGTACCACGACCTGTGATCGTGAACACGTCCTCAACCGGCATAAGGAACGGCTTGTCTGTAGGACGTACAGGTGTAGGGATATAGCTGTCTACAGCATCCATAAGCTCGATAACCTTGTCGCCCCACTCGCACTTGGGATCCTCAAGAGCCTTCAGAGCAGAACCGCGGATGATCGGGATATCGTCTCCGGGGAACTCATATTCATTCAGAAGATCACGAACTTCCATCTCAACCAGCTCGATAAGCTCGGGATCATCAACCATGTCGCATTTGTTAAGGAAAACTACGATATAAGGAACACCTACCTGACGTGCAAGCAGAACGTGCTCTTTTGTCTGTGCCATAACACCGTCAGTTGCAGCAACAACAAGGATAGCTCCGTCCATCTGTGCAGCGCCCGTGATCATGTTCTTTACATAGTCAGCATGCCCGGGGCAGTCAACGTGAGCATAGTGACGATTAGCTGTCTCATACTCTACGTGAGCTGTTGATATGGTAATTCCACGCTCTCTCTCTTCAGGAGCCTTGTCGATCTGATCGAAAGCAACAGCCGTTCCGCCTGCCCTCTCTGCCAGAACCGATGTGATGGCTGCTGTAAGAGTTGTCTTACCGTGGTCAACGTGTCCGATGGTTCCGATGTTTACATGTGGCTTGGTTCTTTCAAATTTAGCCTTTCCCATTTCAAAAATCCTCCTTATAATACTGCGCATATGCGCACATGTTGCCGCATTCGAA
>JAGACK010000032.1 GCA_017614155.1 Lachnospiraceae bacterium
CAATCATCAGAAATGGGCTCATAGAAGCCGCTTCATATCCAGAAAACTTTACTTTGGAAGATAGATGTAACTCATTAACCGTTTAACAAAGTCGATAAATACAAGGATTTTTGTTAAACATGCACTAAAAAGAATAGAGAGACGGTAAATGCCACAGGTAGCCATAGTAATGGGATCGGATTCGGACATGGAAGTGATGTCGAAAGCGGCATCGGTCCTTGAAGAATTCGGGATAGAATTTGAGATGAACATCATATCGGCGCACAGGGAGCCCGATGTGTTTTTCAAATGGGCTTCAGAGCTGGAGGAAAAAGGCGTAAAGATAGTGATAGCCGGGGCCGGCATGGCAGCCCATCTGCCGGGAATGAGCGCAGCGATCTTTCCCCTGCCTGTCATAGGAGTGCCGCTCAAGTCCAGATCGCTTTCGGGCGAGGATGCCCTCTACTCCATAGTGCAGATGCCTCCGGGAATACCGGTCGCAACCATGGCGATAGACGGCGGGAAGAATGCCGGGATCATGGCCGTCAAAATGCTTGCTGTCGGAGATGACGGGCTTCTTGCAAAGCTGAAGGAATACTCCGAAAAGCAGAAAAAGCAGGTCATGTCAAAGGATGAGAAGCTGAAGAAGACAGGCTACAAGGCTTACCTTTCGGATAAGTGAGGAGATATATGGATTATAAAAGTGCCGGAGTTGATGTAGAGGCGGGATACAGATCCGTCGAACTGATAAAAGACTTTGTGGGTTCCACAAAAAGAGAAGAGGTCCTGGGCGGCCTGGGAGGCTTTTCGGGAGCCTTTGCCCTGAATAAGATAAAGGATATGGACGATCCGGTGCTGCTTTCGGGCACTGACGGCGTGGGCACAAAGATAAAGATTGCCTTTATCCTCGACAGGCATGATACTGTCGGGATAGACTGCGTTGCCATGTGCGTGAACGATCTGTCCTGCGCAGGCGGAGAGCCGCTGTTCTTTCTTGATTATATCGCCTGCGGAAAGAACATCCCCGAGAAGATCGCAAAGATAGTGGAAGGCGTCGCAGCCGGCTGCCGTATGGCAGGAGCAGCCCTCATCGGAGGGGAAACTGCGGAGCATCCGGGACTGATGCCTGAGGATGAATATGATCTGGCAGGCTTTGCGGTAGGCGTTGCCGACAGGAAGGATATAATTGACGGCAAGAGCATAAAGGACGGCGATACCCTCATCGGCATCGCATCGAGCGGAGTGCACAGCAACGGTTTTTCCCTGATCCGGAAGGTCTTTACCATGAAGGAGGAAAACCTGAACAGGTATTACGACGGACTTGGAGCATCGCTTGGCGATACGCTTCTGACACCTACAAAGATATATACAAAGGCTCTGAAGAATGTAAAGGACGCGGGGTTAAAGATAAAAGGATGCTCGCATATCACGGGCGGAGGCTTCTTTGAGAATATCCCGAGAATGCTGCCTGACGGCATAACGGCTCAGGTCCGGAAGGATTCATATCCGGTACCGCCGATATTTGAGATGATACAGAAGGACGGCGGCATAGAAGAGCATATGATGTACAATACCTTCAACATGGGACTCGGCATGGTACTTGCCTGTGATCCTTTAGATGCGGAAGGCATCAGAGCGGCCATAGAAGCGGCCGGCGAAAAGGCGTATATAGTGGGTTCCGTTTCAGATAAAGGGAAAAAGGGCATAGAATTATGCTGAACATCACGGTCCTGGTTTCCGGAGGCGGAACAAACCTTCAGGCCATAATAGACGCGATAAAAAGCGGGACGATAAGCAATGCAAAGATCAGCCTCGTGATCAGCAGCAGGAAGGATGCATATGCCCTGAAACGCGCGGAAGATGCAGGCATCGGTACAATGGTGATAAGCCGGAAGGAATGCGCGGACAGTTCTGATTATGAAAATAAGATGCTCGAAGCGCTGAAGGCAGCGGGAACGGAGCTCATAGTCCTTGCAGGCTTCATGACAGTCCTCCCGGAGAGCATGATAAATGAATATGAAAACCGTATCATAAACATACATCCGAGCCTCATCCCAAGCTTTTGCGGAAAGGGGTATTACGGGCTGAAGGTCCATGAAGAGGCTTTGAAAAGAGGAGTGAAGCTGACAGGCGCCACAGTGCATTTTGTGGACAAGGGGTGCGATACAGGGCCGATTATCATTCAGAAGGCTGTGGAGGTCGAAGATGGTGACACTCCGGAGATACTTCAGAAACGGGTGATGGAACAGGCTGAATGGAAGATCCTTCCGAAGGCGATCGACCTGATCGCAAACGGAAAGGTAACTGTCAGGGATGAAAAAGTTTTTATTATGTAAAAAAGAGGTGAGTAAATGAGAGTCCTCATAGTGGGAAGCGGAGGCAGGGAGCATGCGATAGCCCTTGCGGTGAGCAAAAGCCCGAAGGTCGAAAAGATATACTGCTGTCCCGGTAATGCGGGGATCGCGCAGATAGCCGAATGCGCGGACATCAAGGTCATGGAATTTGACAAGATCGTCTTTCACGCAAAGGAGAAGAAGGTCGACCTTGTTATAGTGGGTCCCGATGATCCGCTGGTGGGTGGACTGGTCGATGCCCTGGAGGAAGCAGGCATCAGGGCATTCGGTCCGAGAAGGAATGCAGCGATCATTGAAGGATCAAAGGCTTTTTCAAAGGAACTGATGAAAAAGTATGACATACCCACTGCTCAGTATGCCACCTTTGACAACGCTGCGGATGCGCTCAAATACCTTGACAGCGCGAAGTTCCCCACAGTGCTCAAGGCTGACGGACTGGCCCTCGGAAAGGGAGTGCTCATCTGCAATACTCTCGATGAAGCCAGGAACGGCATCAAGGAGATAATGCTCGACAGGAAATTCGGGACGGCAGGAAACAAAGTCGTCATAGAGGAATTCCTGGAGGGACGCGAAGTGTCGGTGCTGACATTCTGTGACGGAAAGACCATAAAGGTCATGAGCTCCGCCCAGGACCACAAACGCGCCCTTGACAATGACGAAGGCCTGAACACGGGAGGAATGGGAACATTTTCTCCGTCACCGTTCTATACAAAGAAGGTTGATGAATTCTGCAAAAAGAATATATACAAGGCGACGGTCGATGCGATGGCAGCGGAAGGAAGGCCTTTCAAGGGAGTCATCTTCTTTGGGCTGATGCTGACAAAGGACGGTCCGAAGGTGCTTGAATACAATGCAAGGTTCGGGGATCCCGAAGCTCAGGTCGTGCTCCCGAGGATGAAAAATGATATCATAGATGTCATGGAGGCCTGCATAGACGGGACACTTTCAAAGCTGAAGCTTGAATTTGAAGACAATGCGGCAGTATGCGTGGTACTGGCATCAAAAGGATATCCGGAGCATTATGAAAGAGGCTTTGTGATAAAGGGCCTTGAGACATTTGATGACAAAGACGGATATTATGTATTTCACGCGGGAACAAAAAAGACCACGAAAGGGATCGTCACAAACGGCGGCAGAGTGCTCGGAGTGACCGCAAAGGGTGAAGATCTTCTGAAGGCCCGCGCGAATGCATATGAAGCCGTGAAATGGATAGATTTTGACAACAAATACTGCAGATCGGATATAGGAAAGGCAATAGACGAAGCATAGTTTTTTGAAAGCATAATTTAAGAGAGAGGGAGATCATATGAGAGGAAGCAGCTTATCACGAAAAATAAAGGCAGGCCTGCTGGCAGCAGCGGTTCTGGCTTCAGTAATACCGTTCAAGGCGGATGTGAACATCTACGCCGAGGAAGGAGCGGATCCCGAAGTAACGGAGGAGGGAGAATCTCCGGTCGACGACGAGATACCTGTTGAAGGCGAGGAAGGCGGAGACCTTTTTGAAGGAGAGATGTCGGATATGTCGCAGGGCACCGGCGTGACTCCCGGAACCATACTTGCAAACAACGGGCTTTATATAGCAAATACTTTTCCTGATTCCATGATGCCTGCAGGTTTCCACAGACAGACGGTGGCATATCAGGGACAGAACATAGATCTGGCATATATGGACAACTCTGATGCGGTGGTCCTTGCATATCTGACAGATGTTACCGGAACAGTAGGTGATTTCTATCTGTGTGATACGGCGACGGCGACCATGTCTGATTATGTCAGGCTTGAGGGCGGCAACGGAGCATATCTGATCATCCTCGATCCGGGTGACAACATCAATCCTCCGGCCGGTTTCAAAAGGGCAGTATTGAATGTCGATAATAAAAATGTGACTGCATGGACCCTTCCCGACGGATCATCGGAAGAGGATGAAGACAAGGACAAAGACAAGAAAAAAGAAGGATATATCAGACTGACTGAAACAGTTTACGCGGGAGATCTCGGGCTGGGTATCGGCGCGGGCTCATCGGATGCGGGAACGGGAGAGGTTCCTGCCGGAGACCTCGCAGCAGGCGATGCAGCAGGCGATACAGCGACTGTCGTTGACAATTCCTATGGGGACGGCGCGACTGTTGATACAACAAACTATGAGGATGCGGCTGCAGCAGAGGTCGCAGCGGCAAATGTCCAGGTGGACGCGGCAGGTTTCGTGAAGGCGCAGCCTTCGGAATTCTTCCTGATATACGGTATCGACTATAACGGAGCACAGGGTTTCTTCCTCTATGATACTCTGGGACATACATATCAGAGATACCTTGAGATTGATACAGGCGAGAGCGAAACGACTGCAAAATACAGAAAGAGCGCCCAGATCAGGCTTTTCATCATCGCAGGACTCATCCTGTTCGCGGTTGTGCTGATATTCATCATTGTGAATATGTCACTGAACGGAAGGAAAGGCGGCAGGAACATAGACGATGATGATGTCGAGGAGATGAAGAGAAGGGTCAGGAAAAAGGAAGTATCCGCCATACGCAAGAACGGCGGACGCAGATATCCTCAGGGTGATGACGCCTATGACGAGGATGAGGAATATGAAGGCGGCGGATCCTACGGACAGGGCGCAGGCTATGGATACAACAATGTCAGCATGCAGGGTGATTATCCCGAGCAGGGTGAGGACATCAGGTATTATGACAGGGGCGATTCACGCACGGGACGCGGAGTCCAGAGGAATGAGGGCAGAGCTCCCGAACGGATGAACCAGGCAAGGCCCGGCGTCAGGACCGAAGCCAGACCCGGTGTCAGGACAGAGGCAAGGCCCAATCCGAATGTAAGGACGGAAGTAAGGCCCAATCCGAATGTCAGAACGGAAAGGAGACCCTATCCGCCTCAGGATGATCAGGGCTATGCAGATCAGGGAATGGCTGATCCGGGAATGAATGACCGCGGTTACGGCGGAAATCAGGGATACGGAAGCGATCCGGGATACGGCGGAAATTATCAGTCCGGCGGAAGACAGGATATTGACCTGGACGATGACTTTAACTTTGACTTCATAAAGCCCGGGAAATAATATTGGAACAGAGTTTTTTGTGTATGAAGTATAAGTCAGGTAAAAGAAGGAAAATTCATATGACGCTGTTGCTGTGCTGCGCGCTTTTGCTGCATCCGGCAACAGCGTTTGCCGTAGAGGGACCGGCGGTTTCTGCAGATCAGGCGATGACGGTTTCGGCGGATCAGGGCATTTCGGAAGACAGCGCTGTTTCGGAGGATGCTGCAGTTTCCGGAGACGGGGCCGCTGTTTTGGAGGATACTTTGGTTTCCGGAGATGAGGTCGCTGTTTCCGAGGGAGATGCTGTATCGGCAGATGTGATCGCTGTTTCCGAGGATGCGGTTTCGGGAGAGCATATATCTTCATATGACGAAGAGGTTGCTGCACTGAACGCCGTGCTGTCGGAGGGCGCTGTTTACGGAGTCATCACAGACCCTGACGGATGCGATCTGTCTGTATCATCCGGAGAGCCGGCAGGCGCTGTCACAAAGCTTCCCTGCGCCAATACGGTCTTATTATTGAGAGCCGTGCTGGAGGAGGGACAGCTTTGGTTTGAGGTCTCATCCTTTGTGGGAGACTGTGAGTACAGAGGGTTTGTGAAAAGACAGAGCTTCGTCTGCACGGACGGGGAATTCTGTGAATGGGAAAACAGGTCGGCGGGATTTGAGTCGGACTTTGTTGGTGTTATGTCAACCGATTCCGGAAAGGCCTTTTCGTCCGATGTCCTTGAAAGCCAGGCGCAGGATTCATTTGAAAACTTCCCGGCAAGCTACAGGGACAAGCTTGCGGCTCTGCATGCAAGCCATCCGAACTGGGTGTTTGTGCCGCAGACACATTCCGTGACAACGCTTGATGAGGCCGTGGAGGGCGAGTATGCCGACAGGAACAGGAACTGGATACCGAAGTCTGCGCCCGATTCCTACAAAGAGGGAGCTGCGGATTCAGGCGGCTACTGGTTCTATGCTTCAAAGGCTGCGATAAAGCATTACATGAACCCCGTCAATTTCTTTGACGAGGGACATGTCTTCATGTTCGAGCAGCTGGGTTACAATTCGAAATACCATACGCAGGACGGAGTTCAGAGCATACTGAACAATACCTTCATGAGCGGCGCGATCCCGGACGATGCAAAGTCGAGGACCTATGCGGAAGCCTTCATGGAGATAGGAAAGAGCAGATCCTTAAGCCCTTATCACCTGGCATCCAGGGTCAGGCTCGAGCAGGGCGTGAACGGGACGTCGGAAATGATCTCGGGAAAGTATCCGGGATATGAGGGATACTATAATTATTTCAATATCAAAGCCTCGGGAAAGTCTGCCGAGGAGGTGCTCAAAAACGGCCTTTCCTATGCAAAATCCCAGGGATGGAATACCAGATACAGGTCACTGAACGGAGGCGCGGGATTTCTGGGCAATAACTACATCAGCGTCGGACAGGATACAGGATATCTTGAAAAGTTCGACCTCATAGATCCTCTTTATACCCATCAGTACATGCAGAATGTAATGGCTCCCTATACGGAGGCAGCGACAACATACAGCCAGTACAAGAGCGCAGGCTCGCTGAAGAATGCCTTCGTGTTCAAGATACCCGTGTTTACGGATGCAAAGGATCCGGATGCGATACCGAAAGATTCGGTCGAAAAGTTTACGCCGACCGTTACGCTGACCCAGATATCAAAGCCGAACCTCTTTTTTGTCGACGATAAATATACGGGATATGCGAAGTTTAAGGTGACCTCCAATTTTGATATCAGTTCGATATCGGACCGGGAAAAGACAAAGGAGAATGCAGCGGGAGATCCGTATTTTTCCGTGATGTCATTTGAGAACGGGATACTGACATTAAAGACCGAAAACCGGAACGCGGACAATTCCAGGTCCACATACAAGAAGTTTTTCGGAAGCGTCTCGGGCGGGTCGGTGGCCGGGGAAGTAAATGTCAATATCAGCACGGAGGTTTTGAAAAAATATGAAAAGCCTGTGATGAAAGCAGGAAGCACAGCATTTATCGAAGGGATCGATACAGCTTATCTGGTACCGGTGGATGCGGGAAATAATACGGTGAAGCTTCCCGCGGATCTTTCGGTCAGATGTGATGATGCCGGCATCACCTGTCAGGCCGAGGCGTCAAAAAACAGGATCAGGCTTGAAAAGGGGACTGCTTTTGAGCCCGGGAAAAAGACGTTTTTATTATCATCCGCCCTCTGGTCGCAGGATCTGGCGCTGACAGCGAATGTAAAGGAAACGGCAAAACCGTCTGTATCCCTGGTAAAAAGTTCTGCGGTGATCAATACGAATGTCCCAAAGGAATACGGGACGACCAATGTCAGGGTAATAAGAACGGAGGGCTTTGCGACTGATATCGATGTGGCAGTCGAGGGATGGAACGCGAAGGCGAATGAGGCTCTGGGGTCGACCATCAATGCGTCATACAGTGACGGGATACTGTCGCTTGCCGGGATGGGAGCCGGAGCGGATCCCGGGAAATACATACTGAAGCTGACGCCTTCGTACAGGGGAAGCGACGGGCAGATGTATCCTCTGAAGGCTTTGAAGTTTACCGTGAAGGTTACGGATAAGGAACTGTCATCGGCGCTGGTTCTGAAGAAATCCGGAACCATAAATATCGTCAACAGGGAAACGACCTGTGTGAAATATGTGCCTTCCGTGACGAATACAGGCTGCGGGGCGGTCTCGGAGGCTTCGATAGAAAACGCGGATGCTGCGGCGCTTTTTGAAGCCGGGTACTATGAAAAGGGCGATATCACGCCTGACAGGAAGGCTGTCACGAATAATGCCGGGATGATAGTGATAACCGCAAAGGAAGGGGTTATATTGAACAGCGGCGAAAGCTATAGCATCGTGCTGAAAGTCACCATGAGCAATAAGCTTTCGATAAGCAGAGAAGTGAAGGTGAAGCCTTTGCAGAAACCGGCAAGGATCTACTGCAATCTGAAAAAGGCGACCATGACCCGGACTACCAGTGTCAGCCGTAATATTGCCATCATCAGCAAGGGCGGCACGCCTCATAATACGGTCATTAAAAGTGTTGCGCTGAAGGATGACAGGACGGGCGGATATTTTACCTTTGTCGGGACGGGAGCAGCAAACGGGTCGCTTCGAAGGTTTGAGGGGCAGCTGTGGCTGACGGATGCTTCGATAAAGAATGGGACGTATACCGTGAAGTTTCTTGTCACGCTTGTTGACCAGGCGCAGAATGCAAAGCCGGTGACCGTGACAACGACGATCAGAGTCAAGTGAAGGAGGAGAAGGTTCTGAGTTGTTTTTTGGGCATCAGCATATATGTTTTGTTCACGGCTCGTCCAGTTCTAAGCTCAACGATCGTCTGATAAACAAAATTTTGGAGGCCCCGTTCTGCGCGGAAAAGCGTGCGCAGCCGGCGTACTCCAAAATTTATCAGACTTCGTTTCGCTAAGAACTGACGGCTTATTGTTCACAAAACATATATGCTGATGCCGAATCCGGATATTGAAGAACCTTCTCCTGTGCACGGTATTCTTTGTTCTTTGGAGGTGGATTTGGAAAGGTATGATATTGCGATAGTCGGGACGGGGCCTGCGGGGGTGAGCGCCGCGATCAGCGCAAAAATCAGGAATAAAAAAGTGCTGCTCATCGGGGATAAGGATCTCTCAAAAAAGATGAGGCAGGCGCATGAGATAAGCAATTATCCGGGCTTCCCGAAGGTGAAGGGCGAGGATCTGGCACATGCGATGGCAGAGCATCTGGCACAGATGGAGATCGCGATAACGAATGTGAAGGTCGTGAACATATATGCCATGGGAAAGTATTTTTCGCTGCAGACGACGGGTGAGACCTTTGAAGCATTGTCAGTGATCATTGCGACAGGGGTTATGCCCGGAAAGATGATAGACGGCGAGGAAGGGCTTGTCGGCAGCGGTGTCAGCTACTGCGCGACCTGTGATGCTCCTCTCTACAGGGGAAAGGATGTGATCGTCGCAGCCTACGGAAAGGAAGAGGAAAAAGAGGCGGTCTTTCTGTCGGAGGTTGCGCGGGAGGTGGCATTCTTTCCGGTATACAACGGTGATCCGTCGGAAATGCCCGGCAATGTCAGGGTTGTAAGGGAAGTACCGACAGGTATCAGGCGTGAAGGTCCGAAGATGGTTCTTGAAACGGCACAGGGAAGCTATGAAACGGACGGGATTTTTGTCCTGCGCGAGAGTGTATCGCCCGGAGCGCTCGTGCCGGGTCTTGCGACAGAAGGGCCTCACATCACGGTTGACAGGCAGATGCGGACGAACATCAAAGGCCTGTTTGCGTGCGGAGACATTACGGGCAGACCGTATCAGTATATCAGGGCGGCCGGAGAAGGGAATGTGGCGGCACTCTCTGCGGTTGAATATTTATCATAAATGGGGGGATGAAATATATGTGTTTCATCCCGCCTATGATTGTTTTAAACAGAAAGGAGATATGTATGGTAAAGGTGATCAATGCAGCGCAGTTTGATGAGGTAAAGAATGCGGATGTGGCTGTGGTGGATTTTTCGGCCCAGTGGTGCGGACCGTGCAAGATGATGGCACCTGTGCTCGAGGAGATATCCGGACAGTATGAGGGAAAGGTTGAGTTTTTCAATATGGATGTGGATGAAAATCAGGAAATCGCAGCTTCATATATGATCAACAGCATCCCGAATCTCATCCTGTTCAAAAAGGGAGAAAAGGTCAGCGACAGCATCGGCTTCAAGCCCGGAGAAGCGCTGAAAGCCTGGATCGATTCTAATCTGTAAGAGTTTGTTTGACTCGAAGTATCCTTCGGAGCGAATCGTCGATTCGCTCCTCTTTTATCTCACCGTTCTTTACAGCATCTTTAATGGCATTTGCTGCTTCTTCAAGATCTGTCGGCATGAGGAGGATATCGGCACCCGCTTTCACGGCAAGCTTTGCTGCCTCGGAGCAGGTGTAATTGTCTGTGACTGACTGCATCTGCAGCGAGTCTGTGATAACGATCCCGTCATAGCCCATCTTTTCACGCAAAACCTGCGTGATCATGACATCGGAAAGAGAAGAGGGAGTGTCATCCCCCGTGACCAGCGGACAGGAGATGTGACCGGCCATGATGAAAACGGCACCGTTCTGCACAGCGTTTTCAAAGGGCACGAGGTCGGAACCCTCAAGTTCTTTTTCTGTTTTTCTGCTGGAGGCAAGACCCAAATGTGTATCCTGTTCGGTATCTCCCAGTCCCGGATAATGCTTGTAGCATGGCAGGATCCCTGATTCCTCAAGACCTGAAGCATACAGGGCCGAAAGCCTTGCCGTTTCATCCGGATCGCTTCCGAAGGAACGCTTTCCGATCGCATTTTCGCTGGAGGTGGCGACATCGGCGACGGGAGCAAAATCCACATTGAAGCCATACTCTTTCATATACCTGCCTGTCTCCCTGCCGGCATCTTTTATGGTTTCTGCGGCATTTTCGGACAGCGCCATATCCCACATTTCAGGAAACAGAGGAACATCAAATTTATCGTTTTTTGCAATTCGCGATCGGCTGCCGTTTTCTTCGTCTACACAGAGAAACAGAGGCAGCGAGGTGATTTCCCTGCCATATTCCAGAGTGTTTTTCAGCATGGTCGTAAGCTGATTTGGGTCCACGATATTGTTTGCAAAATAGATTATGCCTCCGACCGGATACTTTTCGAGAGCTTCTTTTGTCGTATCGCGGGCAACGGTGACATTTTCGACACCTGTCAGGTCATCGATCTTCACTATGAAAAGCTGGTATATCTTCTGATCGAGAGTCATGCCCTCGATCATGGCGTTTATCTCCTGATCCTGTGCCGATATTTCAGGCGCGGAAACGCTTTCGGGATTGTCTTTAGCCGGCTCATTTTCCGATACTTCATTTTCGGATATATACCAGTCATCGGACGGCTCATCAGGTTCAGTGGCAGATTCCTCTACGGTCACGGGCTCCTGAGCCGCTTTTGCAGCCTCTTTATCCCGGCGTTCAGCATTCTTCATCAGCAGTATCTGCGCCGCATAATAAATGCCTACCGAGATAACGCCAAGTATCAGCAGGGTGATGACCGCAGTTATTATCCTCTGGCGCACTATCTTTTTGTGTCTTTCGCTGTTTCTGTTCATGGTTGATATGCTAATCTTTTTATCGGAATAATGCAAGAAAAAGAGGAACACCGAAATATTCACAGCTTTCTGCGAATTATTGATTGTAGTTGTTTCTTATGATAAAGTAGTTGTATATGTGTTTTTGTGTACGAACTGACGGATCAGAAAGGTAATGGAGAAAAGGAGAGGATCATGAAGAAATTCAGGATGAAAAAGCTGCTGGCAGTGCTTCTGGCTGTGGCAATGATGACGCTTCAGAGTGCGCCGGCATTTGCGACAGAAGGCAGTGTGAGCGACACAACAGCGCCACAGGAGACTGTGACAGAGGGAGAAACAGGAACTGAGACGGGAAGTGAAACGGAAACTCCTGCAGTCCCTGAAAGCGAGGGCGAGGAGGCAGCACCTGCAGAAACTCCGGAGACTGTGCCTGAAACACAGCCGGCGGTTTCCGAAGATGAAGCTGTACCCGAAGAGCAGCCGGCAGAAGAGATATCTGAACCGGCAGGAGAGACGGTTTCGGATGATGCTGCACCGGCAGAAGAAACCGGGACAGAAGAGACTGTATCAGAGGATGCCGTATCAGGCAATGAGGCTGAAGGTTATCTGACGGAGCTTACCCCTGAGCAGGAGAAGAACGCGGAAATCCTGAAGGAAGAGATAGAAAAGCTTACCGAACTCAAGCCGGATGAGGATTATGTTCCCAACGAGGCAGTGTTCCTGGTTGATACAGAGGAAGAAGCAAAGAAGATCGCAGAAAGCTACGGCGGAGAACTTGAACACTTTGCTCTCGGAGTTGCTACCGTTTCATGGAAGGACAGGACTGTTGATACTGTTTTCAAGGATGTTGTAAAGAATGTTGAGGCATTAAAGAAGGCAGAGAAGCTTGTCGAAAAGAATGAAAACGGCGTACTTTCCATGGCTGATCTGAAGGCTGCTGATGAAGCGCTCTACAGTGAAGTATCAGAAGTAAGGGCTGAACTGATCCCGGAAAAACCGGTTGAGCCGAACTATGTTTACCATATTGATGCTGTAAGTCCTGAGGATGATCCTCTGTACGGAACAGACGCAACCGATATCTCAAAGCAGTGGTTCCATGTGTCTGTAAGTTCTGCTCAGGCATGGGCTGCAGGAGCTGACGGAACCGGCGTCAAGGTTGCTGTCATTGATACAGGTATAGATACATCAAACAATGATCTTTCCGGCAATCATATAAAGGCTCTCTATTCAAGCATGAGTTTTGATTCGGGCGAGGATGATAACGGACACGGTACGCACTGTTCAGGTATCGTGGCTGCGATAGATAACAATGTAGGCGGACTCGGAGTAGCTCCCAGCGCGAATATCATATCGATCAAAGCCGGAGATTACAGAGGCAGCCTTAAAAACTCTGATATCGATGAAGCGATCCAGATGGCTATAAAACAGAATGTTAATGTCATCTCCATGAGCTTCGGAGGATCAGGGTCTTCAACCAATACCGAAAAGCTTCTGAAAAACGCTACGGAGCAGGGTATAACCTGTGTTGCTGCTGCAGGAAACGAATCAACCAGCAGCAAAAGATATCCCGGCGCGTATGCATGTACTCTCTGTGTCGGCGCATATGATTACAAGAATAATCTGGCAAGCTATTCCAATTACGGAGACTGGGTGGATGTCTGTTCTCCCGGTTCGGATATATATGCCACCATGCCGGATGATCCCGATGTAACACTCAGATCTCAGGGTTCATTCAAGGCGCCGCTGACATATGAAAAGGATGGCTGCTCCTACGGAAGGCTGAACGGTACTTCCATGGCAACACCCTGCGTGGCAGGTATAGCAGCTTTGGTAAAGGGCGTAAACAAGGGGTATACAGCAGAACAGGTCAAGAATGCCATCATGAATTCTGCACCCTCAAGGGTTTACAAGAACAGTTACGGTACTGTATACCGCGGAGTAGACGCCTATGCGGCTCTTACTGCCTCAACGGCAGAGCCGAAGGATCCGGATGAACAAGATGACGGTACGGTAGCGCCTCCCGTGGAACAGCCTGAGACTTCAAAACTGGAACTCGGAGTCGGTCCGCAGATCAATGTCGCCCAGGGAAAGAGTGTGGATCTCGGAGCAGTGGTCCTGCCTTCAACAAAGACAAAGATAGTTTTCAAGGCAACAGGTGATCCTGCCATCACGGTAACAGCCAAGGGCGTTGTAAAGGTTGCAAAAACAGCCGCAGTCGGCGCAACTTCGGTAATATCCGCAAACTGCGGCCTGCTTTCGGCATCTACAACGGTAACTGTCATAGCGGAGCCAACCTCTGCTGATTTCACCCTGACAAAGAGTCATGAAGAGGATCTTTCCGTAGCAACAGGCACCGGAAAGAACTCCGTTGATATCTCGGTTACGGGCGGGGACCCTGATATGACCTACAGATTCAAGGTCTCAAACAAAAATGTGGCGCTCTTTTCAAACCAGTCCACCACGATCTCGGCAAAGGGCGGGGAAAAGGTGACCCTGTTTGCAGCCGGAAACGGAAATGTGAACGTGACTGCTTTTGCAACGGATGGTTCGGGAAAGAAAGCCAGTGTCAAGGTTAAGTGCATAACTCCTATTACCGACCTGAAGGTAAAATATGCGGGTGTTCCGATCGAGGGAAGCATCAGGATGGCTGTCGGAGGAAAGCTTAAACTGAAGCCGGCATCGATTGGCACCAAAGTTTCAAAGGTTTCGGGAAAGGTTCAGTACACCTGGGAAGGACCGTATGTAAACAGCAAGGGCGTGATCAAACCGGGTGAGGAAGCATACGAAAACAGCTTTGATGTGACCCTTACGGCAGTAAACAATGGGATTACAAAAACTAAAACAATAACCATTATTGTATCCAAGGACAAGAAACTTAAAAGGCTGGGCTATTTAAGACAATATGGTTTGAAATACGTTTATTTGAAAAAATTTACTTATACGGGAATCACACCGGGTATGAAGATTGATCAGCTGTATGAAATGCCTGATATAACTAACACAGGATGGGATGGACCATATGGCTTTACGAAAACAGGCAATAGCCCTGCAGGATATAATTACAGTACCAATAACGGACAGTATGCTGTATCTGTATCCGGAGGGAAAAAGATGAAGATCCTGAGTTATGGTGAGTACGGGGTTAAATCCTTTAAGCCCTTAAAGGCAGGAAACTACAAGGTAACCTACACATCCCTTGACGGCTCCGGAAAGAAGTTTTCCTTCACCTTAAAAGTCAGATAGGATAATGTTTAGACAATAAAGGCACCCTGATCAATTCAGGGTGCCTTTGTCATATTTCCGGATGAAAAGACAAATTGTGTCAACCAACCTCGTCACCGAAACAAACAAAATGCGGATGACTGACTATCTGACCGCGTCTGAAAATTACTTAATCCAATAAAAAATACAACATTAAGTGAATTATAAACCGGTTTTCTGTTGCAT
Source organism: Lachnospiraceae bacterium (assembly GCA_017614155.1). GTDB lineage: Bacteria > Bacillota > Clostridia > Lachnospirales > Lachnospiraceae > NK4A144. Next base: position 14,933 of record JAGACK010000032.1, read on the forward strand.
ATAATGCAAAACGAGGTCTATAATCTACTTAAAGTTATCCAAAAATGAAGATTAAGTAAATTTGGAGGGGATATGATCGTTGGAAGAAAAAAAGAACTGAAAATACTTGGAGGGTCTCTCAGGGATGACAGATCACATTTTATTGCCCTTTATGGACGAAGAAGGATAGGAAAAACCTTTTTGGTCAGGGAGGCTTTCGGTTACAGATTTACATTTCAGCACGCCGGTTTGTCAAAAGGCGGATTGAAGGAGCAGCTTTTTGCATTTTCGTCTTCTGTCAGAGATGCAGGAGGCGAGGTGAAAAAAAATGCGAAGAACTGGCTGGAGGCATTTGAATATCTGAAGGATCTGATAAGGTCCTCCTCCGAAAAAAAGAAGGTAGTATTTATAGATGAGCTGTCATGGATGGACACGCCGAGATGTGATCTGATGCCGGCTTTGGAGAACTTTTGGAACGGATGGGCATCGGGAAGAAAGGATGTGGTCCTGATCGTATGCGCTTCGGCAACCTCCTGGATGCTGTCAAATGTCATCCATAATAAGGGCGGATTATACAACAGGGTCACGGAAGAGATCCACCTGGAAATGTTTTCCCTGAGAGAGTGCGAAGAATATGTGAAGTCCTTTGGTTTTACTTTTACCAGAGACCAGATCCTGCAGTATTATATGGTGTTCGGTGGTGTCCCTTATTATTGGACTTTTCTTGAAAAAGGTGAGAGCATACCACAGATCATTGACAGGATCATATTTGCAGGTAATGCGCCGCTACACGATGAGTTCACATATCTTTACGCATCTATATTCAGACATCCCGACGCATATGTAAGGATAATAAAAACACTTTCAAAGAGGAAAGCCGGCATGTCAAGGGAGGAAATAATAGAAAACTCGAAGATCGTTAATTCCGGCGATCTGACAAAGAAACTGGAAGAACTCGAGAGCTGCGGTTTCATCAGAAAATACAGAGCTTATGGAATGAAAAAGAAAAATGCGGTGTATCAGCTGATAGATTTCTTTACGCTCTTTTATTATACATTTATGGAAAATGAGCCGACAGATCCGCGTTTTTGGACCGATCATATAAATACTCCGATCATAAATACATGGAAGGGTCTGGCATTTGAGAGGGTAGCACTGAGTCATATAGACAGGATAAAACAAAAACTTGGGATATCCGGAGTTCAGACAGATGTAAACGCGTGGTATTGCAGGCAGGATAAAGAAAAAGGGATAACCGGCGCGCAGATAGATCTTCTTATAGTCAGAAAAGATCAGGTGATAAATCTATGTGAGATGAAGTACAGTGATACAGATTTCAGGGTTACAGAGGAAGCCGAAAAAGGTTTGCGGGAGAAGATAAACAGCTTTGTGACAGTTTCCGGAACCGGCTATGCCATTTTTCCGACCCTTGTGACTACACATGGACTGGCAGAGGGCGGCTATGCTGACATATTTCAGTCGGTGGTCGTTCTGGATGATCTGTTCTGACTCTTTTTATTTCCCGTGTACACGAAATATCCGAAACATCCTTCGAATCGTTGATAGGGAGCACTTCTTATGATAAAGTAATTGTGTATGCGCTCTTAGTTTTTATTATATCCGGAGGGTAATATGAAGAATGGAATGAAACGCAGGGTCATGGCAGTCATGCTTGCGGTAATGATGGTCACACTGCAGAGCGGAACTGCCTTTGCAGCAGAAGGAAAAGATCCGGTAAGCGGCGATCAGATCATCGGTGAGGGTGCGGCTGAGGCTCCGGCACAGGAAAAAGAAGACGGGACTTCGGTAAGCGCAGATGAGAAGCCGGAACCGGAGTCAGGTGAAACCGCGCCGGGAACAGATGAGCCTGTATCCGGTGATGCTGTATCGGGTGATACGATTGGTGAAGGCAGCGGTGAGGACCCGGCAGGAGAGCAGGTTTCGGATGACGGGATCTCAGAGATCGTTTCGGATGATACCGTAAGTGACGGATCACTGCCGTTTGGCCTGAAGGGCATGCCTGAAGGATACAGCCTTTCCGAAAAGCAGGTCGAAGGAAAGAAGAATATCACCGGACATGATGTTTTGAGCATAATGGATACCCTGACGGCAGGAGAGGATTATGTTGCAGATGAGGTCATCTTTTCCTGTGATGATCCGGAGTATGCGAAGATTGTTGCAGAAGCCTACAACGGAACACTGAAGTCCTGTGAGCTCGGTGTTGCCGTGATAAAGCTTGATACGGACAGAGTCACCGTAAAAGAAGCAGTGACGGCAGGCGCGGATATCACGACGACACTTCCGCCGGTAGATGCAAATTATTTGACAAAACTGACTGACCCGATCCCGTCAGAGGGTAAGATTTGGGAAAACTCCGATCCTTTTGACGACGCAGGCATAATGGCGGCAAAAAAGAAAGCGATAGATAAGCTGACCTGGTCATACTGGAAAGACAGGTTTAAGGATCCGGGCCTGGATCCGGGAGCAACCTTTACGGACATTTATAATGGCGGAATAACAAAAAGCTGCTATCAGTGGATGCATGAAGCTGTCGGAAGCTACGCTGCATGGGGCATGACCCGGGGAGAAGGCGTGACCGTTGCGGTATTAGACAGCGGTGTGTACGCAGATCATCCGGATCTGGCGGGACAGGTAACAACAAGGAAAGTGGGGGACTTTGAGCCGGTGGATGTCACCGGACACGGAACTCATGTGGCAGGGATAATAGGCGCATCTTCAAACACTGTCGGAGGCGTGGGCATAGCGCCCGGCGCAAAGATTCTTTCATATCCGATATTCCAGGGATTGTCAGCCACCTATGATGCTCAGGCAATGGCCATAAACGATGTGGCAAACAACGGGGAGATAAGGGCTCAGGTAATAAATATGAGCATAGGAGGTCCGGTTTATTCCCAGACTGTCCAGGATGCGATAAACAAGGCTTACAATGCGGGGATCACCATATGTGTGGCAATGGGAAATGAACATGCTTCGGATATCGAGTATCCGGCCGCGTGCGATAATGTCATAGCTGTATCTGCCATGGATGAAAGCTGGCAGAAATCGGATTTTTCAACATTCGGGCCCTGGGCCGATATCGCGGCTCCGGGTACGGCAATTTATTCGACATGGAACGGACATACAACCGAAAATACCGGCAAAGATATGGTTCTTTGGGCTTCCATGAACGGAACATCAATGGCATGCCCTGTTGTTGCCGGCGTCTGCGCACTGTATATAAGCGCCAAAGGAGGAACGGCTGATCCTGATGAGGTTGAAAAGGCGATCAAAAAGACGGCAACAAAGGTATCAAGCCCGTACAGGATAGGCGCCGGGATGATCAATGCAGAAAATCTTCTCAAACCTCTTGAGGATACGGTGGCTCCTTTGATCGCTCTTCCCGAAACAGTGTCTGCAAACCAGGCTATAACATTTGGAAGTACGGCAAAGGGAGGAACCCTCGGGTATATCTATACGGTAAACGGAAAGAAACCCAACGCTTCTTTGGGCGATGTAAAGGAAGGCTTCTATGTAGAGGCCGGAGATGACGGAACAGCAAAGGTTTCAATAGCAGCGCTGCTCGACAACGGCCTGCCTGCAGGCGAAGCCGGAAAGATCATGGTCTCAAGGATCACGGGACTTGGCACGATGACGGATCCGGCAGAGCAGAGCATCACTGTTGCGGGCGGAGCGACAGCGGGGATGTCGATCACGGGATCAAATGTCCTTGCAAAGGGAAAGAGCCTCACCTATAAGCTCAACCGA
>JAGACK010000033.1 GCA_017614155.1 Lachnospiraceae bacterium
GTATAGAGAATGGGATCCTTGTGGATGTATTGGAGGAAGAGAGGTCGGCGGTTATGTTAGAGATGCTAACTGAATTTGATGAAAAGACATACGAGGAAGGTCTCCGTGAAGAAGGCCGTGAAGAAGGTCGTAAAGAAGGCCATGAAGAGGGCCGCAAAGAGGAACGCATCAACACCGAAAAAGAGCGCCGGAGGGCAGATAAGGCAGAAGCAGAACTTGTCAGATACAGGTCAAAATACGGAAAACTATGAGAAAAAATCCCTGTAAAAATTTGATATTCCTCCTGATTGCAGCAATGCTTGTCTGCTCGGATCCGGTTGCAGCGATCGCGGCGGAAACAGCAGAGACTGAAAGTGGGGAGATCATCGAAACCGGCAGCGAGATATCAGATGATGCAGTCCCTGACGGCTCGCTGCAGGGTATTGATGTTTTAGGATCCGGTATAGAGGTGTCTGCAAACGATTCCGTAGGAGAGATCCTTGCAGGGCAGATCAACGCAAAAGCGCAGGAGCAGACGGATAATAACGGATGCAATATCTTCTCCGTATCATTCAACGGACAGAAGGCGATCATAGAGCTGGAGACCATAGAGGATGCAGAAGTTGTTGTGGGAACTTATGATGAAACGACACAAAAGCTTGTATCCTCCGGAAAAGCATCTGTTTCGGCAGGTTCTCTGTCTGCCGAAGTTACGATGGCAGAGACATTGCCTGCGTATTTTGTGACAAGGGCCTATCTTGTCGGAAAAGATGATCTTGCTCCTCTTTGCAGCGTGTTTGAGACAGCATTGTACACCAGGGACATGCAGGAGTTTTTGCGCAAGACAACCGATGACTTCGACTCGGAACTTGTCTTTAATTATGATGATGACAAGACAAACAACTTTCTGGTATTTAACAGCAATGTTGTCAGAATAAAGAAAAGCCTCGTTTCAAATTGCCTGGCTTCAGCCATCAACGGAAATTTTATCTTTACTAATTGTGATGAAAAACTAACCGGATTGCAGGAAGGAGATGTGGTCTCCTATGAGGATGATGAAAACCATATAACGCTCATAAAAGCCGACAGTATCACAGTAAACGGCGATGAGGTAACAATTAAAGCCTCAGAAGATCCAATCGATGATGCCTTTGACTACATGAGGATAAACGACTCTGCATTGGGAACGGATACGGGCCGGAATCTTGATGATTCACAGCTTGAGGACGGTGTTGAGTATAAGGGGCAGCTCGATAAAGCACAAAGAGATACACTGGCTTCAGGCATGGGCATAAACCTCGAAGAAGCCGGCGGCGGGATTCAGAGCGAAACCGTCGCGGAAGAAGAAGCGGGCATTGAATTCAGTTCTCCGTACTCCGATACCTTCACCATAAGCAAGACAATAAGAAATTCCGGTGAATCGGCCGAGGCGTCCATTTCCGCAACGGTGGGGATTGAGATAGAAACAGAGTTCAAGTATATCAAGACCCTTGATAATTCCCTGCTTGAGCTGAAGTTTGACTGTGCTCTTGACATGAATGTATCAGTCAGCGGGGAGCTTTCGTGCGAGGTGCCGCTTGGTCAGCTTGACATCCCTTTGGGCAAACCGGTCGTTAATATCGGAGTGACTCCGAAGATAGTGTTCAGGGTATCAGCAAAGATCACGGCTCAGATGGAATTTGGAGCGACGATAGGTTTTCGTGTGGAAAACGGGGGTTTCTCAAATCTTACCGGCTCACCACGGATCGAGTTTTCGCTCGAGGGCGAAGTGTCACTTTTTGCAGGGCTCGGACTGGAGCCGCATATACAGGTGATAAGCGACAAGGTTGCTGCAGTCACGCTTGAAGGAGATGTCGGAGTCGAGGTTAGCGGCAAAGTCCTTGATCAGAATACCGGGAAGAACAGCTCATCGATTCACCTGTGCAAGGTTTGTGTTGACGGGGATTTTCATTTTGTCGCAAGCGTAAAGGCCGGAGCGAGATTTCTTAAATTCGAGATTGAGCGTGAGATAACCGGTGTGAAGAAAAAACTGGGCGACTGGTATTATTCCAAAGACCTGAACAAATTCGGGCTCGGAGAATGCCCGAATATCGGAGGGACCGTCAATATCACGGTCAAGGACAAAAAGACGGGCGATCCGATAGAACACGCCGATGTCTCGATTGTAAACAAGGCCAATGCAAGCGACACCTGTCCGCTTGAGACGGATAAATACGGCAGCACTGGGGCTGCCCTCAAAGCAGGAAGCTACAGGGCAGAGGTGACTGTTACGGGGTACAAAAAATACAGCTTTGAGTTCACCATAAGCAGAACCTCAGGCAAAGAACCGATAATCTGCCTGCTTGAAAGCGACGGAAGCTCCGGAGGCGGCGGAGGTGGTGAAGGCGGAAACTGCACAATTGTCATTGAGACCAGATACAAAAAGGATAACAGTCTTGTGGGCAATGCAGACATCACGATAGTCAACAATGCTGATGATACAGATATCCATATATTAAAGAGTGACGAAAGCGGAAGAGCCGAACTGGTTCTTCCAAAAGGAAACAGCTATACCGCGACTGTATCGGCAGACGGTTTCAGGAGTACCAAAAGAAGCATAGAGACCGGTGACGCATCAACCAGGCTTGTTACCTGCTATCTGATCAAAGATGGCGAGGGAGGAAGCTGTTTTGCTCTCAGTCTCGGATGGAACCACAGCGGAGCGATAGACGGGACCGGAACCCTTTGGATGTGGGGGAATAATAAAAACGGCAGGCTGGGAGACGGGACTGCAATCTCAAGTAACACGCCCGTCAGGATTATGGAAAATGTCAGATTCAAAGCGCTCGGTCTTGGAATTAATCACAGCGGAGCCATAGATGAAGACGGAAACCTGTGGATGTGGGGAGATAACAGTTCCGGACAGCTGGGCGACGGTACCGTGACAGGAAAAAGCGTTCCGGAAATGATTAAGGAAGGAACAAGGTTTAAGGCGCTTGGTCTGGGACTCCAGCATAGCGGAGCCATAGATGAAGACGGAAACCTGTGGATGTGGGGGACCAATTACAACGGAGTGATCGGTGACGGAACGACAACGAGCAGCCGTGTTCCGGTAAAGATCATGGCAGGGACAAAATTCAAGGCTGTTGCCCTGGGACAGTCACACAGCGGAGCCATAGATAAAGACGGAAACCTTTGGATGTGGGGAAAGAATACCTATGGTCAGCTCGGTGACGGGACTAAGACAGACAGTATTGTTCCCAAAAAGATAAAGGAGGGAGTCAGATTTCAGACTCTCAGTCTGGGACCCAATTTCAGCGGGGCTATAGATGAGGACGGAAACCTTTGGATGTGGGGAACAAATACCTATGGTCAGCTTGGAGATGGAACCAGGACCAATACCACTGAACCGAAAAAGATCATGGAGGGGACAAAATTCAAGGACCTTGCCCTCGCCAACCAGCAGCACACCGGGGCTGTAGATGAGGACGGAAATTTATGGATGTGGGGAGAAGGCGACAGAGGTGCCCTTGGCAATGCCTCCACTGATGGCAGTATTGTTCCCATAAAGATCAAAGAAGGGACCGGATTCGGAAGGGTTGATCTGGGAGCATCCGACAGTGGGGCGATAGATGAGGATGGAAATCTTTGGATGTGGGGATGGAATTTTGCAGGCCAGCTCGGGGACGAGACCAATGTGGACCGCCATGTTCCCGTAAAGATCTCGCTCGGTGGTGGAGAGGGCAGTGCAGGTACCGTAATTTCAAATATGGAGGATGCAGCATCTGCAGCAGACGGACTGCTCACAGAGAATCTTGCAGCAGCATCAAATGTTGAATTCCCGGCCGAAGGCGAATACATCATCAACGGTAATGAGATAGATTTCACGGGACTTGAATCGGATTCGCTCTATAATGTTTATTCGTTGAAAAACAAAAGCGCAGCCGATCCTCTTGCTGCTTCAAACCTGCTTTACATCGTGCAGGCGGAATCGGACGGAACGGGAGCCCTGAGCGTGAAATATGCTCCGAAGGATTATACAGGAAGTCCCGATATCTTTGCGGTAAAATACAGGACTCCTGTACGCACCGTTTCGGTCAGCGGCATCGTCCTGAGCAGTGCACAATTGCAGATGAAAAAGGGTGAGACGGCAAATCTGACCGCCGAGGTCTTTCCCGGAGATGCAAATGACAGGATGGTGATCTGGGAAAGTACGGATGCAGGCGTTGCCACGGTCGATGACACCGGAACGGTCACCGCAGTCAATGAGGGAATGGCCTTTATCAGTGCGACCAGCCATGACGGCGGTTATCCGGTATATTGCAAAGTCTGTGTGTCAGGAACGGCACCCACACCCACACCTGCACCCACACCGGACGTACCGGATCCCGGCAATTCCGATGACGGTATAGAAAAAGGAGATCTGCCGGATGGAAAGACCGCGCCTGACGGGATCTGGGTCGGCGGCCTGAAAAAAAGCTACCCGTATACGGGAAATGCGATTAAGCCTGTCTTCAGGGTGTACAGGGGAAACACCAGGCTTGCCGCGGATACCGACTATACACTTAAATACGCCGATAACACCAGGCCCGGAACAGCGACGGTGTCCATTACCATGAAGGGCGTCTATTCCGGTTCAAAGGATGTGACTTTTGAGATATCGCCTGCATCCCTGAAAACGGAGGTTTCAGCGGATACGGTCCTGAAGGCCTATAAAAAGAACAGTACCCAGAGACCGAAGCCTGTATTATACATAAACGGAGTAAAGATAAAATACGGCAAAGATGACCTGAGATTTACCTATCCTTCGACCGCTTCGGAAAACGGGACTCCCTACAGGGATACCGGAACCTGGAAGATACACATAGAGGCGAAAAACACAAAGCTGTTCACGGGAGAAAAGGATGTTGATCTTGTAATAGTCGACAAGCCCCTGATGAGCGCAGTCAAGATCACAGCAGATAAAGAAAAAATCCCTTATGATAACGGAAAGCCCGTATCACCTGTATTTTCGCTTAAATTTAGGGGACAGTCCCTGACGGCAGGTTCTGATTATACGATCATTTATGCGGACGATCACAGCAGCATAGGAAAACACAAGGTTACTTTTGCAGGAAATAATAAGGATTTTTTCGGGAAAAAGACATACACCTTCAGTGTCACGGGAAAGTATGATCTTGCCTCTGCATTGGCAGATGTGAAGCTTGCTGCTGCCGATCTGAACCCTGACGGCAGCGCTCCCTATACCGGTGGCGGTGCAAAGCCGAAGGCTGTGGTTAAGTTTAACGGCAAAAAACTGACTGCCGGAAAGGATTACACTGTTACATATACAAATAATAAGGGCCTGGGTTCTGCAACGGCGACTGTAAAGGGCAAAGGCAGATATAAAGGAAGTGTGTCCAAAACCTTCACTATCGTTCAGCGTGATATAAACACTATCAGCCCGGATATAGCTGATAAGGTCTTTTCAACAAAAAAAGATGAGTACAAAAAAACAACCATTAAATTTGTTGACGGAAATTATAAGAACCGGAAATTGAAGGAAGGTACTGATTATACCCTGACATTTAAAGGGGAGTACGATCCGGCTCCTGCTGCCGGTACGCAGATAAATATCATCCTGGAGGGAAAGGGAAACTACAAAGGAAAGATAGAGACATCCTACAGGATCGCAGATAAGGATCATGACCTTTCAAAGGCAAAAGTTACCGTTAACGGTGGAAAGGCCTATGAGCACACCGGAAGCGCGATAAAACCGGGAGTTTCCGATCTGAAGGTTACCCTGAACGGGGACACTCTGTCTTCTGACAGCTATGAGATCCTGGGGTATTACAATAATGTAAACAAAGGCAGCAGCGCATATGTCCGCATCAGAGGAAAGGGGATCTATGCCGGCGTAAAGACCGTGAAGTTCAAAATAATCGCTTCGCCCGTGGAAAAAGACTGGTCGGGAGTCATCCAAAGGAGACAGGGGGACGGTCCTGTTGTCTCCTTTTGGGGGAGACAGGGGGACGGTCCTGTTGTCTCCTTTTTTGATGTTCTTTCATTTTTGTATCAGTTGTGTTAGTATTAAGGTCTAAAAAGCATATGTTTCTCTGCGCGTCAAGCGTGTCTAAAGCTCATCTTTTTGAAATCTATGCTTTCCAAATATTTTCAACTTAAAAAAGCAGGATTTCGGAAGAGAGAGTGGGTATCTCCTTTCAGGATTCTGCAGATATTTCATGAAAGGAGAAGAAGAATGAAATACAACTGGTTTAAGAGGATCTGGTACCGGATCAACCCTAAACACAAGGACAGGCTATTTTGTACCATCTTTGGGAAGGAAAAGTACAAGAGGTATGCGCTGGAACTCTACAACGCAATTAACGGCAGCCA
>JAGACK010000034.1 GCA_017614155.1 Lachnospiraceae bacterium
GCACCTATACAGATGCTCTATTTGTCATGCATTTTTCAAGGTACTGATTGAGGCTTAAGCCTGCCTCCAGGCTATCTAAAACATCTCATAATGCTTTATTCAAAAATCGATGTTTTGCTATTGACTTTTAATAGTTAGTCTTTCTATGCTGACTGACAATTGGTTGGGAGACAAAAGGACCGTCCCCCTGTCTCCTCTGACATCAGTATATCCCCCGGATCACTTGCTCCAGTAAATATCGAGGATGTCGCCCGGGCGGAGTTTTTCGGCAAAGGATGAAGTCTTCATGCCGTTCAGCTTTGTTATCACAGCCTTTCCTCTCGGTGTGGAAAGGTCAAAATCTATCTTGTCAAAGACATCTACATAGATATAATCCTTCTTGCCGGAAAGGAGCACATCCTGTCCGTTGACATGTACCGTCATCTCTATGGTGCCGTCAGGCATCACTTTTCCGCCGGACACCTTGTCAGATGCGGGATCAGCGGTTTTCTCCGCATTATCTTCAGTTTTTTCCGCATTATCTTCAGTTTTTTCTGCTGTATCACCGGCTTTTTCTGAAGCTGCATCATCAGATGAGGCTGCTGATACATCAGGTGACTCATCTTTCTTCTTCATATCAGAAACCATATCAGAAACCGCCTCAGATGCGGCCTTCAAAGCCGCCTTCTCAGATGCGGCCTTCAAAGCCGCCTTCTCCGCAGCAGCCTTTGCTTCCTCTTCAGCCTTTTTCTGCGTGGTATCTCCAACGAGTTCTTCCTCCTTGATCTCAATCTCCACATTGAAGTTTTCATACACAGGCATATCCGAATAGGCCTCTTCGTGGTTTACATAAATCTCGGAGTCATCCTCCTTGCTGATATCCATGAAATCAAGGATCTGCGCGACTGTGTAATAATCCCTCATCACGACCTCGTCGCCGTCCTGTATCTCATAATAACCGCTCTGCAGCTGACCGTTCACTTCCGCGAATTTCGGCATGGATACGGTCTTGTCATTCACATTGATCTTTATGGACTGCTTGAACTCCGGAAGCGAATCGATGGTCACGACCGCGGGATCTCCCGCTGTGGACGGCTCCACCTCTATGATGTCTCCCGCCTTGATCTTTGCATTGATCGGGGCATTCTCGCCATTTAATCGTATCACCGCGCCCTCTCCCATCGTGCCGCGGACCAGCCTCTTGCTGGCGTTTACGGTATAATTGATCTCTTTTCCTCTCTTCGGGAAAAGATCGGCATTTGAAAAGCCCGATGCCATGGCCGCATCAACTATCTGAAGATGATCGTTGTCATACAGCTTGATCTGGCTGTCATTAAATGAGACAAAGATAAAATTATTGACCTGATTATAGAAATTCAGGCAGATGCCAATGGGTGTGACAAGCAGGGAATCTTTTTTCACCCTGTCATCCTTGAAATCAACATCCTTTAAGACCTCTTCGCCTCTGACCGCTACCCTTTCTCTGGCTATCTGCATCTCATCAGCCAGGATCTCGGTAAATACCGGCACCTTTCCTCCGCCTCCGACTACGAAGATAGCACTGACCGGCTTTCCGCCGTTGAGCTTTTTGATCTGATCGGACACCTCGCGGGCTATTATACCCGCCGTAGGCCTCAGTATCTCCTGGACCTCCTTTGCATCGGTCTTGTGATTGATCCCCATGATGTCCGTAAACTCTATGGCGCCCTTTGTATTCACTCCGAATTTGATCTTTTCCGCCTCATCAAAATCCGTCAGGAAATGCTTTGCTATAGCCTCGGTAAGCTCATCTCCGGCGCTCGGGATCATGCCGTAGGCTATGATGGCCCCGTCACGGGTTATCGAGATATCGCTTGTCCCGGCGCCCACATCAACAAGCGCCAGATTCAGCATCCTGTAGGATTTCGGGATCGCAAGTTCCATGGCTGCAATCGGCTCGAGAGTCATATTTGCGACATTGAGTCCTGCCATGTTCACAGCCTTGTAAAGACCGTCCACCACCTCATCCGGCAGGAAGGTCGCGATCACATCAGCGCCTATATGGTTTCCCTTGTGGCTTAAAAGCTCTCCCATCGGAAATTTATTCAGATAATAATGTTCCACTGTATAACCGACACAGTAGAAACGCATATTCAGGGTATTATTCTTCAGAAACTCCTCATAGGCCCTCTGCGCGCCAAGAAGCTCAAGCGAATATATGTGTTCGGCAGTCACATCCGTGTCTTCCTCAAATTCATGATCGACATGAACAGTCACAGTCCTTAAGACACGTCCTGCGGCTGCTATACAGACATCCTTCAGCGGCTGTCCGGTCTTTCTCTGGAGTTCCGCCTTCACATCCATGATCGTATCAGCCACAGCGGCGATGTCATGGATCTGTCCGTCAAGCATGGACCTCGTCTCATGCAGCTTTGACTGTATGGCTATGACATGAAATTTCTTGTTGAACATATAGCCGACCGTTCCGACTATGCTCCTTGTTCCGATATCGAGTCCGAACACCAGTGGCCCGGGATATCTTTCGGTTGCTTTTGCCATTTATCCGTTACCCTTTCTAATGCACAGTTTCTAGCCTTTTCATGCCTGTGCGATCATTTTTTTTGCAAGCATCATGGCTCTTTTTACAGTGACATCAGAGTTGAAATGCTCCCACTGCCCCCATCTGCCAAGTCCCGTCACACCCTTCTTTTCAGCCTCTTCCAGGATCAGCGCTATCGCTTCCCTCTTGTCCACCGTGTTTACCGGGTAGGCATACTCATTTACGAAACACTCATGACCGTCATCAAGATCCGCCCTTTTCAGATTTGTCTCCGTCCAGAAGCCCTTTGAACCCCTGCAGAAATTTGAGCGGTACAGGATCCTGTGGTATTCCTTCCCCTCATCGGGAAAATAAGTCCAGTGAGAATCTGTTTCAGACTTTTCGTCATGATACTTAATTACTACAGATGTATGCTTCAGCTTTTTCAGCGACTCATAAAAATCTCCGGTGCCGCCTTTTATACTGTCATACCCTGTCCATGGCGCTGTATTTATTATCCGTTCTCCTCTATACTGACCGTTTACGGTCCTTTCGTCAAGGTCAAGTTCCGATGCCCTCACACCGTATGCCATATTATCCTTTACCGCATCTGCCATATCAAGCCAGACCCGGCCGTAGCCGTGTTTTTTCGGATAATAAAAACTTGCATGCCCCGGAAGGCTTTCATATATGCTGCTGTGCCTGATACAGCTCAACAGCGTATCCTTAAAAGAAACATCCGGGAGTTTTTCAAGCCAGTATGTGCCGATCTCATCCAGATCCATGCACCACATCTTTTTATTATAAGGGAGCATGTAGTCTTTTGCTATCTTTTCCCCCAGCTTCCATGGGATCCATTCGCTGAAGGATATGGGTTTCTGTGCCCCTGTGTTGCAGCCTGCCCTTGAAATTGCCAGAAGATGCTCTACCTGTTCATCTTCCGGAAGCTGCCAGATATTTGACTCAAAAGGATAATCAATGACTGCATATCCAAGGTCTATCCTTGATATCCTGTCAAATCTTTCCCATTCATCAGCCGGAAGAAAGGAAAAGACGAAATCAACCACCTCGGGATCCCTCACATCAAGGAAATGTCCCCCTCCCGTATCAAGAGGAGCGCCATCCACTTCCTTTGATCTGCAAAGGCCTCCCGCCTCCGCTTCGCTTTCAAGTACCAGAAAAGAATCCTCTCCAGCGTTTTTCAGCATATTGGCAAAGGTCAGGCCGGCAGGACCCGCGCCTATGATCAGATACTTAACACTCTCCAAAGCCAAACTCCCTTCTCTTTTTGCAGATAAGTTTCTCTATCTCAATTTTTACGGCTGATTCATCCGCGTCATTATCTATGACTTCGGCGCAATGCTTCCTGAATTCTTCCTCCGGAAGCTGGGAAATGAAGATCGACGAGATCTTTTCATCACTGTACCCTCTTGTCTCCTTCAGCCTCTTTCTCCTGGTATCTTCCGCAGCATATACATACCAGAGCTCATCACATATACTGTCATATCCGCATTCTATCAAAAGAGCGGCCTCGATGAAAAGAAACTCCAGATTGTTTTTTTTTCTTTCATCATTTATGACATCTGTAATATATTTATTGACCGCAGGATGTATGATCGAATTGACCCTGTCCCTGGCTTCCGGATCATCAAAGATCACCTTTGCCAGGCACGCCTTGTCTATCCTGCCTTTTTCATCAAGAATCTTTTCTCCAAAGGCTGAAACCAGTTCCTCAAAGCATCTTTCTCCCGGCTCCTGCAGCTTTTTGGCCACCTCATCAGCGATGATCAGACGGCAATTGCTTACCTTTTCAAGGATCGAAAGCACGCTGCTCTTTCCGGCTCCAACGCCTCCCGTGATGCCTATCACCATAACCTTCGTCTTTATGGGATCAGTGGGCTTCATGGAAATCCTTTCCGGTATTTACATCAACCTCAAGAGGCACTCTCAGATCAGCCGCCCCCATCATGTTCCTGCGCAATATCTCCCGGACCTGCTCCTCCTCACCGGGCGCGGTCTCAACTAAAAGCTCATCATGTACCTGGAGCACCAGCCTGGACTTCAGGCCCTTTTGATCGATAGCATGAGCCACATCCCTCATGGCTATCTTCATGATATCTGCCGCCGTACCCTGGATCGGCATGTTCATGGCTACCCTTTCACCAAAGGACCTCTTCATGAAATTCGAATCCCTCAGTTCAGGCACAGGCCTCCTCCTGCCAAAAAGAGTCTCGGCATATCCATTTTTCTTTGCCATGGCAATCAGCCTGTCCAGATACTCCTTTACCCCGGGATAAGTCTCAAAATACCTTTCAATATACTCCGCCGCCTCCTTTTTGGATATGGAAAGTCCCTGGCTCAGGCCAAAAGAGCTGATCCCGTAAACTATGCCGAAATTGACAGCCTTTGCATTGCGGCGAAGCTCCGGAGTGACTTCCGAAAGAGGCACATGAAACACCTGCGAAGCCGTGATGGCATGGATATCGCTTTCCGTCCCGTAAGCGCCGATCAGCTTTTCATCCCCGGAAAGCGAAGCCAGTATGCGAAGCTCGATCTGGGAATAATCCGCATCGGTAAAAATATATCCATCCCTGGGGATAAAGACCTTTCGAAGCTCCCTGCCCCTTTCGGTTCTCACAGGGATATTCTGAAGGTTCGGATTGTCGGAAGAAAGCCTTCCGGTTGCAGTCACCGTCTGATTGAAGGTAGTATGAATCCTTCCCGTATCATCGATATAATCAGCGAGCGCATCGGCATAGGTGCTCTTGAGCTTGGTCAGCGCCCTGTATTCAAGTATCTTTCGCACAAAGGGATGCTCATCTGCAAGTTTTTCAAGAACATCTGCCGCCGTGGAATATCCCGTTTTTGTCTTTTTTCCGCCCGGAAGCCCTTTCCTTTCAAAGAGGATCACGCCAAGCTGCTTCGGAGAGTTTATATTAAACTCCTCTCCGGCCTCTTCGGTTATCTGCTTTTGAAGCTCATCTATCTGCGCGCCAAGCTTTTTTGAATAATCAGCCAAAGCCTCTCTGTCCGCTCTGATCCCTTCTTTTTCCATTTCAGAAAGAACAAAAGCCACAGGCATCTCGATCTTTTCAAAAAGATCTCCCATGCCGCTTTCACGGACTCTGGACAATCTGTCCTCCCCGTTCGACAAAGCCGCAAAGGCCGCTTCTCTTACATCTGTGATATCATTATTATCCGGATTCAGCGGATTCAGGAGATAATCCAGTATCCTGACATCAACGATCCTTTCACATTCCTTTACCGCCACATGCTTCAACTGTTTTTTGATGTCATAGGTATAGCTTGTACCGCTCTTTTTTATCGCGCCGTTTATCCCGTCCTCGATGAAAAACGGATTGAAATCCGAAAGACCGAGTATAAAACCCCCGTCCTCAAAGCAGACGGCAAGTTCTTTTTCATCCAGAAAGAATCCCGTCTTTAAGGACTTTCCCCACTTATCAAAAAGATTGTCAGCATCCGCTTCGGAAAAGATCTGCGTAAATACAACGGAAGGTCCGGCCTCCTTTGCCACCGACGGATCAAAGTTTTTCAGAAGGCTTTTGAATTCCAGTTCCTTAAACAGCTCATAAGCTTCCTTCGTATAGATATTCCCAAGCTCTGCCTCATCCATGACAAAGTCAAAGTCAGCATCGGTATCTATCGTCGCAAGCTTTTTTGAAAGGACTGCGAGATCAAAGTTCTGCTCCAGCGTCTCCCTGATGCTCTTTTTGGTGATCTCGCCGATATGCTCCTTCAGGTTTTCTATGGTGCCATACTGCTCCACCAGATCCGTGGCAGTCTTTTCACCGATCTTTGGCACTCCAGGGATATTATCCGAGGAATCTCCCATCAGCGCCTTCAGCTCGATGATCCCTTCAGGGCTCACCCTGTATTTTGAAAGGACATCCTTTGCATAAAAATCCTCCACGACCGTCTGTCCCCTGGATGTATGCGGGAGCCTGAGCCTGACATCGCTGTCTGTGACAAGCTGGAGCAGATCCCTGTCACCCGAGATGATGACCGTGTCTACCCCTTCCTTCATGGCCCGTCTTGATATGGTCCCTATGATATCATCTGCCTCAATGCCCTCTTTTGAGACTATCTTTATCCCCATATCGTTCAGGAGTTCTTTTATTATGGGTATCTGCTCTTTCAGCTCATCCGGCATGGCATGCCTTGTACCCTTGTACGCCTCATACATCCTGTGCCTGAAGGTAGGAGCATGCTCATCGAAAGCCACGGTAAGATAATCCGGCTTTTCGTCATCAACAGCCTTCAAAAGAATATTAAGAAAACCCAAAAGCGCATTTGTATGAACGCCTTTGGAATTCGACAGAAGAGGCAGGCCGTAATACGCCCTGTTCATAATGCTGTGACCGTCTATCAGCAGGATCTTCTTTCTCATTTCACGCTTTCCTTTCAGACCGGATGTCCTTTTGAGATCAGTTCTTCCTCGCATATCCTGGATGCTGCCGCCCTGATGGATTCACCGGTGGCTGCAGCTACGGCAAGATCGTTCCTGACCCTTTCCTGTATCATGGGATAAGGCTTTATCGCCTCAAAGAATTCCCTGTATGTGCAGTGCTTCATCTGCCCGTCAACTATACCCTCATAAACAACATCCGCCACGCTGATATTATGGTCTATGATGAAAAACTCAAGCCAGGTATCAAAAGAAGACATATGCACCTCCATAAAAAAATGCAACTCTCCGGGATCCCTTTAAATCCGGGATCCCGAACAGTTACATCATAACATTTTTCCGACTAAAATTCTATTGTTTTCGGGCTTAGGACTATACTATACCCTGAGCCTTCATAGCCTCTGCAACCTTGAGGAAGCCTGCAATGTTTGCTCCGGCAACATAGTCGCCTTCCTTGCCGTACTTCTTTGCAGCCTCATCAGCATTTTTGAAGATGTTTTCCATGATGCCCTTAAGCTTTGAATCAACCTCTTCAAAGGTCCATGAAAGCCTCTCGGAGTTCTGGCTCATCTCAAGAGCTGATGTGGCAACACCACCTGCATTCGAAGCCTTGCCGCAGATGAAAAGTACCTTGTTCTGCTGGAAGTACTGTGTAGCCTCGATCGTGGTGGGCATGTTGGCGCCCTCCGCAACTGCAATGACTCCGTTTGCGACCAGAGCCTTTGCATCGTCAAGGTCAAGCTCGTTCTGGGTAGCGCACGGAAGGGCTATATCAACCTTTACATTCCATACGCCGTGCTCGCCGTTCTTCTTCTCATGATACTCTGCAGAAGACCTCTTTGCAGCATATTCGGTAAGCCTTGCCCTCTTTACTTCCTTTACCTCGCGGAGAAGCTCAACATCAATTCCTTCGGGATCATAGATCCATCCTGTCGAATCAGAGCAGGTTACCGGCTTTGCGCCAAGCTGCTGTGCCTTCTGGATAGCATAGATAGCTACATTTCCTGCACCTGATACTGCGATGGTCTTGCCCTTGATATCAACATTGTTTGCCTTCAGCATGGCATTCGTACAATAAAGGAGTCCATAGCCTGTAGCTTCGGTACGAGCAAGCGATCCGCCGTAGGTAAGGCCCTTTCCGGTAAGCACGCCCTCATATACATCGCGGATCCTCTTGTACTGTCCGTAAAGATAACCGATCTCTCTTCCGCCTACACCGATATCTCCGGCAGGAACATCTGTATCGGCTCCGATATGTCTGTAAAGCTCTGTCATGAAGCTCTGGCAGAATCTCATGATCTCATTGTCTGATTTGCCCTTGGGATCGAAATCGCAGCCGCCCTTGCCGCCGCCGATGGGAAGGCCTGTCAGACTGTTCTTGAATATCTGTTCAAAACCAAGGAACTTGATGATACCAAGGTTGACTGAAGGATGGAAGCGAAGGCCTCCCTTGTAGGGACCTATTGCTGAATTGAACTGGATCCTGAATCCGTTGTTCACATGTGTCTGGCCCTTATCATCAACCCAGGGAACCCTGAAGATTATCTGTCTTTCAGGCGTGCAGAGCCTTTCAAGGAGAGCTTCCTTTTTGTACTCCTCCTCATTAGCCTCGATCACTACACGAAGCGACTCAAGTACTTCCTTTACTGCCTGATGGAATTCGGGCTGCGCAGGGTTCTTTTCCACAACATAGTTGTAGACCTCATCAACGTACGACATTTCTTTTTTACCTCCTATGGTTATATAGTTGATTGAATAAAAAAGGCACCATCAAAAAGGGGAATACCATCCCCCCCTTTGTGACGCCTTTGTCAACGAAAATAATATACAACCTGAAACCGCCAAAATCAATACCGGATATTAATTTTTGCTTGCCATATCATTTCTGATAAATCCGGACTGGCCGTTGTAATCGATTTCATACCACTCTCCGGACTCACCCTTGAGCGTATATTTGCTTCCCGAGGAAGCCTTGCCAAGGACATCGCCGTCAGTGCCCGCCTTGCTCCTGACATTAACATCGGTCTTTGTCACGGTCACGGTAGGTGTTCCGTCACCGGCGCCTTCGCCTCCATCAGCGGCAGGCTCGGGATTTTCGGCAGTGGTCAGGAAATCAGACCTGATATAAGCCGTAGTATCCTTG
The DNA here is from genome assembly GCA_017614155.1 of Lachnospiraceae bacterium. Taxonomy (GTDB): domain Bacteria; phylum Bacillota; class Clostridia; order Lachnospirales; family Lachnospiraceae; genus NK4A144. The sequence goes on from JAGACK010000034.1 coordinate 9,067, forward strand.
TATTTGATCTTGCTCCAGCCGTTTTCTTCCTCTATCCTCGTAAATGTGTCTCCTGCTGCAGACTTTGCTATGATATTCGAATCACTTGAATCATCCGCCGATGATCTGATCCTCACGGCATCTGTTGTCTTGACCAGGACTTCGGGAGTCTCGGTAGCAGCGGCAGGCTGTGATGTGTCTATGGGCTGTCCGCTTGCAAGCTGTGTAGCAACCGCCTCATCAAGCTTTGCAGGAAGAGCATCCATGAAAGCCTTCAGGGTCTTGTCCTGCTCGGCCGCAGCATTGTACTCGGCATCAACCTGGTTTAAGAGCGCCACAACATCATCCTGGGCTGCAACTCCCCTGATATATGTCGAAACATTTTCAGGCAGGTCGCCGTTATATACATACAGCGATCCGTCAGCATTTGAGCAGACATACAAAGACGAAAGACCCGGAGCCTTCGTGTCTATATTCTGGAACTTGATCTGATAGTAAGCAAATACTATGTATGATCCCTCAACAGGACCCGGCTTGGTATAGCATCTGATGTCATCATAGCTTTCGGTATACTTTGCTCTCTCTATGATCCTGATCTTTGCGGCATCATCAAGCATGCTGCAGATGGATTCAAGCGTTGCCACATCTCCCGAAGCCATTGCCGTGAAATATGTGTTCACGAGGCTGTTTACCTCCGGATATGCATCAACCTGCAGTCCTTCGGTCGTCAGCGGGATCTCGGCATTCTGCGGCGTCTGCGTCGTATCCTCCGATACCTCTACCGTTTCCGCATTCTCCGTATCATCGGGCGTGTCCTTGTCCTTTTTGTGTTTTGAGGAAAATACGGCAAGCACCACAACAAGCACTATAAACAGAATGCCCACTATGAAATACTGATAGTGTCCCAGCACAAATTCCCTGAGATCAAAATTTCTTCTTCTCATTTTGCTCCTCCATAGCCTTGGGGGATCTGTATTGCATCTTTGCCATCCCCTGCGGCCTCCATGATGATAATGCGTTCAAAGGGATTCGAACCCTCGACACCAGGCGTCGGAGGCCTGTGCTCTATCCAGCTGAGCTATGAACGCCCGGTGTTTAAAACAACACCGACTAATATTACCATAATTTCAATGTAAACGCAAATTTTGTTACAAAATTGTTACATAGTGGGCAGTGGGCGGATCTGTGTTCCGATTTCCGCCCCCGCCCCCTCTGCTTTCACGCGCAGCAGATCCTGTCCGTGGCACGGTTATATCTGTACAGCCTGTAGGACAATATCTCCTCCTTTGAGACCTGGGTGCTGTTCACCTCTTTTATGATATCGATCATCCTGTCTACATCAGCAAAAGCATCCGCCGGCATCAGGATCACCTCATGAATCGATGACGGGATGATGTACAGGTCTTTTCCAAGACCGCCCGCAAAGCCCGATACTACATCATCATAAAGGATACAGGCAGCCCCGTTTATGCGGCTGCTGTTGGTCAGCACATACATCCCCGCATCGTCAGGCACCTGATCTTTTGTTTCAACACCCGTCATATGACTGATCAGATCACACAGTGACATGATCTGAGGCTCGGCCATCCTCGGCGTATTTTCCCGTGCAAGCTTCCAGAGTTCCTCTTCATTGGTCTCCCAGCTCTCCATATGTTCATTATGTATGGTAACGGTAGCATGCCCCTGAGGAGTCTCTCCCAGGACCACAACATAGATGACAGCCAGATCAAGGAACCTTCTGTGTGGCAGCGTCGAAAGAAGCGAAAGATTGCTGTCATAGTTCACCAGCTTGAAAACAATCTTATCCTTCACCTCATCAAAATCCTTAAAAATATTTACATTCAGATCTCCGCAGTTCCTGTTCTTTGAATAGATCTTCAGTATATCGTTTACGATATCATCCATATCCTTTCCGTCACAGTAGTCCGTATAGAAATCCTCCAGATAGATCGACGGCGCCACATTGCTTTCCTTTCCCATGATCACAAGCCCTTTAAGCACTACCGAATTGTTCTTGAGCGTATCCCTGACCGATACATTGAAATCCTCACCGCAGATATCGCGGACCTTATCCCTTACTTCTTCGCAAAATGAATTGAATTCCATGAAAACCTCCTTAGATTTGAAATGTGAAAAAGACATGCATAAAAATGCACGCAAAGACATGTAACTGATGATAAAACATAAATGTTTTGATTATGGATTCACAAAAAAGATCTGAAAAACTGATAATAAGAAAAAACAGAAGGCTTTCCGGAGGTCCGGCGATGCATCCGGTCCTCCGATAACAGCCTGATAGTAAACGAAATTACTGAACTCTGGAAAGATATTCGCCCGTACGGGTGTCTATCTTGATCTTGTCGCCCTGATTGACGAAAAGCGGAACATTTACCTGAGCTCCTGTCTCAACGGTAGCAGGCTTTGATGCGCCTGTAGCCGTATCGCCCTTGAATCCGGGCTCAGTATCAGTGATCTCAAGTTCCACGAAAAGAGGCGGCTCAACAGAGAATACATTGTCCTTGTATGAGCAGACCTTGCAGTTCTCGTTTTCCTTCACAAACTTCATCGCATCGCCGACAACTTCTTTGCTGATGCCGACCTGCTCGTAGGATTCGGGATCCATGAAATTGTAGATATCTCCGTCATTGTAGAGATACTGCATATCCTTCCTGTCTATCCTTGCATTCTCAAATTTCTCGGTAGGCCTGAAGGTCTTTTCAACCACGCCCGAGTTGATCACATCCTTGAGCTTCGTTCTGACAAAAGCAGCGCCCTTGCCGGGTTTCACGTGCTGAAACTCTATGATCTGGTACACGGTACCCTCTATCTCAACTGTCATTCCGTTTCTGAATTCACCGGCCGAAACCATATGTATATCCTCCTTAAAAATCAACAACTTACGATATTCTACACTAATAAGCTCAATAAATCAAGCATTGCTTGCTATCCACTCCATCGCCTCAAGATACCCGTCAAGGCCGTGGCCTATGATCTGATGATCGCAGGCGGGCGCGGTAACCGAAGTTCTCCTGAATTCGTCCCGGGAATTGATGTCCGAGATATGGATCTCCACCATTGGGATCGTGTCATAGGAAAGAAGCGCATCATAGATGGCATAGGAATAATGCGTATAGGCTCCCGGATTGATGACGATCCCCGATGTGCCGTCAGAATACGCCTGCTGTATACGGTCGATGATCGCGCCTTCATGGTTTGACTGAAAGCACTCGACTTCAATGCCGAGTTCTTCAGCCTTTGCTTTGATCAGATCTACCAGATGGTCATAGTTTTTTTCTCCGTAAGTCTTCGGGTCCCTTATTCCCAGAAAATTGAGATTGGGTCCGTTTATCACAAGGATCTTCATTTTCCAAGCTCCTTTATTATCCTCTCACTTATTGTCTGCGGATCATCCTGACCGATATCGATGACAAGATCCGCCGCAGCATCATAGAACATCTCCCTGGCCGAAAGCAGCTCCCTGACCCTGTCCCTCAGATCGTGTCCGGCAAGCATCGGCCGTTTTTCAACGCCTTTTTCAAGCCGCATAATAAGAACATCCACATCAGCCTTCAGGTAGATGACAGTACCGAGTTCCTTTAATAGTCTCCTGTTTTCCTCCCTTACGGGCATCCCGCCTCCAAGGGATATGACCTGACGCTCCCTGTCCGACAGGAGATTACGAAGGGCCTGCGTTTCCATGTCACGGAAAGCCTCCTCACCGTCTTTTTCAAAGATATTGGAAATCTTTCTGCCCTGTTCTTCTTCGATCAGGTCATCGGTATCAATGACCTTCAGAGCCAGATCCAAAGCCAGCTGTCTTGCCACCCTGCTTTTGCCGCAGCCCATGAAGCCCTCAAGGATCAAGTTCTTCATAAAGCTCCTCCAGAACATCGGCCGGCACTTCCCTGTCCATGAAGATCTCATAGGCAGCCACAGCCTGATACATCAGCATCCTCAGTCCGTTATAAGCCTTCTTTCCGCGTTCCTTAAGTTTCTTCATGAAAACCGTCTCTCTGGGAACATAGATCAGATCCACTCCGGTCTCAACAAGATCAAAAAATGCATCGTCCTTTATGACGCATTCATCATCCTTGGGAGAAAGCCCCACGCTGGTGCACTGGATACAGATATAGCCGGATTTTTGGGGGATCTTTTCCCACTCGTCAAACCCGAAGATCTCAACATTATCATAACCTGCAAAAAGCTCCTTTGCCTTGCTCTTTGAGCGGTTGAGCACATAGATCTTTGCAGCCCCGATCTTTTGCAGGGCATACATCACAGCCTTTGCGGCGCCTCCTGCCCCGAGCATTATGACATCCCTGTTGTAGGCTATCACCGAATCATTGTCCATCTGCCTCATGAAGCCCGAAAAGTCTGTATTATACCCTTTATAACCCTTTTTTGATATCGCTATGGTATTGACTGCTCCGATCTCAAGAGCCGCATCATCCAGTTCCGTAACCTCTGCCATGACAGCCTGCTTGTGGGGCACGGTCACATTGAGACCCGTGATCCCCAGACCATAGGCGCCCTTTACAGCCTCTGCCAGATTATCCTTTTTCACATGAAAAGGGACATAGACCACATTATCCCCAAGCCTTTCGGCGAGAAAATTGTGGATGGCAGGCGATCCCGTATGCTCCACAGGATCTCCCATGATACCGATCACCTTCGTTTTTCCGTCAATCTTCATCGAAGCGCTCCTTCCAGTGCATCCTTTTTCCTGATGATACGAACAGCAGGATAAAAGATCATAATTATATACTCAAGTATCCTTTTGAGATGGATATAATATCTTTCGTGAAATGAGATGCGTCTGACCAGAATACTCCTGATCCCCGCGTTTGAAGCGCCCCAGACATCGGTAAAGAGCTGGTCGCCGATAAGGACAGTACTCTTTTTTGCGGTGCCCATCTTTTTCATCGCAAGCAGAAACCCTTCGCTTTTCGGCTTTGCAGCCTTGAAGATATAGGCGCAGCCGACATCATCCGCAAAGCTTTTCACCCTTCTCTGTCCGTTGTTTGAAAGGATGACGGTCTTTATCCCCGCCTCATGGATCTGTCCCATGAGAGCGCGGCTCCTGCCGTCCGCAGGGGCATCATGCGGCACCAGGGTATTGTCTATGTCGAAAATGATGCCCCTGATACCCAGTTCATACAGTTTTTTATAATCTATCGTATATGCCGAATCTGTCCTGACTGTCGGAAATAGACTGCCCATAATAAAAACATCCTGCAGAGAGGAGACAAGGGGACGGACCGCTGTCTCCTTCCAAAGTGAAAGAAGGAGACAAAAGGTCCGTCCCCCTGTCTCCTTTATTGATCATTTGTCCAAAACTTTTTTTAACTCATCCATGAAAGTGTTGATATCCTTGAACTCCCTGTATACCGATGCAAACCTGACATATGCCACGGTGTCGATATCCTTCAGCTTGTCCATGATCAGCTCTCCTATCACGGTACTGGGGATCTCCTTTTCTTCTCTGGCGTAGATCTCCGTTTCAACCTCATCAACTATCCCGGTAAGCTGGTCTGCCGAGATCGGCCTCTTGTGGCAGGCCTTCATGACACCGCTTTCAATCTTCTCTCTGTTGTATGACTCCCTGTTGTTATCCTTTTTGATGATGATGAGAGGTATCGTCTCAACCTTCTCATAGGTGGTAAACCTTTTGTTGCATTCATCACACACACGACGGCGTCTGATGGAATTGTTCTCCTCGGCCGGTCTGGAATCGATGACTCTGGTGTTCTCATGGCCGCAATACGGACATCTCATAATATTCCCCTTTATACTTTATTTACTGACAGAGCTCGCGCTCTAACAGAATTTCTCCCGCCAGGGATCATTTATTCCGAAGGAAATCAGGTATCTTGATGCTCTTCGGTTCAACCCTGCCGTTCATGTTTCCGCCTCTTCCGACATCGGCGCCCGAATCATTATTGATCAGCTGTACCTCTCTTGCATTAGGCGCTGCGGGCCTTGCTCCATACTGGCCTCCGGCCTGGTTCGGGTTCATGCCCTGATTCATGCCCATGCCGGGATTCATTCCCATTCCCTGGTTCATGCCGGGGTTCATGCCCATGCCCTGATTCATACCGGGATTCATGCCCTGGTTCATTCCCGGGTTCATACCCTGATTCATACCGGGATTCATTCCGGGATTCATGCCGGGGTTCATTCCCATTCCCTGATTCGGCCTGTTCATGCCCATGCCCTGATTCATGCCCATTCCGGGAGCCATCCTCCTCTGGGGCTGGATCTGTCTTTGCTGCATCTGAGCTCCGGCCGGGATGCCTCTTTCAACATCCTCAAGTCCCGTTGCGATAACGGTAATCCTGATCGTATCCGAAACATTTCTGTCTTCCTGGGCGCCGAAGATGACATTGGTATCCTCTCCGGTAAGGCTCATGATATAATCCGAAGCGCTTCCTACATCATCAAGGGTTATATCTCCCGAGATATTGATGATGACATTCTGCGCACCGTTGATAGTGGTCTCAAGCAGAGGACTTCCGACGGCCTGCTTTACAGCTTCCATAGCCTTGTCGTCACCCTTGCCGACTCCTATGCCTATGTGAGCGATGCCCTTGTCCTTCATTGTCGTGCGGACATCGGCAAAATCGAGATTTATAAGCGAAGGAACATTGATGAGATCTGTGATACCCTGAACAGACTGCTGAAGCACTTCATCAGCAACCTTCATGGCATCGCCAAAGCCCATGTTCCTGTCAACTATCTTTCTGAGTTTTTCATTGGGGATAACTATAAGCGTATCAACCGCAGACTGAAGCTTTGCAAGTCCCTCAAGCGCCTTCTTCATCCTGGGCGCGCCCTCAAACTGGAAAGGCTTTGTCACGATCCCGAGAGTCAGTATGCCCATATCCTTTGCGGCCTTTGCAACTATCGGGGCAGCTCCGGTGCCGGTACCGCCTCCCATACCGCAGGTAATGACTACCATGTCATACCCTCTCATGGAACTTGTGATATCATCTATGCTCTCTTCTGCAGCCTTTGTGCCAACCTCAGGCTGTGAACCGGCTCCCAGTCCCTTTGTCAGTTTTTCGCCTATCTGAAGCCTGTTTGCAGCCCTGCACTTGCCCAGAGCCTGTTTATCCGTGTTCATTCCAATGAAATCGACGCCTCTCATGGACTCCAGGTCGGAATTTCTTTTGACCTCTCCGTCGATATTCTCATAGCCCAGCATTCTGTTTACAGCGTTATTTCCTGCTCCTCCTACCCCTATCACGAGGATTTTGCAGGCGTACTCCGCTTCTTCCGACTTGATTTCAAACACAGCTACTCCTCCTTAAAAAACATAAACCTAATCTATATTATACTTAAATCTGCAAATAATCAACCTAATCTTTCTCAAATGTTATGTAACCGCCGTCCTCGCTGTATTCGTCAAGACGGAGTGTCCCTTCAAGCCCGGAGATCTTCGGTGAGATACCCTGAAGCCTCATCATCTTCTCGTCAATATCATCCATCGTGCCGATAAGGACACGCGCCTGTCCGAAATAAAGCGTGATCTGTCCGTCCTTTGAAAAAAAGATCCTGTCCGGATCGAGACCGTATTTCTCAAAAAGCTGCGTCAGTGACAGGATGTTTGAAAAAACCTCCTTATCCTTTACCGGCAGTATTTCGTACTTCACGCAGTTGTCAAACTCAAGTCCCGTCACATACGGAACATCCGGAAGGGGAGCCCCCGTGCTTTCAACCACATACCCTTCCCTGTCAAAATAGATATACTGCCCCAGATATTTGACATATCCCGCTATCGCTTTTTCATAGACCACGATCTTCACATGATCATGTGAAAGTATGCTCACATCCATCTTTTCTATAAAGGGAATGTCTGTAACCGGCTTGTCATTATATACCAGGTAAAGATACAGGGAATTCTTCTTTATCGGACTGTCAAAAACGATATCCCTTATCTGTTCATCGGTATATCTGGTATTGCCGGTTATCTCTATGCTGTGAACCGTATAATAAAAACAAACAAAGGCTGTGGCCGATATGACGGCCGCGGCAGCAAGAAGCGCCGTTATTATCCTGATCATCCGCCGCTTTTTCAGGAAGCTATTCAATACCCGACTTCCTCGAAACACTTAAGACCAACCCGACTTCAGCCAGGAGGAACAGTGTCGAGGTGCCTCCGTATGATATGAAGGGAAGCGTGATGCCGGTATTTGGTATCGTATTCGTTACAACCGCGATATTCAAGAGCACCTGCACGGCAAAATGCGTCATGACTCCCGTGACCAGAAGCGAGCCGAAAAGGTCGGGAGCGCTTATCGCAACCATGAAAAAGATGCCTATGAGAAGAAGGAACAGGAGCATCACGGCAAGGGCGCCAAAGATCCCCAGTTCCTCGCAGATGATGGAAAAGATCATGTCATTCTGGGCCTCGGGGATATATCCGAGCTTCTGGGTGCTCTGCCCCAGGCCTTTTCCAAGGAATCCTCCGGAACCGATGGAATAGAGCGCCTGGACCGTCTGGTAGCTTGTATTCGAAGCATAGGCCTCGGGATTTTTCCACGCCTTGATACGGCTTAGACGGAACGAGATATCCGCCGGGATTATATTATTCTCAACCGCATAAACGAGGGCAAATATCGCGCCGAGGATCAGCAGCACCACCAGTATGTATATGAAGCTCCTTTCGGATGCAACGAACATCATGATATAAACTATGCAGAAAATGATGATCGCGGTACTCAGGTTATCAGTCACAAAATATACCAGCGCACACGGGATGCCTGTCAGGAACATAGTCTGCACCAAACCTTTAAGCTTTGATATCGACTTCACATTCGAGCAGATGAATGCGGCAAAGAATATGATCAGCCCGGCCTTTGCGATCTCAGCCGGCTGAACCGACATCCCGAAGATATTCAGCCATCTCCTGGCGCCGTTCTTTGTCATGCCAAGCGGAGTCAGGACAAGAAGGATCACGAAACAGGACGCCCCGTAGAGAGGCCATGCGAATTTCCTGTAGATATGATAATCAAACCGCGATACAAGGATCATCGCGACAAGGCCGATAAGAGTTGCCCTCGCCTGCGAAAACAGATAGTATGTAGAGCTGTTTTCCGTTCTCATCGCCGAATAAGCGCTTGCGGAATAGATCATGATCAGTCCGAAGAACAGCAAAAAAAGCACCACGAATACGAGCGTGATATCAATATGGATATTTCTGGTTTTCGGCACAGCAGCTCTTTTCAAATCAAAGTTCCCCTACCAGATCCTTGAAGATCCGTCCTCTCTCCTCATAATTTCTGAACATGCCCCAGCTGGCGCATGCGGGCGACAGCAGGACTGCCTCTCCCTCATTTGCCGCCTGCGAAGCTTTCTTTACGGCATCAGCCATATCGTCTGCAAATACTATCTCATTAAATCCGTGGCTTCTTGCGCAATCCGCGATAGCCTGCGCAGTCTGCCCCAGAAGGATGAGGCACTTTACCTTATCGCCAAAGCTTTCGATCCATTCATCATACTTTGAGGATTTGTCATAGCCTCCGCCGATGAGAACAGTCTTTTTCTTCATTGCATTTACTGCCTTTATTGCCGCATCGGGATTTGTGCCCTTGGAATCATTGTAATAATCAACTCCGTTCACGGTCCTGACATATTCTATCCTGTGCTCTACAGCCTTGAAGGACTTTATGGTCGATACGACATCATCTTTTTCAACGCCTACCGCAAGCGCCATGCCCGCTCCGGCCATGACATTTTCCCAGTTGTGCGTTCCTATCAGCTGCATCTCATTTGCATTTAATAAAAACTCTCCGTTGTACATGATGTTCTCACCGTCCATGTACAGAAGATCGCACTTTCTGCCGATGGTTTCCGGTGTCTCCTTCAGGCTGAAGAACACAACCTTCGCCCTGACCCTGTCCGCTACCGCCCTTGTATTCGGATCGTCATAGTTCAGGACGATGATATCGTTCTCGTCCTGATTCTTTGCGATGGACTCCTTTATCGCTATATAGTTTTCCATCGTATGATGCCTGTTCAGGTGATCGGGCGTGATGTTCAGTATCGCCGAGACATGCGGCTTGAAGCTGATGGCAGTCTCGAGCTGGAATGAGCTGATCTCCGCAACAGTCACCGACTCATCATCGGTCTTCGGAGCGGAGAGCGTATACGGATTTCCTATATTTCCGACAATATAGACATTTTCGGGGTCTTTTGCGATGTCCTTCATGATCTGACCAAGCAGGGCGGTTGTCGTAGTCTTGCCGTTTGTTCCCGTGATCGCAAGAAGCTGTCCTTTTGCGAACCTGAAACCCAGCTCAATCTCTCCCCAGATCTTGATGCCCCTCTGCCTGAAGTTTTCAACAACCGGCAGATCAACCGGCACTCCCGGGCTCAGCACCACCAGATCCACGCTTTTTTCAACAGCCGAAGGCAGTTCTCCGAGATAGATCTTTGTGACGGTATCTTTGGGAAGCTTCTTTTTTATTTCCTCCACATCCAGATCGGGGTTTGAATCAAAGAGGATCGGTATCGCTTCATTTTTTTCAAGAAGCGCTGCTGCCCCCATCCCGCTGATGCCGGTTCCGATAACAAGTACTTTTAAACCTTTAAAATTCATCTTTGTCCTCCTCCCGGTAATCCTATCATCAGATCGCGATGAGCCCGACGATCGCAAGCACAAATGTAACTATCGTGAACACTGTCGTGACTTTCACTTCAGACCAGCCCGAAAGTTCAAAATGATGATGTATCGGAGCCATTTTGAAAAACCTCTTTCCGTGGGTAGCCTTGAAGTACAGTACCTGTATTATCACGGAGCACACCTCCGCCAGGTAGATGAACGCGACAATTAGTATGTAGATAGGAAGGTTCATCATTATCGCGCACGAAGCCACAAAACCGCCAAGGGCCAGCGATCCGGTATCGCCCATAAAGACCTTTGCCGGATGATGATTGTAAATCAGAAATCCCAGCAGTCCGCCTATCATGGCAGAAGCTGCGGGAGTGATGCCTGACGATGTGATCGCGGATGCGGCAGCCATGAATATCGCTATAACCGCGGTAACAAAGGCGGCCAGTCCGTCAAGTCCGTCCGTGAAATTCGCGCCGTTCACGGTCCCTCCAAAGGCTATGATCTCAAAAGGGATGGCGAAAAGGCCAAGCGAGATCATGACCGGAGCGCCGCTCTTTGTGAATATCGATGTAAAGGGCACCCTCATATCGAAGGACACGTTTGTATGATTCATTATGATCACGCAGACAACCAGCGCCAGTATGACCTGAAGTCCGAATTTCTGATATGCCTTCAGCCCGAGGTTCCTTTTCAGAACCACCTTGATGAAATCATCAACAAAGCCTACGAGACCGAATCCGACCGTAGCGATCATCACCGGAAGGATGTTCCTGTGATCGGGCAGGTAAAACGCGACCACAATTATCCATGGTACGAGGAACATGATCCCGCCCATGGTAGGCGTACCGGTCTTTACCTTGTGGGATTCAGGGCCCTCTTCTCTTTCGACCTGTCTGGCCTTCAGTTTCTTAAGCATCGGCAGCACGGCCTGTCCGAACAGGGCGCTGGCGCCAAAGCATGTTATGAACGGAACGAAATAATCAAACATACATCTACCTCTGTTAAGAGCGTTACATTGCTATATTTCCAGGTCAGACCCGAAGTGAGACATGAGATTCTTGACGGGCGTTCGGAAAACGCCGGTACTTCCGAGCGTTCTTTGCGAGGTTAGTACCGCTGCGTTTGTAGCGAGCGGAAGCGTCCCGGAAAGAACTCATGTCGAACGAGGGTCATGAAATTAAAAATCCAAGTCCGAGGGGAGGGTTTTGTCGATCGGCTGTCCTGTGACAGGATCGAGCACCTCTCCGGTGTGCGGGTCAAGCGGATAACCCGTTTCGGGATCATACTGGATCCTGTTCTCCGACATCTCGACAGGCTCCATCGCATCCTGCTGCCGTCCTTCCCCTTCGGCGCCGGCTTCATTTTCCGAAACCGAATTCTCCGAGACCGAATTGTCCGAAACAGCTCCGGCCGAGAAATCCTCAAGCATTATGTCCAGCTCTGCCTGCTCTTCCTCGGTGATCTCCAGGGTCGGAAAGATGTTCATGTAACGAAGCACCTCTGTCATGATATCCCTGCAGAGCGTCGTTGCAAGCCTTGTTGATTCCGACTGTTCTTCCACATTGGGAGTATCGATGACTATATAAGCTATGACCTCCGGATCATCTGCCGGAACATATCCGATAAAGGATATCACATAATTCTTTGCTGCTCTCGGGAGCTTTTCTGCCGTTCCGGTCTTGCCTCCCATGGTATAGCCGGCGGGCCTGGCACTCCATCCGGTACACTCCTTCGGATCGCTCATGACAACGGAATTGCAGAAATCCCTGATCATGTCGGAGGTCTCATTGCTTATGACCTGCTTTACCACCCTGGGATTGTTCTCCTTTGTAACGGCGCCTTCCGGATTCACTATACGGCTGACCACATGAGGCTGATAATAATAACCTCCGTTTATCAGGGCCGAGAAACCTGCAATCATCTGGATCATCGTTGCATTGAACCCCTGTCCGAAGGATGCCACCGCAAGATCGGTAGTGCCCATCTTTTCATTGAAAGTGGTCTCCGCGCCGTTTACCTCTCCGGCAAGATCTATGTTGGTCTTCAGACCGAAATTGAAGTTTTTATTATACTTGAGCCAGTCATCCTTTTTCAGCGCAAAGGCTACATCCATCAGGACAACATTGCAGGATTTTGCTATGCCCTCCTTTACCGTGAGAAGCCCGTCTCCAAATCTGTTGTGGCAGTGGATGACATGCTCGCCTATCTCAAGAGCGCCGGTACATTCATAGGTCTCATAGCCGCTTATCCTTCCCGCATCCTTTGCAGCCGCCACAGTAAACGGCTTCATTGTTGATCCGGGCTCGTAGGTATCCGAGATGCAGAAATTCTTCCAGACGGCATTCTTTATCTCTTCACTGTCATAGAGGTCTTCCTCGTCCTCTTCTTCATCCTCTTCTTCGGAGACTTCCTGTCCGGCTTCTTCCGATGCTTCCGATGCTTCCGATGCTTCTTCAGACTGTTCCTCATCGGAAGAGTCTGCTGCATCTTCCGAGACTGTGTCCTTATCTTCCTCTTCTTCCTTTTCTTCCGCGGTCTTCTTCTTTTTCTTTACCAGCGACTCATAGGGCGAAAGGTCGACCCCATCCATGTTTCTCGGATCGTTCAGGTTGAATACCGGATAATTTGCCATCGAGTAGACCTCTCCGGTATTCGGGTTCATTATCACGCATCCAATATTGTTTGCAGCCGGGCCCGTCCTGTAATTGTTCGCATACTTTTCGGCAAACTCCCTGATATGCTTTTCGACTATGGACTGGATGTTCACATCTATCGTTGTGATTATCGTGCTTCCATCCGTCGCTTTTTTGACCGTCCGCTCCAGTGTGCCGTCATTGTTCAGAAAGCCGTATTCCCTGCCGTTGCTGCCGTTGAGCGTATCATTGTAGTATTCCTCCAGCCCGTACTGGCCTGTATTATCACCCTGGACAAAACCTATCATATCGCAGGCTACGGAGTCATAGGGATATCTTCTGATATATTCCTCTTCAAACCAGACGGCGTTTTTTGCCACTTTGTCCGCTTCCTGCGCTTCCTCGTCCGCAAGGGATTCTTCCTCGAGGTTTTTGTAGACCTCAACCTTGTCGGCCGTGACTCTTTTCAGGAATTTTTTGTACTGTCCCGAGGGATTGTCCCTGATATAATCCCGAACTTCGTTTATGTCTATCTCGGGAAAGCTTTTTTTCAGAGCATCCATGGTCGCGTCTATATGTATGCCGTTATCACCGTTTGCAAGCTTTGCGTCAACTATGACATTGTAGACCTTTTCAGAATAAGCAAAGATCGACCCGTTCCTGTCCTCGATCGATCCCCTCTTGTAGGGAAGGACCTTTGAATCGTAGGACTGCTGCGATAATACCTGCTTTTTGTAGCTGTCTCCGTTATCCCTGTTTATCTGTACAATCCTGTACAGAAGTCCCAAAAATGCGACAAGCACTAAAACAAGCAAACCCAGAAGCTTCCTTTTCATTGAAAAAGTAAGTCTTCTGGTTCTGCTGTTTTCGTTCCGGTTTTTATTTTTTCCTGACTTCTTCGGGAATGTCCTGATACTGGCGGACATAATCTCCTGCCCCTCCCTCTATGTCTACAACCTGTCCCGATTCGGGGTATGTCATGCCAAGCTCATCCATCGCAGTCTGTTTTATCTTTTCCATATCTATCGCGCCTTCGATCCTGTCAAGTTCCTCATCGTTTTTCTGTCTCAGCGCCCCGAGTTCCTTTTCCATCCCAACGATAGTTTTCTGCTGGGCCGTGATATCGTTTCTCAGGTTCAGGTATATGATGCACCCGACGAGAAGCACCATCGCCATGGTGACAAGAAAGAATCCGTAGGCGACCGACAGTCCCTGTGCCTTCAGGGCTCTGACATCCCTGGGCCTGGCCTTTGGTCTTTCCGGCTTGAATTCGTAATCATCATATCTGTGTTTCTGTTTTCTGACTGTGTTCCCATCATCATAATATCCGTAATAATAGATGGATTGTGCACTGTTTTTCATTGACTGGTCCTTCTTTCAAATATCCTTAATTTTGCGCTGTGCGCTCTGGAGTTTTCCTCGATCTCTTTTTGTCCCGGTGTGACCGGTTTTTTTGTTATGACACTGCCTCTGCTTTTTTTGCCGCAGACACATACCGGAAACTGCGGCGGACAGGTGCAGGGGTTTTCCGCCGTGCGGAACGCGTTCTTTACTATCCTGTCCTCAAGCGAGTGAAATGTTATGACTGCCAGCCGTCCGCCTTCATTCAGCAGCTGCGTCATCTCCTCGAGAGCTCTTTCAAGTATCGACAGCTCGTCGTTCACTTCGATCCTGATCGCCTGAAAGGTTCTCATCGCCGGATTGGTATGCTTTTCCCGCATTTTTGCCGGGATGGCTCCTGCCGTGATCGATGCAAGCTGCAATGTGGTCTCTATCGGAGCTTTCTTTCTTTCGCTGCAGATACGCCTTGCAATGTTCTTCGCAAACCTTTCCTCGCCGTACTCTTTTATTATCCTTGCAAGCTCCTCTTCGGAGTATGTGTTTACGACATCTGCGGCTGAAAGCGGCGCGCTCCTGTCCATCCTCATGTCAAGCGGGGCATCCTTTATATATGAGAACCCGCGCTGCGCGCTGTCGAGCTGGTGGGAGGAGACCCCTATGTCTATCAGTATCCCGTCAAAGCCTTTGATCCCGAGACCTGCGGCCAGCCTTTTTACCTCGGCAAAATTGCTCTTTATAATCAGTACCCGGTCCGCATAGCTTTTAAGTCTTTCTTTTGCCGCCTCTATGGCTTCTTCATCCTGATCAAGACATATCAGCCTGCCGTTTTCCCCGAGCCTTTTTGCGATCTCTTCGGAATGTCCGCCGCCTCCCACTGTGCCGTCGAGGTAGATGCCGTCGGGCTTTATGGCCAGTCCTTCTATCGTCTGTTCCAAAAGGACGGGTATATGCTCAAACTCTTTTGTACCGCTCATAGCGACAGACCCAGTTCACGGATCTTTGAGGTTATCTCATTCACGCTTGAAACCTGGGCTGATTCGTATTTGTTCCTGTCCCAGATCTCTATGTGGTTTCCGACGCCGAGAAGAGTGACTTCCTTTTCAAATCCGGCGTATTTGCGAAGCGGTGTGGAGATAAGGATCCTGCCCTGGCTGTCAAATGTTCCTTCCATCGCGGAGCCTAGAAAGAACCTCTGGAGCTTTCGGCTTTCTTCCATGTCAAGCGGAAGGTTTGCGATCTTTTCTTCAAATCTTTCCCAGTCTTCCATGTCATAGGCATAGACACAGTCGTCTATACCGCGCGTGATCATGCAGCCCTCTCCGAGCTGCTCGCGGTACTTCGTCGGGAAGATCAGCCTTCCCTTTGCATCGATTGTGTGATTGAACTCGCCTCTGAACATTTCCGGGATATTCTCCACTTTCCACCACAAGGGTGTAATTTGACCCCACTTTTCACCACTTAAGTGTCATTCTATATCAATTTTGGGCAGAAATCAACATAAAATTTCTTTTTATGCGCAAAAAAACATCGGCAAACACAGTGTTTACCGATGTTGTACAAGATGTTGTGCTTATTTTATGTCTACTACAAGATATAATTACTTATTCTTTTATTTTTCTTCGCTGGATGATCGTGATAGTCATCGCGACAAGGATCATGGCCACTGATACAACCATAGAGACGGGTATGTTTGTATTGCCTATGTAGAGACGGTCGGTGCGGATGTATTCGATCCATAAACGGCCGACGCCGTAGAGCGCTATGTAGAGGCAGAATATCTCCCCATTGAATTTCTTTTTGGGGCTGTAAAACCAGAGAAAGGCAAGAGCGGCCAGGTTCCAGAGGCCCTCGTAGAGGAAGGTCGGATGCACCTGGATGTAGTTTGTGCCTTCGATGATGGTCGCCTGAAGTGACGGGCTGATGTCGCGGGCGCGGACCGCCTCTATCGGCAGTCTCATGGCAAGGAGATTGTCACAATAGCCGCCGAAGACCTCCCTGTTAAAGAAATTTCCCCAGCGTCCGATGATCTGCCCCACCAGGAACCCCAGCGAGATCGAATCAAAGGTCGCAAAAAATGAGAGCTTTTTGATCCTTGTATAGATGAGGACAGTGAGTATCGCTCCCAGCACTCCTCCGTAGATGGCAAGGCCCCCCGCCCTTAAGTTGAACATGGAAAGCGGGTTATCCCTGTAGCTTTCCCAGTAAAATATCACATAATAAATACGCGCTCCTATTATACCGGCAGGAATGCCATAAAGAGCCACATCCCAGATGGTATTGGGATCAAGTCCGTGCCTTTTCTGATCGGCGGCGGCCACGCAGAGCCCCAGCAGGATCCCGACAGCTATGATCACGCCGTAGAACGCTATCTCGAAGCCGAAGACCGAAAAGGATTTCGGAACATCTGTCAGGTATATATGAAGATTCGGAAATGCGATATCCTTTGCGACCATCATACATTAAACCTGAAAAGGATGATGTCGCCGTCTTTGACGACATATTCCTTCCCTTCCATGCCCACAAGGCCTTTCTCCTTTGCAGCCGTCATGCTGCCGCACTCCATGAGCTTATCATACGGAACGACCTCTGCCTTGATGAAGCCTCTTTCAAAATCCGTATGTATCTTTCCCGCTGCCTGCGGTGCCTTCGTTCCCGTCTTTATGGTCCATGCTCTCGACTCGTCCTCTCCGCAGGTAAGGAACGAGATCAGTCCGAGCAGCGCATAGCTTGCCTTTATCAGCTTGTCCAGGCCGGACTCCTTCAGGCCCAGGTCCTCCAGGAACAGCGCCTTGTCCTCTTCATCAAGTTCCGATATCTCCTGCTCGATATTGGCGCAGACAACAAACACTCCGCTGCCCTCTTTCTTCGCGAATTCCCTGACTTTCTGTACTCCGGCATTTGACGCGCCGTCGTCAGCCAGATCTTCCTCAGCGACATTGGCGGCATAGATCACAGGCTTTCCCGTCAGGAGCGAAAACTCCTTCAGCAGTTTTTCTTCATCCTCATCTTCCGGCTCATAGGTCTTTACCGTCTTTCCGTTCTCGACCATCTCCTTTAAGGTTGCAAGAAGCTTTTCTTCTTTCTGGAATTCCTTCTGTACCCTGGCCTGCTTGCTGACCTTTGCAAGCCTCCTGTCTATGACCTCGATGTCGGCAAAGATCAGTTCGAGGTTTATAGTCTCTATGTCGCGCAGCGGATCCACCGAGCCGTCCACATGGACAACATTGGGATCTTCAAAGCAGCGCACCACATGTACTATCGCATCCGTCTCCCTGATATTTGCAAGGAACTGGTTGCCAAGCCCCTCACCCTTTGAAGCGCCCTTTACAAGTCCGGCTATATCGACAAATTCTATGGTCGCATGAGTAACCTTTTTGGAATTGTACATTTTTCCGAGTGTATCCACTCTCTCATCCGGCACCGTTACCACACCCACATTGGGGTCTATCGTGCAGAACGGAAAATTCTCCGCTGCCGCGCCTGCCTTTGTAAGCGAATTGAAAAGTGTGCTCTTCCCGACATTGGGAAGCCCGACGATTCCCAGTTTCATATTTTTTCATATCTCCTTTATTTTCAAGTATTTCCGGACTTTGGCCTGGCATTTTACGCCATTTTTTACGCCATCTGCTATCAAGTTATATCGGCTTATAATGACTTATATGAAGTTCCTATACAGTCTTACGCCATTTACGCCATTGTCCGAACTGTTTTTTCTTTTGGACATTTCATCTGCCAA
>JAGACK010000035.1 GCA_017614155.1 Lachnospiraceae bacterium
GGTGAAAGAATTGAGGCGACCCACTGACGGATGTTAGAGGGCCCAGCCTCTTCTTTTATACTCAAAAATAGATTCTTGGCAATAGTGGGGCAGATCTGCGCCTCTTTATTTTAAGCTATGTGTCCGTTTTGTACTATTTACTATCATATTGTGATATCAAGAATGCTATATTAACAGGAGAGATTATCGAAGTATATCCCGAGGATTATCCGTATCCAAGTTGTTTGATTATGGGATTTTCGGTAGATGCCAAGAAAATACATGTGGTAGTAGGGTCAAGTGAAACAAAGATATGGATTGTAACTGTCTATTATCCTAATCCTGAGGAATGGGAAGAAAATTTAAGGAGAAGAAAACAAAATGGATAAGTGTTTCTTTTGTAAAGGAAGTCTGGAAAACGGAATGACAAACTATATGCTTGATATAGATGGACATTTTATCATCATAAAAAATGTTCCGTGTCATAAGTGTTCACAATGCGGAGAGGTGTCTTATTCCGGTGATACGGTTGCAAAGATTGAAAAGATAGTGGAGAGCCTAAAAAAGGCTCTAACAGAGGTTGCTATCGTTGATTTTGTTGCATGATCCCGGGATGAATTATATAGTATTATATAGCATTATATAGAAGTGGTTGAATTATATAGAATTATATAGTTTTATATTGAGATTTTTGTATTATATATATTTGATCCGGGGATGCTATGACAGAGAAGAATCCATATACCATAAGTTTTGGAAAGATACCAACTAAATATATAGACAGAAATGTCATTATTGACAGCATTTATAGAGAAAAAACTCCGCGATGATAAGGACTGGATAGTAATAGGGCTCCGGTCCGATTCGGATATAATTCAGGAGCTGGTTGCAAATCTATACAGCCGGGTTCCTGCGCTGACTTCGTTTGTGGATGCAAATATAAATTTATCTGCATTTGGAATAGGACTTGATATTTCAAAAAAAAGCCCGGTGGCTAGATGTTGAGAAAAGAGGAATGATATCTGTCCGATTGCCCCGTTTCAGAAATTTTGTGGAGCAGCAGAGCTGGAGATCGTAACGCTTACGGATGCTGTTTACATCAAGATTTAGAAGAGGAGAGGTCGGCTGTTATGTAATTCAACAATAATTGAAGGGAGTAGTATATGAGAAAGGATCTGATCATCAGAAAGACAGCGGCAGTGCTTATTGCAGTAACGCTTGTATTATCGAAGAACACTTTTGTTTTTGCCGCTGAAGATACGATATCAGAGGATGCTGTAAATGAAGAGACCGCAGTGAATGAATCCGGCACAGAAGAAATAATAACGAAGAAACCTGCGGCGGAAGAGCCTGTAACAGGGGAATCTGATACAGAGGAACCTGCAGCGGAAGAGCCTGCAGAAGATGAACAGGCTGTAGAGGAACCGGCATCCGGGGAGCCTGTTGCAGAAGAGCCTGTATCGGAACAGTCTTCCGATGAGGTGCCGGCAACTAAAGAATCGGCAGACGCGGAATCTGTTTCAGAGGAGATGGCATCTGTAACTGAAAGCTCTGTTGATGAAAAAGCGACGGAGGATTTCAAAGAGGAGAGATCTTCTGCACGGATAAAGAGCGGAGGAGAATCGATCCCGGTCGGGGCAAAGATCAGCCTGAAGGATGAGTTTGGGATAGACAGTGATTACAAGAATGTAAAGTATACCGTCACCGAAGGAAAAAACTGCGCCGAGATAAACGGAAGCACGCTTGTGGCAAAAAAGGCCGGAGAAGTAAGCGTGAAGGTCACATATAAATATGACGGCGAAAAGGGTGAAGACGAGACAGGCTTTACGATTTATTCAGTCGGATTTAAAAAGAAGACCGTAATCTGGAACGATAAATCTGAGTATGATGCAACAACAAACCTGAAAACCGATACTGTTGAAGGAACGCCTGTCTGGAGCAGTTCCGCACCCACAGTCGCGACCATTGATCCAAATACAGGGAAGGTCACAGTCCTTGCAGGCGGAAACACTGTTATAAGCGCAACATATTCCTATGGAGAAAAGGAGAGAGTCTGCAAATTCAAGTTTGTAGTCAAGCTTCCCGGATTGAAGGTTTCTTCAAAGCTGATAAAGTTCGGAGGGGTATTCTCAACAAAGCTTGTAAATATTGAAAAGGATACACCGGTTTCCTGGTATCTTGATGCAAACGAGACCAGAGCAACCTTCGTTGACCAGGAAAAGGGAAAGATCAGGGTCATCGGGGTGGCGCCTGAGGGCTCGCCCGTCCTGCTCCACGCAAAGGTCGGAACAGAGGAGCTGACAGCAAGCATAACGACAACAGAGCCATATCTTGGAGGACTCCCAAAAAGTTACGAAGAGGAAGGAACTGCCATAATAAAAAGAAAAAAGTCCAGACAATTCTCGGTAAAGGGCATTGCAAAAGGAACAACAGTCGAATGGTCTTCAAGCGATGATGAGACTGTATCGGTTTCATCCAAGGGCCTTGTAAAAGCAAAACAGTATGGATCTGCGACGATAACAGCAGCTGTGGAAGGGTACGGAAACCTAACTGTGGAAGTTGACGTACCCGAACCTGAGACCGAATAGCGGACATTTGAAAAGCATCGTCATTTAGTGTAGAATTGCACTTGGACGATGCTTTTTTGATGCATAGGGGATTTTGTCCGAAAAGGAAGGGATAAGGAGGTTCATATGGACACATTCAATCCATCCTCTGCGCCGCTTGACGGCCTTCAGTTTGAGTATGAGGAAGACAAAAAGGTGATACTCGTCGTGGATGACAATGCGACGACCCTGAGGGGGATCAAGAATATCCTTCAAAAGAAATACGAAGTCATACTGGCAAATTCAGGCACGAAGGCGATAGCGCAGATCAGCAGGAAAAAGCCGGATCTGATCCTTCTTGATTATGAGATGCCGGTCTGTGACGGCAAGCAGACTTTTGAGATGATTCGTTCAGATGAGGAGATGACGGATATCCCGGTAGTATTCCTGACAGGCGTAAATGACAAGTCGCATATCCACGCGGTGCTGCGCCTGAAGCCTGCCGGATACATGCTGAAGCCCTATGAGCCGGAAAAACTGCTGGCAACGATAGAAAAGGTTCTGTACGGAGAAGAAACTGAACAATAGCTTCTATTTAAATAATGAAGGAAAAGGAGACAAAAATGGCAAAGGTTACTTATGATTACTCAAAGGCAATGCAGTTCATCTCGGAGGAGGAGGTCAGCATCATAAAAGACCAGACTCTTGCCGCAAGGGAGCTGCTTCTTTCAAGAAAGGGAGCAGGAAATGATTTCCTTGGCTGGATCGATCTGCCGGAAAAATACGACAAAGACGAGTTTGCAAGGATCAAAAAAGCCGCGGAAAAGATAAAGAGTGACAGCGATGTGCTCCTTGTTATCGGGATAGGCGGATCATATCTCGGAGCAAGGGCTGCCATAGAGTTTCTGAGGCACAATTTCTACAACAGTGTATCAAAGGAGATCAGAAAGACTCCCGAGATCTATTTCCTCGGAAACAGCATCTCCAGCACATACATCTCAAATATGATGGATGTTATCGGGGACAGGGATTTTTCCATAAACATGATATCTAAATCCGGAACTACTACAGAACCCGGGATCTCTTTCAGGATATTCAAGGAAAAGCTCGAAGAGAAATACGGCAAGGCTGAGGCAGCAAAGAGGATATATGCCACGACTGACAAGGCCCGCGGAGCGCTCAAGAGCCTGGCAGATTCCGAAGGGTATGAGGAATTTGTAGTGCCCGATGATGTAGGAGGAAGATTCTCCGTACTCACGGCAGTCGGTCTCCTTCCCATAGCGGTATCGGGAGCTGATATAGATGCGCTGATGAAGGGCGCGGCAGAGGGCAGGAAGCTTGCCATTGAAAGCGGTTTTGAAGACAATGACGCGCTCAAATACGCTGCCATCAGGAATATCCTTTACAGGAAGGGCAAGAGCGTGGAGATCGTGGCAAATTATGAGCCGAGCCTTCACTTCATTTCCGAATGGTGGAAGCAGCTCTACGGCGAGAGCGAGGGAAAGGATCAGAAGGGCATATTCCCGGCAGCTGTGGATCTGACGACAGATCTTCATTCCATGGGGCAGTTCATACAGGACGGCGCCCGCATCATGTTTGAGACCGTCATCAATGTCGAAAAGCCCAGGACAGATATAATAATGAAGAAAGCCGACAACAATCTGGACGGTCTTGATTATCTGGCAGGGAAGACTGTTGATTTCGCAAATAAGTGCGCGATGAACGGCACGATCCTTGCGCATACGGACGGCAATGTCCCCAACGCGCTGATAAACATACCTGAGCAGACGGAAGAATATCTGGGACAGCTCTTTTATTTCTTTGAGTTCGCATGCGGCGTGAGCGGATATATGCTCGGAGTCAATCCGTTCAACCAGCCGGGTGTTGAAAGCTACAAGAAAAACATGTTCGCTCTTCTCGGAAAGCCGGGATTTGAGGATATGGCAAAGGAACTTGAAGCAAGGCTTTGATCTTTGGAGGATGAGATGTCGAGTATTTTGATCAGGGATGCTTATGCTCTTATTGACGGAAAGACGGACAGGCACAGCATCTATATCACGGATGACAGGATATCGGGGATAGATAAAAAGCCGGAGGGCTTTGCAGAGGATACTCTGATAGACGGGAGCTCTTTTCTGGTGATCCCGGGGCTGATAAATGCCCATACACATACATATATGGCTCCGCTCCGGAATATCGCGGACGACATGCCCTTTATGGACTGGCTTTTCAAGGGCGTGAATCCGGTCGAGGAAAAGATGACCGGAGAAGATGCCTACTATGGGGCCCTGCTTGGCATGATTGAAATGATAATGTGCGGCACGACTACATTTAATGACATGCAGATGCACATACATCAGACAACGAGGGCAGCAAAGGAATCCGGCATGAGAGCCGTGATATCAAGAGGTCTAGTGGGGGATTCCTATGACAGGAACGATGTGAGGATAAACGAAGCCCTGGAGGAAATGGAGGACGGAAAGTCCTGCGACAGGCTTACCTTCATGCTCGGACCGCATGCGCCCTATACCTGCGGACCTGATTATCTGCGCTGTGTGGCGGATATCGCAAAGGAGAAGGGGCTGGGAATAC
The DNA here is from genome assembly GCA_017614155.1 of Lachnospiraceae bacterium. GTDB lineage: Bacteria > Bacillota > Clostridia > Lachnospirales > Lachnospiraceae > NK4A144. Next base: position 5,118 of record JAGACK010000035.1, read on the forward strand.
ATATCCACCTGGCAGAAAGCCAGACAGAGGTTGAAACCTTAAGGAAAGAGCATGGCTGCACAGCCATAGAATACGCCCAGAAGGCGGGATGTTTTGATGTTCCCGCGATCGCGGCACACTGTGTGAATGTGACGGATAACGATATACAGATATTGAAGGAAAACAATGTATCTGTCGTCACCAATCCGGCATCGAACATGAAGCTTGGAAACGGGTTTGCACCTGTTCCGAAGTTCCTGGATGCAGGCATAAATGTGGCTATCGGAACTGACGGAGCGGCTTCCAACAATTCCCTCAATCTCTTCCATGAGATAAGCCTGCTCACGCTGATACACAAGGGAGTCGGAAAGACGCCGGTCTGCATCGGCGCGGCAGAGGCCATGAAGATAGCGACAGAAAACGGCGCAAAGGCTCTGGGCCTTGAAGGCGTGACGGGAAAGATACAGACAGGATACAAGGCAGACCTTGCCCTGCTTGATATGGATACGCCGTCAATGATCCCGCCGAACAATATCATCTCATCCCTGACCTATTCGGCAAACGGGTCCGAGGTGGACACTGTTATCATAGACGGAAAGATAGTCATGCAGGGACGGGAGATAAAGACCATAGATACTGAAAAAGTATTCTATGAGGCAAAGAAAATTGTTAAAAAATAACAAATTTACATAATTATTCAAATTTGTAGTTGAAATCGACAAAATGTAGTGATAGAATAGCAAACAGCAAGAAAAATACTCATATTTCTGAAGGGAGAAATTCAACATGAAAAAGAAACTTGTAGCACTGGTAGCAACTTTGGCTATCACCATCGTTTCTGTAGTTCCGGCACTCGCTGCCACACCTGAACAGGAAGTATTGTCTGCGATAGCAACACAGAATAAGCAGATTGAGGATTACCTGAATTATCAGGCAAACCTTGCAGCATTCCAGGCTTCACAGATCGCAAAGGGAGAAGCTGAAAGGGCAGCAGGTCTTGCAGCATACAATGAGTATCAGGCACGTCTTGCAGCATTCCAGGCTTCCGAGATCGCAAAGGGCGAAGCTCAGAGAGCAGCAGGCATTGCACGTTACAATGAGTATCAGGCAAACCTTGCAGCATTCTATGCTTCACAGTTAGCACTTGGCGAAGCTCAGAGAGCAGCAGGCATCGCTCGTTACAATGAGTATCAGGCACGTCTTGCAGCATTCTATGCTTCACAGTTAGCACTTGGCGAAGCTCAGAAGGCAGCAGGCCTTGCTCGTTACAATGAATATCAGGCAAATCTTGCAGCATTCCGTGCAGCTCAGGTTGCAAAGGGAGAAGCTGAGAGGTTAGCTGGTATCGCAACTTATAACGAGTATCAGGCGCGTCTTGCAGCATTCCAGCAGGCTAACCTGGCAGCACAGGCAAATTACCTGGCACAGAGAGCAGAACTTCAGAAATTGATCAACGCATATCTTGCTAGATTCTGATTAACAATTAGGATCAAAAGTCGAAGGGCAGGGAAACCTGCCCTTCGCTTTGTTTAAGGGAAAAAAGGAGAAACCGCCATGCCAAGTGAAATCAGGAATATAGAACTTGCTCCCTCGGGAGAAGAAAAGATCGAATGGGTCAAAAGACACTGTGACCTGCTTCGTACATTACATGAAGAATTTGAAAAGACAAAGCCTTTTGCAGGAAAAAAGATAGCTCTTTCGGTGCATCTGGAGGCAAAGACGGCTTTTCTGTGTCTGGTACTGAACGCCGGCGGAGCCGAGATGTATGTGACAGGCTCCAATCCGCTTTCTACCCAGGATGATGTCGCAGCGGCCCTGGTAAAGGCCGGACTTGAGGTCCATGCCTGGTATGACTGTACGGATGAGGAATACGAAAGACATATCAAGGCAGTGCTTTCTGCAGGCCCCAATATAATAATAGACGACGGCGGCGATCTGGTACACATGATGCATACTCGGTACAGGGACCTGATCCCGCAGGTTATCGGAGGCTGTGAGGAGACTACTACCGGGATTATCCGTCTGGAAGCCCTGAACCGTGAAGGAAAGCTGGAATTTCCGATGGTCCGCGTGAACAATGCACAGATGAAGCATTTCTTTGATAACAGATACGGCACGGGCCAGTCCGTATGGGACGGCATCAACAGGACGACAAACCTCATAGTGGCAGGCAAGATCGTGGTCGTAGCCGGCTATGGCTGGTGCGGAAAAGGCGTGGCTATGAGGGCAAAGGGACTCGGAGCAAAGGTCATAGTCACTGAGATCGACCCTGTGAAGTCCATAGAAGCCATAATGGACGGCTTTGATGTCATGCCCATGAAGGAGGCGGCAAAGCTCGGAGACTTCTTTGTGACGGTTACAGGCTGCGAGAAGGTAATAGACGAAGAGGACTTCTCGGTCATCAAGGATGGCGCGATCCTCTGCAATGCAGGTCATTTTGACTGTGAGATCGACATGAAGCGTCTCAGGGAGATAGCTGTCGAGAAAAAAGAGATGAGGAATAATATCATGGGATACAGGCTCTCTGACGGCAGGTGGGTCTATGTTCTCGGTGAGGGAAGGCTTGTGAACCTTGCCTGCGGAGACGGGCATCCCGCAGAGATCATGGATATGTCTTTTGCAATCCAGGCTCTTTCGGCAAAATACCTGGTAGAGCATGGTTCTGAACTTAAGGAAAGACTCATCGATGTACCTGAGGAGGTTGACAGGTCTGTTGCGGAAATGAAGCTTAAGTTCCTCGGCAAGAGCATTGACAAGCTTACGCCTGAGCAGGAAAGATATCTGAACAGCGCTTCGTTATGATGTTATTTTGAAAGGGTCAAAGATATTTGACCCTTTTTTCTATGAAAATTCAGATGATCCCGGAGGGAAGTGCAATGATCGAAAATGATGATATCAGAGAAAAAGGCTATCTTCATGAGACTTTCAGGCTTTTCCATAATACAGACATTTTGGGGATCGATACCCCGGCGCATTTTCATTCATTTTACAAGGTGACCTTTGTCAGATACGGCAGGGGAAGCTATATGATAGACGGCAGGACCTATGACATACAGTCCGGAGATATCGTCCTGGTAGGCATAAATGTGCCTCACAGGCCCGTATTTGAAGCAGGAGAGCTGTATGACCGGTATACGGTCTATATCTCCTCGGCTCTGCTTGAAAAATTTGATACGCCCGACTGTCATATAAGTGAGATTTTTTCGTCGACAAGCGCCAATGTTATAAGGCCTGACAGGAAGAATGCCGACAGGTTCATAAAGATGTTTGAAAGGATCGAAACGGAAAAACAGTCGGGATCCTTCGGCGCATCGCTCGCATCCGAGATGGGCGTGCTGTGGTTTTTGATAGAAGCCGCAAGATGCAGGCAGGGATCGCTTCAGGTGCCCCTTGAAAACAGTGAAGATGACAGGATGCTTGCGATCCTTCGGGCCGTGAATGAAAGCCTTGGCAGCAGGATCTCATTGCCTGAGCTGGCAGAGCGTTTTGACATGGACACAGATGACATGAAGGCATCCTTTCAGGAGGCCTTCGGCTGTCCGCTGGAAGAATATATCACAAGCCGCGCGCTGACACGCGCCAGAGAGATGATAATGCAGGGAACAGCTCCCGCCGAAGCGTGCTATGCGTGCGGCTACAAAAACATATCTGAATTTACCGAAAGCTACCGCAAAAAGTTCGGTTCTGCCCCGAAATGCCCGGGGAAAGAGGAGACCGGCGAAGCGCTTTCCGTTTTCTTTCCGGATTAATATCAGGAGACAGGGGGGAGACAGGGGGACGGTCCTTTTGTCTCCTTTTTTCAGATATGATATTTAAAGAAAAAAACAGGGAGACAAAAGGACCGTCCCCCTGTCTCCCCTGTCTCCCCTCTGCCTTATATTAGAAATATCTTTCGAGCAGGCCCTTGAAGGCTTTGCCGTGGCGGGCTTCGTCGCGGGCCATTTCATGGACAGTATCGTGGATGGCATCGAGATTGAGAGCCTTTGCACGTTTTGCCAGATCCGTCTTTCCTGCCGTGGCGCCGTTTTCGGCATCCACTCTCATCTGCAGGTTCTTCTTTGTTGAGTCGGTCAGAACCTCTCCGAGAAGCTCCGCAAACTTTGCAGCATGTTCTGCTTCTTCAAGCGCTGCTGTATGATAATACTCTCCGACTTCGGGATATCCCTCCCTGTAAGCCTGGCGGCTCATGGCAAGATACATGCCCACTTCCGAGCATTCGCCGTTGAAGTTATTGCGGAGATCAGCGATGATATCTTCGGGAGCGCCCTTTGCTACTCCTACCACATGCTCTGCTGCCCATTCCATATCACCTGACTGTGCAGCAAATTTCTCCTTCGGAGCGTTGCACTGGGGGCATTTCTCCGGCGGCTCATCGCCTTCATGCACATAACCGCATACCTGACATACATACTTCATAAAAGACACCTTCCTTTCCTTTTTGTCAAAAGAGACTGATACCGCATAAATACTACGGTTCTTATTATTGTCCATTATATGAACATGCAAGTCAACTCTTTTTTGATCTTGTGTTATACTTATATCCATGAAGACAGAGAACAAACTGAAGATCGCCTTTATTATAATAATAGTGGTCGCTGCCTTTTTGATGTCGGGGATGTTTTATACCGTTATTTGGGTGGAGATAAATGCTCTTGAAGCTGAGTACGGCATATCGGCGCAGAATGAATCGCTGCTGAATGTGGCAAAGGTGATCATCCCTTCGCTGCAGGAGGATGGCTCGGTTTCTCCCGTGATACAGGATCTATCATATTTCAAGCCTTTTTTCAGGGTCATCATCATCAGGATGGTGGTCTCGGGAATACTGATTCTTTCGGGGGTAGGAATCCTGGGTGAAAAATGGGTCAGGAATGCCGTCCTGAAGCCTGTAAAGGAACTGACGGATGCGACAAACGGAATCAGGGAGGGAAACCTTGATGTAAAGGTGGGCGTTCCCGAACAGAGCGGACAGGAGATCATCACCCTTTGCGAAAACTTCAATGACATGAGACGGATCCTGAAGGAGTCCCAGACAAAGATTGTCGCGGATGAAGAGGCAAACCGTGAGATGATCAGCAATATTTCACATGACCTGAAAACCCCGGTGACATCGATAAAGGGCTATGCCGAAGGGATAATGGACGGGGTTGCCGATACTCCCGAAAAGCTGGACAAATATGTGAGGACCATTTACAAAAAGGCAAATGATCTGGACAGGCTGATAAATGAGCTGACCTTTTATTCCGGGATAAATGAGAACAAGATCCCGTATTATTTCATAGATATCAATATCTCTGATTATTTTGACGACTGGGTAAACGATATATCGGTCGATATGGAATCAAAGAACATAGAGCTGAACTATGACAACAAGATCGGAGGGGGCGTTCTCATATCTGCAGACCCCGTGCAGTTGAAAAAGGTGGTCAACAATATCGTGGGAAATTCCGTCAAGTACATGGACAAGGAGCCGGGAAAGCTGAACATCAGGCTGTATGAAGACAAAGACTACGCCATGGTTGATATAGCCGATAACGGGAAGGGGATAGAGGAAAAAGACCTTCCCTATATATTTGAGAGATTCTACCGGACCGATGCATCCAGAAATTCGGCAAAGGGAGGTTCCGGGATAGGTCTTTCCATCGTAAAGAGGATAGTTGAGGATCACGGCGGCTCCATCAGCGCCGAAAGTGAACCGGGCCGCGGGACTGTGATGCATATGCAGTTCAGGATAGCATCAGCAGATAAGGAGGAGAGCATAAAATGAGCAGTATTCTGATAATAGAGGATGAGGAGGCCATCGCCGAGCTTGAAAAGGATTATCTGGAGCTTTCGGCATTTTCGGTGACAGTGGAAAACAGCGGAAGCCGCGGACTGCAGAGAGCCCTGAAGGAGGACTATGATCTGATAGTCCTCGATCTGATGCTCCCTGACATGGGCGGTTTTGATATCTGTGAAAAGATCAGAAGCGTGAAAAACACCCCGATCATAATCGTTTCCGCAAAAAAGGATGATATCGACAAGATCCGGGGCCTGGGACTCGGAGCGGACGATTATATGACAAAACCGTTTTCTCCCAGTGAGCTTGTTGCCAGGGTCAAGGCTCATCTTTCAAGATATGAGAGACTGACCGCAGGCAAGCCGGACAGGAATGAGATAATAGAGATCCGGGGCCTGAGGATAGACAGGACCGCCAGGCGGGTGTGGGTAAACGATGAAGAAAAGGTGTTTACCACAAAGGAATTTGATCTTCTGACCTTCCTGGCTCAGAATCCCAACCATGTCTATTCAAAGGAGGAGCTTTTCAGGCATATCTGGGAGATGGAATCTGTCGGGGATATAGCGACGGTAACGGTGCATATCAAAAAGATCCGTGAAAAGATAGAAGCCGACACTTCAAATCCGCAGTATATAGAGACTATATGGGGTGTTGGTTACCGCTTCAAAGTATGAAGGGAGACAGGGGGACGGTCCTTTTGTCTCCTTCCGGCCAGAAGAAACCTGATGTTTTCGATAATCTGAAGGAGACAAAAGGACCGTCCCCCTGTCTCCCCCCGGAGTACACAATTTGACGAACATACACCTCAGGTTTTATACTATATTTTGTTTTGTGATTGCTTTTTGATCAACATATAGGAGTTTTTATTATGGCAGATGAAAAACGGTTTGCTGTTTTAATAGATATAGAGAATATTTCTTCGAAATACACGGAGCTGATCCTAAATGAGGCCAGCAATTACGGAAATATCACCATCAAGAGAGCCTATGGGGACTGGACCAGGCCGAATTCCTCGACCTGGAAAGAAAAGCTCCTCGACAATTCGATCATACCGATCCAGCAGTTCAACAATACTGTCGGCAAGAATTCCTCCGATTCCGCTCTGATCATCGATGCGATGACCATATTATACAAGGGAAACGTGGACGGTTTCTGTCTGGTGTCAAGCGACAGCGACTTCACAAGGCTTGCAGCCACGCTGAAGGAAGAGGGAAAGATGGTAGTCGGCATGGGTGAATCAAAGACTCCGAATGCCCTCAGGAAGGCCTGCGACAATTTCAAGATGCTGGATCTTTTGTATAAAGAGGCGGATGCGGAAACAAAAACCGGAAAGAAGGACAGCTCAAAGAGTGATGAGAAGACAAAGACCGGCACATCAAAGAAGCCTTCAAAGACGAGGCTGTCGACGATAGAAAAGGCCATAAAGCAGATAATAGAAGCCAAGGGAGAAGAGGACAGCATCAATATCGGCGAGCTGGGCCAGCACCTGACGAGGAGATATCCGGATTTTGACACCAGAAACTACGGATCTTCCAAGCTTTCGAAGTTTCTCGAGCAGTTCGACTCCCTGAAGCTTGAAAAAGAAGGCTCGACGGTTCATGTCAGTCTGAAAAATGTTTGAAGATAATATCCTTTATGAGGATGATTCGATCATAGTGATAAACAAGCCGCCGTATTTTCCGGTGCAGAGCGCAAAGCTGACCAGGCCTGACTGTGTATCGGCCCTGAAAAACCTGATAAAAGAAAGGGACGGCGTCAAAGGGGAGCCTTATATCGGACTGATCCACAGACTGGATGAGCCGGTTGAGGGGATAATGGTGTTTGCGAAAAATAAAAACGCGGCATCTGTCCTGTCAAAGGAACTGACTGAGGGCGGCTTTTCAAAGGAATATACGGCAGCGGTCATTTTGGGTGATGATGATCCTCCTGAAAAGGGAGAACTGACGGATATGATCCTGACCGACAGAAAAACCAATATGTCCTCTGTTGTCCCGGCCGGTACGAAGGGCGCGAAAGAGGCAAAGCTTGAATACTCGGCCGGAGAGGAGCATATCCTTGCCGATGGGATGAGGATACGACTGCTGAAGGTTTTATTATATACAGGAAGACATCACCAGATAAGGGTACAGCTTGCAAACGCGGGGATGCCGATAGCCGGTGACAGGAAATACGCAAAAGCCTGCTCCGGATTGCCGCTTTGTCTTGCGGCCACGGGCCTGTCCTTTGACCATCCGTCTTCCGGAAAGAGGCTGACATACAGCCTGAGACCGGCGTTTATTGAAAAGATAATAAGCGCAGGCCAAAGTTGAAACAAACAGGAGAATACTATGGACATGTACAACTGGGTGCAGGGCCTTTCCGAAAAGGAAATGAAGCGTATCTACATGCTGACTATGACACCGACCCTGCATACAAGAGGACTCTACAGCGATGTTACGGCAGACTATGTCTCGCCTTTGGAGCCTGAACCATACAGTATCGTGACCATCCGGTTCAGGGCGGAAAAAAATAACCTGAGCCATGTCTTTCTGGTCTACAAAAATGACAGGATACTGATGGATCTGGCCGAAAGCGAAGGGCTTTTTGATTATTATGAAGTAAAGATAAACATAGATAATTCACCTGTAAGATATCATTTTTATATAGAAAGCGGCAGGACCTGCACCTTTTATGACAGAAGGGGTGTCGTAAAGGATGAGCAGGAGTACTTTGAATTCTGTATCTATCCCGGTTTTTCCGTTCCCTCCTGGAGCAGGAGCGCAGTCATCTACCAGATTTATACAGACAGGTTCTGCAACGGGGATCCTTCAAATGATGTGCTGGACAGGGAGTATTATTACATAAACGGCTATAGTGAGCATGCCGAAAGCTGGGAGTCCCTGCCGCATGAAATGGATGTCCGCAGGTTTTACGGAGGGGATCTCAAAGGCGTCATGGACAAGATTCCGTATCTGAAAAGCCTGGGCATAGATGTCATCTATTTCAATCCTCTCTTTGTTTCGCCCAGCAATCACAGATATGACATTCAGGATTACGACCACATAGATCCCCATATCGGAAAGATAGTCGAGGACGGAGGCGCGCTGCTTCCGGAAGGGACTACAGATAACCGCATGGCGGAAAGATACAAAAGAAGGGTCACTTCAAAAGCAAATCTGGAGGCCAGCAACGCCCTCTTTGCCGAACTGACGGCAAAATGCCATGAAGCGGGCATCAGGGTCATCATAGACGGGGTCTTCAATCACTGCGGTTCCTTCAATAAGTGGCTTGACAGGGAAAGGATATATGAAGGGGCGGAGGGTTTTGAGCCCGGCGCCTATATCAGGGAGGACAGTCCCTATCATGATTTCTTCAGGTTCCACGGCGGAACCTTCCCGTACAACGGGACCTATGACGGATGGTGGGGGCACGATACCCTTCCAAAACTGAACTATGAAGGATCGAGGGACCTGGAGGATTACATCCTGAGGATAGCGGCAAAATGGGTATCGCCGCCGTATAACTGTGACGGATGGAGGCTTGATGTCGCTGCGGATCTCGGCCATTCACCCGAGTACAATCACCAGTTCTGGCAGAAATTCAGAAGAACGGTGAAAATGGCAAACAAAGATGCCGTTATCATTGCAGAGCATTACGGAGATCCTTCCGAATGGCTGAAGGGTAACGAGTGGGACAGCGTGATGAACTATGATGCTTTCATGGAACCGGTCACATGGTTCCTGACCGGCATGCAGAAGCACAGCGATGACTTCCGAGAGGATCTGCTGGGAAATACGGATGCATTTTCGGCGGCTATGTTCCATAATAACCTCAGGTTTACCGAACCGTCGGCGATCACGGCCATGAACGAGCTCTCAAATCATGATCATTCCCGTTTCCTGACCAGGACAAATCACAAGGTTGGAAGGCTCAACACCCTGGGGTCAAAGGCAGCCGATGAAGGCGTGGACATGGCTGTCATGAGGGAGGCCGTACTGATGCAGTTTACCTGGCCGGGATGTCCCACGATTTATTACGGAGACGAGGCAGGCCTGACGGGCTTTACGGATCCTGACAACAGGCGTCCGTATCCCTGGGGCAATGAGAATTTCGAACTGATAGACTATCACCGCGCGCTGATACGTATACACAGGGAATGCATAGAACTTCGCGAGGGCTCCCTGAAAAAGCTCAAGACTGACTACGCTCTCCTGTCATATGCGAGATTTACACGGGAATATGCCAGCATAATCATAGTCAATAATAATGACAAGTCAGAAGAACTCGAGATATCCGTCTGGGAGACCGGTCTCCCGCTCAAAACAAAGCTTCGCCGCATGATCCTTTCCTATGAGGACAGCTTTACCACAGAGCCTTTTACCTGCGAAGTCAGGCACGGATATCTGCATGTCTATATTCAGCCAAAGTCAGCGATGATCCTCAGGGGAAGCATGAGGGATTTGATTTGATATGTTTCCTTAGGTGTGATACATTAGACTTGGTCTGATTCAAGCGGGTATGGTGGAATAGGCAGACACAAGGGACTTAAAATCCCTCGGCAGCGATGCCGTGCCGGTTCAAGTCCGGCTACCCGCATGCGAAACCGGGGCGTTTTTGGTTCCCAGTTGCAGCGAATCATGAGATTTCTGAAGGGCGTTCGGAAAACGCCGGTACTTCCGAACGTTCTTTGTGAGGTTAGTACCGTTGCGTTTGGAGCGAGCGAAAGCGTCCCTGAAGAAACTCATGTATGAGCGGAAACTGGGAACCAGAAACGCCCATGTCCCACGAGGAGGTTTTGATGGAGAGGAAACGATACGGAAAGTCGGTCGGTGACATCATGAAGGTCAAGAGCGACTTTTTTACAAGAAACAAAGAGATGCTTGAAATGTCTTCGCGTCAGGCAGATGCTCTTCTCCGTCAGCCCGAAAGAAAAATCTGCAAGATCTGTCATGAACCCCTCGGGGGAGATGTCTTTTACCACAGCCAGAGAATGGATTATTATCTTTGCGGCAAATGCGGTCATGTAAACAGCAAACATGAAGATACCGATGATTTCGCGAACGCCGTATATATCACCGACAGCTACGAAAACAATTATTCAGAGGAAGACAAAAAGAAATATATCTCGAGACGGGATATGATATACATCCCCAAGGCGCAGTTCCTCATAGAGGAGCTGGAAAAGGACGGGCTTGCAAGGGATGAGATCAGCGTCCTTGATGACGGCGCAGGCAGCGGGTATTTTGTCAGCGCCCTCAGAAAGCTCGGGATACTGAATTCCACGGGAGTTGAAATAAGCGGTCCCCAGGTCGACTTTGCAAATGCCATGAACGAAGAACAGATACTTCTGCAGGCCGACCCGGAAAAGATAGTGCCCATCATCCGGGAAACAAAGGTCAATACGGTAACCTTTATAGGGGTTTTGGAGCATATCATAAATCTGGATGAAATACTGGATGCTGTCAGGGATAATACAAACATCCGGTATATCTTTTTTTCGGTTCCGATGTTCTCGTTCAGCTGCATTTTTGAGGCGGCCCATCAGAACTGTTACAACCGTCACGCAGGCGGTACGCACAGCCATCTGTTCCAGGACAGCTCGATCGCGTACATGGCTGACAGGATAGGCTTTGAAAAGCTCTCTTCCTGGAAATTCGGTTCGGATATGATGGATCTTTACAGGATGATCTGCGTAAGCCTTGAAGAGGGCGGAAACGGCAGGCTCAAGGAAGAATTCTCGGAAAGGTTCCTCCCGATCCTTGATACCCTTCAGAAGACGGTCGATGAAAGCGAATCCGCTTCGGAGATACACATGATATTAAAGAGGAAGGCGTAGGAAATGATCAGGATTATCGCGGCCTTCATATTTTTGCTGGTTTTTCTTATCATATCGATACCTCTCATCGGAGTGGACTGTCTGATCAGGCTGTTTTCAAAAGAGGCATCGGACATGATGGCGCTAGTCGTTGTCACCTGGGCTTTCAGGGTGCTGTGGTTTATTTCCGGGATAAAGCTTGAGGTGAACGGAGAGGAAAACATACCTGATGAGGCGGTGCTGTTTGTATCAAACCATCGGAGCATCTTTGATATAGTCATACTCTACGGATATCTGGGAAAGAAAAAGAGGCTGACGGGTTTTGTGGCAAAAAAGGAGACCAGAAACCTTCCGGTCATCGGGTGGTGGATGAGGCTCCTGCACTGCAGATTCCTTGACAGGAAAGATATCAGGCAGGGAATGCAGGTCATACTGGAATGTATCGAAGAAGTAAAGAACGGTATCTGCATTGTGATATATCCCGAGGGAACCAGGGGGAAAAGCGAGGATGAGACACAGATCGCTCCCTTCAGGGAAGGGTCGTTAAAGATAGCGGTCAAAGCCGGTTCAAAGATAGTACCGGTAGCGATGAGCAACACCAGGGCCATATTTGAAGAGCATCTGCCCTTCCTGAAAGGAAACAGGGTGCGCATGACCTTCGGGCAGGCGATAGATGTAAAGGATTATTCAAAAGACGAACAGAAGCATCTGGGTGAGATGACCAGAACCAGGATAGAAGAGATCTTAAAAAGCAGTCCCAGGGGGGTGGAAAGATGATCATTAGAGGCGGAAGAGTAGTAGATCCTGTTACGCAGACTGACAGGAAGGCGGATGTTCTCATAAATGACGGACTGATAGAGGATGTATTCCCGCTGATAGATGACAAGAGAAATAAAGACGGCGAAGTCGTTGACGCGGCAGGCATGGTAGTTGCGCCGGGACTGGTGGATGTGCATGCCCATTTCAGGGACCCCGGCCAGACGGAAAAAGAGGATATAGGCACGGGAGAAAGGGCTGCCATCGCGGGAGGCTATACTACGGTTGTCCTTATGGCAAATACCGAGCCTGCAGTTGACCGGCAGTCCATTTTGAACAGTATCATTAAAAGGGTTTCCGATTCCCAGATACATGTGCACCAGCTTGCGACGGTGACGAACGGGCGCATGGGAAAAAGCCTGACGGACATGGCAAAGCTGGCAGAAGACGGTGCGCCGGGTTTTTCGGATGACGGACTGCCGATAATAAATGATGTACTGATGCGAAAAGCCATGGAGACTGCAGCAAAGCTCGGAACACCCATCAGTCTTCATGAGGAGGATCCGTCCTACATATTTGAACAGGGGATAAATGCAGGTGAGGTGGCCAGGAAGTTCGGACTGACCGGCGCGGACAGGAAAGCCGAGATAGTGATGGTTGAAAGGGACCTGAAGCTTGCCCTTGAAACGGGAGCCATCATAAACATACAGCATGTGAGCGCAGCCGAGAGCGTTGCGATGATAAGGGAGGCAAAAAAGAAGGACAAGGCCGGCCTGATACATGCCGAGGCAACTCCCCATCATTTTTCACTGACTGAAAAGGCCATAATTGACAGAGGATCCGAAGCAAAGGTCAACCCTCCTCTGCGTACCGAAAGGGACAGGCTTGCCATCATCGATGGACTGAAGGACGGCACCATCGATATGATCGCGACAGATCATGCTCCGCACATGGAGATGGAAAAGAGGAGAAGCTTTGTGACAGCGCCGTCCGGCATGATAGGTCTCGAGACAGCACTGGCTCTTGCAGTCACAAATCTGGTCAAGGCCGGGCACATGGATCTGATGAAGATGATCGAGCTCATGAGCACGAATCCCGCAAAACTGTACGGATTCAGGGCCGGTTCGCTTGAGGTCGGAGCTGTAGGCGATGTGGTTGTCTTTGATCCGAATGAGAAATGGACAGTGAACAGGTTTTATTCAAAATCCTTTAATTCTCCCTTCATAGGAGAGGAACTCTACGGGAAGGTACACTATACCATATCTGAAGGAAAGCGGATCCTGCTATGAAAAAATGTGTGGCACATATCATTTCAAAAACGCAGCTGTGTGAAGGGATCATAGATATGCGTCTGAGGACGGAAGCCGCAAGAGGCGCCCGCTGCGGACAGTTTGTACTGGTCTTTCCGAACGATCCTTCAAGGCTTCTTGGCAGGCCGCTGTGTATCTGTCAGGCGCAGGAAGACTGTCTCAGGATCGTTTTCAGGATATCCGGCAGAGGGACACAGGAGATTTCAGAGCTTCACACAGATGAAAAGATAATGATAGAAGGACCTCTTGGAAACGGCTGGGATGTAAGCGCAGCAGCCGGAAAGGAAGTCCTTCTTCTTTGCGGAGGCATAGGAGCCCCCGCTCTTTTGCAGCTGGCGCAGGATCTGTGCAGCATCAAAGGAAAAGAGAACGGTCCGAAGCAGGTCAGGGCCATACTCGGATACAGGGATGCATCCATGAAGGCTTTTTTGGCGGAGGATTTTAAGGAGCACGGTGCTGAGGTGATCATTGCATCCGATGACGGAAGCATCGGAGTAGGGGGAAATGTGCTGGATGCGGCAAAGCAGGAAGGCATCGGTGCAGATGTGATCTATGCCTGCGGCCCCATGCCCATGCTCAGTGCAGTGAAGGGATATGCCAGGGAAAAAGGCATCCCGGCATATATCTCTTTAGAAGAAAGGATGGCCTGCGGAGTCGGAGCATGTCTTGGCTGTGTGGTAAAAACAGCAGAGAAAGACGGTCACTCACATGTAAACAATGCAAGGATATGTACCGAAGGGCCGGTATTTGATGCATCGGAGGTGATACTGTGAGGGATCTGTCGGTTTCTTTCTGCGGTATGAAATTCAAAAATCCCGTCACCTGTGCGTCAGGTACCTTTGGCAGCGGGATAGAATACAGTGAATTTGTTGATATCGACAAGCTCGGGGCCCTTACCACAAAGGGAGTGTCGGTCACAGCGTGGGAAGGAAATGCCACGCCCAGGGTAGCGGAGACGCCGTCGGGAATGATGAATGCCATAGGGCTGCAAAATCCCGGCGTGGATGTTTTTATCCAAAGGGACCTGGCGTTCTTAAGGGAACATGATGTTCCCGTGATAGTCAATGTCTGCGGTCACAGCACGGAAGAATATGTGGAGGCGGTAAAGATCCTTTCCGACAGGGAGGAGGTCAGCTGCCTGGAGATAAATGTATCCTGTCCCAATGTGAAGGAGGGAGGGATTGCATTCGGAACCGATGCAAAGTCTCTTTTTTCCATCACGCAGGCTGTGAAAAAAGCATCAAAGAAGCCCGTGATCATGAAGCTTTCCCCGAATGTCACGGACATTGCCCTCATGGCCCGCAGCGCCGAGGAAGGCGGAGCAGATGCCATATCGCTTATTAATACCTTTACCGCTATGAAGATAGATATCTACAGAAAGTGCTTTGTGCTGGCAAACAGGACAGGGGGACTTTCAGGGCCCGCCATACATCCCATAGCGGTGAGGATGGTATATGAGGCATCGAAAGCAGTAAAGATCCCCGTGATAGGCATGGGCGGCATCGCCTGCGCTGAAGATGCCATAGAGATGATGATGGCAGGGGCGACCCTTGTGGCAGTCGGCATGATGAATTTTCATGAACCGGCACTGATGACGGATATAATAAAAGACATGGAAGGCTACATGGAAAAGACCGGTCTTGAAAGGATATCTGACATCATAGGATGTATGCACGGATGAAACAGCTGAGGGATACAAAGGTTCTGACAACAAGTGCGATGCTCCTGGCGATCGCGGTAATACTGGGCTTTTTCAAGATACCGGTCTCGGATGTGGTGGAGATAAGGCTTCAGTTCCTGCCTGTAGCCTGCGCAGGGATGCTCTTTGGCCCGGCTGTCGGCGGCATCACGGGCGGACTGACGGATGTGCTTTCGTTCCTCGTCAAGCCCACGGGGCCATTTTTTCCGGGTTTTACCATCACTGCAGTCCTGCAGGGAGTTTTGTACGGAGTCATCCTTGGGAAAAAAGAGCCGACATTAAAGAGGATAATAACAGCCCAGCTGCTTGACAGCATTATTATAGGTCTTGTGATGAATTCGATCTGTCTGTCCTTATTATACGGACAGGGTGTGATCGCCGTAATCGGTGCCAGGGTTATAAAGACCCTTATAATGCTTCCGATAAACATTCTCCTGCTTGTAGCGGTAACGAAGGGCGTCAGGGCAATAAACAAAAGGATCTCAGGAAAAGCATGAATTATGAGGATGCAAGAAAATATATAGACAGTATCGCCCGTTTCGGATCAAAGCTCGGTCTTGAAAATATCAGGAATCTGATGGGATATCTTGGAGATCCCCAGAAAAAGCTGAAATTTGTGCATGTTGCGGGAACCAACGGAAAGGGTTCGACGGTTGCATTTCTTTGCAGCATACTGAAGAGCGCAGGATTCCGTACCGGAATGTATACTTCTCCTTTTGTGGAGAGGTTTTCAGAAAGGATCAGGGTTAACGGGGAAGAGATAGGTGAAGAGGATTTTGCCCGCCTGGCCACACAGGTCAAAGAGGCGGCCGGAAGGATGAAAGAGGAAGGAAAGGGCGAACCGACTGAGTTTGAGATCATAACCGCCATTGCCTTCCTTTATTTTTATGAAAAAAGATGCGATATCTGTGTTCTTGAAGTGGGCCTGGGCGGCAGGCTTGACGCTACAAATGTCATAAATGATCCTCTTGTCTGCATGATCACTCCCATAAGCTGCGACCATACCGACATACTCGGAAACACTCCCGAGAAGATAGCATATGAAAAAGCCGGGATAATAAAAGAAGGAAGCACGGTGCTCATCCATCCGCAGGAGACGGGCGTAATGGCCGTGATAGAAAGGGTGTGCCTTGAAAAGAAGGCGAAGCCTGTCATCTGTTCTCTCCCGGAGGGTCCGACAAAAGCCGGCATTGACGGGGTGGATTTTTATTATGAGGGAAACGAGTATCATACTGGACTTCTGGGCGATTATCAGATAAACAATGCGGCAATGTCCGTAAGCGCGGCCCGGATACTTCAAAAAAAGGGTTTTGACATAAAAGAAGAGGATATAAAAAACGGACTGTCATCCGCTGAATGGAAGGGAAGGTTTGAGCTGATAAGGAAAGAACCGTATGTGCTGATAGACGGTTCTCATAATGTAAGCGGCATGGAAAGGCTGGCATCAAGCCTTGGACTGTATTTCAAAGATACCCGTATCATCCTGATAATAGGCATACTGAAGGATAAGGATTACGGGAAGATGCTTGATATCATCCTTCCCCTTGCAAAAACAGTCTACACGGTAACGGTTCCTTCAGACAGAACACTGACGGCGGATGAGCTTCTTGCTGAAGTACTAAAAAGGACTGATGTCTGTGCGCAGGCTGTGCCGGATCCGGTTTCTGCTTATGAAATGGCAGTAAAAAAAGCCGGAAGCACGGATATCATCTGCGCCTGCGGCTCTCTTTATTATATAGGCCTTATCAGAAAGGCTGTTTTACACGATGATGACGAATTCCGCCATGCTGCTTCCGATGTAAATGGGCATGTGGAGGATTTTTGAGCCCTTTATGATGCCGGGTATGTTCTCGTGTGAGAAAAACTGCTGCGGCTCTATATCATAGGACGGCTCTTCATGGCTTATGGTCGTACAGAAAAGACCGTTGACACAGTTCAGGAATTCTCCGGCAGCGTCTATGATGAAAAGGTCGTCATTTTCGAACTGATCTTTTGCAAAGCCCGAAGCGATCGCCGAAAGTCCTTCTTTTTCATCGGTAATCGCGCAGGTGTAGGTATGGCCATCCGGAGTTGTCACTTTCTGGAATACGCCCGAGGGGAGCTTTGAGATATCGCTTGTGATACGGGCTCTCCCGATGTAGGCATCCCTGTCGATGATCCTGACGACCAGACGGACTGCGGTACCGACATGATCGGTATACTCGTTCATGTTGTCGCCCATGCAGGTTTCTATGATGGCATCAATGCTTCCGGCCTTCATGGCCTCCAGGGTGGTGGTAGTGACGCCGGAATCGATCTGGAACTGTCTGACTGCCGATTCAAAGGCGGGCACATCCATCAGGCCTTCATCGTTTAATGTCTGCATGAAGAGGATGAATTCATTCCCCTGCTCACGCAGCAGCGACTTGACCTGGGTAATGGTCAGAAAACCCTTGTATACGGCGAGATCTCCAAAAGGCTTGTCTATGGACTGCTGCAGCATATTGACTGCATCTGCCTGGGCAAGAGTCATCAGGCCTTCGGAAACCGCGATAGTACCCAAACGGACCTTCCTGCCCTGCTGTTTTTTCAATACAGACTGGAGCTGGCCGTTTGTCAGAAATTCTTTTTCAACAAAGTATTTTCCCAGGATCTGTGCTATCATATGTCTCCCTTTCAACATAAAAATGCTGACACATCACAAATTATAACACAGTACTGTAAAAAAAGATACCAAAAATCTTGGCCGGAATATCAAATCAATTGAATAATAAAGCGGATTGTGATATAAATAAAAGTGTTTTCTACCATGATTATGCTAATTGAAAGAGGAATATTATGAAAAAATTAAGCAAAGGAGCGGCAAAGACCGCTTTATTAGTGTGTTTGTCGCTTGTTCTGGCAAGCTGCGGGCAGGAAGCCCAAAGCCTTGAAAAGATCGATCCTTCCAAATTCGTAACACTGGGACAGTACAAGGGTATCACGATCGAAAAGACAGATACTACTGCAAGCGAGAATGATATTGAAGAGGCGGTTATGTCAGACCTTACTGCCCTTGCAAAAAAAGTCAGCATTGATGACCGTCCCGTCATAGAAGGGGATACGGTCAATATCGATTATGAAGGAAAGAAAGACGGGGTTGCTTTTGACGGAGGAACTGCCGAAGGCTATGACCTGACGATAGGATCGGATACCTTCATACCGGGCTTTGAGGACGGAGTGATAGGAATGGAGATCGGTCAGACAAAAGACCTTGAGCTTACCTTTCCCGAGGATTATCATTCGGAAGATCTGGCCGGAGCAAAGGTTGTGTTTACCGTAAAGGTCAATTCCATTTCCGCAGACGATGTCCCGTCTCTCAATGATGACGGTATCCTCGACAAGCTTGCCCAGAAATATGAAAAAGATGAATTCGGCGATATAGATGCTTACCTGGATGTTGTAAAAAATACCATAGAGGAATCAAAGAAGACCGCAGCGGAAAGCAGTTACCGGAATGAGCTGATGCAGAAGATATATGATTCCAGCACCTGCGATCTGGAAAAGCTTCCCGAGTGGCTTGTTTCGGAGAACACAACGGAGTATACGAGAAACATAGAAAGCTTTGCGTCCCAGTACGGACTGTCGCTTGAGGACTATGTTTCACTGATAAGCGGAAACATGGCGGATTTTGCAAAGCAGGCGCAGGATTACGGGAAGGAGATCTCAAAGCAGGAGCTGGTGGTTAGAGCCATTGCGGCGGCTGAGAACATCAGCGTGGATGATAAAGAGGTCGCCGAGTATTACGCGCAGAAGGCAAAGGAATATGGCACCGATGTGGATACCCTCAAGGCTTCGGTTGACGAGAAGACCCTGAGCGATTATCTGCTCAGTGAAAAAGTTCAGGACTTTGTCCTTGAGAATGCAGTTATCAAGTGATCGGGAGAGAGCAGATGGAGCTTACAGAGATAAGGGAATTATACAAAGACCCGGAGCAGTTTTTTGAAAAAGAAGTAAAAATCGGAGGATGGATCAGATCTAACAGGGATTCAAAGACCTTCGGATTTCTGGTCATAAGCGATGGAAGCTGTTTTGGCACTCTCCAGGTAGTATACGGAGACGGGATAGAGAGTTTTTCGGAGATAGCAAAGCTCAATGTAGGGACCGCGGTCATTGTCAGCGGTACTCTCATCGCTACTCCGGATGCAAAGCAGCCTTTTGAGATACAGGCAAAAAAGGTAAGTGTGGAGGGTATCGCCCCGCCGGAGTATCCTCTTCAGAAAAAGAGACATACTCTTGAATATCTCCGGACCATGACGCATTTAAGACCCAGGACAAATACCTTTCAGGCGGTATTCAGGGTCAGATCCCTGCTGGCGTTTGCCATACATAAGTTTTTCCAGGAGAGGGGCTTCGTGTATGTGCACACCCCGATCATAACCGGAAGCGATGCTGAAGGAGCAGGAGAAATGTTCAGGGTAACGACGCTCCCGGCTGCGGATGCGCCTTCAGGTCCTGACGGACAGGTCGATTTTTCACAGGACTTTTTCGGAAAGCCCACGAACCTGACCGTATCGGGACAGCTGAACGGAGAGACTTTTGCCAGTGCTTTCAGGAATATCTATACCTTTGGCCCGACTTTCAGGGCGGAAAATTCCAATACTACGCGTCATGCGGCGGAATTCTGGATGATAGAGCCGGAGATGGCTTTCTATGAGCTGTCAGACAACATGAGCCTTGCGGAGGATATGATCAAATATATCATCGGGTATGTTCTGGAGAATGCCCCGGAAGAGATGGCATTTTTCAATTCCTTTGTGGACAAGGGACTGCTCGAAAGACTTGAGCATGTGAGAGGATCCGCGTTTGGACGGGTGACATATACCGATGCCGTAAAGATACTTGAAAAGAACAATGACAAATTCCAGTACAAGGTCAGCTGGGGATGCGATCTGCAGACGGAGCATGAAAGATTCCTGACAGAGCACGAATTCAAAAAACCCGTGTTTGTCACGGATTATCCGAAGGATATCAAGGCCTTTTACATGAAGGAAAATGAAGACGGGAAAACAGTTGCGGCCATGGACTGCCTGGTTCCCGGAATCGGTGAGATAATAGGCGGATCGCAGAGAGAAGATGACTATGACAAGCTTCTTCACAGGATGAAAGAGCTTAATATGGACACGAAGGATTATGAATTCTATCTGGATTTGAGGAGATACGGATCGGTCAGACACTCCGGATTCGGACTCGGTTTTGAAAGGGCGGTCATGTACATCACGGGTATGGAAAACATCAGGGATGTGCTGCCTTTCCCGAGAACAACGGGTAATTGCGAATTATGAAAAAAACCCTCTGCATAGTGATCAGTCTGATAACCTGTTTCCTGTTCTGCTTTTCCGCATATGCGGCGAAAAAAGAAGACCTGAACAAGGATAAAAAGGAAAATGAGAACAGACTGAATCAGGTAAATGAGCAGATAAGCAGCATAGAGGACGAAAAGTCACAGGCACAGGCAGGGCTTGATGCTTCACAGGCGCTGCTGGTGGAGCTGCTTGCGAATGTGGAGATCATAAAGGGAGACATAGAGAATAAAGAGGCCGAGATCGAAGAGGCCCGTATTGATTATGAAGCAGCCGAAGCGGAGGAGAGACGGCAGTACAAGACCATGTGCGCCAGGATCAAATATATGTATGAGAACGGCAACACATCGTCGGATTACATAGAGATCCTTCTGAAGGCGGAGAGCCTTTCCGATGCGATAAACAAGGCGGAATACGCCGAAAAACTGTACGAGTATGACAGGGCGCTGCTTGAGAATTATCAGGCAAGCAAGGAAAGGGTGGCCGAGCTTCAGGCAAGTCTTGATGAAGAGATGGCCGAACTCCAGGAAATAGAGCAGGAATACGAGGAGCAGGAGAAAAACTTAAACGCCACTATCGAAGAGCAGAAACGTACGGTCGAGGATTTTTCCTCAAAGCTTGCCGATGCGAAAAGCAAGGCAAAGGCTTATCAGAAAAAGATAGATGAAGATAATGCCCAGATAGCAAAGATAGCGGAAGCGGAGAAGGAAGCGGCAAGAAAGGCTGCAGAAGAAAAAAAGAAAAAGGAAAAAGCAGAAAAAGAAAAGGCAAAAAAGGAAGCCGAGGAAGAAAAAAAGAAAAACGAGGAAGGACCGCCGGAGGAGTCGGGAGAGGAGCCTACAGAATCACCAAAGGAAGATCAGCCCGTATCCGGGGGGACCGGTCAGGAGATAGCAAATTATGCCAGACAGTTCGTCGGAAACCCGTATGTACCCGGAGGTACATCTCTGACAGACGGATGCGACTGTTCCGGTTTTACGATGTCTGTATACAAGCATTTCGGTTATTCGATACCGAGAAATTCAGGTGCCCAGGCAGCATACGGCAGGGGAGTTTCCTATGAGGAAGCCCAGCCGGGAGATATATTCTGTTATGCCGGACACGTGGGTATATATCTGGGGAACGGACAGATAGTTCATGCCTCGACCCAGGCTACGGGCATAAAGATATCAAACGCGCTCTACAGGAGCGTGATATCGATCAGGAGGATAGTGTGAGATATGGCAGGAGGTAGAATGCACGGCCGCAGGAAGCTGCGACTGGGGGATCTTCTTGTAAAGACCGATGTTCTGACGGAGGAGGATCTCCAAAAGGGGCTTGAACTTCAAAAAGGATCCGGGAAAAAACTTGGAGAGGTTCTGGTCGAAAACAATATATGTACTGAGGAAGCCATAGCGGATGCGCTGTGTAACCAGCTGCATCTCGAGAAGGTGGATCTGACCGGAATGAAGATAGATGACAACATCCTGAAGATGATTCCCTCAAATGTGGCCCGTCGTCATAATGCCATCCCCTATGCATATCATCCGGGAAATGCAAATGTCCTGATGCTTGCGATGTCAGATCCCATGGACATGGAAGCCATTGATGATTTCAACATGATCACGGGGCTTCAGATAGAGCCGATGGTTACCACCAGGCGTCAGGTAGCGATCGCCATTGACAGGGCATACGGAACCGCAGACGTTATGGATGTGGCAAACAAGTATGCCGAAGAAAAGGCAAACGAAAGAAGAGAGCAGGAGGCCGAAAGGGAAGAGGCCAATGCCGAGATAGACAATTCGCCCATTGTCTCCCTGGTCAAGCAGATGGTCGATCAGGCTGTGCGACAGAGGACTTCCGATATCCATATCGAGCCTCTGGAGATGAGCGTCAGGGTCAGGTACCGTATAGACGGCGCCCTGTATGAGAGGCTGATATACGCAACAGATCTTTTGTCTGCCATCGTTGCCAGAATCAAGATCATATCCGGAATGGACATCTCCGAAAAGAGGAGACCGCAGGACGGACGTATGACCCAGGTGGTTGACGGACAGGAATTTGATATTCGTGTATCCATTCTTCCTACCGTGTACGGCGAAAAGGTCGTTATGCGTCTTACCTCAAAGAATGCGCTGTCGAGGGAAAAGAAAGACCTGGGCTTAAATGAACATGAATTAAAGCAGTTTGATCATATATTCGGAAATCCCCACGGCATCATACTGGTTACAGGCCCTACAGGATCCGGAAAATCAACCACTCTGTACACGGCGCTTTCCGAGCTGAACAGGGAAGAGGTAAACATCATCACGGTCGAGGACCCTGTCGAGGCGAATATCAACGGTATCAATCAGGTACAGGTCAATCCGAAGGCTGAACTGACATTTGCATCGGCGCTGCGTTCAATCCTGAGGCAGGACCCGGATATCATCATGATAGGAGAGATCCGAGACGGTGAAACGGCGGGAATAGCAGTTCAGGCGTCCATCACCGGACACCTTGTGGTCAGCACCCTGCATACAAACTCGTCCTCCGGTGCAGTTGGAAGACTGATAGATATGGGAATAGAACCTTATCTGCTGGCAGATTCAATAGTAGGCATCATTGCCCAGCGTCTGGTCAGGAGGCTCTGTCCCAACTGCAAGAAGGCAAAGGAGCCGGATGCCGAGGAAAAGGAGCTTTTGGGCATCCCGGCCAATTCAAAAAAGAAAATAAAGATATACGAGCCCTGCGGCTGCGACCAGTGTGACAACACGGGATTCAAGGGACGTATAGGTGTGTATGAGATATTGGAGATATCCCCGAGGCTGAAGAGGGTAATATCAAAGAACTCAACGGCAGAGGAGATAAAAGAGGTTGCCATGGAGGAGGGCATGAGTACACTGAGGATGTCGGCAACCAGATATGTGCTTGATGGTATAACCAGCGTGGCAGAGATGAAGAAAGTATCATTCGATGTATAATTAATGAGAGGAGATAGTAAAAATGGCAGTATTAACCCTTGACCAGTCCCTGAAGAGATCCATGGAGATGAAAGCTTCCGATGTGCACTATTCTGTCGGAAGGCCCATAATGATAAGGGTGGACGGTGACCTGGTGGAAATGGATGATCATGTCCTGAAGCCTGAAGATGTCAAAAAAATGTTTGACCCCATCATGAACGACAAGCAGAGGACAGAGCTTGATAAAGAAGGAGAGATAGACTTCGCGTATTCTCTTGCATCAGTCGGAAGATTCCGTCTGAATGTGTTCAAACAGAGAGGTACATATGCGGCAGCTCTCCGTCTGCTGCCTTTTGATATACCGGATCCCGAAATGCTCTCTATTCCCGAGGCAGTTGTAGGGATGACAAACAAAAAGAGAGGACTGGTTCTGGTTACCGGACCTACAGGATCCGGAAAATCAACAACACTTGCATCTCTTATCAATGTTATTAACCAGGAAAAGCCGGTGCATATCATCACACTGGAGGATCCTATAGAGTATCTTCACAAATCACAGACAGGCGTGGTAGTACAAAGAGAGATAGGACTTGATACGCAGGGCTATGCGCAGGCGCTTCGTGCAGCTCTCCGTCAGGACCCGGATATCATCCTCCTCGGAGAGATGAGAGATCTGGATACCATCGCCACAGCCGTTACTGCAGCAGAGACAGGACACCTTGTTTTCTCAACCCTGCATACGATCGGAGCGGCAGCTACCATCGACCGTATCGTGGACGTTTTCCCTCCTCATCAGCAGGAGCAGATAAGGATACAGCTTGCAACAGTCCTTGAGTGCGTGGTCTCGCAGCAGCTCATGCCCATGTCCGGAAAAGACGGAGGACGATGCGCGGCATTTGAGGTAATGGTGGCAAATCCGGCTATCAGGAATCTGATCCGTGAAGGAAAGACATTCCAGATCCCTTCAATGATGCAGACCAACAGGAAGGCCGGAATGATTACCATGGATGACTCGCTCTACGAGCTCTATGCAAAGAGAAAGATCTCGGGTGAGACAGCCCTCACTTTTGCTCAGGATTATCAGTACCTTTCAAGAAAGGTAATTTAAGTAACATAGAAACATAAGCAGGAGGATTTATTAAAATGGCATCATATGGATATGTGGCGATCGATGCATCGGGAAAAGAGATGAAGGGAAGCATGACTGCCGACAATCCCACGCAGGTGACACAGAAGCTCACTTCACAGGGACTGACCGTGCTTGAGGTCAACGAGCAGGGCCTTCTGAACAAGGAGATAAATATCGATTTGGGCGGAAAGCCAAAGCCCAGGGATTTTTCGGTTTTCTGCCGACAGTTCGTTTCCATGACACAGGCTGGTGTTACGATCATAGACGCATTGAACATGCTCGGGGAACAGACTGAGAATGTGAAGCTTGCAAAAGCCATCAAGCAGACTCAGATATCGGTTGAAAAAGGAGAGACTCTTTCAGATTCCATGGAGGAGCAGAAAAAGATATTCCCGCCTCTTCTGATCCATATGATCAGAGCAGGAGAATCTTCCGGTTCATTGGATATAGCTTTTGAAAGAATGGCTATCCAGTTTGAAAAGGACGCAAAGCTGGCTGCGACCGTAAAAAAAGCTATGATTTATCCTGTCATAGTCATGCTGGTCGCCATAGGCGTCGTCATAGTCATGCTTACCTTCGTTATCCCCAGCTATGCAGAGATGTTTGCGGATATGGATATGGAGCTTCCCGGCATAACAAAGGCCGTAATGGGTGCCAGTGATTTTATTATAGGCTACTGGTATATACTGATAGCCATTGTCGTGGCCATAGTCGTAGGATTCAAGCTGTTTTACGGATCCAATGGCGGAAAGCATTTTGTGGACAAGCTCCTGCTTCACAACAAGCTGACAGGTCCTCTTCAGCAGAAGAGTGCCGCTGCAAGATTTGCGAGGACCCTGAGCACCATGCTCGCTGCAGGTATATCGATGCCAGACGCGCTGGAGATCACAGCCGGAACGCTCACAAATGCGATCATAAAAGACGCTGTAATGGACTGCAGGGAAGATATAGTACAGGGTACATCCCTTTCATCCCCTATCGAGAGGAGCAGGCAGTTCCCTCCCATGGTGCATCATATGATACGTATAGGAGAGGAATCCGGTGATGTTGAAGGACTGCTCACCAAACTTGCAGATTATTTTGAGGAAGAGGTTGAAGCCGCGACTGAAGCAATGATGGCTGTAATGGAACCTTTGATCATACTTGTCCTGGCAGGAATCGTAGGTACGCTGATAGGCGCGGTCATGGCTCCGATGCTCAAGATGTACCAGGGAATGGACAGTCTTTGATCCATGGCAAAACAGAAGTTCTACGCCGTCGCGGCCGGAAAAAGACCGGGGATCTATTATACCTGGGAGGAATGCAAAGCCAATGTGGACGGCATGAAGGGGGCTGTCTACAAATCCTTTCCCACACTGAAGGAGGCAGCTGCATACCTTGCGGGATATGAAGGATTTGAGGACGGACCTTCAGGACAGGAGGCACCGGGAAAAGGAGAAATCAACTCACTGATCGATGAAAAGATCCGTTCCATGAAGGATGAGGAGGTCATCGCTTTTGTGGACGGAAGCTATGATGCCGTAAACGAATGCTCGGGTTTTGGAGCGATCCTTATCTTTCCGGACGGAAAAAGGGAGGAGCTTTCCGGGCATTTTGACAAAGATTACAGTGAGGATTTCATAGCTCTACGGAATGTTGCAGCCGAGCTCGAGGGAGTGAAGGCCGCGATAGAAAGAGCGGCTGAAGCCGGAAAGAAAAAGATAACGGTATTTTATGATTATTCCGGTATCGAAAAATGGGCAACAGACAGCTGGAAGGCAAACAAGGACATAACAAAAGCATACAAGTCTTTTATAAGGG
This sequence comes from Lachnospiraceae bacterium, assembly GCA_017614155.1. Classification (GTDB taxonomy): domain Bacteria; phylum Bacillota; class Clostridia; order Lachnospirales; family Lachnospiraceae; genus NK4A144. Next base: position 31,603 of record JAGACK010000035.1, read on the forward strand.
ATAAGGAAAAAAGCATGGAGATTGGTTTTTTCAAGGTCAGCTCCCATACGGGTGTGACATTTAACGAAGAGGCCGATGTCCTTGCAAAAAACGCCGCTGCAGGAACAGGGGATTTTGCATAAGGCATAGCGGTGAAGTATAAGCAAAAAAGGGGCGGCATGTAGAATGAAGTCGATACATACCATGATAATGGGGATCTTTTTTATTTTCTCCATCATCATTTCCACCATGCTGATCATAGTCTCATATGTCGGGATCAATGACATAAGTGACAAAGATAATGACAGGATCATGGAGATGATCACGGAAGATAAAAAAGATGATATCGAATCCCTGATGGATGATGTCAGCAGCAGTCTTGACAATATCTATCGTTTTTCCAAAAGAGAACTGGAAAAAGACCCTCAAAAAGTGAATGATGCCGCTTTCAGACAGGACTATCTGGAAAGGGTAAAGGATATGGCCCTGATCGAGGCATCCTCTGCAGAGGCATCAACGGCCGTATATATGAGATTTACCGATGATATCAAAGAAGAACCGGTCGGTTTTCTTTATATGAAGAATCCGGAAGGGGCTTTTGAGAAGCTTGCCCTGACGGATATCTCCTCTTATGACAAAAATGATCTGTCGCATGTCGGATGGTATTATATCCCGCAGAGATCCGGATCACCGGTCTGGATAGGTCCGTACAAAAATGAGAACATGGGGGTAGAGATGATTTCATACATTGCCCCTATCAATGAAGAAGGCGGATTTGTCGGCATTGTCGGAATGGATATGGCTGTGGAGAGCTTCCGCGACAAAGCCGAAAAGATAAAGGTTTATGATACGGGATCTGCGATACTCTTTGATGCCGAAGACAATATCATATATCAGAGAGAGGCAGCAAACGGACTGGACAGAGATCTCTTTGACAATGAGACGATGATAATGTTTTCTGCCATGAAGGAATCCCTTCAGAAGGAAAAACCCGTAGAATACGCTTCATCTGTCAAACCGATGAAGCTCTTTGCAACGAAACTGGAAAACGGCATGACGCTGTGTCTGACAGCTCCTATCGATGAGATCTATTCGCTTAGGACGACTGTTCTGGGATATGCCATATTGTGCAGCGTGATAGTGATGCTGGTATCGCTGATACTTATCTATCAGGTGATAAAGACTGCATTAAAGCCGCTGAAGGAACTGACTGAGGCATCCGAACAGGTTACAAAGGGAAATCTGGATGTAAAGCTTGATTATCTCGGAGATGATGAGTTCGGACAGCTTTCCGGAACCTTCAACAATATGACAGCGATGATGAGGAGCTACTTCTATCATTTCCATTCCCTGGCCTATACGGATGAAATGACGGGCCTGAATAACAAAGCAGCATTTTCCATCACAAAGGATGTGATAGACAGCGAGATTAAAATGGGCAGGGCTGCTTTTTCCATAGTATCCATAGATATCAATAACATGGACAGAATCAATGAAAAGGCCGGTCATGAAAGAGGAGACGAGGTGATAGGACGGGTTGTCCAGTCCATGAGAGAGACCTTTGTAGGGTTCCCGCTCTACAGGATAGAGGGAGACAGGTTCTGTGCCATAATAAATGATGCTGACGCAAATGCGCTGATAGAAAAGCTCCTGAAGACGATCGAAAAACGGAGCAGCGAAGATGAGAAACTCTTCGGAACAGGATACAGCGTTGCGGCCGGAGAGGCCACCTACGACAGGGAAAGCGACAGGCATTTTGATGAGGTCTATGAACGGGCAGAACAGGTAATGCTTAGGAACAAAAAGAAAATGTCGCATTGAGAGGACAGAAGATTGGAGATAGTCAGGAGCAGGGACATATGCGTTCTCTGCAGGGAGATTTTGAGGCTCATAAACAAAAAGATAATGGATCACAGCTCAAGAGTCGGATATATCCTCTACTGTATGCTCAGGTGTGAGGATAAATACGAGGATTATGAGCTTGCCGAGTTTGCGCTCCTGGGAATGCTGCATGATATCGGGGCATTCAAGGTTGATGCGGACAAGGATGTGCTTACCTTTGATATGACGAATGTCATGCCGCACTCCATTTACGGCTCTCTTTTCATGAAGTATCTGTCACCCCTCGGGGATGAGAGGGCAAAGATACTCATGTATCATCATATAGACTACAGGCAGCTGGGGGATGTGAAGCTTGAGAACAAGGATATAGCAAACTATCTGAATCTGGCAAATGTTGTTGATATCTACAACAACTCCATCGGTTCCAAATTTGATTATCTGAAGCTGAAAAATTATATAGGGACAAAGTACTCGCAGGAGGCCTTTGAGCTCTGTTCCCAGGCTCAGAAGAGATTTGATATATTTGAAAACCTGAAGAGCGGCAAATACAGGGAAGAACTGGATGAAGTCTTTGAGAACATGATGCTTTCCGATGGAGAGAAGAATAAATTCATCGAGCTTCTGATGTATATTTCAGGCTTCAGGGATGAGATGAATGTGATAAACACGGTGACATCCACCTGTGTGGCAATGGAGATAGCAGAACGCGTCAGCGAAATCAGTGATGAGGATAAAAACATCCTTTATTATGCATCGATACTTCATGATGTCGGGATGCTGACTGTCCCTACCGAGATAATAGAAGCTCCCAGAAAGCTCACAAAGGAAGAGACAGAGATAATGAGAAAGCATGTTGAGGTTACGGATCATCTGCTGCGCGGCAGGATAAATGACAAGGTTGCGGATGTGGTCCTGGCTCATCATGAAAGAGGTGACGGCTCGGGATATCCCAATCATCTGCAGAACACATCGCTGAATATGCCGATGAGGATACTCCAGGTGGCAGACACAGTGACGGGACTGACCTGTGAAAGACCGTATCATGAGCCTCGCGGAAAGGATGCGGTGATCTCGATTCTGAAAAACGAGGTTGATCACAACAGGTTCCACAGGGGCGTCGTCATGACATTTATAAATAATTATGATGACATCATGGCTGTTGTGTCTAAAAGGACGAAGGAGATCACTGTCAACTGGAGCACTCTGAACAAACAGTATCAGGCGATCAACGGATCCTTAAAAAAATGAGTAAAAAAGAGTCAGGGGAGAAAACCCCTGACTCTTTTATTAATTCAGATGTACCAGTCCTTGAGAAGAGGATAAAGCTGGCGGTATCTCTTGTATTTTTCTTCATAGCGGGCTACGATGGCAGGATCAGGGCTTACGGTCTTGCTTATGCGGACGATCCTGTCACAGGCTTCCTTCACATCCTTGTATTCACCGCAGGCAACGGCGGCAAGCATTGCGCCTCCCATGGAAGGTCCCTGTTCGTTTTCCGGAACATCCACTTCTATGCCAAGGATATCTGCCATCATCTTTTTTGCCAGATCTCCCTTTGATCCGCCTCCGCAGATTCTGGTGCGTTTTACATCAATGCCAAGCTCACGGGCGATCTCAAAGGAATCCCTGATACCGAATGAAATACCTTCCATTACTGCCTGTATCATGTCTGTACGGCTCGAATCCATAGACATGCCTATGAAAGCGGCGCGGGCATTGGGGTTATTATAAGGAGAGCGCTCGCCCATCAGATAGGGCATGAAGAAAACATTGTTGTTTCCGAGCATGTCATCGGTTATCTTTCCTTCTTCACCTGCAAAGTCATCTGTCTTCAGGATGTCATTCATGAACCATGCCTTGCAGGAAGCAGCTGAAAGCATGCAGCCCATGAGATGGTAGTATCCGTCAGCATGCGCGAAGGCATGTATCGCGTTGAACCTGTCAACCTTGAAGTCATGGCTGGAGATAAAGATGGTCCCTGATGTACCCAGAGAGATGTTCATGAGTCCGTCACCGACACAGCCTGTTCCGACTGCGGCAGCGGCGTTGTCTCCGGCACCTGCTGCAACGGTGACATTATCGGACAGACCAAGTTCTGAGGCTATATCGCCTTTTACCTTGCCGACTGCCTCGTAGCTTTCAAAGATCTGAGCGAGCATATCTTCCCTGATGCCGCAGATATCGCACATTTCCTTTGACCATTTTTTGTTCTTCACATCAAAGAGGAGCATGCCGGAAGCATCCGAAACATCCGTACAGTGAACTCCGGTAAGCTTATATGCGATATAATCTTTCGGAAGCATGATCTTTTTAATCTTTGCAAAGAGCTCGGGCTCATTGTTCTTCATCCACAGGATCTTCGGAGCGGTAAAGCCGGCAAAGGCTATGTTTGCGCAATACTGTGAAAGCTTGTCTTTTCCGATCTCATTATTCAGATAATCGGTTTCTTTCTGGGTGCGGCCGTCGTTCCAGAGCAGGGCAGGCCTGATGACATTGTCATTTTCATCAAGGACTACCAAACCGTGCATCTGGCCTCCGAAGGAAATACCGGCAACCTGCTTGCCGTCAATATCTTTTATAAGGTTTTTAATGCCCTTTTTTGTTGCATCCCACCAGTCTTCCGGCTTCTGTTCGGACCAGCCGGGCTGCGGGAAGGATATGGGATAATCCTCAGATACGATGTTGATGATCTTTCCTTCTGAATCCATCAGAAGAAGTTTTTCGGAACTTGTTCCGAGATCGATGCCGATATAATACATAAGTACCCCCTTTTTCTATTGATTTTTGCAATGATGATCCCGAATTCATCGCAGACCACACACATCATTGTACCACCCGGGCCGGAAATTTAACATAGAAAAACCTTTTGATTTTTTTAACTTGGGTATTTACATAGCAAGTGTTATGGATTTACACTACATATTGGGTTTAGGGAAAGGAGGAAAACACAATATCATGATATGTACATGTGATGAGTGCAGATATACCTTCAAGAGAGTCGGAAGCTATAAATATTGTCCGGATTGCGGATCGGACAGGATCAGACAGGCGACTCCAAAGGAAAAAAAGGAATATATCGATTATCAGAAGGAGTTTTATCCTAAACAGCAGCTCGCATAACAGCGGCTGCTGTTTTTTTGGTGCCAGAGGGAGACAGGGGGACGGTCCTTCTGTCTCCTTCCAGTCAGGTTTATCGGCTGTTTTCGATAATTCTGAAGGAGACAAAAGGACCGTCCCCCTGTCTCCCCTGTCTTCTTTTTAAGGTTCGTTTACGGCCCCTGTAAAGAGGATGGTTCCTGAGGATGCATCCCTGATAACAAAAACGAAGGGCCTGTCGCAGACAAATTCGATCCTTTCTTCATCATCTATCATGGCTCCGGTGACCCTCATGGTCACTTCCGTGACGGCTGCGGCACGGCTTCCCTCCTCATCAACCTCGATCTTTGCCCTGTGGGCGATATCCGAGATGAACAGTTTCTCACATATGCCGGAAAGATCAGCTTTTTCGGGGTCAAAGGCAGACCTGATGCCCATTTTCTGAAGCTTCTCCTTTAAGCCCTCAGCTGACAGATCCATGGTGAATTTTGGCAGACGCAGAGCGGAGATCTTTGTTTCATCTGCAGAAGACAGCTTTGACAGGAATTCTTCCCTTTCCTCTGCCGAAAGGCTTTTGAAAGCGTCGGGAGATGAAAGATCTGAATCATCCTCCGACATGATGATATCCATCACGGCGGCATCCCCTGCATAGGGGAGCTCGATACCCTTAAAGCCCTTTTCATCCAGATATCTGTAATATTCATCATGCATGTTCATCATATCGACAGTCCGGTTGCCGCCGGAAGTCCTGAAGTCCATATCAAAGGTATCATTTGCGTCAAATTTATATTTCCATTCCCCGTAAAAATAGATGGCATTTATTATATCAAGGACCGTGTTGCTGTCTGATACTGACTGGTAGTCCGGTATGAGATTTTCAGTCTTGTCACTTACCCACTCCGATATGTCAAGGGAGGCTTTCTGCGGATCATTCTTAAAATCCTCCGGGATGACTTCGGCGTCCATTTTTTCTTCCAGTTTTGAAATGAAGGAGGGTTCGATACCGTGTTCCTTCTCAAAGCTTTCGTCTATCCACAGTGAATTTGCGATCGTAAGCTTTGCGCCATCGGTGTCATAGCCTCCGGAAAGCCGGGAGTAACCGTCCATGAATGTGTCCGGATTGGCTATATGGAGGACACCCGCCAGTTCATCGAAGGTATCGTTTTTTGCGCCTGAAAGCACCATGGCAAGAGCACTTTCAAGACTCATCGGTGAAAAAAAGACATTTGAGCCTGTATCCTGCAGATCGTAAAATTCCCAGTTGAAGGTATTTACAGTCTCTGAAAGAGGCAGGTCGGAGGCAGGTTTTTCAGGAGCTTTGCCTTCGGGGACAGAAACGTTCTCTTCGGTATCCGCGGATTCTTTGGATGTTTCCCCTCCAAGAGAGACTTCGGATTCCGTTTCTATGGGCTTTAAGTCTGACGGGGACACATCGGCGGTCTTTTTCGCGCATCCTGAAAACAGTGCGCATACGGATAATAAGAACGCGCAGGATATGATCTTTTCAATATTTTTATTCTTCATTTTCATCCTCCCTGACAAGCAGATTATAGATATCTCTTTTTGAAACGCCCCTGTCCTTTGCCACCTGTTTCATGGCGCTTTTTTTGTCCATACCGGATGACAGGTAGATCTTCATATGTTCCGAAGGGGAAATATCTTCCCACTTTTTTCTTTCTTCTTCCATGAGAAGGGAAGGATCCTTTCCTTCTATTACCAGCACGAATTCTCCTTTCGGATCGGTATCCTCACAGTATGCTGCGGCGCTTTTCAGGTCAAACCGGAGTATTTCTTCATGAACCTTTGTCAGTTCACGGCACAGGGCTGTCTTCCGGTTTCCCAGAGTATCGAGCAGAAGCTGAAGGGTTTCTTTCAGACGATGGGGGGCCTCATAGAGTATGATGGTCCTTGTTTCATCTGCCAGTTCTTCCAGGATGGCTGTTCTTTCTTTTTTATCAGATGGAAGGAAGCCTTCAAATATAAATCTCCGGGTAGACAGCCCGGACAGTGTCAGCGCTGTCACAAAGGCCGTGGGGCCCGGAAGCGAAGTGACGCGGATCCCTTCATCGATGCATTTTTTTACCAGGACTTCACCGGGATCTGATATCGCAGGTGTTCCGGCATCCGTTACCAGAGCGATATCCTTTCCCTCGAGGAGATCTTTTATCAAAAGATCTGCCTTGTCGTATTTATTATGCTCATGATAGCTTGTCAGCCTGTTCTGTATGTTGAAATGATTCAGGAGTTTTAATGTGTTCCTGGTATCCTCGGCCGCTATGATATCGACGCTTTCAAGGGTGTCACGGACCCTTTTTGTCATATCGCCCAGATTTCCGACCGGGGTGGCGCACAGATACAGGGTGCCCTTTTCAATAGCCATAAATTCCGGTAATCTCCTCTGTGTATTTTCCGTCCGGTCCGTATATGATGAGAGGCTTTTCCACGCAAAGATAAGAACCGCCGTTCTTTCTGCCCTCCAAAAGCACCATGACGGGTTCTTTTTCAACGGAAGGGTAGACCAGTTTCAGCCTCTTTGGTTCCAGCCTGTACCTTCTCATGGTATCGATCGCGTCAGCCAGGCGGAAGGGCCTGTGGACCATGCTGAAGATACCGCCGTCCTTCAGGACATGGGCAGCAGCGCGTACCACATCCGAAAGATCGCACAGAAGCTCATGTTTCGCTATCGCAATGCTTTCATCGGGATTGCAAAGGCCTGAACCTTTTACCATATAGGGAGGATTTGAAGTAACAACATCAAAAGAAGCAGAGGGGAAAAGCCTGTCTGCTTCCTTTAAGTCTGCATTTATTATATCGATCCTTGATTCCAGGCTGTTTAAGGTCACGCTCCTGGATGCCATATCAGCGATCTTTTCCTGTATTTCTATACCGGTGATGTGTTCCGCCTTTGTCTTTGCGCTCAAAAGTATCGGGATGATACCTGTGCCGGTACAAAGATCGAGCACTCTGCTGCCGTCGGGAACATTTGCAAAACCCGAAAGAAGCACAGCATCCATGCCAAAACAGAAAGAGGATGGATCCTGTATGATGGAAAGACCGTTTCTTTCCAGATCGTCGATCCGTTCGCCTTCCTTTAACAGGCTGTTATCAGTCGTCATCAAGCTTTGACTTTCCGCCCTCCTGCTTCTCAAGCTTTTCGAGCTCTTTCAGTTCGTTTTCCGAAAGATCTTTTCCGTGATCAGACCCTTTTTTGTTCTTGGGACGCCTGGGCCTGAACCTGAGATCGCCTGCGTGATACTCTTTTATCTCTTTTTCATCACCTTCGTCTACTATGACTTTCACAAGCTGACGGAGCACATTTACGCTCTCAACCTGTCCCTTAAGTCCGTCGGGCGTGGTAACGGTGTCGCCGATGGCGGGAAGCAGCTTGTTCAGGTATTCATAGGTATCTTCCTCGTTTTTGAGACAGCACATCAGCCTTCCGCAGACTCCGGAGATCTTTGCCGGATTGAGAGAGAGGTTCTGTTCTTTTGCCATTTTGATGGAAACGGGGGCAAAATCGGAAAGATATGCATGACAGCACAGCACTCTGCCGCAGATGCCGATCCCTCCGGTAATTTTTGTCTCATCCCTGACGCCGATCTGTCTGAGTTCTATCCTGGTTCTGAAAACGGATGCCAGATCCTTTACCAGATCCCTGAAATCCACCCTTCCGTCAGCGGTAAAATAGAAAAGAAGCTTGTTTCCGTCAAAGGTGTATTCCGCCTCCACAAGCTTCATATCAAGCTTGTGTGCATGGATCTTTTCCAGACAGACTAGATAGGCATCCTTTTCCCTGTCCCTGTTCTTTTTTTCGACCTCGTCATCTTCGGGAGTAGCAATGCGCTTTACTTTTTTCAGGGGCTGGTTTACCTTGTCGTCCTCAAGCTCCCTGATGTCGGAGACTACCTTGCCGTATTCGACACCCCTGGAAGTCTCTACGATGACATGATCGCCTTTTTTTATCTCAAGTTCTCCGGGAGAGAAATAATAGATCTTTCCTGCCGTTCTGAACCTGACGCATATTATCCTGGTCATTGACTTATCACCGGCTCCGAAATGTTAAGCAGCAGTACATCCAGTCCTGCCTGAACGTTCACATTTGACCTGAGCCGTCCTTTCAGTTCTTCTGTTGATCTGATTACCCGTCCTATCTCATTGTAGTCTGTTTCCCGGGCTTTCGATTCAATATACTCCGTTTCATCGATAAATGTCAACGAAGCCTGTTCTCCCATGGTTTTATACATGAGGATATCCCTGTATACCAGAAGGATGGTATCAAGTATCTGCAGGACGCCTGTCCTGTCCGACGAGGCCTCCTTTGAAAAAGCAAAGATTTCATTTGACGGGAGGTTTTTTGATCTTTTGATCAGATCCATGGTCCTGCCCAGATCCTCCCTGAAATTTTCGGACCGGAGGAAATCATAAGCATTTCCGATCGAGCCTCCCGCAAAGGCCGCACAGATAGAGGCTTCTTTTTCACCGGCGGCAGCATTTTTTATCAGGTAGTCCTTTACCGTTTCATTCGGAAGGGGAACGGTTGAAATATGTGAGCACCTCGAATGGATAGTAGGGATCAGGGAGGAGGGATTATCCGTAACAAGGATGATAACAGCATATGCCGGCGGCTCCTCGATGCTTTTCAGCAGGGCGTTCTGTGCCCGGATGTTCATCATATCGCTATCCGGTATGATGTAGATCTTTTTTCCTTTGTAATAGGGTCTGACCTGTATACCGGATACCAGCTGTTCCTTGATCTCGTCTATTGAGATGAGGGCTGGCTTTTCATGAGTCAGGGTGATCAGGTCCGGGTGATTTCCGGAAATGGCCATTTTGCAGGAATGACAGGTTCCGCAGGGTTTATCTTCTCCGGACCCGCAAAGCAGAGCCATGCCAAAAAGACGGGCCAGAGTCTTTTTCCCGCTTCCCTTCATACCGGAAAGGATGTAGGCATGACCGGCCCGGTCGTTTTTTGCCGCATCGGCAAAATAGTCCTTTATTCTTTTCTGCCCGATAAAATCTGAAAATCCTGTTATTTCCATGCGATTCTCTTTCACATCAAAAGGTCGATGAGAAGCCCCCTGATCTCGCCTATCTTTGCAAGGATGGCAAGATTGTCGCTTTCATCTTTTAAGAGCTCTTCCGCAAGCTCATCCAGGTTCTGGTCCACGAGGTGGATGATACCGTATACTCTGTGCCGGCCTCTCTTGTCCAGGAAGTTCTGTCTGGAAAACTTATGGGAGCGGTTCAGTATCTCATTCATGAAGTCTTTGACCAGAGAGCGGTACTTCCTCATATCCTTGATATCCTTTTTTTTGGATATGCGTTCGCCCTGGGCAGTTATCTCTCCCATGAGCGCAGAAAGGCGCTCCTGCAGATCCTGCTCTTCGATGTTGCTGATGAGAGCGAATCTGAAGGCATCATCTGACTGCTGTACCGGCGCCGTCTCCTGTGTGGGAGCTATATTGTTCAGATTATTTACCTTGATATCCATGGTCGATGAAGTTTAATATCTCCTTCAGGCAAAGATCGAGGTCCTTGTTTTCAAATCTTTTTGTTATGCAGGCTTCCTTCAGTTTTTCCTCCGAGAAATCCTCCGAATCGGAAAGAAATCTTCTGCACATTTCCCTGTATTTCGGTTCGTTTTGCGAACGTTCACGGTTCAGGGCACGGCTCAGTCTCTCACCGTCTTCTACCTCTATATATATCGGCCTGATCCTGTCTTTTCCAAAATAATCCCTTAACCTGAGAAAGGATTCCAAAGTCCCGATGCCGAGAAGGTCTCCTTCTTTGTCATCCAGGCTTCCGTCATCCACGGTGAAGTAACGCCATGGGCCTTCCGCGGTCTCATACAGTCTTTCTTCAATGATCTTTCCGCCGGAACGGATATGCTCATATTCTTTTTCGTTCACAAAATGGTAATCATCTCCGTCCTTTTCCCCTTTTCTTAAGGGGCGGGTAGTGTAGATGATGATCTTTTTCAGGGCTGTCTGCCCTATCAGCTTTTTGTAGATGCTGTCCTTCCCCGATGCGCTTTTTCCCATCAGATAATAGATATATCCCATCCGTCCAGTCCTATGATACGGGCGCCGTCCTCCCTGTATGCAAGCACGGCGTCTATGCTTTCCTGTTCTATGATCTCTCCCGGAACGATGATCGGTATGTCCGGTGGAAAGGCATATACAAAGGAGGCAGAGACCTGTCCTTTGGCCTTTCTGATATCCGCCCTGCGTTTAGGGCAGTTTTCCGCTTCGTAAATATTCATCCATATCCCCTGCCGCATCCATCAGCCTTTGGAAGCCCTCAGGGCTGTCCATTATGGAGCTGATGCAAAGACATATTCTTCCTGCGCCGTATTCCGGCTCTATCCGGTATTTTTCGCGCAGTATTTCCGCGATCCTGCTCCCGGAGAGCTTCCGGCTCTTATCATATAAGCAGATCTTTGAAGGATCCTTTCCAAAGGAGCCGCTTTTTTTCACGGATGCTTCATCCAGAGCCTTTATAAAGGCATTGCCGTTCAACCGGGCATACAGCTTAGCCAGCATCCCGTCCAGGCGGGATCTTTTCCGGGGTCCTTCATTTTCAAGGATGTCAAAGCAGGTTTCGATACCCGACATGAGGATATATGAAGGAGAGCTCGTCTGAAAAATGTTTATGAAAAACTTCAGCCTCTGCGTGTCTATCCTGTCCCCGTTTACAAGACAGAGGGCAGAAGATGTAAATGCCGGAAGTGTCTTGTGAAGGCTTACTATCACTATGTCCGCTTTTTCCGATATATCCAGATGGGCTCCGTGGGCTGCATCCACGATGAGAGGTATTCCAAATGAGTGGACCGTATCCGCTATTGTATCAACATCTGAAATGATGCCCTCATAGGTGGGAGAAGTAATAAAAACGGCCCGGATATCATCACTTGATCCAAGGCATCTTCGTATGTCATCGTTTTTTATGCTTCCCGAAACACCGTATTCATCCATTATGTCCGGATATACATAGACCGGCTCGAGCTCGCCCAGATATACGGCATCATATGCGCTTTTGTGACTGTTGCGGGCCATCAGCAGGCGGCCGTGGTGCGGCACAAGGCAGCTTATGGATGAGAGTATCCCGCATGTGGATCCGTTGACCAGAAGAAAAGCCCTGTCTGCACCGTAGTAGGCAGCGGCTCTGTCCTCCAGGGATTTAATGATGCCGTCCGGATCCGACAGCGCATCAAAGCCCTCGATCTCCGTGATATCGATGCCATAGGCGCCGGCAAGGGGTCCTGTCCGTATCGCTCGCTTGTGTCCGGGCATATGGAAAGGGTACGTATCGGAAGAAGAAAGTGATAAAAGCTCCTTTTTCAAGACGGCTTCCTCATCCTTACGGTCTCTATGAGACTGCACCATTTATCCGCGATATTTACCACCCAGGACTCCCTGTTTGTCGGTATCTTTGTGATGGTCAGCGGGAACATATGCTGTTTTATTATATTCTTTTCCTTTTTTGTCAGGTCAAATTCTCTTTCGGCATTTTTCAGGGCCACTCCGGGATGATAGAAACCGTGCAGCTTCCGTCTTTTTTCCTTGTCATGCCAGTCATAGAGAAAAAAATCATGAAGCAGCGCGCCGCGTACCATTTCCCTTTCGTTCAGATGAAGCCGCAGCTTTTTGAGTTTCTCATTTATCCTGAGGCTGGTCTCGGCAACTCTCAGGCAATGGTCATGCAGGGAAACACAACCGTGCTGCATGTAGTTTTTCATGCCGATAAAATCCTTATGATCGAGGATCTCTTTGCCGTGTTCTTTTATCTTTGGATGAAGGTCTTTAGAATCTCTTTTCATTTCATTCTTTCTTTACCGGGACGATCCGGCCATGTACTCATCAATCAGGTGATCGTATTTTCCGAGGTTCATGTTTATCACGGTCTTTATCCTTTCGGGATCCATGATATCACCTCTTGTGATCAGAAGTATTTTATCATAAAACTCGTGAAGGGACGGATCTTCTATGAGATTTTTGCCCTGGTATATGCTTTCCCTGTAGCCTTCGGGAACAGCCCGGCGAAGATGTCCCACCCGCCAGTTCGGATCATAGACGGCAGGAAGCTTTGACAGCAGCGGATCTCCCAGGCAGTAGGTATCGTTCAGATAAAGGTCGCTGTTATAAAACACCAGGATCCCGGCTGCGTTTTCGATTATGCCTCCGGGAACATTCATGCCGCGGAGTTCATCGGTCGCTTCATTGTTCCAGGTGTCCGGGACACAGAGTCTGCCGGTTTTGAGGATGTTCACGATATTATTATAGAACCCCGTAGTGTTGGAGTAGTTTTCTCTCTCGTCGGAAATGGAAGAACTGAAACGGTGCCCGTAAAGGTACTGGGAGCCGATAGTCGTTCCTGCCGTAAAGGAAAGGATCACTGTAAAGATCACGGCGCCTTCATAGAATGCTCCGAGGCGTTTTTGTTTTTCCGGATGAGCCGTTTCCCTGTTCAGAAGCTCGGTAAACGAGATCACGCTTACAAGCAGCATGACGGTAAAATGCCGTCCCATCATGAAATCTCCGCCGATCCAGAGGATATATATCCCGTAAAGAGCTATGCCTGCCGAAGTCATCAGGTATTTCGGCTTTCTGACAATGATCGTGATGATGATGAAAAAGAAGGGTATCAGCAGAACGACAGGATCGTATATTATCGTATACATATAATAAAGGAATCCGTGCTTCATATAATCGACAGCGGTTATTCCCGTGCCGATCTTTACATAGGCAGTGTTTGGAAAAGGAAAACCAAAGTAGAGAATGGAAAAAAGCTCCCAGAGGATGTAGGGAGAAAGTCCGATGAAGGTTATGCCGACTGCGCCCGGAAAAGACACATCCCTTCTCTTCAGCAGGAAGATATACACGATCATCGGGATGAACATCAGCACCAGATCCATTCTTGAAAGCGCTATGAGGGAAAAAGTAAAGGCAAGGAGCAGGAGTTTTTTCCGGCAGAAGGTTTCCTGCGAAAAGTACTGATACAAAAACAGCGCCGACAGAAGGAACAGGAGACTGTTTTCCAGACCGGAGGTCGTATAGGAAAGAAAGGCCTTGCTTCCGATCAGAGCCAGAAAACCGGAAAAAACCTGGGCCCTTGTCCGGCATATCCTGTACGCAAATATGAAATAAGCGATCGCTGTATAGAAAACATCAAGAAACAGGGTGGTGAAGAATATCTCGCGGGTAAAAAAACAGGGGACAGCCACCGAGAGGGTATAGAGAGGACTTGTGGTAGCACAGGCTCTTTCGCCTATGTTGTATACAAAACCGTTGCCCTCAAGCAGATGTTTTACCATCACATAGCCGTGATAGGAATCATCCGACTGCCAGCCTAAAAGTATGGCCGCAAGGATCATCCCTGCCAGAGTGAAAAACCTCATCCTGTCAAGGTCGGTTGATAGGCTTATAAAAGATCTCTTTTTTGCCGTTTCCGCCATATCAGTCCTTTAATATATCTTTTTCGGACAGGAATCTGTTGTGAAAAGCTGTCCTGAAGTATTTAAAGTTGTCAAAGAAACCGTTCTGGGATATTCCCTCGGTCCGGGCAGCCCAATGTCCCGGTGTTTCAACAAACTTCACTTTCAGACGCAGAGGCTTGAGAGCTGTTTCAAGAAAGAAGGGGTGTTTCAGTTCTTCCCATTTGATGCTCTGCATCAGAGCTGTCGGAAAGATCCTGTAGGCGTAAGTCAGATCTGACAGCCCTACACCGTAAAAGATTCCGATGCTCCTTTCAAAGATCAGGTTGCAGATCAGCTTGATCTTATTATAATTCTCAAATCCCCCGCCGCTTTTCCACCTTGTTGCGGTGATGATCCTGTCCGGATATTTTTTTGCACCTTTGATGAACTTCTTTATCACATGCGGATCGGTCTCCAGATCCGAGGACATCATGACAACATGTGATCCTTTTGCCAGGTCTATGCCCTCCCTGATGGCGCCTCCGACAAAGGGAAGGGTCTGATCATGTATGAAGATGTTTACCTTTCCGGAGTATTTTTCGATCAGCTCCTGTGCGGTTTTGCGCGTATCCGGAGATGTCCTGTCACAGACTATGATAATAAAACCCTCCAGATCCTTTGTATCGCAGTCTTCCATGATCGTATCGACGGTCTGAGTCAGCGAATAGGTCTCGTCCATCGCCGGGAGAAGTATGGTCACATTCTTAAATTCTTCTGTTTTCGGATAACCTGACATACTGATGATTCTATCACAAGTGGGGGATATTGTCATCTAAGAGCGTATTGAAAAAACCATAGCCATTTTCCGATATCTTACGTATAAATATATAGAGAGCGACAATGAAGTTCCCTGACCGATTGTTTTAGAGAAAGGACTTGACATGTATGAATTCTAAGGCTATCTTCAGACAGACAGACAGACAGAC
>JAGACK010000036.1 GCA_017614155.1 Lachnospiraceae bacterium
GTATAGAGAATGGGATCCTTGTGGATGTATTGGAGGAAGAGAGGTCGGCGGTTATGTTAGAGATGCTAACTGAATTTGATGAAAAGACATACGAGGAAGGTCTCCGTGAAGAAGGCCGTGAAGAAGGTCGTAAAGAAGGCCGTAAAGAAGGTCGTAAAGAGGAACGTATCAATACCGAAAGAGAGCGCAGGAGGGCAGATGATGAAAAGGAGAAAAGACTAAGTGCAGAAGCTGAACTTGCCAAATACAGGTCAAAATACGGAAAACTCTGAAGCGAACCGAAGGAGACAAGGGGACGGTCCTGTTGTCTCCTTTTGAGTAACAGGCAATTATTCTGTTTCATTTTTGGGTTAACTGTGTTAGAATAAAAGTCTAAAAAGAATATGTTTCTCTGCGCGTCAAGCGTGTCTAAAGCTCATCTTTTTGAAATCTATGCTTTTCCAATAATTTCCAACTTAAAAAAGCAGGATTTCGGAAGAGAGGGCGGGTTGTCCTTTCGATATCCTGCGGATATTTCATGAAAGGAGACGGGTGGTTGGCGGGGAAAACAGAAGGAGAGGATAGAAATTGAATGAGAAAAAAGCAGCGCATATCCTCATAGCCTTTGTATTGGGATATATCCCCTTGATCGTAAGGCTGCATGTGTTTTCGCCGCATCTTGAGAGCTTCGACTGGTTTTATTCAGAACCCATACAGAGTGCGGATTTCTTTCTGTATCACAAATCCGTCCTGATCGCAGCATCAGGAGTTATCATGCTTGTGTGGCTTATCGTCCGCACGGTTTTTTTAAAGGACAGGGATCTGTTAAAGGAAAAGCTTCTGATCCCGGTGATGGTATATGCGGCATTTGTTCTCATATCCGGCATAGCATCCCCGTACAGAAGCTTTGCCTTTTCGGGTGTCTGCGAGGATTTCGAGACGGTGATCGTTGTCCTCTCCTATGTTGTTATCTTCATTTTTTCATATTGTTTCATAAAAGATGAAAGCGATCTTTCACGGGTGCTGAAGGTTTCTTTTCCCGGGGTCGCGATCATGCATCTTCTGGCGCTGTCGCAGCTTGCAGGAGCAGACTTTTTCCAAAGCGGGGCGGGAAAATATCTGCTGCTTCCCGCAGGATATCTCCAAAATGCAGATAAACTGTCCTTTCCGTTTAAGGAGCATGTGATCTATGCATCTCTTTACAATTCAAATTATGTTCCTCAGTATTTCTGTTTCTTTTTCTTTACTGCCCTGATGTATGCGTTTGCGTCAAAAGGCGGAAAAAGGATCGCTTTTTTCGTAATGTCATGCATATCTTTCATCTGCATGTCAGGTTCCCGGTCAAAATCAGGAATGGTTGCATTTTTCATTGCGGGATTGTTTTTATTATGCGCAAAGCTGTCGGAGAGATACGGGAAAAAGAAGGCGGCAGTCATCGCCATTGCCGGAATGATTGCGGCGGTAGGCACAGTTTCCGTATATGAAACAATGAGAAGTGATACAGACAATGAAGAACATGCCCTGACAGCTATAGAAACGGATGATGACGAACTTGTATTTTTCAAGGGAGATGACGAACTTCATATCAGATTTGCCATAAGTGATACAGGCATTGATTATAACATTACGGACAAAGAGGGAGAGAAACCGGATGTTTATGTTTCAGAGTCCAGAACTATGGTAAATGAAGGTGTGTTTGAAGATACTGTCTTTGATTATGCCGGTGAATATGACGGAAAGAGGTTTGTCAATATCAGGATCGAGGATCATGATTTCAGATTTGAAAATGACACGGACGGCACCTACAGATACCTGAACAGTGCGGGCAATACCGTAAAGATGAGGGACGTTGATGCGGTACGCCTTTTCAGTGACAGCTTCTTTAGCGGAAGAGGAAATATATGGAACCATGCTCTCCCCATAATAAGATCGTGCCTTTTCAAAGGCTTGGGGGCAGGTACCTTCGGACTGGTCTATCCGCAGGATGATTATATCAGCAAGGAATTCAATAATATAAGCAGTGTGTATGATTTTCATGCGCACAGCCTGTATCTGCAGAACATTCTGGGAAACGGTCTGCCTGCGCTTGCTGCCTTTCTTTTCCTGCCGGTATACTGTTTCCTGCGGTTTCTCAGGGAGGGAAAGGGAAATGCCCTGATACTTGCGGGGATACTTGCATATCTGATCATTGGACTGACAGCTGATTCCAATGTCTGCACTGCTCCGGTTTACTGGATATTCCTCGCTATCTGTATTAATATAGATAAAAATAACATATCAACCTCGAAATGAAGACACTATCGGACGAATCATTTATTATCGGACTGATGACATGCAGAGCTGAACGGAAACATGCTCGAGATGACAGTATTGTTTTGAAAGGACTTAAGCAGATGAGAAAAAGACAGTGGAAAAAAATCCTATCGGTGGTTCTGGCGCTTTCCATGATATTTTCAATGAATTTCAGCGTCTTTGCAGAGCCTGTATCGGGAAATGAAGCGACAGGGGAGCCTGTAACAGAAGAGCCTGCAGAGGAAGAGACCGTTACAGAAGAACCGGTTTCAGCTGAAGAAGGCGCGCCCGCGGATGAAGTTCTGGAAACAACGGAAGAGAAAGCGGGAGAACCAGACGCAGCTACAGCAGGATTTCTCGGAGACTGGGAAGTTGGCGGAACGGGAGAGATCACATATGATGACCAAAGCAATCCCAAAACACTGACTATGCCTGAGACTGTTACTTCCCTGACGCTTAAGTCCGGAGGAGAGCTATCGGCAAACGGTTTTTGGGTTACACCCCGAAGCAGAGTAAAGCTGATCAGCGGCAGGGCCAACTGTGCCGTCATCGCATCAAATGATTACTGGCCAAAAAAGGTGTCCATGAACGGAGCCGGAGATGCGGGGATAATGCTTGAAGCCGGATCCACGTATTATGTATACATAGGAGTTTACGGAGGAAAGCTGTCGGTTTCGGAAGCGTATACGATCAACTACAATGATGCCACAGCTGTATTAACCGATCCCCTCTCCGGTGCTTTACATTATCTTTACGGAAAGATCCTTGGGGATGGTACGACGCAGGATATAAGAGAAAAAAACGGGGTATATTATCTTGACGATGTGGCAGGAGATCAGGGAGATACATATGTTGTAGGGAAAAGGACCGGATCTGAGCTGTTTATATACTACAAGATACCCAACAAGGGCAGCACCCCCTCTTCCCCGGCAAAAATGGATGATACAACATCAACACCGGACAAAATCGTAGTAGCTGTTGATAATGATAACGAGTACCAGCTGACAGACGAGTATGGATACGGGATCGGTTATAGTATAAGCCAGGGAAAAGCCGAAGGAAATACGGCAACCATCATTCCACCGTATAGGCTTTCCACGGGGTCAAAATACTATGTCAGGCAGAGGAAACCGGCAACAGATTCAACGTTTCCTTCGGACTGGTCAAAGGCTCTTGTGATAACCTTTGCCGAAGAGGATATAAAGGAACTTTCGCGGCTTGAAAGCAGGCAGATCTATGGGACCGGAGCTACGGTTTATGCAGAGACCGGTTATAAACCGGCTGAAGGCACAGAGTACAGGGTCACAGCAGTATCTTCAGGCAATCCAAGCTTACCTCCGCTTGAAGATAAAGGATCCTGGAAGACCATTACAAAAGGTCAGAGTGTAAGCTTTTCAGATCTTTATCCGGGAACCGGCTACTATGTATATGGCGTAAAGATCGGAAAAAACGGAACTGCAGGAGAAGAGGCCGCAGGCGCGGAAGGGATCATAGGATCTTATTCACAGCCCGTACAGGTCGGATATTTTGCAACAGTAGGGACATATGAAGCATATATTGAACCGAAGAAAGCAGCGGTCGGCATCATGGACAGCAGACCGTTCGGTGAGCTGTTTGACATTTCAGTATATGCTGATGGTGAAAAGATAAACATCACGGATCCATCGGAAGCGGATGAGTATAAAGGAGCCCGGATCGAGGAACCTTACCTTTTTGTAAGCCGGAACGGGGTCTGGGATACAGACAGGATATCGTTTAATTCGGTCATCAGAAGCGAATATGAAAAAGGACATCTGGTGTTCGGTGAAAACACGATCGTTCTGAGCGGGAATTCCGTTAAAAACGGACTGTCAGCGCTGCATCCCGCAAACAGCATAACAGATTCGCAGACAGGGATCACCATAGAAAGATCAAAGGTTGCCGTAAGCGTTGACAGCGTTAAATTATCCGATGACGAAAACAAAACAGGATCCATCGACAGCCTGAAATTCAGTCTCTGGTCTCTTGATGAGGGAAAGGTTCTGAATTCCGGATATCAGGTGTTAAGTACTGACAAGGCTTTTTCAAGCTTCAGGCTTGACGGAGCCGGTCTTGTAAAGGGAAAGGCACTGTCACCCGGAAAGCATGTCGTGAAGGCAGCCGTATCCGCAGGCATCATTGATATCACAGGTCCTTTGCCTGACATGTATGTCCTTTGCGATCCTACTACCACCGATAAAGGACATGAATTTTATGTGAGTGCCGGAAAAGACGACAGGATGGACCTGAAGCTTTCGATAATTAATTCTGCCACAAGCGGAGGCATAAGGTTTGGCGAAAACATACAGACCGGCATAAAGGCAGGGGATGCGGAAATTAAAGATCTGGACAGGATACTGGATACTTCCTTCTTCATAAACGGAGGGAAACAGGAAACAAAGGGATTAAAAGAGCTTACCTATAAATTTACGCTGTCTGCCGGTGATGCTGCAAAGATCTCTGACAACTCAGCTGCTACGGATGAGGCATTTTCGGGTATCACTTCCTGGAAGAATCTCTTTGATCCGGCGGTAAAGGTCGGAGAGAAAGTCTATGTCGTAGCAAGGGCAACCTACGGAACCGGTTCAAACAAAAAAGTGCTGTTCGGAAAAACGGAAACAGTCGTGGAGCCGAGATGTATCGAATTGCTGGTTGATAATAAAGACCGGAACGCAGCAAAAGCGAATAAGGTATTCTTCTTCAGGAGAAATTCCAAACCCGACGCGGCATCACTTTCATCGTCTTCCCTGACGGGTGCAGGATACAGCGTATCTGCAAAACCGGTCGGAAACTACAGAAATGATGTGCTTGACCTGAATACCGTTACTAACCTGCTTACCGTTTCAAACGGCACGGCCTACAGAGTCAATGCTGCAAGGGTAGATTTTTCGGTTCCGGGAGAATATACGGTTCCGATCACAGGTTACACTTTCACTGAAAAGGCAAAAGGCAATTTCGAAGTTCTGAGCTCTGCTCTTGAATATCTGTATGTGGATAATAACTACTATGCCACTTTCATCGTAAATGACAATGGCAGACAAAAGACCGTATCGGTGGCAGAGATCGCCCAGGATGAAGGAAGCAAGGGATCTGTTGTCAAGGCCTGGCCCGATGCAGACTCCTACACGGTTTCCGCAGGATTTGTTGAGGAGCCGAAGAAGATAGCTTACTGGAAGGCAGTAAAGACCGATAACAGCAAAAGCTTCGATATCACGGGATCGATAGCGGCAAAGGTGTTCCCTATAGGTTCTGATTATACGGTATACGGCATCATACAGGCGCCCGTGACATCTAACGGGGATATCACTGTCGAGTCCATCGCCCCTGTATTTTATGACGGCAGGGAGCATGTTGCAAAGGGATCGATAGCGCCATCCGACGTATCAAAGAAGAGCTATGAAAAGAGGAAGTCAAAGAACGACGATCTTGACATAGTTGTAAAGGATCATACCAAGGGCAAAACTCTTTCTTATGGCACAGACTATACCGTAACCTGCAAAAACAACAGGAACGCATCCGTCTTCTATGCTGAAGACGGGCAGACAAAGCCGGCTTACAGATCGAATGCAAAGAGACCTTATGTACAGATCCAGGGTAAAGGAAATTACAGAGGGCTGAACATCAAAGTATATTTTGATATCCTTCCCAATGACCTGTGCTGCGAGGAGAAAGACAGCTACTGGACAATGGGGCGGCCGGAATTATCGGGTCTCAAAGATGTGTATGTTCTCGGGAGAAACAAGAGAACGACCAAACTGAAATACAAGATCACAACCACGCTGAGAAGCAAGTCATACAGCCTGACAAAAAAGATAGCCCTCAAGGCTGCAAAAAGGGCAGACAATTCTGCTACCGGATATACCGGAGATTATAAGGAGCTTATCTACAAATACATGGAGACAAACGGGGGCTGGACTCTTCTTGACAAGGTTGACGGAGCCGGTGATTATCTTCTCGTTCTTGAGGGTGTGAACAATTATTCCGGACTGTATGCAGCAGGCGGATCCAGGGTGGAGACTGACCGGACAAAGCTGACATCGAAGAGCTATTATGAGAATTCATGGCAGTTCAAGGTGGTAGACAACAGCGAAAGATTTGCGGGGGATGCAACCCTCAAGGTAAAGAAGAAGAGTCTGCCATGGGACGAGAAGGGGAGAAAGGCTGATGATTTCGGGCCGAAGCTTGTCTATAAGGGAAAGGAAGTCAGCTCGGATTTCATAATAACAGGCTACAGGAAAATAACAAGCGCGGGAACCTATACTCTGCGCGCATTCCCGAAACAGAAAGGATGGTATGGATATAAGGACCTGAAAGTTTCCGTCAAGGGAGCAAAGCTTGCAAGAAATAAGTTTAAGATGCTGTATTCAGAGAATGAAGGAAAATCCTGGAAAGAGTACAGGAAAGAAGTGCCCTACAGAAAAGAAGGATATGTATTCACTGTTTCCTCAGATGACCTGAAAGCAGATAAGGAATACTCTTTCTATAAAGTGTGGGGTACAGATCCGGGATCCTATACCGGGGAGATCAGGGGCAGAAATAAGTACTACGGATCAAATCTTAAAGTTACATTTAAGATTGGAAGGGTAAAAATATCTGATGTAATCGACAAAACCCTGTCGATATCCGCTTCATCCGTATCCTTAAACCTTGGAGGAAGCTATCCTGATATAAAACTCAGCGCCAATGGGATTTCAACGACGCTAAAATATGACGGAAAGAAGAATTCATACAAAGATCCGGGCGATTTTGGAGATTGTACATTTGATGCGAAAAAATCCACTCTGACATATAAGGTATGGGACAGCAGCTATACCAGGCACACATATGTCATTAAGTTTTCAGACAACAGGAGTGCCGGCAGTGGAAAGATGACCATTACCGGAAGTGAGTTTTCAGACAGCGCGAAGAAGTATTTTGAGATAACACCGGTCAAAGCAAAGGAGATCAAGGATATAAAGAAGAGTTGTTCCTATGGAGACCTGGTATCTGAGGTTTCGGATGTAAAGAAGAATGATACAGGCAGGTATTCGCCGGCATTCAGGATCTACCAGGTGACCGGCGGAGGTAAACTGAAGGCTCTGACCAAAGGAAAGGATTATGTTCCGGTATTTAATCTTACAGACACAAGCGGCCCCAATACCGTATCGGTAAACAGCGGCTCGGGCAAAAACTTCAAATTTGAAAATGTTTCTTCCGGATCCAGATGGTATATCTATAATGATCAGATAAAGAGCATAACCATAAAGGTTTCGGAAAATGCCTATGACAGGAACGGAACTGTGCTTAAGTACAAGAGCCAGACCGGAAAGGAAACGCCGGTTAAGGTCATTCAGAATAGAACGAAGATCAGTACAACCTACTGCGGCGGGAAGGCGATCTGCCCGAAGGTCATGGAGATCAATGTAAACGGAAAGACCTACAGCAACAAAAAGGGATATGAGGTTTCATATTCGGAAAATACGAATGTCGGAACGGGAAAGATCACAATAAGATTTGTTCATAAGACAGATTATGAGATCGGAGGAACAAAGACCTTCAAATTCAAGATCAATCCGGCAACAGGTGACAGCGTTATAATGTCTGAATGATACAATAAGACAAGGGTAAGACAAGGGAGACAAGGGGACGGTCCTGTTGTCTCCTTTTGTCTAAGAAAACCGGTCATATTTTGGTGTTGAAATCGATTTCAGAAAGAAGGATACATGAAATATAGAAGGAGGCAGAAAGATGTTTTATTTAGATCCTACATACATACTGGTTTTAATAGGCGCGCTGATCAGCGGCATTGCGTCGATGAATGTCAACAGCACTTTCAGGAAGTTCAGCCGGTTTTCAAATGACAGAGGGATGACGGCTGAGGAATGTGCGGCTCTTATCATGAACAATGCCGGGATATACGATGTCAGGATAGAAAGCATACGCGGAAACCTGACAGACCATTATTCGCCTGCAGAAAAGGTCCTGCGCCTGTCAGAGAGCGTATACGGATCGACCTCCGTAGCGGCTATCGGTGTGGCGGCGCATGAATGCGGGCATGCGATCCAGCACAGGGATGGATATTTCCCGTTAAAGCTTCGATCCCTTTCGGTTCCGGTCGCAAATATCGGATCCTGGCTGTCCTGGCCGGTGATCATCATAGGCCTGCTCCTCGGATATGCCGACCTTGCCCGTTTAGGCGTGATCCTTTTCACATTTGTAGTGCTTTTCCAGCTGATCACACTGCCCGTTGAATTTAACGCTTCATCCAGAGCCCTGAAGATCCTGCAGCAAAGGAATATCCTTGCTCCGGACGAGATGAAGGGGGCCTCAAAGGTGCTGAGGGCAGCGGCTCTGACATATGTGGCAGCCCTCTTTTCGACGATACTTCAGCTGCTTCGTCTGGTCCTGCTTGTCAGGGGAGGAAGCCGCAGAAGAGGATGAGAACAGCCGGAGCGGTCTTATTATCAATATCTTGTGTATATACTGCAGAAATGGTATAATATCTTGTTGATTTGTGCAAAGGAAAAAGACAGGACCGCAAAGGTTTGAGCGGATGTGTCTTTGAGAAGAATACAGGATCACCATGAAGCGGATCATTAATAACAGACAGCTTTTTGTAAGGCGTCTCGGCCTTATCACATATGATATCCTTGCGGTGCTTGCGTCAAGTGCACTGGGTCTTTTGATGCGCTTTGACATGAGCTATTATGAGCTCATCCATACGGTGGGAAGCCGCGAGTGGATCGAACATATCTGGACATACCTTCCGATAGGGATAGTGACCACTATCCTTATTTTCTATTTTTTCCACCTTTATACAAGCCTCTGGAGCTACGCCGGCATCCCCGAGATGTCGTCCCTGGTTCTGGCCTGTATCATCAGTTCGCTCCTGCAGGCAGTCGGCATGCTGCTTTTCGGGTACGGCGTACCGAGGAGCTACTATTTCATGTATACCATGTGGCTTGTCATCCTGGTGGGCCTGTCACGCTTTGCCTACAGGCTTTTCAGGACCTTTGTCCAGAAGCGCACGGAAAAGGCAAAAAGCATCAATGTGATGGTCATCGGCGCGGGAGAGGCAGGAAATTCCATAATAAGAGAGATGAACACTTCCCGCTATATCCAAAAGAGCGTGATGTGCGTTATAGATGACGACAATTCAAAAGTCGGGAACTATATTCACGGCGTGAAGGTCGTAGGCGGCAGGGACAGCATCATCGAATCGGCTGCCGAGTATGACATCGATGAGATAATAATAGCGATGCCCTCTGCTCCGAGGAAACAGCTGAAGGAGATCCTCGATATATGCAAAAAGACGACCTGTGACTTAAAAACCCTGCCGGGCATGTACCAGCTCGTAAACGGAGAGGTCAATATCTCCCAGCTTCGAAAGGTAGATGTGACCGACCTGCTTGGCCGCGAGCCCATACAGGTCGACTTGGAATCCATCATGGGCTATGTGAAGAACAAGGTCATCCTGGTCACCGGCGGAGGCGGCTCCATCGGATCTGAGCTTTGCAGACAGCTTGCCGGACATATGCCGAAGCTCCTCATCATCGTAGATATCTATGAAAACAGCGCCTATGACATACAGCAGGAACTTTCCAGGAATTATCCGGAGCTCAACCTGAAGGTGCTTATAGCATCCGTCAGGAATACTGCGAGGATGGAAGATATCTTCAGGACTTACAAGCCGGACATAATCTATCATGCCGCAGCCCACAAGCATGTTCCGCTCATGGAGGACAGCCCCAACGAAGCGATCAAGAATAATGTCATGGGAACCTGGAAGGTCTGTGAGGCGGCTCTCAGAAATCACGCTGAAAAATTCGTCCTCATATCAACGGACAAGGCTGTCAATCCCACAAACATCATGGGAGCCACAAAGAGGATCTGTGAGATGATAGTCCAGTCCTATGACAAAAAGGGCGACACGGATTTTGTCGCTGTCAGGTTCGGAAATGTCCTGGGCTCAAACGGTTCCGTCATCCCGCTCTTCAAAAAACAGATTGAGGCGGGCGGCCCCGTGACAGTCACTCATCCTCGTATAATAAGATATTTCATGACTATCCCCGAGGCAGTATCCCTGGTCCTTCAGGCCGGAGCCTATGCAAAGGGAGGAGAGATCTTCGTGCTTGACATGGGTGAGCCGGTGAGGATCCTCGATCTGGCAGAAAACCTCATACGCCTTTCGGGATATGTGCCCGGCGAGGATATCAATATAGAATTTACAGGACTCCGCCCCGGCGAAAAACTATATGAGGAAATGCTCATGAAGGAAGAGGGAATGCAGGAGACCGCAAACAAGCTCATCCACATAGGGCAGCCCATCGAATTTGATGAAAAGAAGTTCTACGAAAAGCTTGAGGAGCTGAAAGCAGAATCAAAAGAAGAGAAGGCCGATGTGAGACAGTGGGTAAAGGAACTTGTGCCCACCTATCAGATCAAAAACAATGAAAAGGAAGAATACGATCATGAAGGAAAGGATATTTCTGTCATCGCCGACAATGCATGACAAAGAGATGATGTATATAAAAGAAGCTTTTGACACCAACTGGGTCGCGCCTCTTGGGAAAAATGTCGACGGCTTTGAAGAGGATATGCAGCGTTATCTGGGAGAAGGAATGTACGCAGCGGCGCTTTCGGCGGGGACTGCGGCTATCCACCTTGCTCTTATTATTGAAGGCATAGGAAGGGATGATATCGTGTTCGGGTCCGACCTGACCTTTGCGGCTACCGTGAATCCGATAACCTATATCGGCGCAAGGCCGGTTTTCATAGACAGTGAAAGGAATACATGGAACATGGATCCCGAAGCTCTTGAAAAAGCCTTTGAGAAATACCCTCAGGCAAAAGCAGTCATATCCGCAAATCTCTACGGAACGCCGGCAAGGCTGGATGAACTGAAAAGCATATGCGACCGGCACGGCGTACCTTTCATAGAGGATGCGGCGGAATCTCTGGGATCAAAATTCAAGGGAGAACAGACGGGACGCTTCGGGGATATCGGAATCCTTTCCTTTAACGGGAACAAGATAATAACATCCTCAGGCGGAGGAATGCTCGTATCAAAGGATGAGGAAAAGGTAAAAAAAGCCCGCTTCCTTTCGACACAGGCCCGCGAAAAGGCCCGCCACTACGAGCACAAAGAGATAGGCTTCAACTACAGGATGTCAAATATCGTAGCCGGCATCGGAAGGGGACAGATGGAGTATCTCGACGAGCATGTCAGGCTCAAGAGGGAGATCAGAAAACGCTACGAGGAAGGACTTGCAGACATCAAAGAGATAAGCTTCAATCCCTTCACGGCAGATTCCGAGCCGAATTGCTGGCTGACCTGCATCACGATCGACAGGGCATCAAAGGTAAAGCCGCTTGATATCATGGAAGCGCTTGAAAAGGAAAACATAGAGACGAGGCCCATCTGGAAGCCCATGCATCTGCAGCCGGTCTACAAAGAGGCAGACTTTATCAAGGTATGCGATATCGAATCGGTGAGCGGGGATATATTTGATACAGGCCTCTGCCTGCCAAGCGACATAAAGAATACTCCCGAGGACATGGACAGGATAACAGGTCTGATAAGGAGCTTGTTTGGCAGATGATGTATCAAAAGGTTGTAAAAAGGATCTTTGACATACTTCTGTCCGGTACGGCGATCATAATAGCATCTCCGGTGCTGGGCGTTCTGTATATCCTCGTCGCAAAAAAACTGGGACGGCCTGTGATATTCAGACAGGAAAGGCCGGGCTACAAGGGAAAGATCTTCAAACTGTACAAGTTTAGGACCATGACGGATGAAAGGGATGAGAACGGCGAGCTGCTGCCGGATGAAAAAAGGCTTACTTCCTTCGGGAAAAAGCTTCGTTCGACATCGCTTGACGAGCTGCCGGAGTTTTTCAACATACTCAAAGGCGACATGTCCTTTGTGGGTCCGAGGCCTCTGCTGGTGCAGTACCTGCCTCTGTATGATAAGGAACAGGCCCGTCGTCATGATGTACTCCCCGGGCTGACCGGCTGGGCGCAGGTAAACGGGAGAAATGCCATCAGCTGGGAAGAAAAGTTTAAGTATGATGTGGAATATGTTGACAGGATATCATTTTTGTTCGACCTGAAGATCATACTGATGACGGTAAAGAGCGTATTGAAGAGAGAGGGCATTTCCCAGCAGGGAGAAGCTACCATGGAATACTTTAAGGGCACCCCGAAAAAAGAAACGTCCTGATTATAGTTGTCTTTTGTGTACAGGAGGGTTTTGATGAAAGAAAAGAAAGAGATAAATGTCCTGGTATTATCGGCAGGAAGACGGGTGGAACTGGTTCGTTGCTTTGATGCGGCAAGAAACCGTCTTGAGATCGACGGCGGGATCTATGCGATGGATGCGTCCGAGCTGGCCCCTGCTCTGTATTTTGCCGATGAAAAGATCAAGGCTCCCCTAATAAGCGACAATGATGCCTATATAAAATGCATCATAGATACCTGCAACAAATATGAGATCAGTCTCATAGTCCCGACCATTGATACAGAGCTGATCCTTCTGTCTGAAAGAAAGGAAGAGATAGAAAGCAGGACGAAGGCAAAGGTTCTGATATCATCCGAAAAGGTGATAAAGATCTGCCGTGACAAGAAAAACACCCAGGCGTTCCTTGAAGAAAACGGTTTCAGCGTTCCCAGGATGATCACGGATCAGGATATCGAAAAGGGAAATGTATCTTGGCCTGTTTTTATTAAGCCCTTAGACGGCAGCTCTTCGGTAAACGCCTTCAAGGCTGATGATAAAGAAGAACTTGACACTTTCAAAAGGATAATAGGTGAAGGAAAGTATATCATCCAGGATTTCATGGAGGGCACGGAATATACCGTAGATGCCTTTGTGGATTTTGAGGGCAATCCCATAACGGTGGTTCCGAGGATCAGGATAGCGGTCAGGAGCGGCGAGATACTGAAGGGAAGGATTGAAAAAAATGAGGCGATAATAAAAGATGTCCTTCGCCTCCTGAAGGTACTGAAACCCATAGGTCATATCACGCTGCAGTGCATGGAAACGGAAAACGGGATCAGATATATAGAGATTAATCCCAGGTTCGGAGGAGGAGCGCCTATGTCAATAAAGGCGGGAGCTGATTCCTGCGAGAACCTGTACAGGCTTCTTTTGGGAGAGAAGCTTTCATACAATGAGGATTACAGGAACAATCTGACTTTCCTGAGGTTTGATGCATGCATAATGCTCAATGAGGAGTATGAAGTTGAAGGCAGTGATATTTGATATAGACGATACGATGATATCGGAATATGATTATGTCATGGGTGGATACAGGGCAGTATCGGCGCGGCTTTCCGAGGATGAGGATGTTGCCATGTCCGCTGATGAGATCTTTGAAAAGCTGAAGGAACTTTCAAGGACAAGCTACAAGGAAGTTTACAACAGGTTCCTTGATTTCAAAGGCATCCCCCGTGACGAGAAAAGGGTTCAGGAACTGGTCAGCATCTACAGACATCACAAGCCGGACCTGAAGCTCTATGATGATGTTCGTGAAACTCTTGATGCACTGAAAGAAAAAGGGATAAAGCTTGGCATCATCTCAGACGGCGATGTGGCCCGTCAAAAGAACAAGCTGAAGATAACCGGGATCGAAAATGATTTTGACTGTGTGATAATAACGGATGAGCTTGGAAACGGGGACATATCATACAGAAAGCCGGATGAGAGAAGCTACATCAAAATGTCGGAAACCCTCGGCGTTGATTTTTCCGACATGCTCTATGTAGGAGATAATCCGACAAAGGATTTTTTCATCAGTACAAAGTATCCGATAAAGACAGCCCGGATCATCCGCGAGCATGGGATCTATGCGAATGCGGAGTACAGAGATGGCATCACCGAGGACTACCGTATAGAGTCATTGAGGGATGTGCTGAACATTATATGACAAAGGGTATGGAAGACCCTTGGCTCGTACATGAGTTCTCTCAGGGACGCTGTCTCCGCTCCGCTCCGGTCGGTCCAGAGCAGAGGTCCACTGGACCTCTTGGACCGCTCGCTCCGAACGCCCTTCGAGAATCTCATGTCTCGCCGCGGGCTTATAGATTTTGATTATGAGAGTACTGTTTCTGTTTCAGACATTTAGCTTTGAGAGATCGACGATATATCTGGACCTAATTGAAGAGATGAGGGATCGCGGACATGCCGTGACGGTTATTGCCGGAACGACAGACAGGGAGCTTCCGGACGGACTTCACAAAGAGGACGGAGTGGATGTCGTATACCTGAAGCTTGCAGACCAGTTCGGGGCAGGGAAGATCAAAAAGGGCCTCATCCAGCTGTATATGGCTCCATTAATGATCGCGCTGATCAGGAAGTATCTGTGGAAAAAGAAATTTGATGTGATCGCATACCCGACTCCGCCGGTGACGCTGGCTCCGGTGGTGAAAAAATGCAGGGAGCATTTTAATTGCATCACCTATCTGATGCTGAAGGATATCTTTCCGCAGAATGCCGTGGACATAGGACTGATGTCAAAAGACGGGCTTGCATATAAATACTTCAAAAAGCTGGAGCGGGTGCTATATGAAAACTCAAAAAAGATAGGCTGCATGTCCGAAGGAAACATAGCCTATTTAAAAGAGCATGAGCCGTGGATACCGGACGGAGTCATAGAATATTTTCCGAATACCGTGAAAGTAAAGGAAGACAGAGGAGACAGGGGGACGGTCCTGTTGTCTCCTTCCGGCCAGAACAGATCCGATGTTTCCGATGATCAGAAGGAGACAAAAGGACCGTCCCCCTGTCTCCCCTGTCTCCGGTTCATGTTTGGCGGAAATATGGGAAAGCCCCAGGGTATCGGGTTTCTGCTTGAAGGAATAAAAAAAGCTGCCGATGTCCCTGAATTAAAGGATATATGCTTTGATTTCATAGGAGACGGAACCGAAAGCAGAAAGATAGAAGAATTCATCGAAAAGAACGGCCTGAAGAACCTGACATACAGACGCGGCGTGGACAGAGATACCTATGAGGAGATCCTGAAAGGATCCGACATCGGGATCATCTCCCTTTCAGAAGAATTCACGATACCGAACTACCCTTCAAGGATCCTCTCCTACATGCAGCTTGCAAAACCGGTTCTTGCCATCACAGACAGAGTCACAGACATGAAGGACCTCATCCTTGAAAAAGCATCCTGCGGCTGGTGGACCCCATCCGGCGACGCAGAAAGCTTCATAGAAACACTTAAAGCAATATTAAACGAAAAGGCTTCTCTTCAACAGAAAGGCCTGAACGGCAGAAAATACCTTGAAGAAAACTTCAATGTAAAACTAAGCGCTAACATACTGGAAAAAAGTTATTGGGGATAGCCCCCTGGAGGTTACTATGAACGAACACATTTTTGACGGCAAAACACTGCTGATCACCGGCGGCACCGGATCTTTCGGAAACGCCGTATTAAGGAGATTTCTGAAAACAGGGATCAAAGAGATCCGTATCTTTTCACGAGACGAAAAGAAACAGGACGACATGCGCCACTTCTATAACGATGACAAGATCAAATACTACATCGGCGATGTCAGATCCTATCAGTCGATAGATGAGGCTCTCTACGGCGTTGATTACGTATTTGCTGCCGCAGCCTTAAAACAGGTTCCCAGCTGTGAATTCTTCCCGATGGAAGCAGTGAAGACAAATGTCATCGGAACCGATAATGTCCTGACAGCAGCGATCCATCAGGGAGTAAAAAAAGTCATCTGCCTTTCAACCGACAAAGCAGCTTATCCCATCAATGCCATGGGAACATCAAAGGCGATGATGGAAAAAGTATTTGTCGCAAAAAGCCGCACCATAGACGAGGACAAAACTTTGATCTGCGGCACAAGGTACGGAAATGTCATGTGCTCGAGAGGATCGGTCATACCGCTGTTCATAGATCAGATCAGGGACAAAAAACCGATCACGGTGACGGAGCCGACCATGACCAGGTTCATCATGTCACTTGAAGAGGCAGTCGAGCTTGTATTATACGCCTTTGAAAATGCACACACAGGCGATATCTTCGTACAGAAAGCGCCGGCATGCACCATAGAGACTCTGGCTCAGGCGGTAAAAGAACTGTTCCACGCTGACAACGAGGTAAAGGTCATCGGAATCAGACACGGAGAGAAGATGGCAGAAACCCTTCTGACAAGCGAAGAGTGCGCAAGAGCCTATGATCTTGGTGACTTCTTCAGGGTGCCTGCCGACAACAGGGATCTGAATTACGATTCATATTTTACAAAGGGCATGGAGAAAAGGGCAGATATAGAGACCTTCAATTCGGATAATACGACCATACTGAATGTGGAGCAGGTAAAGGAAAAACTGCTGAAGCTTGATTATATCCACGAAAGATTAAAAGAAATGGAGCTTGAAGCTTGAAGATACTCGTAACCGGAGCGCGCGGCTTCATGGGATCAAACCTGATAACGGCATTAAGATACAGGTCTGTGGCGGAAGTTCTGTCCTATACGCACGACCTTGATGATGATGCTCTGCTTTCGATGTGCAGACAGTGTGACGGAGTCGTGCACCTTGCGGGAGTGAACAGGCCGGAAAAGGAAGAAGACTTTGAAAAAGGAAATGCCGGACTGACCGAAAAACTCCTGACTTTCCTTGAAAAAGCAGAGAACCCGGTCCCTGTTATCTGCAGTTCGTCAACGAGGGCAGCAGGAAACGATGCCTACGGGATATCAAAGAAAAAAGCGGAAGACCTGATAAACGCCTATGGCCGCAGAAACGATACAAGAGTGTTTGTATACCGTCTGCCGAATGTATTCGGCAAATGGAGCAGACCGGAGTACAATTCCGCCGTCGCTACCTTTTGCTATCATACTGCCAGGAAAGAGCCAATCCGCATAGACGACAGGTCACATGCGATGAAGCTTTTGTACATAGACGATATCGTACAGGAATTCATAGAAGACATAGAAAGCTTTGAGACAGAAAAAACCTACAGGGAAAACGAAGGAGGCATTGAACCATTAAGGTGCGTTGTACATGAAACGACCCTCGGGTTTGTGGCAGATACGATCCTTTCCTTCGGAAAAATGAGAGAAAGCCTGTCAGTGCCTGATCTGTCAGACCCGCTTACATCAAAGCTCTACAGCACCTATCTGAGCTTCCTGCCTCCAAACGAACTGTCCTATGACCTGAAGATGAACTGTGATGAGAGAGGATCCTTCACGGAATTTTTGAGGACAAGGGGAGCAGGCCAGGTGTCGGTGAATATCAGCCGTCCCGGCATAGTCAAGGGACAGCACTGGCACGATTCAAAGAATGAGAAATTTCTTGTGGTAAAAGGAAAAGGGCTGATCCGCTTCAGGAAAGTGGGAGAAGAGGACATCTTTGATTATCATGTAACAGGAGAAAAACTTCAGGTAGTCGAGATTCCCACAGGCTACACTCACTGCATCATAAATGAGGGCGCCGAAGACATGGTAACCGTGATGTGGGCCAACGAACCGTTCAACCCTGACTATCCCGATACATTTCACGAAGAGGTGTAAACATGAACAAATTAAAACTGATGACGATTCTCGGCACACGCCCCGAGATCATCCGCCTCAGCGAGGTCATTAAATGCGCCGACAGATACTTTGATCACACGCTGGTACACACCGGACAGAACTATGACAGGACATTGAACCAGGTCTTCTTTGAAGATCTGAAGCTTCGAGAGCCCGACATGTACCTTGACTGCGTCGGAGAAAACCTCGGACAAACCATGGGCAATATCATAGCAAGATCCTACGAACTCCTTGCAAAAGAAAAACCCGACGCCCTTCTGATCCTGGGAGATACAAACTCGGCGCTCTGCGCCATATCCGCAAAAAGGCTCAAGATACCGATCTTTCATATGGAAGCAGGAAACAGATGCTGGGACTGGAATGTATCCGAGATGATAAACAGAAAGATCGTCGATCATATCAGCGATATCAATCTCCCGTATACCGAGCATTCCAGGAGATACCTGCTTTCGGAAGGTATAGACGGCAAGACGATATTTGTGACCGGTTCGCCCATGAAGGAAGTGATAAAGAAACATATAGATGAGATAGAAGCCTCCGATGTCATGAAAAAACTCGGGCTGGAAAAGAACAGGTATATCCTTGTTTCCGCACACAGGGAGGAAAACATCGATATCGAAGAGAACTTCATGGAACTGATGAATTCCATAAACGAGATGGCAAAAACCTATGATGTGCCTGTTATCTATTCGACTCATCCCAGGACAAAAAAATTCATCGAAAAAAGAAACTTTAAGTTTGATGACAGGGTGAAAAACCTCGAGCCCTTTGGATACTTTGATTATAATAAACTCCAGAAGAACGCCTATGTTGTCCTCTCTGATTCGGGAACACTTTCGGAAGAGTCGGCCATGCTCGATTTTCCTGCAGTGCTGATAAGGACTTCAACCGAACGCCCTGAGGTTCTCGATAAGGGCACGGTAGTGATCGGAGGAATAAAAAGCGAAGATGTTCTCCGTGCGGCGGAGCTTTCAAGAGCCATGTATGATAATAAAGAAAAGACGGTGGAAGCAGAAGATTATGCCGATGAAAATGTTTCAGTGAAAGTCGTCAAGCTCATCGAAAGCTATACAAAGATAGTAAACGAAACGGTGTGGTTAAAGCATTGAAGATAGCAGTCCTTGACATAGCAGCAAGCAAGACCGGCGCGCTGTCCATACTGCGGGATTTCTACGGATATGTAAAGGATCACAAAAACCCGGAAAATGAGTGGGTGTTCATAACCGGAGTCAGAGATATCCTCGAAGCTGTTCCGGAAAAAAAGATCAGCGTGATCTGTCGCGAGGATGTAAAGGCATCATCAAAAAACAGGCTGATGTTTGATCTGTTTTCGGGAAAAAAATTCCTGGAAAGCCTTTCGCCGGATGTGGTCTTTTCATTGCAGAACACTCTTCCCAAAGGCATTGAATGCAGAAAAAAGATCCTTTATGTCCATCAGCCTCTGGGATATCAGACAGCAAAAAAATTCTCCTTCCTGAAAAAGGAGGAACGACATCTGGCCATGTATCAGTATATGTATGCGCCTTTGGTAAATGCTTCGGTGAAGGCGGCAGATGTCACGGTAGTCCAGACAGAATGGATGAAGGATGCCGTAAGAAAAAAGACAGGCATAAGCAAAGAAAGGATACGGGAGATCGCGCCGGACATACCGGATATCTCAGAATATGCGAAGGATGCCTGCTTTGACAGAAAGAGTTTTTTTTACCCGGCAGGAGACATCCTGTACAAGAATCATTCCCTTATAAATGCGGCAGTCAGACAGTTAAAGGACGAAGGGATAGACGACCTGAAGATCACTTTTACAAAGGACAAGCCGCTTGGCCGCAGCGAGGTATGCAGGAAATATTTTGAGAGCACGCTGCTTTTTCCTTCTTATATAGAGACCTACGGACTTCCGCTTGCAGAAGGGATGCAGACGGGAAATCCCATACTGGCGGCGGACACTCCGTTTGCAAGACAGATCCTTGAAGGGTATGAGAAAGCATATTTTTATGATCCGTTTGATCCTGTCAGACTCAAAAGTCTGATGAAGGAAGTATATGAAGAAAAGATAACTCCCGGAAGCAGGAAAACAAAGAGCGGGAGTTCGAATTCATACGCAGAGATAGTAAAGCTCATAGAAGAATGAAACCGTTAGCATTGTATCTTCCCCAATTTCATAGATTCCCCGAAAATGATGAGTGGTGGGGAGAAGGCTATACCGAATGGACAGCCGTGAGGAGAGCAAAGCCGCTCATGAAAGGCCACATTCAGCCGCGCGTTCCGCTGGGTCTTGATTATTATGATCTTTCGGATGAGGGAGCGACTGCCCTTAAAAGACAGGCAAAGCACGCAAAGGAATTCGGGATATACGGCTTCTGTTTTTATCATTATTATTTCACGGGCACCATCCTGATGAAGCGACCGATGGAGATCTTTCTGCAGCATCCCGAGATAGATATGAAATATTGCATCTGCTGGGCAAACGAAAGCTGGACCAGGACCTGGTACGGGCTGGATGAGGAAGTGCTCATGCAGCAGCGGTACGGACATGACAGGGAGTGGAGCAGGCATTTCAATTATCTGCTGCATTTTTTCAAAGATGACAGATATATCAAGATAGATAATAAACCCGTCCTCAATATCTACAGGGCGCAGGACATCAAAAGACTTGCGGACATGCTTGAGCTTTTCAATAATAAAGCCAGAAAAGAGGGCTTTGACGGCATCTATACCATATGCGCAAAGACTGCCGCAGGCATGGAAGACAGGGGAGATATCATAAACGGTCATTATTATTTTGAACCCGGTTATACTTTGAAACAGGATATGGGCTTTATCAATTCGACTCTGTACAAAGCGGGGACCGGCATGAGATATCTTGCAAACAGGACATTCAAAAAAAAGATCCTTGAAAGACGGATACCCATAGAGCTTATCTATGACAGGATAGCAAAGAGGGAATATGCCGAAAACGAATATCCGGGTATCTTTGCCAGATGGGACAATACTCCGAGACGGGATTACAAAGGCCTGGTATATACCGGCGCAACGCCCGGATCCTTTGAGGAGATACTTGGAGTGCTGAACGAAAAACTGCAGGGCAGGGAAAATGATTTCGTCTATATCAACTCCTGGAATGAATGGGGAGAAGGCGCGATGCTCGAGCCTGATGAGAAAGAAAAGTTTGAATATCTTGAGGCCGTAAAAAGGGTGGTAAAGAGTGAGTAAAGGAAAGATCAGCATCATATCCATAATCTACCGCGTTGAGGATTTCCTTCCTCAGGCGATAGAGAGCATGCTGCGTCAGACCTACAGTGATCTGGAGATCATCCTCTGTGTCGGAGTCGGAGGGGATGAGGATGCAAGCCTTTCGATCTGCGAGGATTTTGCGGCAAGGGACAGCAGGATAAAGATCATCAAAAGAGATGCTGACAAAGGTCAGGGCTATGCGAGAAATCTGGGGCTTGAAGCAGCCACAGGCAGGTACATAGGCTTCGTGGACGGGGACGATTTCATCGAAGAGGACATGTATGAAAGACTCCTGGATAACCTGATAAAATACGACGCGGACATATCGGTCTGCGGAAAATACAGCGACTATGAGGACGCAAGCATTCCTGACAGACAGGCGCCGGTCCGGGTCATGACAAACAGGGATTCCTATGAGATGCTTCTTCGGGGCAATGGTTTTTTCTTTCACTGCTGGGACAAGCTGTATAAAAAGGAGATATTTGACGGTCTCACCTTTCCCGGAGGATATCTTGAAGACAGGTATGTCATAGGCACAGCTCTATACCGTTCAAAGAGGACAGTTTATGATACGACGCCGCTCTATCACTATCGGATCAGAAGCGACAGCGGATCAAGGATAATAAAGATGTCCGAATACAATACCGATGCGAACACTGTTTTCTGTGCGCAGGCAAAGGAGCAGTTTCCCGAGCTTTCCGAACTGGCTGATGCCACGCTGCTGTATGACCATATCACGAACATCCAGAATTATCTCATCTACTTCAAAGGAACGGATGAAGATAATGATGAGATGAGGGAAAGGTACAGATCGCATCTTCAGTATGTGCGGGATAATAAAAACAAAAAGAATCCCGAGGTCTCAAAAAAGCTGAAGCTGAAGGTATTCATGACACTGTATATGAAGCCTCTTTTGAGACTGGTAACAAAGAAAAGAGTGGAGAAGCAGAAAAGCAGAAATGAAGTATTCAAAAGAAAGATATCCTGATTTTCATGGAAAAAGGATCCTGTTTGTATGCAGGGAGACTTATTCAAAGCCGCTTTGGTTCCTCGCAAGAGATCTCTGCGAGGACAATACAGTGGCAGCTTTTTATATCATGTCCACAGAGAGCACTTTTAACAAGTGCTATTATAACGAGCATACCATTTTTGAATTCCGCGAGAACCTGCCGCAGGTAAAGCTTTATGATGTTTCGGACATCTGCGACGAATTTGTGGAGGGCTTTAAAAGATCAAAGACTCCTTCGGATTCCGAATATCTGAAGATGATAGAAAAGGATTATTCCCACTTCAAGACACCGCAGCTGCAGCTCATGTCTTCACAGGAAAATACAAGGCATTATCATTTCAGAAAATACTGGCCTATTACATCTGACGAAGAGAATAAATACTGGCTGGAGCTTAATTACAAAAAGATCATTTCCCTTCTCTCGGAGTTTAAGCCAGACATCATCCTTGATCTTGACAATGCCGAGCTTCAAAGAACCATACTTTCCGAAGTCGCATACAAAATGGACATCCCTTACGAGACCATAGAGTACAGCAAGTTCGGATATTACAAATATCCCAGTTTCCAGAATGCTTTCGGAATAGATCCGTATTTTAAGGATCTGTATGAAAAGTCTCTCCTGCTCGCGCCGGAGGAGATGAGGGAAGAGTACGACTATATAAATGATTTCAGGAAGAAGAATTCCATCATGAACAGTGAGTTTGCGGGCACTGTCACGTCCCAGTATGAAAGGGATTCCATCAGGAAGTCTCTGGGGATAATGCTCGGAAAATGGAATTATTTCTGGGATCAGGATATCACGGCAAAAAACGCAAAAAGAAAAAAACAGTCAGGCATGCTCTATGCTTCCACGAAGCCATATCTGAAGTATTATCTTGATGTTGAGAGGATCAAGCGAAAGCTGCTTGTGAAAAATGATATCTTTGAAGAACCTGTCGAGGGAGAGGACTATGTGTATATGCCTTTGCATCTGATACCGGAGTCCTCTGTTTTTGTAAAGGCATCCTTTTATGTTGATGAACTGAACCTGATAGAGCAGGTGTCAAAATCGCTGCCTCTGGGCTGGAAGCTCTATGTCAAGGAGCATCAGGCTATGCTCGGGGAAAGGGATCTTGATTTTTACAGAAAGGCATCCGAGATAGCAAATGTCAGAGTGGTCCAGATAAATCATTACAAAGATCCGAAGCCGTGGCTGCTCAAATGCAAAGGGGTTGTCACCATAACGGGAACTGCCGCGTATGAGGCTGCTCTTCTTGGAAAAAAGGCCATAGTTTTCGGCGATGTGCCTTTTTCGCTGATAGAGGGTATAATAAGGATCAGATCGTTTGAGGATCTTCCGGATGCGATCAGATCATTTGGAAGCGTCGACAATATCCACTCGGCTGCAGCCTACCTTCATGCAGTGAAGGAAGCCGGTGAAGAGGTAAAGATCTTTTATCTCATGGATGAGGCCGAGGAGATATTTGCAAAAAGACATACGGAATCCGAAAGATTTGAAAAGGAACTGGGAGTATTGATGGATTTTTATCAGAAAGGATTGGATAATCTAAGAAAATGGAAAGCGACATTATAAAACGGCTGCATGAAGGAAAGTTTGTTCTCATAGCCGAGATAGGTGTAAACTACTACGACATCGCAAAAAAGATGGGCATATCGGACATGGAAGCCGCAAAGCTCATGGTCAGTAAGGCGAAGGATGCCGGCATCACGGCCGTCAAGTTTCAGACCTACAAAGCTGAAACCCTTGCCGCAAAAGAATCCCCGTCCTATTGGGACCTTTCGGAAGAGCCTACGACATCGCAGTATGAGCTTTTCAAAAAATTCGATTCTTTCGGAGAAAAAGAATACAGGGAGCTAAAAGATTACTGCGATGAGATCGGGATAGAGTTCCTTTCAACAGCCTTTGATACGCAGAGCGCTGATTATCTTGATGATCTCATGAATGTATACAAGATCTCATCATCGGATCTTTCAAATATACCCTTCATAGAATATCAGGCAAAAAAAGACAAGCCCATTCTTCTCTCCGTCGGGGCATCAAACCTTGATGAGATAGAAAGGGCAGTGGATACGATCAGAAGCGTAAATGAAAAAGAACTGGTTCTGCTTCATTGCGTCCTTGAATATCCGACGCCGCCAGAGCATGCAAACCTGCTGAAGATCAGAACACTGTGCGAACAGTTCCCTGACTGCTTCATAGGATACTCCGATCACACAAAGCCCACTGAGGATGCTGATATAATAAAAACAGCCTACAATCTGGGAGCAGTGATCGTTGAAAAACATTTTACGCTGGACAAGACCCTGACCGGAAATGATCATTATCATGCCATGGATCCCGATGATGCAAAGGCGATCATAAGCGCGATCGAAAGGATGGACATGATCAGGGGAAAGGCTGACCTGGTAGCTCTTGAAACAGAGGATGCAGCCAGAAGCAATGCCAGGAGATCTCTCGTCAGTGCCGCTGATATAAAAAAAGGCGATCTGATCACGGCAGAAATGCTGACTTTCAAAAGGCCTGCATCGGGAATATCTCCGGCAGATATAGAGACGGTCATAGGTCATGAGGCAGCGTGCGATATCCCGGAGGATACCGTGCTGCAGCCGGAAATGATAGAAGCGATCGAACTTCCCGGGTCTGATGAGGAAGAAAATGCAGAATAATTCCGACAAGGCTGTAAGATCCGGTCTCTGGTATGTTGTCTCAAATGTGATGATCCGTGCAGTGGGGATCATCACTGCGCCCATATACACCAGACTTCTTACCACCTCGGAATCCGGCTTTGCTAATAATTTCAATAATTATGTCTCGCTTTTTACAGTCGTGACCTGTCTTTGCCTCATCTACAGCGTCGGAAGGGCAAAGATAGATTTCCCTGACGATTTTGACGGTTACATGTCATCCATCCAGGCCCTGTCAAGTATATTCGGCCTGTTTGTTCTTATTATGGTGATGGTCCTGTCACCGCCATCCGGCCTTCTCGGATATGATAAGCTCATAATCTTTATCATGTTCTTTTATCTGGTCATTTTTCCCTCGATAGATTACAGACAGTACAA
Organism: Lachnospiraceae bacterium; assembly: GCA_017614155.1. Lineage (GTDB taxonomy): Bacteria > Bacillota > Clostridia > Lachnospirales > Lachnospiraceae > NK4A144. The sequence continues at coordinate 25,124 of JAGACK010000036.1, forward strand.
ATACAGATTTGAATACAAATATCGCGAGAACATAGCCATCTCTGTCATCATTACCGTCACGACAGTGGCTCTCTCGATAGGTCTCATCTATCTGATGCCGTATGATAAAGGCTTTGCGAAGATCCTTGGTACGGTCATACCTTCGGGACTGGTGGCGATCTGGTGCTATGTCAGTCTGGTTAAAGAGGGAAAGAAGTTCATCAACAGGAAATACTGGGCGTATGCGCTTCGTATCGGTCTGCCGATGATCCCTCACGGTCTGGCGATGATCATGCTTGCCAGGATCGATACCTCGATGATATCGGCCATGTGCACATATGCCGAGGTGGGTCTTTATACCTGGGGATATACGATAGGGACTCTTTTGATGTTTGTATCGAATGCGATCGGGCAGGCATGGCTTCCATGGTTCAATGAAAGGCTTGCGGACGGGGACTATGCTCTCATAAAGGAAAAGAACAGGCTGCTCATGGCAGCGGGATGTTTTCTCTCGCTCATATTCATAGGCCTTTCCCCCGAAGCGGTAAAGATCCTCATGGCAAAGCCTTATCATGAGTGTATGTGGGTGGTCCCGCCTGTGGCTCTGGGTACCCTGTGCCAGTATTTCTATACGAACTATGTGAATCAGGAACTCTTTCACAAAAAGACAGTCATGATCGCGGTCAACTCGATCATCGCAGCCCTGATAAATACAGGCCTGAACTATGTATTCATTCAGCGTTACGGGTACATAGCGGCAGCCTATACAACCCTTGCGGGCTATTTCATCCTCATGGTCCTTCATTATATATCCACAAGGCTTGTATTGAAGGAGGATCTCTATCACAACGGACAGTATTTCGCGATGCTTATCGTTACCGCATCCTTTGGACTGTCCATGATGTATGTTTATGAAAAGCCGGTTTTGCGCTATATCATCGTCGCCGCGCTGACTGCCGTTTTTGCCTTTATATACAGATATGATATAATTAGACTTTATAAACAGTTTACAAAAAACAAACGGACCCGTGGCGAGACACGAGGGTCTTGAGGGGCGTTCGAAGAGCGCCGGTACTGCCGAGCGTATTGTGCGAGGTTAGTACCGCTGCGTGATGAGCGAGCGGAAGCGTCCCCGAAAGAACTCGTAGTGCTCGCCAAGGGTCCATACGAGAGAATTTGGAGTAAAATGAATGTTGAATATTCTGATAATCATCCCCGCCAGAGGTGGTTCAAAGAGGATACCGAGAAAAAATGTCAGGATCATGAACGGAAAGCCGCTCATACTCTATTCCATTGAAAACGCGGAAGCACTCAGGCAGTCTTTGGGTGCGGATATAGTCGTATCCACTGATGACGAAGAACTCATGGGCATAGTGAGAAATCACGGCGTAGAGATCATAGAAAGAGAAGGCGCTCTTGCAAAGGACAATATCACTCTCGATCCGGTGATCCATGACGCTCTTTTGAGAAAAGAAAAAGAGACGGGAAAGAAATATGACATAGTGATAACGATGCAGGCCACTTCGCCCACTCTCAAAAAAGAGACCCTTATAAATGCCGTAGAGGATTTCATAAAAGGGAACTATGACACGATGATCAGCTGTGTCAACAAGCCTCATCTGTCGTGGACGGAAAATGACGGAAAGATAATAAAGAATTACGAGAAAAGACTGAATTCGCAGGAACTGCCCTGCAATTATCTGGAGACAGGCGCCTTCCTCATCACGAAAAGAGAGTGCGTGAAGGAGAATACCAGGATAGGAGAGAATATAACCGTATATGAGACCTCCGCAAAGGAGGCTGTTGACATAGACACAGAGGAAGACTGGATCGCTGCCGAGAGCATATTAAAAAGAAAAAAGATACTGCTCTTCTGTGTCGGACAGCAGCGTCTGGGCATGGGACATATCTACAGATGTCTGACCATAGCTTACAAGCTGATTGGACATGACATTCTTTTTGTGACTGATTCCGAAAGCCATATGGGAATAGAAAAACTGAAGGAATCACACTTTGATCTGAAGGTAGTATCAGACAGAAAGGAATATGAAAAGGTTCTGGAGGAATATGCTCCCGATGTCGTGATAAATGATGTCCTTGATACCGACGAAGAGCTGATCAAACTGGAAAGGGATCACACTTCGAGGATAGTGAATTTTGAAGATATGGGTCCCGGAGCCTGGCTTGCGGATGCCGTTATAAATGCTCTTTACGAAAACAGAAAGAACAAGCCGCAGAACACCTACGAAGGATCTGATTATTTCTTTATCAGGGACGAATTCCTGGAGGAAAAGCCCAAGGAGTTCTCCGAAGAATGCAAGAACATCATGATCATGTTCGGAGGCGCCGATCCTTCGGATCTGACAGGCAAGCTTTACGGGATATGCAAAAATCTCCATCCTCAGATGGAAGGTGTGGAATTTCATTTCCTGACGGGCTTTGCTTATGGGAACAAGGAAAATATCAAAACGGATCCTGAAAACAATATCTTCGTACACCATGATGCGAAAAGGGTCAGTACCTATATGAAGCAGGCAGACCTGTGTGTCACATCGCAGGGAAGGACGGTCTTTGAACTTGCCTCCATGGGAGTCCCGGCTGTGGTCCTGGCCCAGAACGAGCGCGAGGCAGAGCATGTATTTGCCGGTATGGGCAACGGTTTCATAAATCTTGGGATAGGAAGCGAGACGGATGACATCACCATAATAAAGACGATCATGTATCTGGCCGATATGCCCAGAGTCCGCAAAGAGATGAGAAACCTGCAGCTTTCGAGAAAGTTTGAAAAAGGACAGGAAAGAGTCATAAAGATCATACTCAATGAGGAATAAAAGGATTCTTTTCATAAATTCCATAGTCGGTACCGGAAGCACGGGCAGACTGATCTCGGGACTGTGCAGGATGCTTTCGGAAAAAAACACCGACAGCCTGGTATGTTACGGCAGAGGGAAGGCTGATGAAAGCGTCGCGACATTCAGGATAGGAAAAGATCTTGATGTGTACGCCCACGGTGCGATAAGCCGTATCACGGACAGACACGGCCTTTATTCAAAGGGTGCCACAAAGATCCTCTTAAAAGTCATAGATGCGTTTGAACCGGATCTGATACATCTGCACAATCTTCACGGGTATTATCTGGATTACAGTATACTTGCACGGTATCTGAAGAGCAGGGGCACGCCCATAGTCTGGACGCTGCATGATTGCTGGACTTTCACGGGGCACTGCACTCATTTTGAATATGCGCGCTGTGATAAATGGAAGAATGAAGGATGTCACGACTGCGGTGAACTGAAGGAATATCCGAGGAGCATCTGCGCTGACAGGTCAAAAGAAAACTATCTTTTGAAGAAAGAGCTGTTTACCGGATTTAATGATCTGCAGATAGTGACGCCGTCGGAATGGCTGAAGGACAGGGTGGAGGAATCATTCCTTTCCGGATACAGGATAAATGTCATTCCTACGGGGATAGATCTGGAGACCTTTAAGCCTTCCGAAAGCGAAATCAAAAAAAGATACGGTATCGAAGGAAAAAAAGCAATCCTTGGTGTCGCCAATCCGTGGAGAGACAGAAAGGGACTGGATGAGTTCATAAAGCTTTCATCACTGCTTCCCGATGAATACAGGATAGTCATGATAGGCCTGAAAAAAAGCCAGCTTTCACTCATCCCGAAAAACATCACTGCTATCGAAAAGACTGAGAGCGTGGAAGAGATGGTGCAGTGGTACAGCGCGGCAGATGTGTTTTTGAACCTGACAAGAGAAGATACCTTTCCGACCACAAACATAGAAGCTCTTGCCTGCGGCTGTCCGGTCATAACATACAGGGCGGGAGGAAGCCCTGAATCGCTTGATGAAACCTGCGGAAGAGTGATACGGGTCGATGACCTGGGAGAGGCTGTCAGACTCATAAAGGAAAACTCGTGGAGAGAAAACATAAAAGAAGACTGCAGGAAAAGAGCGCTTTTGTATGACAGGGACAAAAGATACATGCAGTATTACGACGAGTGCTATGGCAGGATACTGATGGATGAAGAATATCAGAAGATTTAAAAACAGCATAATAGCTCTTATTGCTTTTATTATGTACTCCGGCTGTATGGCGGTGCTGTTCTTTATGCTGGGGATCGACAATTTTGCCGTGATCTCGCTATCAAGGACATCGGTGGTCATGGCTTTTACTTTTATCATCTTCGGGTTCCTGCTTGTGCGTACCTACGGAAGTTTTGATGTCGGTGTCAGAAAAAGCCGTCCGATAGTTATCTCACTGTCGCTTGCCCTGATCATAGATGACTTTGTTACCTATATAGTGATGGTCATCATGAATACAAATGACATGAACGGAAGGACGGTCAGGTTTTCTTCGTTCGGTTATCTGATCCTTGCCCTGATTGCACAGATTCTGATCATAAACCTGTTTGCCCGTCTCGGGAACAGTTTCTTTTTTGCCGTGACTCCGCCGGAAAAGACCCTGATAGTTGCCGGAGCGGAAGATGATCTTGAAAAGGTGAAAAGAGCGGTGAGTCTCTTTGACAGGAGATATGACATCAGTCATATGGCGCTTTTCGGAAAAGAAGATATAGAGAGCCTGATACCGGAATATACGAGTGTTTTCATCTATGATATCCCTGAGAATAAAAGAGCAGACATAGTCAAAAAATGTTATCTCGAAAGAGTGAGCCTGTACTGTTTTCCGTATATTGAGGATGTGCTCATGCACAATTCTCCGCAGCTGATGTTTTCCGATCTGCCTTTTTATCTGTCGGATTTTAACAGGATGACCTTTGAACAGAGAGTGATAAAAAGACTGGCGGATATTTTTGTCTCCGCATTTATGCTCATCATCACAAGTCCGATCCTGCTTGTCAGTGCCATCGCCATAAAAAAAGAGGACGGCGGCAGTGTTTTCTTCAGACAGGAGAGAGCTACGATAAGAGGCAGGGTCTTCAGGATATACAAGTTCAGGACCATGAAGGAGAATATCGAAAACTTTTCCTCGACCAAGGGAGATGACCGTATCACAAAGACCGGAAGGTTCCTGCGCAAATACAGGATAGACGAACTTCCGCAGTTCATCAATATAATAAAGGGCGAGATGTCTTTAGTCGGACCGCGTCCCGAGATGCTGAAAAATGTTGAGGAGTATACAAAAGAGCTTCCGGAGTTTTCCTACAGGCTGAAGATGAAAGCGGGCCTGACCGGCTTTGCGCAGATAATGGGAAAATACAATACTTCATCAAAGGACAAGCTGATACTTGATCTGATGTATATAGAAGAATTCAACATTATAACGGATATCAGGATCCTGCTTCAGACCCTGACGGTCCTGTTTTCGGCTGAGGAATCAACGGAAGGCTTTGATGAGTGATATAAAGGTAAGCATAGTAACGGTCTGCAAAAACAGCGAAAAGACGATAGAGAGGACCATCAGATCGGTACTGGGACAGACATACAAAAATATAGAATACATCATAAAGGACGGGGGATCAGATGATGACACCCTGAAGATATGCCGTCAGTTTGAAAAGGAATTTGAAAAAGAAGGCATGACGATGAAGATAATCTCGTCCCCTGACGGCGGTATCTATGATGCAATGAACAAAGGCATCGATGAGGCTGCGGGAGATATCGTCGGCATACTCAACAGTGATGATATCTATGAAAAGGATACTGTCAGGATTATGGCAAAGGAGTATGCTAAGCAGGATTTTGATCTTGCCTTCGGGGATATCAGGATGGTGCTCCCTTCGGGAAAGACTTTTGTTAAAAAGGCAAGGCTTCGCTCCTACACAACAAGCCGTGACTGGAATCATCCCACGCAGTTTGTGAAAAGGAGCATCTATGATACCTACAGATACAGATGCGAGAATATCAGTGACGACATGGATCTGTATTTCAGGATCAAAAGAGACGGAAAAAAGATCGTAGTGATAAACGAGGTTCTGGCTGAGTTTATGATGGGCGGTGTCAGCAGCAATATACCGTTTCATGAGGTCGGAGAAAGGATCGCAAGAAGATACCGGATATACAGACGCAACGGATACAGCCGGTTCTACATATTTGAGTGCGTCGCCTTTGAGATAATAAAATACATAGGTTCAAAACTGTAATGAAGCTGACTTTTTTTTCGAATTATTTTAATCATCATCAGAAAGCGCTCTGTGACTGCCTGAATGAAAGTACGGGAGTCGAGTTTACCTTTGTCGAAACCGAACCGATGGAAGAGTTCAGGTCACGGATGGGCTGGGGCAGGGAGAAGATCCCGGAGTATGTCCTGAAAAGCCATCTGGGTGAGGAAGAAAAAAAGAAGGCCTTTGACCTGGCCTTTGAAAGTGATGTCGTGATCATAGGAACGGCACCCGAAGAGTTTATAGAAAAGCGGATGGAGGAGGATAAACTCACCTTCAGATATTCCGAAAGGCCTTTAAAGGAGGGCAGATGGAAGGTTCTGGTGCCCTACCTGGCAAAGAAGTTTTATATCAATCATTACAGCAAGAGGAAAAAGAATATCTATATCCTGGCTGCCGGTGCTTTTGTTTCATCCGACTATGCCTTCCTTCATTCATACAAAAACAAATGCTACAAGTTCGGATATTTTCCGGCTCCGGAAGAGCTCTCATTCAGGGAGATTGAGAATCTTCGGAAAAAGAACAAGACAATGAAGGTACTCTGGGCTGGCAGGTTTCTGAAGCTGAAGCAGCCTGAGCTTCTGGTCTACGCAGCAAAACGCTGCAGGGATGTGGGGCTGGATCTTCGTCTGGAATTCGTAGGTGACGGAAAAGAAGAAAAAAAGATAAAGAAGCTCGTAAAGCAGATGAAGCTTGACAAAGTCACAACATTCTCAGGATTTTTAAGTCCCGAGGATACGAGAAGACAGATGGAAAAGGCAGATATCTTTGTATGTACGAGCAACAAGCTTGAGGGATGGGGCTCGGTCATTTACGAGGCGCTCTCTGCAGGATGCGCAGTCATAGCGCCTTCAAAAGCAGGAGCAACACCGTTTCTTGTTAAGCAGGGAAAGACAGGATATATATTTGAAAGCGGGAATGTGGAAAGTCTTTCAGACAAGCTTCGTATCCTGCTTTCCAGTCCGGGTGCGGCGCATGAGCTGGGAAGAAATGCTTATGAGAATATGGCGCGGTACTGGAACCCGAAAGAAGCTGCCACAAGACTTCTTGAGGTTTGTGAAAAGAGGCTTGAGGGAAAGGATTATTATTTTGACAAAGGTCCTATGAGCCGGGCTGAAAAAATAAAGGAAAACTGGTATAAAGAAAAGCTTTGAAAAAGATAGTTTATCTGATGGAATATCCCATAGACCTTCCCGGGGGAGCGCAGATGTCGACCCTGAGTATCTGTGAAGGCCTTTCGGATCATAAAGAATACGGATATGAGCCTGTTGTCATCTGTCCGGATCTCCTCGAAAAAAAGGAGTCGGACTATCCGTTCAGGATACTGACATATCCCATGACGGAAAGCCGTATCAGGAATCTTTTTTTGCGCATCAGGGCTTTCAGGGAGTATATAGGGCAGGAAAAACCGGATCTTGTACATATCGAGATGTCGGAATCTCTTATTACCTACGGGTTCATACAAAGGAAGTTTAAAGATATCAGATTCATATATACTGACAGGGGACTTCTTTTCGGATACAGAAAAAGATCCAGGCTTTTCATGTTCCCGGTCCTGAAAAAAAGTCACATGCTGGTGACCACCACAAGATTCAATGAGGAACTGTGGAGAAAGGAAACGGACATCAGGCCTCTGATGGTCATTCCGAATACCATAAGCACCAGATATTTCGGTGATTATGATGAGTTAAAAAGAAAGGAAATCGGACCGGATCATAAATTTACCGTTGGTCTTGCAGGCAGGATCTGTGTTGAAAAGGACTGGGATTTTGCGGTTGAACTTATAAAAAAGCTGAGCGCCGTTCTGTCGGACCTTCGTATTAATATTGTTTTGTCGACCTTTGAAAAAGGAGATGATGAAAAGACGGAGGAGATCTTCCGGGAGATCGCGGCAGCGGTCGGAGAAGATCATCTGTCACGGCATTTGAATCTTTCACAGCAAGAGATGGCGGATTTTTATTATGATGTGGATGTGTTCCTCATGACAAGCTGTTTTGAATCCTTTGGAAAGGCTGCGGTTGAAGCAATGAGCAGAAAATGCGCAGTGGTTTCAACAACAGTCGGAGGACTGCCTGAGGTCATCGGAGATGACAGGTATCTTTATACAAAGGAAGATCCGGAAAAAGGCATCCGGTGTATATGCGAGCTGGCATCTGACCCGCAGAGACTTAAAGGCGCGGGAGAATATTTTTACCAAAGATACAGGACTCTGTACAGCGAGGATATTTATATAGAAAATCACAGGAGGATCTATGATGAGATTATATGACGGACTGAAGGAGAAAAAAGAAAAACTGGCGCTTGTGGGGCTGGGCTATGTCGGAATGCCCATAGCGGTTGCTTTTGCAAGGCATTTTAATGTGATAGGCTTTGACCTGAGCAGTGAGAAGATAGCAAAATACAGATCCGGGATAGACCCTACCGAGGAGGTGGGAGATGAAGAGATAAAAAAGACAACGGTTGATTTCACGGATGATGAAAAACGTCTTTCGGAAGCGGGCTTTATCATAGTTGCCGTGCCCACTCCGGTCAATCAGGACAAGACACCGGACCTGAAGCCCGTTGAGGGTGCAAGCCATACCGTCGGCAGAAATCTCAAAAAGGGATCGATCGTGGTCTATGAATCGACTGTATATCCCGGCGTAACGGAGGATGTCTGTATTCCGATACTTGAAGCAGAATCCGGACTGAAATGCGGGACCGATTTCAAAGTGGGTTATTCTCCGGAGCGCATCAATCCCGGTGACAAGGTCCATCGTCTTGAGAATATCAAAAAGATCGTATCCGGCATGGATGAAGAATCTCTTGAGATAATCGCAGCCGTTTATGAGACGGTAATAAAGGCAGGCGTTCACAGGGCTGGTTCCATCAAGGTCGCAGAGGCTGCAAAGGTTGTCGAGAATTCCCAGAGGGATATCAATATCGCATTCATAAATGAGCTTGCCATGGCCTTTGACAGGATGGGGATAGATACGACCGAGGTCATAGATGCCATGAACACAAAATGGAATGCCCTCGGGTTCAGACCGGGTCTTGTCGGGGGACACTGTATAGGCGTCGATCCGTATTATTTTGTTTATGAAGCTGAAAAGCTTGGTTATCATTCACAGATAATCTCTTCGGGCAGGAGGATCAATGATGATATGCCCTCCTTCATTGCCGAAAAGATCATCAAACAGCTTGTAGTTTCCGGAAAGAGAGTGAGGACATCCAGGGTGGTATTCCTTGGAGCCACCTTTAAAGAGAACTGTCCTGATGTCAGGAATTCCAAGATAATGGAAGTTGTCGATGCTCTTTCAGAATACGGGATACGCCCCAGGATCACGGATCCCATGGCTGATTCAGAGGATGTAAAGAGAAGCTACGGATATGACCTGACGGATATAAAGGACATAAATGATGCAGACTGCCTGATACTTGGGGTTTCCCATGATGCATATAAACAGATGGGACTGTCCGGAATGGATGCCCTGTTTGACAGTAAACTGAAAAATGAAGAGAAGGTCATCATAGATATAAAGAGCATCCTTGATAAAAAAGAGGTTGAAAAGAATGGCTACTTCTACTGGAGGCTCTGATAATAAAAAAGAAGGCAGCCCGTTTTCGGGCTTTCTGACATATTTTTACGGCAATTTCGTAGTCCTCCTCCTTGGATTTGTCCAGACACCCATAGTCACGCGGCTCATGTCTACCGATGAGTACGGAAGGACAGGGATGTACGAGACGGCCGTGATGATAATCTATATCTTTGCCGTCATGGGCCTTGATCAGGCTTATATCAGGTATTATTATGCGGAGGGCGTAGACAGGAAACAGCTCCTTTTCAGATGTCTGATGCCGTCTGTTCTGATAGTATCGGTCATCTCACTGATCTATTGTTTCAATGCGGATATCGCAAATGAGTTTCTTTTTGGAAAAAGCGGAAAAGACATAACCGCCCTTGTGGTGGTCTATGCTCTCATTTCGGTCTTTGAACGATTCTTCTTTCTCGATATCAGGATGCAGCAGAACGGAAAGCTGTATTCGAATATCAATATCGCGCAGAAGGTTCTGGCGCTTCTGACCATCGTTGTCGCATGGTATTTTCTCGGAAATGATTTCAGGGTGGCGCTCTATGCGCTCGCGGTGCCGTGGGGCATCACGACAGCGTTCATCATGATCAGATACTATGTATTAGGCAAGGGAGACAGGGGAGACAGGGGTACGGTCCTTTTGTCTCCTTCAGAATTATCGAAAACAGCCGATAAATCTGACCGGAAGGAGACAAAAGGACCGTACCCCTGTCTCCCTTATAAGGAGCTCCTCCGCTACGGTGTTCCGTTTATCATGGTGCTGCTCATGGAGTGGCTCCTGTCATCCTGCGACAGACTGGCGCTCCGCACCTTTTCCGATTTTGACGAACTGGGTATATATACCAGCGCCATGAAGATAATCGTGCTGCTGCTCACCTTCAAGAATACCTTCATAGCATACTGGTCTCCCGTTGCGATGCAGCGTTTTGAAAAATACGATATGGAGGACAACAGGGGATTTTTCAGATCGGCGTATGATCTGACTCAGTTTCTGTGCGTGATCGCTGCAACGGGTCTGATACTTTTCAGGCGGGTTATAGTCCTGCTTCTGGGTCCTGACTACAGGGGAGCGGAGAGGATGATACCCTTCCTTACTCTCATGCCTGTCTTTGCTATGCTTTTTGAGATCAGGGTGCAGAGCATCAAGTATTCCAAAAAAAATCTGTATCTTAATATCGCATCACTTCTTGCTATCATTATCAATATCGCAGGCAATACGATCCTGGTCCCATTATGGGGAGGCGTGGGCGCCTCGGTAACTACGGGTATATCATACCTTGTTTATTTTGCGGGCGGGTCGTTTTTGGGTGAAAGATGTATTAAAATAGGTTATGGCATAAAAAAGACGGCAGTCTATACGATAATGCTTTTATTATACTGTACCGTCACAACAATGGATGTGAGCATATGGGGTGAAGCGGCAGCGGGATTACTGATACTCGGAGCGGCTGCTTTTATCGACAGAAAGGAGCTGGGAGTCTGCATAGGATATGTCAAAGGTTTCTTCAAACATAAATAAGATAATAGTGATCGTTATCCTGGCAGGCGCGTTTCTGTTAAATGCAAAAAGCCTGTGTGGAGAATTTCAGGACAGGATAACTCTCTACAGATCAGGATTTTCGGATCAGACCATGTACATGCCGGACTTTGAAAAGGACGGCAGATATCCTGATGCTCTGCTGAGGGCGCTTGTCAGGGACAAGACGGTATCGGTCTGGGCGGATTTTTCACCTTACACAAACTATCCTTCGCACGGACATGATCATTCGGATGATCCGGCAATAGATACCTTTTTTTCAAATGCCTATTATTATGATAATAACTACGGAAACTTTTTCAGGAAGTATTCGAAGGAAGGTATCACGGACAATAATCTGCCTTCTCCGGAAGAGGTGAGAAAGGCCAGGATCGGAAAGCTGATGAAAGACAGTTTTGTATTCTGCGGCAATACACCTGACATGGAAAGATATACTTTTCTTGTGAACGAGGACAGGGAATATGTGAATACATATTTTCATTATTCATATTTTTATTATTCCTGTGTTGAGGAAGAGGTCCTTGACAGATATTTCAGGCTCTTCATTGCAGATGAAGATATCGAAAATGCGGATGAGCTTGTAGCCATCTGGGATGACAGAGAGAATCTTTATGTGATGAGCAGAGAGTTTTACGATAACAATATTAGACAATATTTCTAGGATGTCTGAAGGCGAGACATGGATATAGAAAAACTTCTTACTACAGTTTCATCAGGATATTTTGCAGCGCAGGTGATCACCATAGTCGGTCTGTGCATCATCGGTTATGTGATCATCTGGACTTTTTGCGCAAAAACAGACAGGATCGTGAAGGCTCTGCTTTCATTTCCTGCAGGCCTTTCATGGTACTGCGCTGTGATCTATGCAATGCTTGTTCTGGGGATCAAAGTATCGATGCAGGGATATATCATCATGACACTGGCCTCTTTCTTGATCTTCCTTTTGCTGTCGGGTTTATACAGAAAGAAAAGATATGGAAGCTTCATGCCGGATCTTAAAAGATTTTCTCCGGAAGTTTTTCTCATCCTTGTTGCTGCCGGAGCGATCCTTGCATGCATTGCAACCTCGGGACTTCTTTCGGTGAGTCTTGATAATGATTCATTTTATTATTATTCTTCCTATCCGCAGCTCATCATAAGGGAAGGCGGACTGAAGTATGAATTTGATGTTTTCCTGACTGATGTGGGACCGGTTGCAGCGGTAATAAACACTCTTCCGTTTTTATTCGGTTTTTCAAACACATTCGGTATCCAGCATTTTCTGAACTTTGTTTTTATTATCATATTTGCATATGCCGTATGCAGCGAGCTGACAGACAGGGGAGTTTCAAAGAAAACCGCAGTCACGGTGTCGTTTATTAGCTCTGCTTTTATGGCATCATGTCCTGCGTATCTGACCACGGCAAAATGGATCATGGCCGGAGACTGGTTCATGGTCTTCTTTTTCCTGCTGGCTTATTTCGGATACAGGGATGCAAAAAATGAAGGAGAAGACATGGCGCCTGTACTCATGCTGTTTTCTTTCATGGTGACCGGGACACGCCAGGAGGGACCGCTGATGCTGTGTTTTCTGGCTGTCTGTTTTTGTATGCTTCCTGCGAAGGGGAAGAGGATCGATGTCCTGTATCTTCTGCCGGCTGTGCTGTCGGCTGGCATGTATTATTTCCGTATCTTTGTCGTACTTGGGGTACAGCCTCTGTATGCTTTTCTAACCAGGACCAAGGCTGTGCTCATCCTGTGCATGCTTCTTGCCTGTAGCTGCATCGTCCTCATAATAAAAACGAAGCCCTTTGAAATATTTCAAAAACGGCTTCATCTGCTGATACCCGCAGCGGTACTGCTTCTGAATGCGGCAATGCTTATTGTCAATCACGAAAGATATCTGACAAACTTCTATATGTTTTTTATGAATGTAAGACTCAGGAACGGCTGGGGATATTTTGGATATGTGTTCTTTGTTTTTATTATACTGGCAGTTGTATATGCAGTGATCAGCAAGGACATTGAGATATCATTTTTTGATGTTCTGATGATCGGATATATCCTGGCAGTAGTCTGTGTGTCATGGGGACGAGGGGATCATCTGAGGATCGGAACGGGAGATTCCGGAAACAGAGTGATGCTGACCGCCGTGCCCATCATCATCTTTTCAATGACGATCCGCATCTCAAATCTCATCGCTGCACGTAAATAGTGCAGCTGTCACTTTCGATCATCTCATAGGATCCGTTATCGAGCATTTCGGCGACGGGGCCTTCAAACTCATTTTCATTTGGTGACGGATCGGCTTCGATGTCACCGCAGGAATCATAGGAACCGACATAGGTGTTCAGAACAAAGACGAGATCGGGTGTTTTTTCCGGATACAATCCATAGTACTCTGCAAGTCTTTCGCTGCTTATCATATTTCTCCAGGTAGAGGGGGCGGCAGCCTTTGCGTCACAGGCCAGATATCCCCAGGGCAGGAGCTTTGAAAAGAGCACATAGCTGCTCTTATTTTTGTATCTGTTTATGTCTGAAAGGACGGACATGTAGGTGTCATGGTGTTCCTTTGTAGTCATGAGTCCAGCTGCAGGTCCCGCCGAGATCTTCGTATCCAGCCTGTTTAAGGGAGCATCCCTGTACACATTTATGAACCTGAGGACGGATGTCTGAAGCAGGAATAAACAGAGTACGGCAATGACGGTGTACTGAAGGATCTTATTATGCTCCTTCATAAATCCGAAGATGAAGAGGATGCCCGCCACGCAGGCTATGCCGTGACCGATCGACAGTACATACAGTTCTCCGTTTGAAGAATAGCTGTAAGTCATTGATACTATAAGACCTCCGAGGAAAAGCGTAACAAAAACACGGATATCTTTTTTTTCGCACATGAAAAAGAGCGGCGCGGCAAAGAGAGCCAGAGCCGTATTCATATAGCCTGTATGCCCGAGGGAAAGTACTGCATAATAAATGAAGAACATGCAGTCCGCAGCGAATATAAACGGTATGAGGTTTTTGAATCTGTTTGCTGCAAGCCCAAGAGCTGCCAGTGCAAAGGAAGCGTACCAGAACCTGCCGTATACATCGGTTATCGAGGTGAAGAATTTTTTGAAAGGCGCAACAACGCTTGTCTGATGTTCGTCATCTGAGAGGACATAGGGAAGATATTTTATGAGATTTCCGATACTGTTTCCCGTTGCATAGATGTAGATCACAAATAATAAAAGCGCGGCAGCCATCCCGACAGCTGAAAAGAAAACGACAGACCGCAGTTCTTTGTATCTGATCGAAAAAGCAAGACCTGTAAGCCACAAAAGGATGACACCGATCACGAGTGAAGGAAGCGCCAATACTGACAGCGCCAGCATAAAGCCTCCGGTGATCAGAGAGCCTTTATTATTTACAGTTAAAAGCAGCATCGCAAAGACAAAGAATTCAAATGACATCGTGTAATATGAAAGAGCCGCTATGTTCAGGTGAGCATAAAAAAGCATGAAGAGCGCAATGCAAAAGGCAGCAGCCGTACCCGTGCGGGTTTTTATTATGCGGAATGAAATGATGGAAATGATCAGCGTGACGAATATGTACAGGATCCTGAAAAAGAGAATGATGCCGGTTGTCCCTCCCGTTATCGTCACAAAGAGTGCATAGAATGGGAGCAGGATGATGGAGGACAGCTGGGTCGGGAACCATTCGTGGACAAAGATCAGATCGCCTTCAAACAGTCTTTTTGTGGTCGAAAGATAAAAGGGTTCGTCTGAGGAGCAGAACCCGAAAAAAGCCCTTATCACAAGGGCTGCTGCGCACAGAACGAGTATGATCATTGGTATGCTTTTCCGCAGTTTTTCCATAGATACAGATTATCAAATGAAATGTGGCAAAGCAACGGGGGATTTTGTTTTTCGATGGGATTTGTTCTCATTTTTATGATATAATGATCTTGAAATAAACATAGAGTAGAATGGAAGAGTTACAGGATCAGTTCTATGGGAAAGTATAATAGAATCCTGATCGAAGTACTATCCGGTCAGAAAGACAATAATATAAATATCCAGCCGAAAGGAAGTAAGGCGAAGGCATATCAGGTTAAGCAGATAAGACAGTTTTTGACATACAATAAGATAGGATTGGGGGATGAAGATGTATAAATATGAGAGAATAGTATATTGGTCAAAAGATGATGAGGCGTATATAGTTGAGGTTCCGGAGCTGCCCGGCTGTATGGCGGACGGTGAAACGATAGATGAAGCCATGAAGAATACAGATGTGATCATTTCTGAATGGATAGAGGTTGCGCGTGAAAGGGGACAGGTTATCCCTGAACCCAAGGGCCGGTTGTTATATGCATGATTTTCTGAAGAGGGATAAAAAGAAATAATAAGAGAGGATCATCAGGTTATGAAGGTTGCGGTAGCGGGAACCGGATATGTCGGATTGGTAACGGGAGTCTGTCTTGCTGAGAACGGACATGAGGTTACCTGCGTTGATGTGGATGAAAACAAGATAAAGATGATGCAGGAAGGAAAGGCGCCGATCTATGAGCCCGGCCTGCAGGAGTTGATGACAAAGAACTCCGAAAGACTGAAGTTTACGACCGATCATGTATCGGCATACAGGGATGCCGAAGTCATATTCATAGGTGTCGGAACTCCTGAGAAAAAGGATGGTTCCGCAAACTTAAGCTATGTTTTTGCAGTGGCTGACCAGATAGCTGACAGTGTTCAGAATGAATGCGTGGTCGTAGTGAAATCCACGGTTCCCATAGGGACAAATGACAGGGTTGAGGCGGCTGTTAATGAAAGATGCGCGGGACGGGTAAAGATCCATGTGGCGTCAAATCCGGAGTTTCTGGCACAGGGAACGGCGGTCAGGGATACTCTGCATTCTTCAAGGATAGTGATCGGGGTGGAAGATGATTTCGCAAAGGACAGGCTGCTGCAGCTGTACAGCTGGTCGGATGCTCCGATGGTTGTGACGAACAGGCGCTCCGCAGAGATGATCAAATATGCCTCCAATGACTTTCTGGCGCTGAAGATTTCCTATATCAACGAGATAGCGAATCTGTGCGAGGCGATCGGGGCGGATATAAAGGATGTGGCAAAGGGGATGAGCTATGACAGCCGTATAGGCGATAAATTCCTCAATGCCGGCATAGGCTATGGCGGATCGTGTTTCCCGAAGGATACAAAGGCGCTCAGCTGGCTTGCGACCTTTAATGATCATGAGATCAAAACCGTCAAGGCGGCGATAGAAGTAAATGAGAATCAGAAGCTTCTTCCGATCAAGAAGGCAAGAAGATACTTTAACGATCTGAGAGGCATCAATGTTGCGGTGCTTGGTCTGACTTTCAAGCCGGGGACGGATGATCTGCGCGAAGCGCCCTCGCTTGTCACCGTGCCTGTGCTGATCGATGACGGCGCAAAGATAAGGGCATGGGATCCGGTGGGAGTATCAAATTTCAAAAAGCAGGTTCCGGAGGGAGTGACCTACTGTGACAGCATAGAGGAGACTCTCAAAGGCGCGGACATATGTTTCATTTTTACCGAATGGAAGGATGTTCTCGAGCTTGATCCGGGTATGTTTGTAAAGCTTATGAATAATCCCATCGTTGTCGATGGAAGGAACTGTTTTGATGTAGAGAAGATCGCTTCCGTGAAGGGCCTGGTTTATGACAGCATCGGAAGAGCGGTCATTGATACGAGATCATGAATAATAAACGCCCGTCAGGAATCTCATGTTTCATCTCCGGTCTGATTGTGGCAGTGATATTTCTTGCTGTTCTTGCAGTCAAGGGGATATGGCCGTTCGGGGCAAATACCATAGATTATTATGACATGGGCCAGACCAATGCCCCTCTGTATTATCATATCTGGGATTTCCTGCATGGCAGGGGATCGCTTTTTTATACCCCGTTTCTTGACGGAGGTCAGAATCTGTCGATGGCGGGAGCCATCCAGTGGAATATCTCGATCTTCAACCTGTTCTATTACCTGATACCCAGGAGCCTGTGTTTCAAGTCTCTGTCCCTGTTTACTGGCCTGAGGCTTGTTTTTATGGCCGTGAATATGTGTATTTTTCTGGGAGACAGGGGGACGGTCCTTTTGTCTCCTTTTTCAGGGAGACAAAAGGACCGTCCCCCTGTCTCCTTCATAATAGCAATGAGTGTTGCCTACGGACTTTGCGGTTATGTTCTGACTCACTATACCATCACGACATATCTGGATATGGCGGCACTGTTTCCTTTGCTGATGTTATCGCTTTTTGGCGTGCTTCAGAACAGGGATGATATCTGCATAGGTAAAAGACCGGTCATCAAAAGGACAGCGATCTACGCGCTGTGTCTTGGTTATACAACGGCTCTCAGTTATTATCTGGGATTTATGAACCTCATTTTCATACTGCTGGTCTCAGGGACATATATTTTTCTCATAGTTCCGAAAGAAGAAAGAAAAGCTGTATCTTCAAAGCTTGTCATAGGAACGGTGACAGGTCTGATGATCTCTGCGTTCATGCTTTTGCCAGCAGCACTTCAGATGACCACTTCGTCAAGGTTCAATTCAAACCTGCAGGGGTCTCCTCTCGGCACGATCAAAGATATCCTCTGGTCAATAGGCGCCGATATGTATTATATCAAGGGCTTTGCTGTTTTCGGATGTTTTCTGGCGATGGCATTCATTATTACGGGACTTGTGAGATTCAGAAAGGAAAGAAGGATAAACCTGTTTCTTTGCCTTTTCTGTTTTTATCCGTGCGCGCTTATTATATTTGAATCCATCAATCTTTTGTGGCATATGGGTACTTATTATCACTATCCGATCAGATGCGGATATCTCATACCCTTTACGCTGCTGACTGCAGGAGCGTATTTTGCAGCAAGATATGAGGGAGACAAGGGAGACAGGGGGACGGTCCTTTTGTCTCCTGTTTCAACGAGCGAGCCGGGCGACATGGATGTAGCTATACCGACTGAAGCAGAGAAAAGGAGACAAAAGGACCGTCCCCCTGTCTCCCGTTCCCTGCTTCGTCTTATGACCGGATACATTATTTTCACGACACTGGCTGTGATCCTGGGTGTTGCGGTCCTTCGGATATATCTGGGACACGGAGTCTGGGAGATACATGATCTTTTCAGGGCTTATCTTGTTTTTGCTGCCGTAATGCTTCTCATATATCTTGCTTTTATTTTTTTCAAAAGACCGGATGGGGTGTTCATCTTTCTGGCTGTTGAGCTGTGTGTCGGAGCATATATCGGTTTTGGCATGCCGAACTTCACTGATGTTTTTTCCTCCGATCCGGAGCAGTCGGGAGCATATGTGCAGACTTCATCTGCACTGCAGCAGGATATGAAGATCAGGGAAAGCGTGACGGACAGGATAAAAAATCCGGATACGATGCTGAATGCCAATTACGGGATGGTGATCAGGAGAGCTACTGTCGGAGGCTGGGCAAATACGGCAAGGAGGGATCAGCTTGAGGCGGCCATGGCCTTTGGCTACAACGCGCATTTCATGAGGATCCTGGACAGTGGCGGAACGCTCTTTTCGGATGCCCTGCTCCATGTGACACAGACGCTGACCTGCAGGGATGACCTGTATACGGATGAGGCCTGGGAAAAAACGGCACAGGCTGACGGCTATACGCTTTTTGATAATAAATACATACTTCCGTTTATCATGCTCACGGATCCTTCCTTTAGCGGGGCATATGACGGTGATACGGATGCTCGGGAGATGACAGAAGAATACTACAGGGCTGTATATAAGGGCGCTGTGGGAAAAGAGGCCGGTTCTGATGAGTTTGCAGAGTGGCTCGATCTGAAAGACCTTCATATCGACGGGTCAAAGGCTTTATACCTTCATGGCGGAAAAGGCGAGGAGATAAAAGTCAACGGAAAGACCATACCGGTCCCCACCATAGGATATCCGGATAATAAGACATTTCCTGCAGGATTCAATTCAAACCTGCTGTATTTAGGGCTGTATGAAGATGAGGATGTAAAGATCGAAGGAATCAGCAAAGATGCAAAGGTGCTTTCGATCGATCTTAAGGCGCTCGAAGAATTATGTGCGCTTTGCAAAAAAGAGATACCGTCAGAGTATTCAGGATCGGCGTATAAGTTCACCTTCAGCGCAGACAGATCCGGACAGGCACTCATTCCCCTGACCTATGACAGAGGATTCATGGCATATGTCAACGGAAGGAAAGTCCCGGTAAAGAACATAGACGATCTGTTTATGGGAATACCCGTTGAAAAGGGAGAAAACGCCATCCTGCTGCAGTTTGTTCCGAAAGGCTATAATATCGGCATCATCATCACCATCCTCGGTCTTATAGCTGCATTTATCGTTCTCCCGTTCTTTGATGAAAATCTCATCGGCACAGTCAGCAAATATCTGACTGCTGTCTGCTATGCACTTGCCCTGACGATCCTGTATATCATCCCCATCGCCGCCTTCGTCCTTCACCAGATCCTGAAACGGATCTGAAGGGCGTGACTTTAAATAAATCAGAATATATGGTATAATCTGATATCTATGTATACAAGATATTCGGAGACAGAATAAGCATATGGGATTAGAATTTTACAAAGGAAAAAAGGTCCTTATCACGGGACATACAGGCTTCAAGGGCACCTGGCTTGCAAAGATACTTCTGGATGCCGGAGCAAAGGTCAGCGGCCTGTCACTTGAAAGCGATACAGTACCATCTCTTTATGACCTGACAGGCATAGGTAAGAATATAGATGAGAGCATATTTGATATCAGGGATTACGGCGCGACCCTGAGTATAGTCAGATCCAGAAAGCCGGATATAGTCTTTCATCTGGCAGCACAGCCCATAGTACGGATTTCCTATGATGAACCGGTCAGGACATTTCAGACAAATGTCATGGGAACGGTGAATATCCTTGATGCCGTCAGAAGGACAGACAGTGTCAGGTCCGTTGTGAATGTGACAACAGACAAGGTATATCTGAACGAGGATAAAGATATCGCATTTACCGAGGATATGCCGCTTGACGGATATGATCCCTATTCCAACAGCAAATCATGCTCCGAGCTGGTCACACATTCCTACAGCAAGTCTTTCTTTGGCGGCAGGCAGGTTTCAATATCGACTGCAAGGGCCGGAAATGTCATAGGCGGCGGAGATTTTTCAAAGGACAGGATCATACCCGACTGCGTGAGAGCCGCTCTGAACAGGGAGGAGATAATCGTAAGAAATCCTTCATCCATCAGGCCCTTTCAGCATGTTCTCGAGCCGCTGTTCGCATATCTTCTCATAGCTGAAAAGCAGTTCGGGCACAAGGAACTCGAAGGAGCATACAATGTCGGGCCGGAGATATCGGACTGTATCAGCGCCGGAGAGATCACAAA
This sequence comes from Lachnospiraceae bacterium, assembly GCA_017614155.1. GTDB lineage: Bacteria > Bacillota > Clostridia > Lachnospirales > Lachnospiraceae > NK4A144. The sequence continues at coordinate 45,702 of JAGACK010000036.1, forward strand.
ACTGTTTGTGCAGAGCTGGGGGCAGGGACTTACCCGGATCGACAGATCCGACGGAGGTCCGCACGAAGCAAGCTTCCTTCGTCTTGACTGTACAAAGATAAAGGAAACCCTCGGATGGAAGTGTGTATGGGATATTAAAAAGGCCGTTGAAGAAACCGTGAACTGGACAAAGGTCTATGCTGCCGGAGGAGATGTTGTCGCGGAAATGGAAAGAGAGATACAGGAATTCATAAGGGATCGCGGTGAAGAGGATGTTTGAAGGTAAGAATGAAAAAGAGGCAAGACAGGAAATACTGGATCTGGTAGCCGAATACGCAAAAAAATATAAATGCGTGTCAAAGCCCTATAAAGAGGGCGACAGGATCCCCTACGCTGCAAGGGTATATGATGAGAAGGAAATGGTAAACCTCGTAGACAGTTCTCTGGAATTCTGGCTGACTGCGGGAAGATATACCGATGAATTTGAAAAGAGATTTGCGGATTATCTGGGAGTGAGATTTGTATCGGTAGTAAACTCCGGATCATCGGCAAATCTTTGTGCGTTTATGGCGTTGACATCTCCGCTTCTGAAGGAACGCAGGATAAAAAGAGGAGATGAGGTCATTACCGTTGCTGCCGGATTTCCCACTACGGTGGCACCTATACTTCAGTACGGCGCAGTGCCGGTTTTTCTCGATGTTACTATCCCCGGCTACAACATAGATACAGCCTTTCTTGAAGAAGCCTTAAGCGAAAAGACAAAGGCTGTTATGATCGCACATACGCTTGGAAATCCTTTTGACCTGAAAACGGTGAAAGAGTTCTGTGACCGTCACGGACTCTGGCTTGTGGAGGATAATTGCGATGCTTTGGGTTCTGAGATAACCATAGACGGAAAAACATATCTGACAGGAACCGTGGGCGATATCGGCACAAGCAGTTTTTATCCGCCGCATCATATGACGATGGGCGAAGGAGGAGCCGTTTATACAAACGATCCTTTGCTGCACAGGATAATCAGATCGATGAGAGACTGGGGAAGGGACTGCATGTGTCCTCCGGGCACGGATAATTTCTGCGGACATAGGTATGACGGGCAGTACGGAACTCTTCCAAAAGGATATGACCACAAATATGTATACTCACATTTAGGCTACAACCTCAAGGCAACCGATATGCAGGCAGCTGTAGGCTGCGCCCAGCTTGAGAAATTTCCTTCCTTCGTAAAAAGAAGAAGAGAGAATTTCAAAATGCTCTATGAAGGATTAAAGGATGTTGAAGACAGGCTTATATTACCTGAAGCCACGAAGGATTCGGATCCGTCATGGTTCGGTTTCCTGATGACGGTAAGGGAAGGAATATCCAGGGAAAAGCTGGTGAGATCCATCGAGGACAGAGGAGTACAGACAAGGATGCTGTTTTCCGGCAATCTCATCTGTCATCCATGCTTTGATGAATACAGGGATAATAAAAACGCTTACAGAGTAGTGGGTGAACTGAAGAATACGGACATCATCATGAACAGATCATTCTGGATAGGTACCTATCCGGGAATGGATGAAGACAGGATCAGCTACATGATCAAAGCTATCAAAGAGGCATTATGAAGGATGTAAGTCTGCTCGACTGTACGCTGCGTGACGGCGGATTTGTAAATGACTGGAAATTCGGTCATGGCAATATCATAAATCTCCTTGAGAGATCGGTCTCAGCCGGTATTGATTACATAGAGATCGGCTTTATCGATTCATCGGTGGAGTTTAATAAAGACAGATCCATCACTCCCGATACGGACGGCATGGAAAAGATCTTTGGCGGAGTAGATAAAGGAGGATCAAAGCTCATAGCCATGATAGACTATGGCACGGTCCCTTTAGAAAGGATCTGTGATGCAAAGGATTCTCTTCTGGACGGCATCAGGGTGATGATCAAGAAAAAGACCAGAAAAGAAGCAGTTGAGTTCTGTCGCGCTTTGAAAGAAAAGGGCTATCTTGTTTTTGCACAGCCTGTATCCATCACGGGTTACAGCGATGACGAGATGAGAGAGCTTACAAAGGATATAAACGACTCGCATCTTTTTGCCATGTCCATAGTTGATACCTACGGACTGCTGGATCGTTCCGCTCTCCTTCATTATTTCAACATCATGAACGAAGGTCTTGATAAGGATATAAAGATCGGATATCATGCCCACAATAATTTCCAGCTTGCCTATTCAAATTCAATATCCCTTATCGAAGAGACAGGAGATGACAGGCCTTTGCTGATAGACGGGTCTGCCTTCGGAATGGGAAAGAGCGCGGGCAACTGTCCTCTGGAGCTTCTTACGATGTATGCGAACGAGCATCTGGGAAAAAAGTATGACACGAACCAGATACTTGAGATGATAGATACCTGTATCAGGAACATCTATGCCGTCAGCCCGTGGGGGTATCAGATGCAGTATTATCTGTGCGCATCAAATGACTGCCATCCGAAATACAGCCAGTATCTGATGAAGAAAAAGACGCTTTCTGTAAGATCCATAAACGAGATACTGGGCCAGATAGAGCCGAAAGAAAGACTTGCTTTCAATGAGGAGTATATAGAAGGACTGTATCTTGATTATCAGAAGAATGATATAAATGACAGCGCGGCAAGGCATGATCTGAGTGAAGAACTGTCAGGAAAAATGATACTGATCATCGGTCCCGGAAAGTCGGTCGTTTCAAAAAGAGAGATAATAGATTCGTATATCAAGGATAAAGATCCTGTCATCATGACGATCAATACGAATTTTGACGGGATCAGATCCGATTACATCTTCATATCAAATTCAAAGAGATATATGCAGCTTTCTTCGTCGCTTGAAAGGCTTCGCAAAAACGGACTGAAGGTGATAGCCACATCAAATGTCACAAGCGCAAAGGGAAGCTTTGACAGAGTGATAGATTACAGTTCGCTGATAGATGAGGAGTGTTCCATACCGGACAATTCCCTTCCGATGCTCCTCGGTCTTCTGTCGGATATCGGCGTGAAGATGATAGCGCTCGCCGGCTTTGACGGATACTCAAGTGAGGCCAGAGTGAATTATTACAATGAAGACATGGAATATGATTTTGCGCATAACTATGCTCTGGAACTGAATGAATACACGGCAAAGGTCATTCACTCCCTGGTAAAAAAGGGTACAGAGATAACCTTTGTTACGGAGTCAAAATATGAACAATATTAAGCTGATCATTTTTGACCTGGATGGCACTCTGTTCAATACAAAACCCGGGATCATGAAAGCTATAATGAAAACGATGGATGAAAAGGGCCTTCAAAGACCATCTGAGGAGATCTGCGATACTTTTATAGGACCTCCGATAGAAGACAGCTTCGTCAGGGTATACGGGGTAAGCAGGGAGGAATCAAAGAATCTTTCGAACTGTTTTCGCGGCTACTACGGTGAAGATGATTATCTGTATCGGACGGAAGAGTATGAGGGCATGAGAGAAACTCTGGCCGAACTGAAGAAACGCGGCATGAAGCTTGCTCTTGCAACATACAAAAAAGAATGGATGGCCGTGAAGCTGTGCAGACACTTTGGATATGATGAGTTTCTTGACTGCATGCACGGGAGCGATCCGGAGGGAAAACGCACCAAGGCAGGGATCATAAACATGTGCATGGAGGAATGCGGCTGTACAAATGAGGAGACGGTTATGGTGGGTGACACGGATTTTGATGCCGTAGGCGCGTCGAAAGCCGGTACATCCTTTATCGGTGTGACCTATGGCTGCGGCTTTACGGCAAAAGAAGATGTAGAGGCTTATGAGGGCGCTGTGGCGATAGACTTTCCAAAGGAGCTGCTTGAGCTATGAAGAAAAAAGTTTCCGATCTTGTAGCGGATTTTTTTGTTTCAAAAGGAATAGAGACTGTGTTTACGGTCACAGGCGGCGGCGCCATGCATCTCAATGATTCCCTGGGACATCATGAAAAGCTGCACTGCATCTATGATCATCATGAACAGGCTTCAGCCATTGCCGCGGAAGCCTATGCAAGGTACAGCGGAAGGATCGCAGCAGTCTGTGTTACTTCAGGACCCGGGGGAACAAACGCGATCACGGGCGTGCTGGGAGGATATCTTGACTCGGTTCCGATGTTCATTGTTTCGGGACAGGTCAAGACTGCGACCACGGTCGGAGCATATGATCTGCCGCTGAGGCAGCTGGGAGATCAGGAATATGACATAGTAAAAAGCGTGAAGGACATGACCAAATATGCCGTCATGGTAAGGGATCCGGAAGAGATCATCTATCATCTGGAAAAGGCATTTTTTCTTGCGGTAAACGGGAGAAAAGGACCGGTGTGGATCGACATTCCTCTTGATGTCCAGGGGGCATATGTGGAAACAGATGATCTTTACGGCTATGACGGCAGGGATGATGATATCACTGAAAATCCCGTATATGATATGTCCTGCACAGAAAAGATCTTAGAAAAGATAAATGCAGCAAAAAGGCCTTTGATCCTTGCTGGCGAGGGGATCTATTTTGGAGATGCGCACCGCGAATTCCTCAAATGCATAGATGCGCTGAAGATACCGGTTGTGACAGCATGGAATGCAAATGATCTCATACCGGATGACTGTCCTTATTTTGCGGGGCGTCCGGGAAGCGTCGGTACAAGAGGCGGAAATTTTGCAGTTCAGAGCGCTGATCTGCTGCTGGTCCTGGGATGCCGGATGAACATCAGGATCATCAGTTACAACGAGCATAATTTTGCAAAGAACGCATATAAGATAATGGTCGATATAGACTCATCAGAGCTTCAGAAACCGACCGTAAAGATAGACATGCCTATACATGCCAATGTAAAGGATGTGCTTGAAGATCTGATCCGTCACTCATCAAAAAAGGTTACAGATCACGGAAAATGGACTGCATGGTGCAGGGATATCAACCGGAGATATCCTGCATGCAAAAAAGAATATTTTGATAATGACAGGCCGTTAAACCCGTATGTTTTTATTAAACGCCTGTCAGAATATCTGTCAGAAGGCGATGCCGTAATAGTCGGAAACGGCGCGGCCTGCGTCCAGACCTTCCAGGCTTTTGAGGTAAAGAGGGATCAGAGGCTGTTTACCAATTCCGGATGCGCAGCCATGGGATACGGTTTCCCGGCAGCGGTCGGTGTCTCGGTCTATAGAGGAAACAGGCGGACTGTCTGCATAGACGGTGACGGCAGCTTCATGATGAACCTGCAGGAGCTTCAGACGGCAAAATACAATGATCTGGACCTGAAGATATTCATACTGAACAATAACGGATACCATTCCATCAGACAGACACAGACAAATCTTTTCAAGCCTCCGCTTGTGGGAGTCTGTGACGGAAACGGAGTGAGTTTCCCTGACTTTGAAAGGCTGGCGTACGGATTTGATATTCCCTATGCAAGGATAGATTCGATCGAGGGTACAGATAAGGAAAACTTTGACAGGATCTTCGATATGAAGGGACCGGTACTCATAGAAGCAGTCGTGGATGAGAAGCAGAATTTTGAGCCGAAGCTTTCAAGCAGGATGTCCGAAGACGGAAAGATGGTATCTCCCGATATAGACGACATGTTCCCCTTCCTTCCCAGAGAGGAATACGAGGCGGTGCACGCCGAAGCGCTTGATCTGTAGATGAAAAAAATAGATATACTTTATCAGTTCAATGAAAAATATGCGCCCTTTGCAGGCACATCGATCGCATCGGTATTTGAAAATAATAAACACCTCGATGAGATAAGGATCTTTGTGCTGGGAGAGGATCTGTCGCAGGGTACAAAGGACAGGCTTTCGGGATTTGCAGCCGGACATGAAAGAACTATCATATTTGTTGATGCCTCAGAGCTTGTGAACATGATGAAGGATCTGGGCATGCCTGCCTACAGAGGATCCTATGCGGCAAACATGAGACTGTTCATCGGATCTGTTTCGCAGATCGATTCGGACAGGCTTCTGTATCTTGATTCCGATACGATAGTTGACGGAAAGCTCGACGAACTCATTGACTGCGATATGAAGGGTTATCCGGTTGCGATGGTGCTGGATTCTCTTGTAAGAAAGCACAAGCTGCGTCTGGGATTTGCATCAGATGAACCATACTTCAATTCAGGCATGATGCTCTTTGACATGAATGAATGGAGAAGCAAAAAATGCTCCGAAAGGATAGCGGAGCATGTGAAAAATGTCCGTGCCTGGTACCCCTCTCCGGATCAGGATCTGATCAATGTGGTGCTGAAGGGAGAAATACTGAAACTCCCGCCCAGATACAACATGCAGCCCGTTCTCCTTGCGTTTGATACGGCAGACTACATGAAGACTTTCGGGCCGGAAGGGTATTATACTTTTGGCGAGATCAGGAATGATCTGAATGAACCGGTCATATACCATTTTTTCAGGTTTGTCGGGGAATTCCCGTGGCATGAGGGAAACGTGCATCCCGATAATGATATCTTTGACAGGTATCTGGCACTTTCACCCTGGAAGGGATATGAAAAAAAGAGATCGGAAGCAGGTTTTATACTAAGATTTGAAAAAGTGCTGTACAGGCTGCTGCCGCGGAAGGTTTTTATCAGGCTGTTCCGCCTTGCCTATGAGATGTTCATCAAAAAGGCAAATGAAGATTCACTGAAGGAAAAAACAAACAGGGTGATGTAATGAAAAAGATAAGTATACTGATACCGTGTTATAACGAAGTTGAAAATGTGAAGCCGATCTCCGAGGCTGTGGTAAAGATCATGGAAGAGGAGCTTTCGCGCTATGATTATGAGCTTGTTTTCATAGACAACTGCTCCGAGGATGGGACCAGGGAAAAACTCGAAGAGATCTGCGCGTCAAACAAAAAGATAAAGGCCATACTCAATGTGACAAATTTCGGACAGTTCAATTCTCCTTTCTACGGAATGTGTCAGACCACGGGTGACTGTACGATCTCCATGTGCTGTGATTTTCAGGATCCTCCCGAACTCATACCTCAGTTCGTGGCGGAATGGGAGAAGGGCTACAAAATAGTAAGCGCCATCAAGACGGGAAGCAAAGAGAACGGGATCATATATTTCCTGCGAAGCTGCTACTACAAGGTGATCAGGAACATGTCATCGGTAAAGATGATAGAGCATTTCACCGGGACCGGACTGTATGACAGGTCCTTCATCAACCTGATCAGCCAGCTTGACGATCCCATACCTTTTCTTCGGGGCATAGTTGCGGAGTACAATTTCAAGAGAAAGGATATCCCCTATACTCAGAATGAAAGGAGAGCCGGAAAGACGCATAATAACTTCTACTCCCTCTATGACGCTGCGATGCTTTCGATCACTTCTTATACAAAGGTCGGACTGAGGCTTGCAACATGGGCAGGCTTTGTCATCGGAGCGATAAGCTTCATCGTGGCGATCATATTCCTTATCCTGAAACTGACTCACTGGGACAGCTTCCAGGCAGGCTATGCGCCCATGATCATAGGAGTATTCCTGCTCGGCGCCATACAGCTTTTCTTCATAGGTTTTCTGGGAGAATATGTCCTGAACATAAATACCCGTATCATGCACCGGCCTCTTGTTGTCGAGGAGAGGAGACTGAATTTTGACGGGACTGATGACAAAAAGGACGATGAGATAAAGGCGGAAAAGGATCAGATATGATAGTAACCCTTCTTAACTGGATATGGGCATTTATCACATTTGTTCTTACAGGATTTCTGGTCAGAAAAACAGTGGGAGCAGTTACGGGATGGTATATGAAAAAAGCTGATGAGATCATAGTCAGCGGTATCGTCTTTTGTACGGTTTTTGCCCAGGCAGTAAGCCTTTTTTACAAGGTGGGAGTTCTGTGTACCTGCATGCTGGCAGTTATAGACATAGTGAGCATGGCTGTATGCAGAAAGGATATAATAAACACTCTCCGGGCTGTTTCAGGTTCGAAGATCAAAAATTGGAAGGTGTTTTTGAGCATGGTCTTCGGATTTGTCTTTCTGATGGCGGCAACTCTGAAGGTCGAGCATGTGGATTCATATCTTTATCACGCTCAGGCGATAGAGTGGAATGAACTGTACGGAGCAGTAAAGGGACTGGGAAACCTTCATGCCAGACTTGCTTACAACAGTTCATTTTTCTGTTTGCAGGCATTGTTTTCCCTAAGAGGACTGACAGGCAGATCACTTCATGTACTGAACGGGCTTTTCTGTTTCCTTGCCACGGTTTTTTCATTCGGATCGATGAGATTCTTTGATACAAAAAAGATTAGTGCTTCCGATACAGTCAGGATGATCACATTCTTTTATGTGATCTATTCATTCAATTATATCTCCTCACCATGCTCTGATATACTGACCCTGCTCATGCTCATATATGTGATGATCAAATGGACGGAGATCGCAGAGGAAAGAAATGACCGGATACTCCAGGATACTGCATTTTTAGGGGTGCTCAGCGTGTATCTGGTAACACTGAAGCTTTCGGCCATGCCTTTGATACTGCTCTGTCTGTATCCTTTGTACGGGTTTGCAAAAACCAGAAAATGGAAGAGCATGATCTTTATGCTGGTAACAGGAACACTTGTGATATCTCCGTTTTTTGCAAGGAATATAATACAGTCAGGATATTTATTGTATCCGTTCCCGGCCCTTGATCTTTTTAAGGTGGATTGGAAGATACCTGCAGAAAAGGCTGCCTATGAGAGCAAGGAGATAATGGCATGGGGAAGAGGTATGACAGAAGCAGAGCAATACGACTTTGGATTCAGTATATGGATACACAGGTGGTGGCAGGTGCTTGAAAGCGAATACAAGCTTTTTGTCCTGATAGATCTGTCAGCTATTATTTTTGATATTTTTGTATTTGTGGGCAAGATCAGAGAAAAGAAGGCAGATGTGAGGATGTTTCTGATCACCGTGATCGTCATTGCATGGACATACTGGTTCTTTACGGCGCCCATAGTAAGATACGGCATGCCTTTCATGATACTTGTTCCTGCCGTCAGCATGATGTTTGCAGACAAAGGAGTTCGTGCCTGCTTTGCCGGACTTACCGGGCTTTTTGTGGCAGCATTTCTTTTTCAGCTGATCCCGTCTTTTGATACATATAACTGCAAAATAATGTATCCGGAAGATTATCCGCTCAATGAGGGGGTTGAAAATGAGATAACTTCTGCTTCAGGAGAAACATTTATCATATATACGCCGGTGAAAGGAGCAGATCTTCCGGATTATCCCATATATCATCAGTTCCCGGCTGTTCCGTTAAAGAGAAATATAAAGGAAGCGGAGATGAGGGGAAATGATTTTTCTGACGGTTTCAGGTTCAGGACAAAAGCAGGAGAGTAGGATTTGAAAAGACCAAAGATCACCATCGTGACGGTGGTAAAAAATGATGCCGAAGGCATCAGAAAGACCATCGACTCGGTTATAGCACAGGATTATGACAATATCGAATATGTGATAAAGGACGGTATTTCGACTGACGGTACTGTTGAGATAATAAAAGATGCCGCATCGGCTTATCCGTTTATCAGGTTTGTATCCTCCAAAGATTCCGGGATCTATGATGCCATGAATCAGGCAATGAGGCTGGTGAGCGGGGACTACACACAGTTTCTGAATGCCGGAGATGTTCTTGCCAGCAGCTTCGTGATATCAAGAGTTGCTCTGGCAGCAGCAGATTCAAGGGCAGCGGCGCTTTATGGGGATATCATCTATATCAATGAGGACGGGTCGGAGGAACTTCGAAAATACGGAAAGCTCTGCGCGAACAGACTTTATTATCTTACCGGCGACTGCATCAATCACCAGGCGCTCTTTGTGGCAACAAAGCTTCTTCGAAGGGAGCATTTTGATACCTCATATGCGATCTGCGCAGACAGGGAGTGGATGCTGCGCATAGGAATGCATGACAGAAAAATGAAGATGAGGTGCCTTGACTTCCCTATCGTTTATTATCCCCTTGACGGCGCGTCCGTTATAAACAAGGCGCAGTACAGGGCGGAAGCAGACCGCTGCATAAAAAAACATATGCCCGCGGGATATCCGGTCTTTGCCTTCTTTGAGTTTCTGAGGGATAATAAAAAACTGGCGGAGATACTGCACCGTGCATACAGGGTGATCTTTATAGACAGGGACTTTAAGCGGATATAAAAGATATGGATATGAGGTTTACAAAAACAGTAAACGACAGTAAAATTATATCAAAACAGTAAACGACTATAAAACAAATATAAAACTATAAACGACTATAAATAGTCTGGGATCAGGTATGAAAGATAATCCATATTCATTAATGTTTGGAAAAGCTCCGGGACAGATGATATCGCGAATGGCATTGTCAGAGGAGATATATGACGCATTTTTAAGTGAAACGCCATCTGTGATGATATATATGTTAATGGGAGTCAGGGGATCCGGAAAAACAGTCATGATGACTGAATTGTCCGAGAAACTTGGCAGTTATAAGGACTGGATCACTGTTGAATTGAATCCTTCGCGTGATCTCCTTGTTGGTCTGGCATCAAAACTGTATAACGAAAAGGGTTTGTCAAGAATCTTTGACAAAGCAAAGATAAATCTATCCTTCTTTGGCATAGGTGTAGAAATGGAAGGAACTCAGAAGATATATGACATAGAGGTTGCCATTGACCATATGTTGAGAGCTTTGAAAAAAAACGGAAAAAAAGTATTGGTTACTATCGATGAAGTAGTAAACAGCAGTGAGATGCGGATTTTTGCAAGCGCGTACCAGATCTTCATCAGAGATGATCTTCCGCTGTTCCTGATCATGACAGGATTGTACGAAAATATTTATGCTCTGCAGGATGAAAAAAATCTCACATTTCTCTACAGAGCACCAAAGATCAAGCTGGGATCTCTTGATATGGGAAGCATAGCAGCTCATTACAGAAAGGTGTTTGATATAGATGAGGATACATCGAGAGAAATGGCCAAACTGACGAAGGGATATCCTTTTGCGTTTCAGGTGCTAGGTTACTATACCTATGAACATGGGGGCGACTACAAAAAGGCAATCTTCGATTTCAGACAGCGCTTAAATGAATATGTCTATGATAAGATCTGGTCAGAGTTGTCAGCAAACGATAAAAAAGTTGCAAATGCCATAGCAATGTCAAAAACCGGAAGGATAGCGGAAATACGGGAAATATTAGGAATGGATTCCAATGGATTTGCACCATACAGAGAAAGACTGATAAAAAAGGGAATTGTAAACGGCACGGACAGAGGATACATTCGATTTGAACTTCCATTATTTGATGAATATGTGAAGGATAATTACATTTGACATGGCTAATATTAAACGCAAAATGATAAATATAACAGGATCCTTTTTAATGGGAGTGTAAATATTTTAAAAGACAATGAATGAAAATCCTCTTGTAAGCATAATAATCACCACCTGCAAAAGGGAAATGGATATCCTTGAGCGGGCTGTAAAAAGTGCAATTGGACAGACATATGAGAACAGGGAAATATTGATAATAAATGACTGTCCCGAATACTTTGAAAAGATAGAAGTATTATTGAAAAAATATCCGGGTGTTAATCTTATCGGCAATGAAGGAAAACACGGAGTCAGCCATGTGAGAAATCTTGGATTGGAATCAGCAAAAGGCGAATTTATTGCTTTTTTGGATGATGATGATGAATGGCTTCCCGAAAAAACCGAAAAGCAGACAGCGGTTATAGATGATAATACAGGACTTGTGTATTGTGAGATCAAAGCGATAAAGGACGGGATAGAACTGAAGACAGACAGCAACAAGGAATACCCGGAAGGTGAAGTCTTTGGAAAACTGCTGGGCGATAATTTTGTTGGCGGATGCTCATCTGTTCTTTTCCGTAAAAAAGCAGCTGTGGATGCAGGCGGCTTTGATCCGGAACTATCGTTTGGAGAAGATCACGATCTCTGGCTCAGAATAGCAAAAAACAATGATGTCAGAGCGGTAAAGGAAAAACTGGTCAAATACTATATAGGACACGAATCCCTGACAGGATCTTTTGAAAGAAGGATTGCAGGATGGGAGTATCTGCTTGAAAAGTATGCTGAGGATTATAGTCATTATCCGAAGTCGTACGGTCAGTTTACATCCACCATGGTCAGAGAAGCAGCGAAAAGAGGATCTCTTGGATATTCTCTCGGCATCTGGAAAAAGTATGGAAAAACTGCAGCTCTGATCAAAGGGATAGTTATGAAGATAATGATGATATATTGATAAACACTTTACAACACTTCAATGACAGGATGTCTTCTTTCGCTTCTGGTAGTTGTTACAGATCCTCGGGGATAATTTCCAACACCAATAAATAAAATAAGAATTTCTGCATCGTTCATACCTATCGTTTGTCGAACAGCTTTCTCCTGATCAGGTGTAAGAGATGCACTTAACGGAACGCTCCCTATTCCATAAAAAAATAATGAGTTCAATATGTTTTGAGCATACATTCCACCATCGATAAATGCTTGAAAGAATTCACGGCTTTTCTGTTGCATTCTAAGGTCTGCTGTAATCACAAGGAGTTTGTCAATCTCATCACCAAATCCTCTGTTACCATTCTGGTTTTGAAGGATCTCTTTCACTTTTGTATTGTTTGCAACTATTCTGGTCTTCCAACACTGCCTGTTACAAGCAGATGGGGTATATTGAGCCAATTCGATTGCTGAGATCAGCTCTGTTAGATCAACAGGATCTTCCATAGAAAAATGGCGTATACTGTGCCGGGAAAGCATAAGCTTGTCAAAATACATATCCTTATTTTTTCCAGGGCTCTCAATGGTCAGAGTTCCTCCGCAGTTACCTCTTTCCCCGGGTATCTTTCTTATTCTGGTTTCCAATTGCTCGTCATAATGCCCATATTCGTTATTCTTTTCAACATATTTGTATAAACAATCTAACGCAGTCTGATAACAAAAATGTGATGTTCCGTATCGGTCGGAAAAATCAGACAGTGTTGAAATAAGCATAGAGACATTTTTTTCTCCAAACGCGGGTCTATAATTCATATAAGACAGTCCTTTTTCTATCGTATGATAAAGCTTTGTTATCAACGCTTCATATTGTTCAAAATCATGACAGTTTTCGGTTGTAAAAGAATACTTTAGAAATCTTTTTCTATAGGCATTTATTGGTTCATTTTTCAAGTTTTCATTTATTATTTTTTGTATAACTTTTTTAATAAACATTGCATTTTTCTCCGAAAAATATTAGTAGAATAGATTCCGAACCACAATTCTATGGTTTATGATGGATGAACCTGAATAACAACTGCAACATATATTTCTGTTCTTTTGTCCGCATAAATACAGTCAGAAAAATACCCGTTGAAACGACAGTAGCAATTAACAATTCTGTCACAAGGTTGATCTTGTTATCTGAGAAAACGATCTTCTGACAGCAGAAGTATGAAATGGATACACTTATTGCTGTGATCAGAACATAGAACAACAAGCGCCTTACAAAAAGTCCTATCCCTATCTCAAATAATCTGTTATTGATATTTACGATAACCCATGGGAGTGAAACAAATATAAGTGCAACAATAGTTGAGATGATTATACCATAAAGCCCAAAATGGGGAGTGAGTATCAGATTCAGGGTCAGATTTATACAAGCCGAGGTCAAAGGCCTGAATCTGTCATGTTTCCATATCCCGCCGGCATCCTTGAAAACTATCAGGGTTCTGGGTGCTTCCTCTGCAAAGAGGTAGCATGCAAAGAGGATCACAAAAGAAAAAGGCAGTTCATATTTTTCACCTACCCACAATTGCATAAAAGTCTGGCACATGCTGACAAAACAGGTACAGCAGAAACAGGTCACAAAGAACACAATATGATTTATATTATACAGCAGCTCCCTGTTCTGTTCTTTGCTGTCAACAATCAGGCTGTTTCCGATCCCGGCGGTGCAAGCAGAAAAGAAAATTGAAAAGAATGCCATGATGGATGAGATTATATAGTAATAATTCTGGTAGACTGCCAGCAGCTCCAGTCCGATGAAAGCTGATATTACGATAGAGTCTGCAGAATGATTAATCACTGCTCCTATCTTGGCAGTAAAAAGATCCCTGACTTTATGATTGATCTTTTCCACCTCTTCCGTCGGCAGCTTCCCGCGTGGTTCAAGTTCAGGATAATATCGTTTGGACATCACCGCGATGATAAGGTTTGTTACAATCTGTGCGGCAATGTTCAGTGACAGATAAATATAATAATTGTGAAAACGGATCAAAAGCACGGCCTGTGCAACGTACAAGCATATATTGACTACAATGTTTATTATGCTGATAACATCATTTCTCTGATGCGCGGTAAAAAGAGAATTCCTGTATGCAAACATCCAATATGATAAAACCGTAGCTGAAAGATGCATGGCATAAAGGATATATATATTGATATCTGCAGGCACATCTCCTTTGATCAGATGCGGAAGAAACGGCATCAGGGCAACACCCAATGCAAGAACAACAAATCCGATGATCCTGTAATAATATCTGTACAGACTCATCAGCTGACATATTTTTTCTTTGTCGTCATACGCTATAGGAGCATACATGGAAAAGACAAGTGCAGATGAAACTCCGAGCTCTGCCAGGTTTAACACCTGAAGAATAGATGTAAACAGGGAATTTAAGCCCAGATATTCAACTCCAAGCGTATAGATAAAAATAGTACGGATTACAAACGGAAAAAAGATCTGTATGATTTTTTGAACACCGCCAAAAAAAGTACCCTTAATGGCGTTTTTTCTTCTTTCAATAATCATGACGGGAAATATATATTTATAGTGTAATCAATGTTTTTATAGTTCATTTATACACTATAAAGAACATAGATACAAGTCGGTCACAGGCTGACGGACAGGCATGGTAAAATCTGGAATGACAGGCATCATTAACAGAACACAGGTTCGGGCTGATTATTGCGAAACATGGGATTATGGGGTATAATCGAGGTGTTTACCGATCGGGAATAAAAACAGTTCTTTCTGTAAGCCGACAGGTAAATTACCCCGGATAGAACATATAAAGGATATGTTAAGATGTCTGAAAAACTGATCTCAATAATAATCCCGCACTACAACATCCCATATATGCTGGAAAAACTGTTAGAAAGCACTCCTTATGACAGAGAAGATGTGGAAGTTATAGTAGTTGATGACAGAAGTGATAAAGATCTTGACAGGCTGATCGGCGTTCGTGACCGCTTTGGATCAGCAGGGGTATTATTTTATAGAAACAATAACGGTAAAAAAGGTGCTGGAACCTGCAGAAATATCGGATTAAGACATGCTTCGGGAAAATGGCTGATCTTTGCCGATGCGGATGACAGGTTCAAGACCGGCATGTATGAAGCTGTAAAAAAGTTTGCAGATACAGAAGCGGATATTGTTTATTATATGTCGGAAAGCATAAATGAAGACGGGGACAGGGTAGACGGAAGAAGTGACGGATACAACCTGAAGATCAGCAATTTCCTGAATGATCCCGGCAGACGGAATGAATTGCTGCTGAGATATGATATGCCGACGCCCTGGGGAAAAATGATCCGTGCCCGGAAGGTAAAAGAAAACAGGATTTGGTTTGATGAGATACCGGTTTCCAATGATGTGATGTTTTCTGCAAAGTGCGGTTGTCATTCCGATACTGTCATAGCAAGCAGAGACTGCTTATATCAGGTTTTGGAGAGAAGGGGGAGCCTTACTACCACGCCGGATCCGGAAGCATTCAATTTCAGGACAGGAGTTTTTATCAGAATGTGCAAATATCTGAAGAACAGACTGACTGATGAAGATTGGAAAATGCTGGGCTTTAATGGGAATATCAGGATAATTGAGGCGTATCAAAAGGGGTATGGCCTGAAGTGTATAGGTTATATTATATTTGGACTTCTGTTCAATGGCATCAAGCCTGTCAGTTTTAAAGGGATGAGCATAAAAACGGCAGGAGGAACATTGAAAAATATCTTAGAAGGAAGGGCAGGCGGAAATGCACGATAATGTATTGATATCCGTGATAATACCACATTATAACAGCCCGGATAAGCTGGAGAGGTTATTAAAGTCCATAGCCGGGGAAGCAGGATTAGATATTCAGATAATAGTAGTTGATGACAGATCCGATAAGGAATGTGAAAAACTTGCGGAAGTCAGGAAAAAATATGGCACAAGAGTAGAATTCTACAGAAATAATAAAGGAATAAAAGGAGCCGGAACGGCGCGGAATATTGGCTTGAGACATGCTGTCGGAAGGTGGCTGGCCTTTGCGGATGCTGATGATTATTTTACAAGGGATGCCTGGAAGATAATAGGTGAAGCATGCAATACAAGCAGCGCAGATATCATATATTTTTACCAGACAAGCGTGATCGAAGGCACCGATGTAGAATCGGACAGACATCTTCCTTTTGTGGAAATGGTAAGGAATTACTGTGAGAACAGAAACAGAAAGACGGAAATGGAGCTGCGGGTGGGGTTTACATCACCGTGTGCAAAAGTCATAAGAAGAGATGTCGTATCAGACAATAATATAAGATTTGATCAGATACCGATTTCCAACGACATCATGTTTTCATTAAAAACAGCCATTGCAGCCGAATCGATTGAGGCCAGGGAAGAGGTTGTCTACTGTGTTACAAAGGAACCGGGATCTCTTTCTTATAATACCGGCAGATGGTTTGTGGATCAGAGACTGAAAGCAGCGCTTAATAAACTGAAGTATTTAAGGAAGCATGTTGAAAAAAATGATCTGAGGCTGCTAGATCTTTCGGGAAGCAGATACTTCAGAGAGGCTGTGGTCAAAGGCTACAGCGTCATGGATATTATCAGATGGATGATGATATTTGTCCTGAACGGGTTTTTACCGTTTGAGCTTAAATATGCGCCCGAGATTATTTCGGGACTCTTAAAACGAAGATTCGAGTTTATGAGAAGGGATGACTGGAAGATATGGAAAAGACTTTAACAGGAGAAAACATCGAACCGGTTTTTTCCATTATCATACCTCATTATAATTCGCCCCGGCTTCTCCCGAGACTGCTGTCTTCCATCCCTTTGGACAGAGAAGATATCCAGGTAATAGTTGTGGATGACAGAAGTGATAAAGATATTGAGCTTTTGATGGATATAAAGAGGAAGTATAAAGACCGTATTGAGTTTTACAGAA
This sequence comes from Lachnospiraceae bacterium, assembly GCA_017614155.1. Taxonomy (GTDB): domain Bacteria; phylum Bacillota; class Clostridia; order Lachnospirales; family Lachnospiraceae; genus NK4A144. The sequence goes on from JAGACK010000036.1 coordinate 62,858, forward strand.
ACAACAACGGCAGGAAGAGCGCCGGAGCCGCAAGAAATATCGGATTGAAGCATGCAAGAGGAAAATGGCTGATCTTTGCGGACTCAGATGATTATTTCAGCGGCAGTTTTTCCAAAATGATAGATGAATACAGGGAATCCGAATGCGATATCATCTATTTTTCTGCAGACAGCATAGATAATGTAACAGGGAAAAGATCTGACAGACATGAAAAGATTGAAAAAAAAGTAAAAGAGTATTGCGCAGAACCCTCCAGGGCAAATGAGAACAGGCTTAGATTTACTGTGATAGAGCCTTTCTGCAAGATGATAAAAAGAAATCTGGTAGAAGAAAACCATATCAGATTCAGCGAGTCCATTGCCGCAAATGATAAGTGGTTTTCCACTCTGGCAGGTTTTCACGCAGGGAAGATAGATGCAAGGGATGAAGTTCTGTATGTGATAACCAGGACGCCGGGAAGCCTGACTCAAAAAAAAGATGAGAAAGCATATAATGACAGAATGAAGGAAGGCCTGAAACAGATAGTTTTTTTAAAACGGGTCCTTAGCAGAGAACAGTGGGGAGAACTGGAATTGAATCCGGGGTGGTTGTTTACTTCGGCAGCTTATATAGGATATTCCGGCTTGTTTATCTTTAAATGGATGGCAAAGTATTTGATAAAAGGGGTAAGGCCGGTATCTTTTGATCAATTAAAGATAGTCATATCCGTAAAGAGAAACAGTTATAGGGAACGGTTTCAAAAAAAGATATCTGATACATAGATATCATCCGGAAAAGTGATATGGGAAAAAGAGTATTTATAACAGGCGCCAATTTTTCAAACAAAGGCGCACAGTCAATGCTGTTTACGACAATAAGCGAGATCAGGAAAAGAGATCCGAAAAGCAGGATCTATTTTGGCACCTATAAGACGGAAGAGTTTGATCATTCTGTTTATTCTTTTTTCAAAGCGTCTTATGATGATGGGATCCAGGAGAGGGCTCTGCATGAACATATGAATCCGATCAGATATATCCGCCTCTTTTCCAAGCTGATAGGAAACGAGGTGCTTGGGATCGGAAAAGAAAAACCGGTTGACGGAGGAAGACTGTTTTCCGGAATCGATCTTGTTATTGACATAAGCGGTTTTGCACTATCCGACAAGATTAAAGATACCTATAATAAAATGCTTCTCAATACCATAGCTTTATCCAAAAAGAATAATGTTCCCGTTATTCTGATGCCGCAGTCTTTTGGTCCGTTTGAAAAGATCAAAGAAAGAGACGGATCGTTGGAGAAAGTCAGAGAACTGATGAATTATCCTGAGGTCATTTATGCGCGTGAAAAAAACGGTATGACAGATCTGGAAGAGACATTTGAATTGAAAAATGTGAAACTGTCGACGGATCTTGTTTTACAGAGCAGGGACATAGATTTACACAGTGTCTTCAGGAAGATGCCGCAGACCGGATCAGGGAGATTGTCCACTAAAGATAATGTTGCGATCATCCCGAATTATCAATGCTTCAGAGATGGAAATGAGAGTCATATGTATGAAATGTATACAATGATCATCAAATTGCTCCTGAAGAGTGAAAAAAACATTTATATTGTTCAGCATTCTAAAGCAGACGAAGAAATATGCAGGACCATAAAAGAAATGTTTAAGGATGAAAAAAGCGTGCATATTGCAGAGGGGAATTTAAACTGTATTGAATTTGACGAATATATCAGAGAGTTTGACTTTGTGATATGTTCCAGATATCACGGATGCGTTCATGCATTCAGGAACGACATTCCATGTATTATCCTTGGCTGGGCAGATAAATATCTGGAGCTGGCAAAACATATGCAGCAGGAGAAGTATGTGTTCAGTGTAGAAACCGGAATAGATAATACAGCAGAAATATTGGAAGCGATTACAGGAATGACGGATGAGCTGATGACAGAGAAGAAAACGATCAGGGAAAATGTGGAGCGAATACAAAAAGACAGCTGTTTTGACTGCCTGGACAGTTTTTTAATGGCATGATATGCTGCTTTGTTTTTTAGATCGCAGGAATCCGGAGGAGTAGGAATATGTTGAATTTTATGGAATATGTGTCTTTGCACAGATGGATTTCTTTTTGGCATCAATTGACAGAAGTCCTGGAATGCAAGCCGGAAAGTGTATTGATCATCGGGGGAGGTGATATGATCATTGAACCCATATTGAAAGCGCAAGGCATAGAAGTAGCAACTTTCGACAGGATGAAAGATATTGATCCTGATTATTGCGGAGATCTGCGGGAGATAGATACTATCATAAAGGACAGGGAGTTTGATGTTGTTCTTTGCTGGCAGATATTGGAGCATATTGAATTTGAGCATTTTGACAGAATAGTGAAATATATGAAAGGGATAGTCAGAAAAAAACTGATCATAAGCCTGCCTTACAGCAATATATCTCTTAATATCTGGGTGCAGCGAACAATGGGAAGAGTAAGGCTGTTGTGTCTGGGATTTCCCAGATTCTGGCAGAACAAAATTGATAAATGGCATAAATGGGAAATGGGAACAAAAGCTGTATCAAAAAAGGCTGTCAGGGAAGTGCTGAATAAGTACTACACTATTGAAAAAGAGTACAAATGTGAAATGTATCCTTATCATGTTTTTTTTATTCTTGGGAAGAAATGAAGGAAGTATTGTCGTATGAAATATAATAGATCTGTTGTTATATTTTTGTTGATACTGCTTCTGTGTCTTATTTCCTATCTGATACCGACATTAAAAATGGAGAGCAGTGAAAATCGTACATTGGCTGATTTTCACATGGTCTTTAATCCGGAAAGAGATTCGGTAGTCTATCGTGACAGTCCAGTAGAGCGGTTAGATGCAGCTTTGTCAGATCAATTTCCCTTTCGTGAAATCCTGGTAAAGCAATACCTGAGCATTTTTAACATATCTGAAAATATCACCTATGGAATAATAAAACTGTTTTCAAAGCGAGAAGAGAACCAGCTCGATCTGCGTATAGCAGGCAGCTATGCTCTGATTGATGGCACAGGATATATAATAGCCTAGCCGGAAACAGAGCCGTTAGATTCGGAGAAGATTCAGGACAGAGTAAATCAATTGGAATGGATTCATGAAAGATATCCGAACATCAGGTTATATATGTATTTTGTCACACAGGCATATGATATGCCATGGTTCAATGACTATCTCGGAATACCGGTGGCGGATCATTTTGAGCAGATATCAGAGGCGCTTCCTGACTATGTGAGAAGAGAGCATTTGACTTATCAGGATCCGGATGATTATATGAATATTCATTACAAGACGGATCATCATTGGAATCATCGCGGATCAAGAAGGGGATATGAGGACATTTACTCCATGATGAGCAGGGATTTTGATATGGGAGATATGCTTGTTCCGAAAAAAGAAAACAGAGCATCCGGGACTTATGATTTTGTTTACCTTGGAAGCTACGGCCGGGCATTGGGTGAACTGTATGAAGGATATGATGAGTTTTCATTTTATGAATACGATCTTCCGGACAGGGAACTGGCTGTGATCGATCCTGACTCGCTTGATGAGATGAAAGTTTCGGAGATGGGTCTCTATGATGAATATGAAAAAGGGAAGATAAACAGGGAAATCGGAACGGATCATTATATTGTGCTGTATGGAACATCGTGCGATACAGATGGTAATGAGTATGGAGACAATGAGTATCCTTTTATCATCAGAAACAGAGAAGGGAACGGAAAAAACCTTTTAATAACCGGAGATTCTTATGACCGGGCCATGAGAGATGAACTGGCGGCGCATTTTGATACTACAGTTTATCTCGATCGCAGGATTTATTCAAAAATACCGATAGATTTTATTATTGAAAAATACGACATAGATGCTCTGTTGTTAAGTTCTCAAAAAAGTTTGTGGGGATCAGAGGATTATCCATTTACTTTCAGAGGAGAAGAATAAATGGTTTTTTCAAGTCTTTCATTCCTGTTTGTGTTCCTGCCAATTCTTGCCATATTGTATTTTGCCATTCCGAAAAAATGGAAAAATGTCAGACAGTATGTGCTGCTGGCTTTCTCATTATTGTTTTATGGCGCCGGTGAACCATTATATATTTTCCTGATCATAGCCTGCGTTTCATTAAGCTGGTTTTTGTCAAAATATGTGGAAAAACATATTAAATGGGCACTGATAATATCGATCATTATCAATATCACGCCGCTTATAGTAACAAAATACTCAGGGTTTATCATAGAAAACATTTTTACCCTGATCAGGATGGATATTGCGCTCCCCGACATTGTTATGCCGATAGGGATATCTTTTTATACATTTCAGGTGATAACCTATATTGCAGATCTTTATTCGGGAAAGGTGGAAAGACAGAAAAATCCTTTTTTATTTGCTTTATATATTATGTTTTTTCCGCAGCTGATAGCAGGTCCGATCGTCAAGTATTCGGAAGTTTCAGAACAGCTGGAAAACCCGGATGTGAGCTGGAATAATGTGAAATACGGTACGGGAAGGTTTATCATTGGCCTTGGAAAGAAAGTGCTCATTGCCAATCAGGCGGGATATATTGCCTCTTCCATTTTTAGCAGTGGTTTGGATTCGATCACACCCGGAATGACATGGCTGTCTGTGTTTGCTTATACCATACAGATTTATTTTGATTTTTCCGGTTATTCGGAAATGGCAATAGGATTGGGAGAGATTTTCGGATTTCATTTTCCGGAAAACTTTATTGACCCATATACATCCAGATCTGTAAGTGATTTTTGGAGAAGATGGCATGTAACATTGGGAAGATTTTTTCGTGAATATGTATATATTCCGCTTGGCGGGAACAGAGTATCAAAACCGAGATGGGTTTTCAATGTATTTATCGTATGGGCGTTAACCGGTCTTTGGCATGGTGCATCATGGAATTTTGTAATATGGGGAGTATACTATGGCGTGTTGATCGTTTTGGAAAGGCTGACAGGCATCGGAAAAAAGATTCCGGGGATGGTCTCATGGCTGCTGACTTTCCTTCTTGTTTGTTTTGGCTGGGGAATTTTTATGTGTGATGGTACTACAATTCGGGAAATGAGCAGGTTTCTCGGAAAGCTCTTTTTTATCAGCGGGGATATCACGGGTCGTGTAACGATAGGCTCGTTAAAGCTGAGAGGCTATATACCATTTCTTCTGGCGGGGTTTTTTGCTTCTACACCGTTATGGACGCTGATAAGGACAAAGATAAAAAGTATCATAAAAGGCAGGGGAGTAATGACCGGTGCAGTTTGTGATCTGTTTTTGATCGCGGTGTTACTTCTGTCTGTTGTATTTTTGATGGGTGGAACTTATAACCCATTTATATACTTCAGGTTTTGAGTGTGAGATGAGAAGCACGAGGCAGAAAGAGATATATTATTGCGGAAAGGGATCATGAAGGACATATTATTGTTTTTTCTTGTTATCGGAATACATTTTTTTATGATCGAATATCCTCTCAGACATGGCAGGGTTTTCAGGGCGGAAAGGATCAAAGGTTCAATTGCCGGATACGGCATTACAGCCTTTCTGGATTCTCTTTTCTGTCTGATCTTCGGGTATTCCGTGATCACGCTCGGGATTCTGACAGGCGTGTTTTTTGTGTTCGGTGTTGTCAATTATTTCATTTACAGATTCCACGGAACTCCGTTTACTGTCGGTGAGGTGAAAAACTTCAGGACAGCCATGGCAGTGGCCGGAAGCTATTCCTTTGTGATGCCCTTAAAGATGGCGGCCGGCGAAGCTGTTCTTTTATTATGCGCCGTTGCCATATTGGTATTTAATAAGGACGGATCTTTTTCCCGTCTGTATTCACTGGGACTTCTGGGTTTCTTTGCGATCATAGTATTTCTTTCATTTTTTTCTCCGAGACCGTTTGTAAAAAAGAAGCTTGTGATCCGGTCATGGGAACCGGTCATTGACAGATATGGATATATCCCACCGTTTCTGAGGCAGACCGTCAGCGAACTTAAAGGTCCGATGGAGAAGCCTGAGGGATATGACAGGGAGAAAACGAAAAGCTTTATAGAGGATCAGGTATTTATAGAGGATCAAAAAACTGAGGAAAGATCGTCCGGCAGAAAACCTGATATCATTTTTATACTGAATGAGACCTTCTATGACATGGGATCATTGACAGACATAAAGGCTGACAGGGATGTGCTGGAAAACTACAGGAGTATCGAAGGAGCCATCAGTGGCAGGACTGTTGCCGCAAGGATCGGCGGAGGTACAAATGTATCAGAGTATGAGTGCCTGACAGCCAACTCCATGGACCTGATGTCCCATGTTGCGACGCCGTTTAATGTCGTGAACCTGAACGGCGCAAACACTGTTCTGACATATCTGAAGAGCATGGGCTACAAAACCTGTGCCACACATCCGGGAGAGACCTTCAGCTACAGGAGAAATGTGGCATATCCCGCCATGGGTTTTGACGGCATAACTTTTGGAAAAGATTATAAAGATCCGGGATACTACGGGCACAGGACAGATTATATAACTGACAGCTCCATGTATGATAATCTGATCAGATGGTATGAGGAGGCTGCATCTGGTGATGATCCGGTATTTTTCTACGGACTGACCATCCAGAATCACGGAGACTGGAATGTAAATCCGGAAGATGACATTATTGTTCATTCGGGGAGGGATTTCGGGAAGTATACACGGATAGTCAATGAGTTCCTGTCCTGTATCAGCCTTTCCGATGAGGCTTTTTTGAAACTGACGGAATACTTTAAAAAGACGGACAGAGATGTCGTCATAGTCATGACGGGAGATCATTCTCCGAGTTTTGTGAACGAAAGGGATTTCAGGGATATCACCGGAACGGATGATTTACTGAAGCTTTGCTCTACGCCCTACATCATCTGGTCCAACAGAGAACTTGCAAGGCCTGCCGGCTGCGAGACCATCAGCATGCCGTTTTTATTACCCGTCGCTTTTGAGGCGGCCGGGATGAAGCTTTCACCCTACATGGATTTCCTGACAAAACTCAGACAGGAGGTGCCGGTTTTCCCGGGAAATGATGAAGATGTTCTCCCGGAGGAAAAGAGGGAACTTTTGAGCCGTTATTATTCTTTTGAATATCTGAACTACTCTGAACCGAATGTCACGAGAGAGTTCTGGCTGGTGTGAATTATAACAGGGTGACGCAAAGACAGTTTTCTCTTTTCCTAGACTCTTCGCTCTCTTGCTATTTCAATATTTCTGGCTGTGCTTTCGTCTTTTATTACATAATCTGCAAGATATGGGATACAGAACATAACATTTCCACGCTCCGGTGCAGCTATAATACCGTGATCTATGAGATAAGCTCGTGTTTTACTTGTTTTGTTTTGAGGAACACCTAAACTCTGGGCAATATCTGCGGTTTTTGCAAGCCGGTCTAAATCCAAATGCTTTGACATTTGGATCAGATATTTTTTTTCATTATTCGGCAATTCATCAAGCAGAGGTTTCAGAGCGTGTTTTTCATATGCCACCAGGGCGTTTTTTATGGCTGAAGTAGTTTCGTTTTTAGTAACTTCATGGTTTTTCTCATTGCTTTGAGTATTTATTATCAGGATCAGATGATATCCAAGAAGCTGCATTAAATATGGATGACCAAAACTTGCCTGATTCATCATTTCAAGACAGGACTCGTTGATTTTTAAGCCTTTGATACGGGAAAAAATCTTGCTGAAAGCATCATCTGTTTCCTCCCATGTAAATAATCCAAGTTCTTCGTGAGATGCACGACGCAGATAGGTACATCCCTCGTGTCGTGTTATGGATTTATAGGCATATGGGAGACCGGCAACAGCCAGCATTATATCATGTCCCTTTCTGGAAGCCATTTGAAATGCGTTACATATAGATGAAATATCTTCAACAGGAACCTTTTGAATCTCATCAACGGTAACAAGAATACCGTTTTTTGATTTTGAACAAGATTCCAGCAGAAGCGACTGGAGGCTTTCTCTTTTATTTCGTCTGGTTTTGGAAACAGACCCCGTACTTATGCCGCCACCAAACCCAAGTACATTTACATTTGCTTTAGGGCTGATGGTATTGGTGATCTCATCAAAATCGGATAGTTCGCGGATAAACTGTGAAATCGTATTTTCCGGACCGAGATCGAAAACACGTCTTTTTTTGCCGGCTGCTCTGATTGATAGCTGCTCTAAAAGAGCTGTTTTTCCACAGCCACGGGTTCCCGTTATAAATAATGCACGATTATCACTTCCGGGATCTATCATTGCCAGGTCGAAAAGACTCAATATTTCGTCACGACCAAAGAATACTTCCGGTTTACCTCCAAAAATTGGTGAAAAAGGATTGCCTATCATACTTCTTTATCCTCCAAAAACTGATAAGAATATGTATTTATCAAATGTTTTATATCTGACATTATAGATTAAATCTGTCAAATCTGTCAAATCTGTCAAATCTGTCGTATCTGAATTCATTGATCAAATCTGTAAAATCTGAATCAATAAACGAAATCTGAAAATGCGACATATCCATTCTCTTTACATTGTATATCCATAGGAAAACACAGAAAAAAGCATCCATTAAAAAAGAACAGGGAATCTCAATTTACATATATGGTATAATAAGACGGAAAAAGTATCGTTTTGGAGGAATGATAAGCAAATGAAAGCCGACAGAAAAAAGACGGTAACAGTGATAATACTGATCGTTTTGATTTGCGTGCTTGTGATCCCGTTTCTGATGAATACCTACTGGGCTCTGCCGGAAGCCGATGATTTTGCCCAATACAGTGCAGGAAGCTCCACTCTGAGCGGTGCGCTGAAGGAAGCAAACAGGACATATATGGAATGGAACGGCTGCTGGTCATACAACTTTTTTTATTTCTGGGTGCATCCGCTGAAGTACTACAGCCCCGGCTCACATTCAATGGGCATAGCGATAGGGATACAGTTTGTATTGTTTGTATTATCCGTCATAGGGGTGGTTTTCTGTTTTTCAGACAAGTTTTTATCAAAAAAGGACCCGGCGATTTCGCTGTTTTTCAGCCTGGTGATCCTTGCCATGATACTGAATTCTCATATATTTGGTGAAATATTCGGCTGGTATGTGGGAACCAGATATATGGGCGCCATCATATTGGAACTGGTCTGCATGCTCCTTGAAAAGAGGTTTATGGAACACGATGATCTGATCGCAGGTGTTTTATTAGCCTTCACAGGGTTTATGGCCTGCATGATCGTCAATGTGGCAGTTGTGATAGGTAGCGTGTATTTATTCTTTCTTTACGGGAAATACCGGAAGGATAAACTGAAGATAAAAGCGCTTGCCGGATATATGATCCCGCTCCTGTTCTGTGTTGCAGGCGGATTAGCCTATGTGCTGTCCCCCGGGAATTATATCAGGCAAAAGCAGATTGACTCAAGCGGGATGCATCCAGTGAGAGGATTGATATATACGGCAGCAGATATAGGTATATATACTGCAGACCTGTGCTTTAATTACATAGTTGTATTCGGCATGCTGGTGTGTCTGCTTCTGGCTTTCTGGTTTACCAGAAAAAAGATCTTCAAAGGGGAATACATCAGTCCACTGATCCCGTTTTTGATGACCTTTGCGGTAAATTTCCTGCTGGTATATCCGGCGGCTCTGGGATATGCGGATATCGAGCTTTCAAACAGGGTGATGTTTACGCTGTATGTGAATATGATCTTCGGGATGATGTTCAGTTTTTTGAATTTGGGTGTCTTTCTGGAAAAGAAATTCGGACATCTGGTAAGCGGAAGAGAATTGGTCTATGCAGTCATTCTTCTGGTCATGGGTTTTTATTGTACTGCCGGAGACAGAGCATATGTAGCAAATATTCCATATGTTAAACAGATACTGGATTATAATAAATCCGTAGAGTTCAATAATACATGGTCGGAGATATTTACAGAGATCATGGAATCGGAAGAAGACGATGTTGTGATAGATGGCAGGGGAAAAAATCTGAAGAGTGACCTGCTCGATTATCCGGAGATTTTAGAAGACCCCGGGTTTTTCGCAAACAGGGGTGCTGCAAGGTTTTTTGGAAAGAAATCTGTTTCTGTCATATACGGAGAGGAATAGACAAAACAGCAGAAGCTTAATCATACAGGTGGATAATTTGAAGAATAGAGCAGATAATAAAACCGAACCCGTTCTTTATGTGATAGTTCCCTGCTACAATGAGGAGCAGGTTCTTCCTGTCACTTCAGAGATGTTCTTAGGTGAGCTGCAGCAGCTGATCGAAAAGAAAAAGATCAGCGATCAGAGCAGGATAATGTATGTCAATGACGGCAGCGGGGACAATACCTGGAATATAATAAAGGAATTGTCAAAAAAGGATGCGCATTTCATCGGTATATCACAGAGCAGAAACAGAGGGCATCAGAATGCTCTTCTGGCAGGACTGATGGAGGCAAAGGATCTTTGTGATGTGACTATAACCATAGACTGCGACGGACAGGACAGCGTTGAGGCGATGGAAGAAATGATAGATGCCTGGAGGGAAGGCTGTGAGGTTGTGTATGGCGTCAGGAATGCCAGATCTACAGATTCTTTCTTCAAGCGTGCCACGGCGCAGTGTTTCTACAGACTGGTAAATGCCATTGGCGGAAATGTGATCTACAATCACGCGGATTACAGACTGATGTCAAGCCGGGTCCTTGAGGAGTTTGCAAATTTCGGAGAGGTAAATCTGTTTTTGAGGGGGCTGATCCCTCTTGTCGGATTTGAAAGCAGGATCGTCTATTACGAAAGGCATGAGCGTCTTGCGGGCAGGTCACATTATTCGTTCGGAAAGATGCTGGGCCTGGCTTTTGACGGGATCACGAGCCTGAGCATCAGACCCATGAGGATCATATCACTCATGGGGGTGCTGATATCCTTTGTGAGCTTTCTCGGAGTGATATGGATACTGATTGGCGCCCTGCGCGGAAATACCATAGCCGGCTGGGCAAGTATGACTATCATCCTGTGCATGCTCGGCGGGATACAGATATTGTGCATAGGAGTGATAGGAGAGTATATAGGAAAGATATATCTGGAAACGAAGCACCGTCCCAGATATATAATCAGTGAGAGGACCTATGATAAAAACGGGCAATAAAGTATCGATATGCATACCGGTATATAACGGTGAAAAAACAATAAAAAGAGCCATACTGTCTGCTGCTGCCCAGTCCTATGAGAATATTGAGATACTGGTGATAGATAACCAGTCGCAGGACAGGACGAAGGAGATCGTTGAAAGCATAAATGACAGCCGGATAGTGTTTTTTCAAAACGAGAAAAATCTCGGCATGGCAGGAAACTGGAACCGGTGTCTTGAAGAAGCGACAGGTGACTATATACACTTTCTTTGCGCAGATGATGTCATCAAGCCTGACTGCATCAGAAAGAAAATGTCAGTCATGAAAAGATTCCCTGAGGTCGTGATGGTAACAGGCTCCACGGATCTTGTGGATGAAAATGATGAGCTGATAATGCAGAGAAAAAGGTATGCCAAAAATGTTCTCCTTGACGGACATAAATACGCCAAAAGATCATTCCGGATGGGGAATATATTCGGAGAGCCCTCAAATATCCTTTTCAGAAAAGACTGTATAAAAGAAACAGGGATGTTTTCAACAGATCTTCATTATACAACAGACTGGGAGCTGTGGATAAAGATAGCTGATCTTGGAAAGATCGCATATCTGAAGGACTCCCTGACAGAGTACAGGCTGTCACCTGACAATGCAACAAGTACATTGAAACTGAAAAAGATAATGGAGGATGATGAAAAACTGATACAGCGTATCAGAAAAATGGAACAGTATGATATGAGCAGGGAAGAAGGATTATTCATGAAGATGATGCTTGCAGCAAAAGATGTCTGCAGGATGATGTTCATGAGGTTCTTTCCGGTGCTTGTGCGTATCAGAAAGGAACTCTTCTGATGAGATATGCGGTTGTAACAGGAGCAAACGGTTTTCTCGGGAGCAGGCTCTGCAGGAGACTCATAGAAAGCAAAGTCGGTGTGACCGCCGTAGTAAGGGGAGATCATGACGACCAAATAAAGGATATTGACGGGATCGATATCGTACGCGATGACGGATCGTTTTCTTTTGACATAGAAGATATAAAAAAACAAAATCCGGACTGCTTTTTTCATTTCGGATGGGTCGGAAGCGCAGGGAAGCTTCGCGGAGACTACAGCGTTCAGTTAAAGAATATAGAGAATACCTGCAGGGCAGTAAAGATCTGCAAAGAGACCGGATGCAAAAGATTTGTATATGCGGCAAGCATCATGGAATATGAGATACAAAAAGACATGGAGGAAGAGGAGAACATAGGGATCAATTCCATCTATTCCTCGGCAAAAAGCTGCGCCGATCAGATGGCACGGATACTGGCAGATGATCTGGGTATAGATTATGTCAGCGGGATCATATCAAATATCTACGGTCCCGGAGAGATCAGTCCGAGATTTGTAAATACAACGATCAGAAAGCTGATAAAAAAAGAACATTGTTCTTTTTCACCCGGAGAGCAGACATATGATTTCATTTATATTGATGATGCAATAGAAGAATTCATCCTTATAGGCGAAAAAGGAAAGAAGAACAGGGCTTACTATATAGGGAGTCAGAACCCGCGACCGTTAAAAGAGTATATAAAAATGATCGGAAGAGTTGTGGATGAAAATGCCGCCCTGGGAATAGGTGATATACCGTTTGCAGGAAAAGGCCTTGATTATGATCAGTTTGATATCCATGCGGTAGAGAGGGATACAGGTTATAAACAGAAGGTTTCATTTGAAGAAGGGATAGCCGCAACGGCAGAATGGATCCGAAAGCAGGAGCAGATATGAATTTCAGGTTTGAAGAACTTCCACTAAAGGGAGCTTATCTTATAGAATATTTTTCTGCGGGGGACAGAAGGGGAGAGTTTTCCAAATACTTTGAGAAGGGCGTCTACATGGACGGCGGCCTGACATTTGAAGTATATGAATCCTTTTTTACCGTGTCGTCAAAAAATGTCGTACGAGGGCTGCATTTTCAAAAGCATTCTCCGCAGGCAAAGCTCGTATCTGTGGTAAGCGGGAAAACATGGGATGTTATAGTGGACTTAAGGCCTGACAGTCCCACATACAAAAAATGGTGCGGGACGGAACTGTGCAGGGAAAACCACAGGGCGGTTTATATACCCAGGGGATTTGCTCACGGATTTGCATCTTTAGAAGACGATACAGTGATGCTGTATCAGTGCGAAGGAAAATATGATAAGGAAACTGACGGAGGTATCAGGCTTGATGATCCGGATATAAATATAATCTGGCCGGTTGATAATAATAAAATGGTTGTTTCGCAGAGAGATCTTCAGCTTGAGGATTTTAGGACATATGAAAGATCACCGATGGAACTCTGAGAATTCAAAAAAGACCGTGATACAGTTCCTGAAGTTTGGATTTGTCGGTGCGACCAATACGGCAGTCAGTTATCTGTTCAACATCCTGGTAATATTTCTTTTGTCAAAAACCGGCGTTTCATGGGACTATATCGCAGGAAATGTGGCCGGATTTATTGCCGGAACACTGTGGTCATTTGTCTGGAACGACAGATTTGTTTTTAATGAGAAAAGGGAGCCGGGAGAGAATAAAAGCAGGATCCTGATAAAGACTTTTATCGTATATGGTTTTACGATTATCCTTGTAAGCAATGTGCTGTCCTATATGTGGATCAATATATTTGGGATATCAAAATACTTTGCGCCGATATTAAATCTGTGCATAAGCGTTCCGTTGAATTTTATATTGAACAAGTACTGGGCGTTCAAAAGGTGATATTAAAAGGGAGAGTTTCTTAATATGAAGAGCAAATCAATTAAAATCGGTATTTTTATCGGACTTGCTGTTTTGATGACAGTCATCGTTCATCTTTCGCTGGGAGGGAAAAACCAGAACTATGATGCGTTTCCCACTCTTGATAATGATGTGACATCCATGTCAATGATCATGAAAAGCGTGCAGGAAAACGGATGGAGCGGCATATACTTCAATCCCCGCATAGGAGCGCCTGATGAAAGATCAAATATGATTGATGTTCCCGGTGTGGATTCAATCCTTGCTTTTGAGATGTTAAGCATTAATACTCTTTTGCGTCCAAGCACTCCCAGACTCCTTTATTATGTACTTATCGTCACATTCATTACCACAGCCTGGACCATGGCGTGGCTTCTTTTCAGGATGGGATTTGATATGTTTCAGGTTTTTGCCGGCGCGACGCTTTTTTCAACGGCTCCGTTTCATTTTTACAGATGGCTGGAGCATCTGGCTATATCAAACGCGCTGACTGTTCCGCTGGTATTTCTGATCGCGTTTTATATGATCGGGTTTATTAAATATGAAAGCAAAAAGAAAATGATCGCCGAGCTGACGATCGCCGGACTGCTGATCGGGCTGGGTTGTCCGTATTTTCTCTTTTTTGGCATGATCGTATGGGTGGTGGCGATCATCTGCAGATGTATCAGAGATATGTCCGTGAAGGCAGCGGTCAGAAAGCTCTGGCCTATGGCGGCAGCCGTGATCGGTTTTATTATAACAAGGATACCGGCGTTCATCTTCAATCTGCAGAACGGGAAAAACACCAGCGTATATCTTTATACCAGATCTCCGGCAGAACAGGAGATGTGGGGACTGAAGATCATACAGCTTTTTGTTCCTGTAAATTATTCCAGGGTCCCTTTCCTTTCAAATATTGCAAAAGCCTATAACAGTACCGGATATATAATAAATGAAAACATATCATCAGGTCTGGGGATGGTCGGCTGTGCAGGTTTTATCATACTGTGTGTCTGCATGATGTATTCTTTCATCAGAAAAACAGACCGCTCATCGGAAAACTGGACTCTGATCGATTTTCTGTCTCTTACGATGATCACTCTGCTCCTGACATCCGCGATCGGAGGATTCGGAGAGATATTCAATTATCTTGTCACGCCGATGATACGCTGCTACAACAGGTCATCCGTACTGATAAGCTGTATGTGTATCGTAGTTGTTGTATTCTTCATGGACAGGCTGAAGAAAAAAAACAGGGATCTGAGCATTCTCTGTATGATAGCTCTTCTCCTTTTCGGACTGAATGACCAGGTGAGGCTGCCATACTATGACTACAGGAGCACGGCTGATACAGAACAGGAAAAGGTTTATTCGGAATTCTTTGGAAAAGTTCAGAACATGAAAGACAATGATATGATTTATCAGCTGCCTTATTATGACTATCCGGAAGCAGGACCGTACAAGCCGTTCATAGGATATCTGTATACGGACAATATCAGATGGAGTTTCGGAGGTATAGCCGGAAGGGATACAAAGGCGAAGGAACTCTATATTGACAATGGAATGAGTACAGCTTTTCTTGACGGGATCCGGAAGGCCGGATTCAAAAAAATGTACATAGATACGGACTTCTATACCGACGGCGGAAACGGCATCATAGGGTTTTACAAAAACCTCGGCACGGATTTTGTGAAATCATCTGACGGGAAGCTGTATGTCTTTGACATCTGAGCGCTTAAGTCACATAATTAAACTGATGGGGGTTGAAATGACGCTTTGAAAGGAGGATACGAGAATGGCTACTGTTACAGAACCTAAATCCAAAGAAAAAAACGGCGTGGTATTTTTTGATGAGCCATGGGAAGTATCTCTGTCAGACTGGTTTTCTCTGCACGAGGAGTCGGATTATATTGCTGATAAGCTTGATGGAAAAAGGATTAGAATATATTGTTATGCAAAAGATGCATCTTATAATGCGGAGTTTGAGAAAGTTGCACGGGAATTGTATCCGCAACGGGTTATTCATAGTGGTATAGGGGTAACATTTGGAGGAATCTGGGCATGAGCAATATATTGGAGATTCCAAGAGTTACGGGAAGAGATGGGAATATCAGATATGTTGTTGAGTCTGAAGAGACAGAATATATTCCGGGCTACAGGAGAGGTATTGAGTTTACGTGGGATACAGGGGCATTTATATCGTCACTTTCTGTTTCGAATTTTATAAAGGATTCAGATAGCGAGGAATATAAGCTTATGGTTAAGTCAATAGATGATGATTCCGAATATATAGAATACAATTCTGTTTCGGGAAGTGGAAAGGGTGTTCTTCGTAAGATAAAGACTCTGCAAATAGGAAATCTGTTGATAGAAGACTTTTATTTCTTGTTGGTAAAGGATGTAAAAAGAATTATAGGAAATAGAGACTATCTTGCAAGTACTTGTTTGCTTGGATCGGATTTTATCGACTGCTGTAAATTTGAGCATGATGTAGAAAGTGACATAATTGTAACCGGTTTTGATATTAACAAATACACAGAGCATCACTCTGTGCACAGATATAAGAACAGGGAAATGGTTTTTAAGGATTTGTTTGCTGTTGATGCAAACTGATATTTAAGTTGTGTGGCAAAATGCCGGATTACCAAAAGGTACATTTGTTACCTGAGTCTTAACAGTGCGTGTCCGCCGATCCCGGCGACCAGCTTTGCGCCATGGTTTTTGGGGTTGGCGTTGATCGTGGTGACTCCGAGATCTTCGAGATCCTTCAGAAAATCCAGCATATCGGAATTAACATTACTGTCTGCATAGGGAGGCCATAAATAGAGCAGATACAGAGGCCTGTCATCCGAAAGGCTGTCTGCAAACCAGTCAGTGTTTTCGTAGAAAGTATCTCTTGTAGTGTAAAAGATCCGGTTGCAGCTTCCGAGAAATAAAGTGCTGTGGTTTGCATAAAAATGATTCGGGACGACTATCATCACATCAGCACCGTTAAATATATCCGGGGCCTCGCTGATAGATATTTCCGAAGGCCCGATATTTGTCTTGTTCCCGAAAGACAGCGACAGGACGGACAGACCGATGACAAGCAGGATCTGAAGGATGCTGTATCGCAGCACCCTGAAGGCCGGTACAAGGACAAGTATCGCCACGAACGGATAAAGTATGAACAGATACCGGTTTGAAGTCGGATAGTAAAAATATATCTTGAACTTGTATGAGATGATCATAACAAGAGCTATGACCGTGACGAGGAGCGACAGATACTGAAACACCTGCAGATTCTTTGATTTGCGAAGAAGTGTTTTGAGCTTTGTAAGGCACTTGTTCTCAATGTTTTTGAACCAGTCGTCAGTCCTGAAAAGGAATCTCATTATCAGATAAACGATCAGAAGACCGACACATCCCCAGAATATCCAGAAAGAGACCATCGTAGGGTATACGGAGATCTTGATGCCGAATACTTCATTAAGCAGGATAAAAGCGGAAACTCTCAGATCCAGTGAATACGGGAAAGTGGAAGCGTTTTCCATGGCCGTCTGATCTGTGGTAAGCTGCGTGATGATATAGTGGAAAGACAGGATCATCATCCCTATCGAGGCAGTCATGGAAAGACCGGTCTTCAGCATGGACCGGATGTCTTTTTTCAGCAGATAATAAATACATACAAAAAGGGTTATGAAGAAACCGAACATTATGGCGATATACTGGGTCATTGAGGCCAGATACAGGAAAACTGCGGCAAGGATGATGCTTTTCGTGTTTTTCTGTCCGAGAGATCTTTCCTGCATGGACCGGAAAATGTAAAAGGTAAATATAACTGTAAACGAGGTCATCAGCGTATAGTTTCTCGCAAAAGTCATCAGATTGATGACAGCTGATGTACAGCCGAAGAACAGCATGGCAAAAATGGCCTGGAGCCTGTTTTTTGAGATCAGAAGAAACAGACGGTAAAAATATATCATTCCTGCGAATATCGCAAGCGAATTGATGATGATAACAGGGATCCAGGAAAATCTCCCGATGAAAAATGAGCTGAAAAAATGCAACAGATAGAAATACAGTGGCGGATGTGCATCATATTCCAATATTTCATTGATGTGACCGTAGGAAAAAACCTCATCCTCTGAGACCACGACCGCACGGAGAAGCTGTTCGGGAGTGAGCCATTCATTGATATGAAGAGTACCGTCCATATCGACGAGAGGGTTCATGGCCTCGCTTGAGTTGGCGGTGGCAAAGCTGTAAACCTCGTCGCCTGTAAAGCATTCCTTCATGAAATGGAATTCCAGGATCACCATTACAAACTGGAGCAGCGCAATCGTCAGTACGATGCAGATCATTTTTTTCCGGGGACATGACATTAAATTCATTTTCATCATTTTCATCATTTTAACCTGTAAAGATAACTTCCGTAATAAGTATCGATGTGTTCCGCTTTTTCAAAAGCCGGGAGAGACCTGAAGTAATGGATTACATCATTTTCGGCCTCGGATGTGACAGCCTCCGTCCCGTCAGCATAGAAGGATTTGGAGGTCATGGAACCTTCAGAGGCTGCAGTGTGATCGACTATCAGGATTATGTTGCTGCTCTCTTTTGCCTTTTCTGACAAAGGATCGTCCAGACAGCCTTCAAAAACCTCTTTTGGTGTGGCAAACAGGAAGCTGTTGCTATCCATCAGGTCCATCACATGGTACATGAAGAGATCGGATTCGTTTTCGATCACCATGACATCAGCTCCTGCGGTATGGGATGAGATCAGTGAGTGCTGGAGTTCCCTTTCCAGATAACATCTGCTTCCGAAGATCAGCGATGTGGCCGTCAGTATTATTATGATGGGTATGCGTATGAATGCCGGCCGGAAAAGCTTGAGAATGACCGTAAGTATCGTCATCGCAACAAAGGGGGTAAGGATATAGAAATATCTCATGCCAAATGCTTTATAATAGAAGATCTTCAGGTTCCTGGAAAAAAGGACCATGAAGATCAGGGTGATCAGGATAAAGGGGAGCAGGCGTAAAAGGAGAGGAACGGATCTTTTCAGCAGGGACTTAAGAGATGTTTTTACCCTTGCCATAAAGTCGACAAACCATTGGTCTTTTCTGAAGATGAAGTGGACGAGCGCATATATGATACAAAGTCCTGCAAGTACGCAGATACAGTAAAAGGGCAGCATTGAGGGGAAAATGGGAGTGTTTATCCCGAAGACCCCGTTTGATATGACATATATGCATGTCCTGAACTGGAGCATGAAAGGATAAAGATTGGCCCCTTCAATAGCGGTCTTGTCGGAAACAAGCTGGTCATATACTGCCGGAAAAGAAAGGTACATCGCTCCGACGGACAGGAGCATGGAGGTCCCGAAACAGAGCATTTTCCTGATCTTCAGCTTTATCAGAAGCAGCGTACAGATGTAAAAGGTAAGAAGAAAAGCAAACAGCACGGACAGATAGACAGTCATCGCGGAAAGATACAGAAAGATGAACGAGAGCAGAAGGTCTGCATTCTTCAGGGCTTTTCCGTTACTGTCATACAGGTATCTCAGGGCATAAAACGTAAACGCGACAGTCAGGCCTGTTGCGAGCATATACATACGAAGAAGCACCATGATGTTTATGCTGGCGGAGGTGAATCCGAAAAATGTCATTATAAGGAGAGCAACGAACCGGTTTCTTCCTATCAGAAGCGACAGCCTGTAAAGAAAGACCTGAAGCAGGATGAAACCCGCAACGTTGATAATATATGCGCTCCACACGGAAAACATACCGGGTGTCAGAGAGCAGATGGCATGCAGGAGGTAATAAAAAAGAGGGGGATGGGCATCTCTTTTCAATGTTTCCGCGACACGTCCGAAGGTAAACCGTTCATCGGGAGAGACCTCCAGGTAATCATGCAGGACCTGTGAATCAATCCATTCATCATGTATGATTATCCGGCCTTTTTCCATAGGATTGATCGTGCCGGGTGAATTGGCATAACCGTAGCTGTACAGATCATCGGCAAAGAACCCGGTTTTCTGAAAAGCCATGAAATAAGTGCTCAGGCAGAGCTGGAAAAAGATGATGATAAAAACTGCCAGTGCCATTTTCTTTCTGGATGTTGTCTGTAAAGGATCCATGTCGGCCGCGATACTCCTTTCATTGTCCTTTGTGTACTGACAAATGATATCACAAGAATGATCGGATATAAAGATTATAAACAAATTATAAAAAAAATATAAACTGGGCAGGGCAATCCAATCATGTGCATCCAGAGGGGTCTGACCAAAATATTGTGGATAAAATATACATTTTGACAACATTTGGTGTTTGCATTTGGAGGATACTTGTTGTAAAATCATAGTGAAGTTTTTGACAGATAAAATTTTATAATTGAATTAGACTCGGAGATAGGGCTCCGGGTTTAAGATAACAACAAACTATTTCATAAAAAGGAGAAGATCTATGAAAAAAATGAACAACAAAGGCTTTTCACTTGTCGAGCTGATCGTAGTTATCGCCATCATGGCAGTCCTCATCGGAGTTCTCGCTCCTCAGTTCCTGAGATATGTTGAGAAGTCAAGACTTCAGAAGGACAATCAGGCTATTTCCGAGATCGCACAGGCAGCAAAGGCAGCTATGGCTAATGAGACCATCTACAATGAAGTTGGAACTTCTACAAGCATCACTGCAACCGGAAAGACCTACACCTTCACAACATCTACAACTCCTACATTCCAGGGAGAGCTTGCAAACACTGTAGGAACAAATGTAGCCCTTGCTTCAAAGAAGTATTCTACAGCACCCGCTCTTAATGTAACGGTTAACGCTTCAACAAATACTGTTGAGGTTTCTACAACCGGATACTTCGAGGATGTTGCTCAGCAGACTGCATCAACAAAAGTATTCTAATGCCCCTCGAACTACTGCTCTTTTATCTGATCGTCTTCATATTCGGGTTGTGTTTCGGCAGTTTCTTTAATGTCTGTACGGACAGGATACCGAGACATGAATCCGTGGTGAAGGTGAGATCACATTGTGAGAGCTGCGGATATACTCTGGAGTGGTACGATAACGTACCGCTCCTGAGTTATCTTTTCCTGAAGGGGAGATGCAGGAAATGCAAACAAAAGCTTTCGGTCAAGTATCCTTTGATGGAAGCGGTGACGGGCGCCCTATTCGTCCTGATCTTTATCTTTCACGGGATCAGTATTGAAAGCGGCATCTGGTGCATGGCAGCAGGTGTTTTGTTGACAATAAGTATCATAGATTGGAGGATTTATGAAATTCCAATCGGACTCAACGGTGTCTTACTGGCATTGGGGCTGATACATTTAGTGCTTGACCTGAAAAACTGGCCGGACTATCTGATCGGTTTCATGTCAGTAAGCCTGTTGCTGTATATCATATATTTATTGTCAAAGGGTCGCGCCATAGGCGGCGGCGACATCAAGTTAATGGCAGTCATGGGACTGCTTCTGGGATGGAAGCTGTGTATATTCGGGTTTTTAGCCGGCTGTATCATAGGTTCCATTGTACACATTATAAGGATGAAGGTTACGGGAGCCGAGCATGTGCTCGCCATGGGTCCGTATCTGTCAGCCGGTCTGTTCCTTGGGATGCTTTTCGGGGACAGGCTTATCAGTGCCTATATGGGATGTTTCCCGGCAGGGTGATGTTTCAAAAGGCGCAGAACGCGCAAAGCGTTAAATAATTTGGGAATCCATACGGGGTAACAGAGCTATTATGGCAAACAGCGTAGTTAGTGTCGATATCGGATCGACGACAACGAGGATCGTCGAGATCGACTACAAAAGAAACAATCCGAATGTTTACAAATGCTTCTCCATACCCACACCGGAGGGAGCCATAGATGATGGCCAGATCCTTGACCCTGAAGGTTTTGGGGAATTGCTGAAGCAGAGTCTTACCGAAAACGGTGTCAAAACAAAGAAGGCAGTCTATTCGATCACATCTTCAAAGATAGCAAACAGGGAGGTGATCGTTCCGAAGGTCAAGGAAAGAAGCCTTGCGCCTTTGGTAAATGCAAAAGCGACGGAATATTTCCCGGTAGATATGTCTCTTTATCATCTGGCATATAACCAGATGGGAGAAGTTGAGGAGGACGGCAGAAAGCAGTTAAAGATGCTGGTGCTCGCGGCGCCCAAGGACCTGCTGGAATCCTATTATGATCTTTCAAAGGCGGCCGGTCTTTCCATTGAGGCGCTTGATTATGCCGGAAATTCCATCATGCCTGTTATCAGGGCTGATGTGGGAGAAGATGTCACTCTCGTCATAAAGATCGATGAAGCATCTTCAGTGCTGACTGTTCTTGATTCAAAAAAGATCACATTACAGAGAAATATTACATACGGAAGCGACAGTGTGGTGGAGGAGGTTGTAGCCGCCGATACCCTTGGGGGCACTTCGTATGATGATGCGTTAAAGCTTCTCAGACTCCAGAAGCTCATAGATCTTTCGGTTGAAGAACCGGTTGAAAAGAAGAGAGGACCGGGAAGGAGAAAGAAGATTGAAGAAACCGCAGAGGAGTCCGAGTCCGGTGTTTCAACGGAGATGGATCTTCGCCGGCAGAGACTGATCTTCAATGTTACCCAGTCTCTTGACATGTTTGTGGGGTCTGTGACCAGAGTCATAGATTATTACAATTCCAGAAATACGGAAAGGCCCATAACCAAATGTCTCCTGACAGGAATGGGCGCTGATTTTGTCGGACTTGATCAGATGCTTGCATCCGAGATAGAGACGGAAGTGAGAGTTCTGGACACGGTTTCCTGCGCGAAACTTGCCAAGGATGTCAAAAAGATAAGCATCGGTGAATATATTGCCTGTATCGGTGCTTCGATAGACCCCATGGATCTGATACCGCCTGAGCATGACAAAAGAAAGGCCGGGCGCGCCAAGGCTGCAGCCAAGGAAGGAAAGTCTGCAAAGGGAGGACTTGCTGTCGGAAGCGACCAGATGGCAGTCATCGGATGGGTTCTCCTCGGTGTTGGTGTCGTAGCCACGGGTGCTCTCCTGGCTTTGTCGCTCCTGCCCTACAACCAGGCAAAATCAAAGAATACAGCGCTGACGACTGAATTGAACAGCCTGATGCCCATCGTGGATGTATACAATCAGTATATGGACAAGCAGGCTCTCTACAATGAGATCAGCACTATATACAATATGACAAATACCAGAAACGACGGATTGAGGAATTTTGTAGATGAGATGGAGGCTAAATTGCCGTCACAGTCCAGGATAACGGCTTTCACATCCGACGGACTCACGGTAAACCTTTCTTTCGAGTGTTCCTCAAAGGAAGAGGCCGTGAATATAGTCAACAATCTCAGGTCCTTTGATTCCCTGGCAATGATCTCCGTATCACAGTATTCCGATACCATCAATGAAGAGGATATGACATCAAAGGTGGTCTTCTCCGTAACAGGAACCTATAAACTGCCTGATGCCGTATCAATAAACCAGCTTGGAACTACGAATTTTGAGACCTATGATTCGTTTACGGTGGATGTGACGGATACGGCTGCCGATACGGAAACTGCGGAAACAACAGAAGAAGGGGAGGGTGAAGAGCAATGAGTTTTGATAAGAAACAGCTGCCCCTTGTCTTGGGGCTTCTTGCAGTGATAGCTGCAGTATGTGTGTACTTTTTCGTATACAGAGGATATCAGGAAAAGATAGCAGGTCTTCAGGCGGCGAACGGAAAACTCCAGCAGCAGGTTGATGATCTGAAAACAAAAGTAAACAGTCAGCAGCAGTTTGTTGACGCCATGGCAGAGATGGATGCAGGGATCCAAAAGGTATATGCCCTGTTTCCTCCGGCTCTTCAGGAGGAGGATGCCGTGATGGAGGCTCTGAGGCTTGAGGCTCTGGCTCCCATGAGGGTGTCAGCCCTTGATTTTCAGGATCCGATCACTCTGTATACAGTAGGTTCTGGAGGCGAAGGAGCGCCTGCTCCGGCGCCTGTTGAAGGCGAGAACGGAGAAACGACACTTGAGCAGGATGTTGCGGCGGCGCAGGCCGGAGAGACTACAGAATACGGTGAGTATCAGGTGCCGGATATACAGTTCTCGCAGGGTGTGCTTGCACCGGGTTATGAGGGAGAGTTTGGACCGATATCCCTGAATGTGAATACGGTCAACATGAACTTTACTACCTCGTACCAGGGATTGAAGAGAATGCTTGATTATATTTCCCACAATCCGAACAGGAGGACGGTAAATAATATAGCAATAGCTGCTGACGGGGCGTTGTTGTCGGTTGGTGCGATAGTAAGCGAGTATTCCCTTACCGGAACCGGAAAAGTATATGATTATCCTGCTCTTCCTTCGGTGCTCACAGGTACAGACGATATTTTCGGTGTAGCATCCATGGAATCGGGAGATTTCCTCGAGATGCTGTTGTTAAATGGCGGGAAGAAGGCTGAAGGAGAAGAGGGAGAAGCAGAAACCCAGGATAACAGCGAAGATGATAAAAAGAAGGACGATTCCGAAGCAAAGGTTGTCCAGCCCGGAAAGAAAACTGCACAGTAGGATATGATCCTGACGGCTTTTGGGAGAGGGCCGTGTGCGGAAACCGGAAAAGAAAGCGGGTTTTATGGAGAGGAAGAATATCTTTTTGAAAAAACTGTATAACAGGATGAAGCTGCGCGATGATTCGGGCTTTACTCTGTTGGAACTTCTGATTGCCATGATCATTCTTGCCGTGGCATTGATCCCCATGCTCAACAGTTTTGCGGTCAATGCCAGGGTTAACCGGAAGTCCAAGATCAAGATGCGTTCGACCATGATCGCCCAGGATATCATGGAGGGCATAAAGGGTTATTCCACAAAAGATATCTACAAGCAGTTTACGGGAGAGAGTGAATTCAGGCTGATCGAAAACGACGGCATAGTCAATCCGGCAGATCACAAGATCATTTCCGCAAATGCAACGGTTTCAGCCAATGCGGATGGTCTTGTCGGCTTCTATACAATGAAGGATCTGGAGTATCAGGGCCAGAAATATGATGCGACACTTGATATAGACGGTACAAATTTCACGGCCTCGGGAAACAGGCTGAACCTGTCGGGAAATGTGATCCAGCCCAATGATGAGGATCTGGCAGATCTTTCCATCATGGATAACCGTTTTGACGGTATATTCATGTCTGACAATTACAATTCCAGAAAAGACTTTCTTGAAAAGCTCATTGACCTGAACGGCTGGATAGGTCCTACTGTAAACAGGACATTTGAGATAGAACTCAAGGATGCCGGAGTTACCGCTATCGGAAACAAAAAACAGGTTGCCACGGTAAAGGTTACCTATGATACGGTCTCTGCCGGGTCTGTTACCCTGCCTTATTCAAGGAATTATACCGCCTACAATAATATAGATGTAGCCGATGACGGATGTCAGATCAGGAATCTGTATTTCTTCTTTTACCCTGCATATTCCGGCATCTATCCGGTTGACGGCATGGACCGTCATATCACCTATAACGACACGATAGTATTCAAAAATGAAGACAGCATACCGATAACATTATATATCATGAAGCAGAAGACTACAGATCCCGTGATACTTCCGGAATTGTACGCAAGGGAAGAGTCGTACAAGCTGGATGTCACCATTAAGGAGGACAGCTTTACATCCTATGATAACAGAGTGACCACGGTATGTACGAATCTGACTAGAAGCCTTTACAACGGAGCGGATCTGCCGGCGGGCAATGTTACATTCCGGTTTGGTTCTTCGCTTGTGACAGCAGATATGCTAAAGGCTGACAGGGTTCTTTCGACCAGAAAGGTCAACCGCATGTTTGATGCTGTGGTAAAGGTTTATGAGGAGGGTGCGGCTGCTGAAGGCTTCCCGGATCATATGATCCTGACCACGCTTGACAGCACCAAGATCAATCAGTGAGAAAGCATAGCGGCGTATTTTCGGGCGTGTTTAAAGAGTTTTCCTTTAAGAGGGATGATTTATGATGAAACGTTTGATCAGAAAAATTCATAAGAATAATATGGGCTCGGCCATGGTCATGGTCATAGTTGCCGTTGCTTTCATCGGTATTCTGGTGGCGACCCTGATGTGGGTCACGATGTCCAATTATTTCATGAAGACAACGGATGCAAAAAACAAAGAGACCTTTTATACTGCAGAGACTGTTTTCGAGGAGATCAAGGCAGGCATGCAGAAGGATGCGTCCGATGCGGTGATCAGGGTATACCAGAACTCCTTTGGTGATTATACCAATGGGACAACCGAAAAAGAGATCCAGGACAGATACTTAAATGAGATATATCTGAAGTACAGGGATGCGTCAAATCCGGACAGGTTTGATCCGGATAAGCTGATACCATACATAGAGGTCATGTTCAATCCTTTTGTTGCAGCAGGCAGGGATGAGCATTATGCAGGTACCCTGACCTACGGTCCTGACGGAAAATCCATCTATGAGACGGCGATCATCTGTCCGGCAGGGATAAATATCCAGAAAACCGAAACCAGCGTCATCCTGAAGAATATAACCATACAGTTCTATGATCATGCATCCGGAAATTATTCCGAGATAACCTCGGATCTTTCGGTCGGTCTTCCGACTGTCAGGTTCAGTAAGGCTTCGGAGCTGCCGGCAATCTTCGAATATTCCATAATAGGAGATACGGGCATCAATATCGAAAACGGCGCGGAAGTCCGCCTCAAAAAGAGCGCCTACGGTGGGGAAAACGGGATAATGATCGGAGAAGGATATTCGGTCGGAGCCGCAGCAAAAGCTGTTCTCGATGCAGAGAATGCAGAATATGTGGTCACCAGAGGGGCAGTATCCATGAACGGAATGGGTACCGCTGCAAAGGCTGAGCTGACGACAGGCAATACAACGAGGCTCTATGCCCACGATATAGATCTTTCCAAGGGGTCTGCTCATATACAGGGAAAGACATATGTGGCAAATGATATGACCTACAAAGCGGCCGGAGATGTGAAGGTTTCGGGAGACTACTTCGGATTCGGAAATTCTACGGTGAGCGCAAATGATTCTTCGGCGATCCTGATAAATTCGAAATATGCGGAGCTTGACATGAAGAATGCCGGAAGCGTTCTGATAGCGGGTCACGCTTTTGTTGGTACAAGCGACGAAGACAACAAGGTCGTAAGCTCGAATGCGCCCGGTGGACAAACCACTCTCAGCGGAAATTCGGGAGACATCATGATGGATGAATCCATTTCGGTCAAGGGAGATCAGGTTCAGTATCTGATACCGGGAACCTGCATAGGAGTATGGAAGGAAAACGGAAATACCGGCGAAGTGGGGGATGTGCTTGTTGGAAAGAATCCTGTTCCGAATATCACGGTATCCATAAACGCGCTCGGTCAGGCTGAGCCCAATTTCTATACATCCCAGTATCTCAACGGAAATTACGATCTGACCACGGGACATATTGAGACGGTAGATTTCAACAGACCGGTGGCTGCGCTCGGAGGAAAGACACTGGGTGATTATTCATCAAGCTACAAGGTCGTTTACAAGAATCAGTACGGACAGCTGCTGGCATATTTCTATCTCATGATGACGGAGGAAAATGCAAAACAGTATGCCCAGGACTATTATGCGCACAAAAAGGATAATGTAGATTCCTTCTACAGATATTATCTGGATGATACCTTCATAGACGAGAGTCCCGGAGCCAGCGCCAACAGTATAACCACAGCCGGCCACTATCTGAACGGTGCTGATATCGACAGCCTGAACTATACCGAAGCAAAGAGCAGCTCGCTTCTGGAGAGTCAGAACAATGTGGACATCTCGGCAACCTATAATGCTTTATGTACCAAACTGACGACCGATTCCACATCCATAAGCGCAAATGATCTGACAAAGACGGTTTTTGAAAATATCATTGATGAGACAAAACTGCCGTCGGGAGAGGTTGTTTATTATGCGGGAACAAGCCCGACAGATGCCGATGTGGCAAAGGGAATAGTGACTCCCGGAGATTACACCTATACAGGATCCGATAGTTCGATACATCTGATAATCGCAGGCGGAAATGTTGAAGTATCAGGTGATTTTTCAGGAGTGATACTTGCAAAGGGAACCGTAACCTTCAAGACCGGAGGCATCAGGGAGGTTTCCGAGGACAGGATGGATCTGATCAGGATCCTTCAGACGGTTAATATCGAGTCAGGTACGCCTCAGGCCGGAGTTACCAAGCCTTTGCAGTATTTTAAGGATGGTCCTGAATATGTGCTGGAGGGAACGGCTGTATCCAGCAATAATGCGGATCCTGAAAGCCAGAGGATAGATTTCGGGGAGCTTGTAAGATATGAAAACTGGTTTAAGAGATAATAATAAAGGCTTTTCGCTCATAGAACTGCTCGTCGTGATCGGGATTTTGGCGCTCATGCTGGGAATGTTTCTGCTGTCCACAAATGTCATAGGACGGACAGCAGCCAGACAGTGTTCCAAGCAGCTCCGCCATGAACTGGAACAGGTACGGGTTGCTTCCATGGGAAAGAACAAGGTGACCCTATGGCTCTATAAGGACTCGGCCACAGGAAAGATTATGGTGCAGCAGATTACAACCATAGCTAATATAGGAGACGGAGCAGGTACAACTCCTGTCGACGGAGAGGTCAGAGAGGTAGGGTCGGCCAGGGTTACATTGGATTTTGTTTCATCTGTAGACGCGACACGGACCCCGCTTGACAGTGACGGAATCTACTTTGAGTTCAACAGATCAACGGGAGCCTTCAAAAAAGTGAAGTACAGTGAACTTGGCGGGCAGATACATGATGAATATACCATCAAGGAAATATATATGACCGGCGGAGGTCTCACGGAGCAGCTGACTCTCCACGGGATCACCGGAAAGGTCACGGAAGACTGACGATTAGACTGTATCATCCTTGGAGAAGCGAAGGATCTTGAGAAAATCGGGAGGAAGCATATATGAAAAAATTTATGGAAAATAATAAGGGCCTTTCGCTTGTCGAATTGCTGATAGCTCTTGTTATAGGCGCGATCCTTGTTGCCGGTATCGGCAGCATCATGATCGTAAGTTCCAGAAGCTTTTCTTCCACCAGCGCGGAGGCAGGAATGCAGAGTTCTGCGCAGATAGTCATGGATCACATCCAGGATGTCGTCGTTGATGCAAACAAAAAGATCACCTATTCGTATACGACGGTTGCAACACCGACTGCTGCAGACTGGAACGATGTTATAAAGGATGCGGATATACCGGATCCTGAGTCGGCGATCACATACAAGAAACTGTCCGTATATACATTCAACCTGAATCAGGTAAGTTCTCCCGATGCTTTCAACCAGGAAGAAAATAAGCACTATGACATTATCTGGGCGCATGACATGTCGGATGACGAGAAATCGATCATCACATTCGAGCAGCAGGATCTGACATATGATCCCGGATTAAAAGACATAGTTGAGACCGGCGGTCCCGTTGAATCGGAAAAGCTGGCCGATAATGTGAAGTCCTTTAAATGTGACCTTTCCGACATGGAGACGAAAAGGATCATATTTGTCGAGATGGATTTCAGCAAAGCTAACGGAAGATATACATATCATGTGGCAAATAATGTGTCGCTTCGAAACAAGGTGGCTCTGAGTACCGACAGCATAAGCGTCAACAAGGGCGTAGAACTTGAAACACTTGCGCTTACCGCGGAGCCCGGCATGGATCTGCCGCTTACCATCAAAAAGGTTGTTACAAGAGGAAATGCATCAAATGTGGTGACCTATGAGTTTGACGGAGGAGACGGAGGAAAGACCAGCGCAGGCACCGCTCTGTCAAATCCTTCCACCCTTCATATAGATGCGACTGAAAGAGCGGACATAATCCATATGAATGCTGTTGATTCTTTGGGAGACAAGCATCCCTTTGAGGTATATATCAACAGGGTCAAATGGACGAGCGATAATGCGGCATCTCTCGGAGAGAGCGATGATGTCGAGGGTATCCAGCTCATAGACAGACCGGAGCATGATGAGGTTGATGCCGGAACCATGGTTCCTATAACCGTACAGCTGAATTCCAACCCCGGAGCGCCCGGCATAGACAGGACGAAACCGGAAAAGGTCACAGGCGAGATAAAGAAAGTCACAAGTAAAACAGGACAGGATATAACAGCTCTCTATGATGTGAAGCTTGAGCCTGCCGGAACCCTCGGATGGATGCTTGATGTGCCTTTTGCAGTTCCGAAGGATGCAAAGATAAAGATCAGGCTGACGGCAGATCACTCACTTGCTGACGGAGGTATCGCGACCAGGACGGTACCCTATCCGGAAGCTGACGGAGTTTACAAGGATCTGGAGCTGACTGTGACCGAGGCCAGGGTAGCAGTCAATAAATCCCCGTTCCTTCGCGGTATGAAGGGCCGTGTCATTTATCCTGACTATCTTGAACAGTTCTTTAATGAAGCAGGAAAGAGCGAATGGGAGCAGTACAAGAGGATACCGCAGGGACAGATAGACAATCATTATCTGGTATGGAAGAAGTATGCCTACAGACCTGCAGTTGAAGGAAGCAAGAATACTAATTATGCAAATCTCTCGACAGGCTGGACTATTTTTGATGCCAATGCAGTCGATGAAAAATATGAAGATGTTTCGGGATATCAGGCTCACGGATGGAATGTCATAAACGGAGGAAAGGAAGGAAACTTCCACGGCTCCGAATTTGCAAGCGTCAATCCTGATCAGGACACGGGCATAGTATTTGCCATCGTTGTCCAGTATAAGCAGAACAATGCAGTCAGGTGGTTCGGCACCTCGCCTGCCCAGACGGTAATGTACGGATTCAGGGAACAGATAGGCAAGGAAAGCGACTATGCCAAGTATGAGAGCATGTACGATCTTGGTTCCTTCTACAAGATAGACAGAGACAGTTCAAATGACGATTACCGGGATAAGATCTTTGGCGATCCGAACGGTCACAAGTGGCTGGTCTGGCAGAAAGAGGCATGTTTTGACAATCTTTCCTACGGCGGAAATGACGGAGGGTTAAGCATAAAGACCTATATGTCCGATAAAGCATTTGAGGGTGGAGAAAGTCTCGGCTCAAAGAACAATGTGGAAGAAACATGGGGGTCCACTCCGTACACGGGAGATCATAATGTTTATATGGCCCGCGTGCTTCCCATGACTGAGATCAAGAACAAGATCAACAATAATTTCTACAAGAAACTGGGAGAGAAAGAAGAAGAAAGAGATTATTATATATGGCCGAAATTTACTTACAATAATACTGCTTTCGACCGTACCAGCGGATATCTCAAATTCAGTCTCAGACAGGGAAATATCACGCTGATGAACAATCAGAACAGCAATAACAAGATGGAGGGATTTATAGCCTATCCCGCATACAAAAAGGATAACGGATTCGAAATTCCCGAGCACAAATGGTTCTATGGAAAGGGTATGGCTCTTGATTCCGTCTATACAAGTGTCGGAGAAAGGAATGTCAGGCATTACAATAATACCAACTATACCGGAAGCATCCGGGAAGATCCGTATCAGATGTATATAAAGGTTGTAGATGGAGTTTATTACATCAAGATACAGGGACTGGCTGTTTATAAATTCAATACATCTACCGAAAGATGGGAGTTTGTCAAGACTGACAAGGCTGAGGCAAATCTTGCCAGCGGCGTATACCATAACAGCAAAATGGATGTTTTCCTTCCCGGACCTGACAGTGATGAGTTCTTCACGGGCTTCAAGGCTATAGCGCAGCA
Organism: Lachnospiraceae bacterium; assembly: GCA_017614155.1. Classification (GTDB taxonomy): domain Bacteria; phylum Bacillota; class Clostridia; order Lachnospirales; family Lachnospiraceae; genus NK4A144. Next base: position 94,439 of record JAGACK010000036.1, read on the forward strand.
GGCCAATACGGAAAAGAGATTTGCTGACAGGATGGCGATCTACAGGGCTTATGACGGCGTTTCAATGCTTTCAAAGTACAAGATCGCATACTACCGCAAGGACAGCAAGTACTGGGTAGATATTTATACACTGGATGACAAGAGCGTATACAGGAAGTACTGCTATAACGAGAATACGGAGCAGTGGGAATCAAAAGGGAATATTTTCTCTGCAAACATCACCATTCGGAGAGGTTCGACTGTCGAATATTATTATATCCCGACAAAGAATGACATAGAATGGTTCAACTATCAGGACAAAAAAGACTGGGCCAGCCCTTCTTCGGGATTCAACAGGTACAGAGTGGTTAACGGAAAATGGGAGAGGTTCGGCAACGGAAGGAATGACATCCCGACACAGTGGTACAAGTACGATTCGGCAAAAGGCGAGCTGTGGATAAGGTTTGCATATGGCAATTCCGTGAATGCTGATCTGAAATACAATTTCAGTACCAACGAGTGGCAGCCGTAATGGTGTAATAGTCGATAAGGATCATTTATTTCAGCTTCATTGAGGTGAACGTATGACAAGCAACAGAAAGAAATTCATAATGGGAGGAGTGGCGGTCGCTTTGGCGGGCGTCCTTACGGTGGGAGGTATCGCGACCCGGATGAACAATGTCGTGGTACAGGCAAGTCCCTCTCTTGACGGAATAGAGGAGATAATAAGCAAGAATTCCGCTGAAGCACCCTTTACTATCCTGGAGATCGTACCGACAGCAAATGTAACTGTTTCGGAAACAGATGCAGTGGGCGGACAGCTTCATCTTTCTACAGGTACGGTAGGATGGCTTATCAGCGGCAATGAGCCTATGAGGCCCGAGCTTACTCTTCAGCAGCTCAAGGGGACTGTAAAAAGAGATGAATTCATGACAAAAGTTGAGACCATGCTGAAAGAAACAAAGCTGGTTTATGACGACGGTTCCGGAGCGCTGAAATGGGAAAAATATGAAGAGAAAAATGCGGATGAATGGGCAGTTCTTCCGGATGCGGACAAGCTGAAATACAAAAAGTTCAGTGCAGACGGGGCTCAGCAGCTTGCAGGAACGATGACATCTAAAGGTGACTACTCCGGGAATTATGTGAAAAGGTATGTAAATCCTTCGGCTGACGGCAATCCGAATACGGTTGCATCGGATTTCTTTGAAAAGAATGATCAGACTAAACTGATGAAAGATCCTGCCAACGGAGGACCTTTTGATCCGAATTTCATCCTTGATTCAAGAGAGGAAGCCGGAACAGGGCTTTACTTTGTTGAATTCGCTCAGCAGGCGAATGCAAAGAGGGGAGCCTTCCGAGTGCTTTCTGAGAAGGCATATACGATAGAAGAGGGTGCAGCCTGGGGAAGCCTGGCTCTTGCGCAGAATACCATACTCTATCAAAAAGATGATGAGGGAAGATACCATTCTCCTAAATACTTATACAAGGATGCTGACGGAAAGATAGCCTTGAGTTCCATTCCTATGGATGTTTCAGATTATGCTTTTGCTACTGCGGATGGCAGGGATGTGATATTCAAGGATATGAGAAGGAATGCGGCCGAAAATCCGACTGATCCTGAATATGGCGAAGAAGAGCCTGCCGGAGAGCCGGATACAACATCCGAAAACAGGTCTGTGAGCGAAGGAGAAGTTCCCGAAGCGCCTGAAGAGACCATAAGTGAGAATGTGCCTGAACCCCCGGCAAATAATGAAGAGCCTGCCGGTGCTGAAGTCACTCTGTATAATGTTGTATTTGGTTATACAGAAAGCATTGTCGAAGATACCGAACAGCTCTATATGGTTTCAGCCTACAGCAGGATGGCGGATGATACGCCTGCGGATAAAAGGGGTATACCCTATAAGGTTATGGACAGCGAGCCCCTGGTTTGCAATTACGGTCACAAGGGAAGTGTGAATCATGCGACCGGTATGGATTCCGAACCCTGGATCATGTTCGAAAAGACAGAGTTCGGAAATTATAGTCTTTCGACGGGCGGGACCTCTTATTGGATCAAGGGAACTGACATTTATTATACGGGAGGATTCATCAACAACGACTGGTTCAAGAGCTGGGTATTTGACCTTGATGACAGCCAGGAAGACCGGGATAAGATGAATATCCAGGTCTATACAGTCAGCGCCGCTGATGTGACGATCCCGGATGTGGAGAAGGCCGATCTGGTATATCTTTCTGCGGGAAACAGAGGGCTGGTCGCAAACGGAGGCTTCATGCCCGAATATGCCGGACTGACTCTTCCCGGATATACCGATAAGCTTGATATAAAAAAGGAGGTGTCTACGACGCTTCTTTATCAGGCGGCCATGAGAAATCTGCCTGTCATGACGGATTATGAGCTTGTAAAGCAGACGGATACTGCCGTGAGGGGGACTTATGCCTGGAAGGCGGCCTATGTCCTTGCTGCTGCCGATGTGAAGGCAGCCTACAATAAGTATGTTTCCAGTTTTTCCACGGACGGCATCATTCAGATGACGGACAAAGATCATACCTGGGTAAACAAGAATGTATATATCTTCAATGATTTTGTTCAGGAAACACTGGGGCATACGATCCTGAACGAAAATTTCAAAACTGACAAGTCAGACAAGAGCTATATCGATGACGGTCTGCTGGAAGTGAAGAAAAAGATAGAGGATACCAATTCCTCCAGAAGTTCTTCCAGAAAGATAACAAATACCAAGATCGATGAAGCGACCATCATTCGTCATATACTTGACTACGGAAGGGTTGGCGCGCTGGCGGCAAAGGATGATATCTATATTCTGGAGCTTGAGCCTACCAATATGGGATTTTCCGGAACTGATGAGCACTGGGGTACTACGGGAGTATCTCTTGTGTATGATCTTTCTGTCAGGGAGGAAACGGTAGGAAATACGAAGAAGAGCACGCTGGAATACTGCAAGCATGATAATTTTGCAGATTCGACAAAACCTGCCGAACACACAAAGATCGATCTGCTGACGACAAACGGAAATATTCACCTGACCCAGATGGGTACCCAGGAGTTTGTCGGAAAGATAGATGACCTGAACAGTACTTACGACATGATCTTCATAGGAGATGACTCTACAGGTCTGTATCATGTGACGAAGGATGCGAATACCAGCACCAAATTTAACGATGCGACCATGAACGGCCTGGTGTATTTCAATGTCGGTGATTATGCTTATGTTGATGACAACAGACTGATGGGAGCACTGGCATCAGAGTACAAGCGGAATGCTCTTTCACACAACTGGGATGACCTGTACAGAAATACGGATTACAAGGCCGAGGATGATGACGATCATCCCGATACTACTATTGGACGTACCCGTTATTCCGGAAATGATATCAGAAAGTCGGATATTGATTATATATATAACTTTGCAAAGGCAGATTTTCCCATCCTTCTCGGAGACAATCTCATGAAGGAGGATCCAAGCACGCACAAGAGGACGGTGAACGAGGATTATGTGGACAATACCTCCCATATGTGCGAGATGATAGAAAAGATCCTTGATGATAAGGGTACGGAGGATAACCTTTTCAGGATAGCCGATCTTCGTGATGATACCTCGACGGCAAAGGCAAGGAGAAAGAAACTTGAGGAGTCGCTTGGCATAGTAAAGCCCTCGATAGTATTTATCGACCCGGATCTGACACAGGGCGATAAATGGGAAGTCAAGACCGGAAGTTCGATAGACGGAAGCGACAAGAATTTCATAGAAGTCAAGTTCCGTATAGATGATCCCGGATCAAATTCGGATTATACAGCCAAGGCGTTCATCGATCTCAATGCAGATGGAAAATATGCCACAAATGAAGAGATCGGAGGAGCTGCGATAAGGATCTATGATTCTTCTTCGGCTGTTGAGAGGACAAGCCTTCATCCCGGGACAGAGTACAGGATAGTCTGCGAGCTCAATGATGCTCCTGTGGGCGTCTATCCCTGGAAGCTCCTTGTCATGCAGAACGGCAATGAGTACAGAAGGGATGGAAAGATCGCTTACTTTACAGCTCCGACGGGAGTCAGAGACAGGATCAATGTGCTGCAGCTGAAATCTGCCAGAAGTTCGCATGACGGTTCATATAACGACCAGCAGTCACTCGATCTTGAGGAAAGGATGAGAAATAACAATTCGATCCTCGGAGGATACCTGAGGGGCGCGAGAGATTTTGATCTCCATATCACGGCCGAGTATTCGGATTATGTGATAAACCGTACTTCCAGAAAGGTTTCGGTACCGGATGCAAATCATGACGGAGTTATAGATGACAAGGATTATCTGGCGCTCTTTGATCAGTATGATATGCTGATACTCGGATTCGGGGATATGTATACCTGGGGAAGCCGTGATGCTGCGGCTGATGAAGCGGCAGAGGCGCTGCTCCAGTACATTGCTCTCGGAAAGAGCGTGCTTTTCTGCCATGATGCAACATCCTACTACAATTACAAAGGTTCTGAATTCGGATATGAGATAAACCAGTATATACGAAGCATAGTGGGTATGAACAGATACGGGATACGCACCAAGGCTGAGGAATTTGCGGAAAGCGGAGCAAATACGATACCGGGTCTCGGAGCGCTGCTTGGAAACCAGGCCAAGGATGATATCTGGGAGCCCAGGTCCAGGACGAAGAATTCTTCCGGAGATTATGAGAAAAAGACCCTCAAGCTGACCCAGTCGCAGGGTACCTGTTATCACGGAATGAACAGGTTCGGACGAACAAATGGAAATAATAAACCGGAAGAATCCTGGAAGATGAATGCCGAGGACCAGAATAATTACGAAAGTGACAAACAGAACAGAGTGCTGAGGTATGCAAGACTTTCCGGACGGGATAAGACTGATTACACTACAGTTACCATAGGAGAAACAACAAAGGTCAATATCCTGAACAGGGGACAGATCACGGAGTATCCTTATCACCTTCCTGATGAGATGCCGGTGAAGGTTACACATGCCCAGTACTGGCAGCTGAACCTCGACATTGATGATGATGATGACAAGGAGACGGATGTTGTTGTCTGGTATGTCATGGGAGATACGCCGGGAAGCGGAAACAGGAAGTATGTATATTCAGGCGTAGGAAAAGACGGAAGGAACAATTATTTCATCTATAACAAGGGCAATGTTGTTTATTCCGGACAGGGACACAGGAGCTTCACCGGTTCCAATTATGATAATGTCTCCAACACAGATATAAACAGCAACAGTACCTATGAGTCCCAGCTCATCGTAAATACGATCATCGCATCCTATGCGGCAGGTACAAGGGCAGCGAAGGTTCACTTCCATGAGACGGGAAGCTATACCTCAAGGAGCATCACGAGTGATATCCTTCCGTTTGATGCATTCAATAACCAGGAAACGCTTGAATGGGAGAAGGACACCGTGCCCATGACTGCAAGCGGAAATGCGCCGGGAGTACATGAAGGTCCTACGAAGACGACATATTTTGAAATAGATGATACAAATGTCGTTGATACCAAAAAGATCTACGCAAGGTTCTACAAGGAGGAGAATGCTTCACTGAGCAATGAGCATGAACGTAACGAGCCCGGAACCCTGCACATAAAGGAAGTTGTGCCGCTGTCGGATGACGGAGATGATGTCACTGCAAGTTACGGAGCGATCACTGAAGGCACGGACGGTGAATTCCTGCTCTATGACAGTACCAATACAGCGCATGCCAATGCAGCGAACGCAGGAAGGATGTTCAAGCTGGTCTACTATCTGGATGACTTTGATGTTGATGCATCAAATATGGCGGCTGTCACCAATACACCCGGAGTCAGGGTCGTCATGAGAGAGGAAGTCCAGAAGAGAAAGAACGGAACGGTAGCAACAAGCTATTCGGATGATATCCTGTCGCTCATCAGGACGAGGATGTTTGATCTGAAGTAAGGATAACAAAATTACAGGGGAGACAGGGGGACGGTCCTTCTGTCTCCTTTTGTTTAGAAATGATCAGTTTGTTCCGGTTTTCTGCAGAAGGAGACAGAAGGACCGTCCCCCTGTCTCCCTGTCTCCCTACTTTGATCTGTAGGCTTTGAAAATCTGGGAGGTCGAAGCCTTTATGTCTTTGTGATCCGACCAGGTCAGGATCTCAAAATTATCAGTGATGACGGAGATGTCGACACCTTTATTTTCATAAAGCGTACACAGCTCCCTTGGCGTCAGGGCAGGGGAGTATTTTTTTTGCAGCCGGGGATATGCCATGAGCACGGCTTTTTCGGGCTTCGCGTACATCAGTCTCAGCCTGAATATCCCTTCGGCAAGAAGAGGTATCAAAAGCCTGATAAGTACTATGACAAAAGCGATAAAGGCTGCAAGGATGCTGATCAGGGCAGCCAGTCCATAGTCGATGGAAAACTGTGACAGAAGATCTGCCAGTGAATGATCATCATTAAACAGAGAACCGGCGGTGCCTCCTATAGTCGGTTCAAAGACTACCCATCCTGTATTTGACAGGTACACTTCGGGATAAGCATGTGAGTCGCGTTCCGATATGGTGTAATACCCTTGCCTGGAAGTCATTTCCGGGAGATATCCTTCCGTATACCTGACTGTAAGACCGGCAGAACGCGCAAGAAGAGTGAAGGCCGTGGCAAACTGTGAGCAGGAACCGGTTTTGCTCTCAAAGAGAAAATACTCCGGACTTTTGTCCTCTGCGATAAAGGACAGATCATATTTGAACTCACCGCTCCTGAAATATTCAGTGATCGCATAAGCCTTTTGATAATCACTGTCTAGGCCGACGGTTATCTCCTTTGAAAGGTTCTGTATTCTCTTTGAGATCTTTGATGTATTGTCTTCGATCTTTTTGTCATAATCTATGGCTGCCTGCTGCTGGCTTAAGAATGCAAGAACCGTGTCTTTTTCCTGCCTGCCAGCCTTTCCGAGGACAGTTGCAAGTTCGTTTAACATCTCTGCGGCAGTCCTGTCATCATAGTCAGAGGCGCCAAGTGAAAGCCAGGCCGGCACGGCTGTGCTCTGGTCATAGTATTCCAGCCTGTAGGTGAAGGTATCAGGGTGCTTCCCGTGTTGCCTTAAAAACATGCCCGACTCTGTAGCGTCATATTCCGAATCAGTCCCTGAAGGGACAACTCCGATGGAACGTGGCGCAGACAGATAATAAACAGCCCCGAAGTTTTCCGAACGAACAAACAGGGATCTGATACCGTCATCAAGGTCCGGTGTTTCCACGATCTTTTCGAGACCGTATTTTTTTATGAGTTCAGGGCTGTACACGGATGCAGCTCGTATAGCTTTCCGGAGATCGGATATGCTCAGTTTCTGATGAGATCTTTTCCATTCGGCAGCAGTTACGGTTTCACTCAGAGAGGCCTTGTCATAGTACCAGCGGTTATTATCAAAATCATAGAGATCAAAATTCTGGCTTTTTGTGTAGGTATAGGAATCTCCAAAGAGGGAATACAGCCTCCTGTTGCCGGTACCGTCAAAGTTATCGGCATTGCCCGAAAAATCTGACAGGTCCGAGAAATCTCCGGAAACTTCAGAAGATGTATCACCGCCCAGGAATATATCCTCAAATCTGTCATAGTATTTTGCTTCCGCTTTTTTGGGGATCAGCGCACAGATAAGCAGGACGAACAGAATAAAGAAAACAACGGAGGCGGGGAAGCGGAATTTGGCGGATCTGAAAGAGAAGACCGGTCTGTTGATTCGTTCGTTGATCTCTTTTTCCTGTTGCTTTCTGCTGATATGAAGCAGGATGCTGCCTCCTGCTATCAGTATCAGGTACAGGTTATTTATATCCGCCATGACCTTTGCATAGAGTATGCAGGGCATAAGGCTGACAAGAGTCAGAAAAGATATACGGTAGAGCACTATGTCAAAATAGTATACCGTGATAGAAAAAAAGACGGAAGCACCAAGCAGCAATGCCGTGATGAAATATATATCAGTACCGGCCTCATCACCGGAGGTCAGTACCCATTGCCAGAAATACATGCCAGATGTCTGCATACCGGCTCTGGAGAGAAGTCTGACGCCTGCAAAGGAAAGGACGATAAAGATCATCATCAGAAGCGTTCCGGCAAGCCTGTGTCTGTCGGTAAAGATCAGGGCAGCAAATGAGACGGAACAGAACAATATGATGAGAACAAGAGTCTGTAATGGCAAAAACAGACCGTAAACGCTGATGGTTGAGGCTGTGAGGATGACTGACAGTATGAGAGGGGGAAGATAGATAGTCATGTGTGCCTCCATTCTCCGGATGAGACGGAATAGATGTGGAGGCCTTTTCCCGACAGCTGCGAGGTTGTTTTTGATGCACTGTCAGCCTGACAGATGATAACACCATGAGTACCAGGCTCTTCCCATGAAGGAAATGATGCTTCTTTGCCGTCAGTAAACATGTGGCGCGCAAGCCGGCGGGAAATGCTGATAAGGGTGTCCTCTTTAAAGATCTTTTCGCAGATCCATTTTTCATCCTCCAGGAAACAGAAGGATACAGAAAAATCGAGATTTATCAATGAAAGGATCATGCCCAGGGTTTCCTCAAGCACAGCCTGTGAAAGCTCCGGATCATTTTCTTTCATAAAAGGATCAAGTATCAGGGATATATTTGATGAAGACTGCCGTTCATCAAGTCTTACCATGAGGTGGTCTCTTTTTGCAGAAAGCTTGCTGTTGATACGCTTCAGGGGATCTCCGGGACGATACTCCCGGTATTCATATCCCGGAAAACCGCCGAAAAGGATAGTGCTTTCATCCACAGTTTCATCATTTTTGTCCGCGGCAAAGGCATCATGGACGGAAAGAAGGAGGTCTGTTGCTGTATCTGTCCTTATTATATCAGGGATGACGCCTGCTCTGATCAGATACTGACCGTCTGTATCAAGTCTGACGGATACTATGCCGAAATGATCGGAAAGAGTGATGCATTCTGCGCCGATCAGGCATCCTCCGGCCAGGTTTGCTGTGAAAGTGACTGTTGTTTTTGAGATCGCTTTAGGAAGTACCGATATGGAAAGATCACGGTATTCCGGCGGCGCGGCTATCCCGGGTTCGGAAGTCATTGATATGTTCAGTGGAGGGCAGGGGAGTAAACTCCTGTTTTTTACAATGAGGGAAAATTCACAGTGTTCACCCTTGCTCATGAGATCATGGCTTAAAGAAACGCTGATATCAAGGCGGTTTTTGCAAAGATATGCCTGCAATACGGAAAGGAGGGGTGCAAGGATCAGGGCCAGCAGCAAAAACCAGCCTACCCTTCCGCTGCAGTAGAGAGCGAAGATAAATATGAACACTGCGGCAAAACCACAGCTTATGATCTGACGGGGTCTGACATGGATCTTCATCGCTTATCGTGTCGGTATGGCTGTCTCATCCAGGAGATGCAAAAGAGCAGTTACGGGATCTCCCCATTTTGCCCTGCCCTGGGCAGACAGGATCAGTCTGTGGGAGAGAACGAAGGGCGCCAGGTATTTCACATCATCGGGACAGACATAGTCACGGCCCTGTATGAGCGCATAGGCTCTGGCTGCCGACTGAAGAGCAAGTGAGCCTCTCGGGCTGACACCCAGGAGGATGCCCTCTTCGTTTCTTGTTCTTTCGGATATGGCGATGATATACCTGTTTATCAGCTCGCTGCAATTGATCTTTAACGAATCATCCTTCATGAGAAGGATATCATCAAGGGAAATGACCTTTTCAAGATCCTTTGCCTGTGTGGTCTCGGGACGGTTCAGTATGGAAAGCTCATTATCTTCTCCCGGGTATCCCATTTCAAGGCGCATCAGGAATCTGTCCATCTGGGCTTCGGGCAGATGATAGGTCCCGTAGGTTTCCACGGGATTCTGGGTGGCAAGGACCATGAAGGGTGAAGGCAGATCATAGGTCATGCCGTCTATGCTTATCTGGGATTCCTCCATGACCTCGAGAAGGGCAGACTGCGTCTTTGGTGACGAACGGTTGATCTCATCAGCCAGCAGGAAGTTGCAGAAAGCAGCTCCCTGACGGAAAGACAGCTCTTTTGTGGCCGGATCTATCAGTGAAAAGCCGGTTATGTCTGAGGGCATGATATCCGGTGTCAGCTGGAGCCTGTTGAAGACTCCTCCGCAGGATACGGAAAGCGCTGATGCCAGCTGTGTCTTTCCGACTCCGGGTACATCCTCTATGAGGACATGGCCGCCGGCGATCAGGGCCGTGATTGTAAGACGGATGATCTCTCTTTTCCCGATTATGACTTTTTCGATATTTGATATAAGTCTGTCGATCTGCGGATTCATCGAATCGATACTGTTCATGGCGGTTCCTTTCAGAAGGTGTTTTGCCCCTGACATCATCACAATTTTAAAACCATCACATTTTTTTTGCAATAAGATTGGGCTTGTCGTAAAATAAAAAAATAATAAACAATCTGGGATCATGAGGTCCATCCGGAGGGAAACATGAAAGAAATGATAATTGTCCTTGATTTCGGGGGACAGTACAATCAGCTGATAGCCAGGCGTGTCAGGGAATGCGGCGTATACTGTGAGGTTCATCCCTATAATACGGACCCGAAAGAACTTGCCCGGCTGTCGCCGAAGGGAATCATCCTGACGGGCGGACCAAACAGCGTATATGCCGAAGGGTCGCCTTTGTGCACGAAAGAGGTATTTGAACTCGGGATACCGGTCCTTGGCATATGCTACGGCGCGCAGATCCTGGCATTTGTCCTGTCGGGAAAGGTTCAGCCTGCTCCTGTTTCCGAATACGGACGGACCGAGGTGACAATAGATGAAGAATCAGTGCTCTTTGAGGGCGTGAAAAAGACTTCAGTGACATGGATGAGCCATACGGACTATATTGCCGAGGCTCCCGAGGGCTTTGCGGTCAGAGCCAAAACCTTAAACTGTCCGGTTGCTGCAATGGAGGATACATCCCGCAAGCTGTATGCTGTACAGTTCCATCCGGAGGTTTCGCACTCGGAGGAAGGTTTCAGGATACTCGGCAATTTTGTGAAAAAGGTCTGCGGCTGTGCCTGTGACTGGAGGATGGATTCCTTTGTGGAGTCATCTGTCAGGGAGCTGCGTGAAAGGATAGGAAACGGCAGAGTGCTGTGCGCTCTTTCCGGCGGAGTGGATTCATCCGTGGCAGCGGTACTTCTTTCAAAAGCCGTAGGAAAGCAGCTGACATGCGTGTTTGTGGATCACGGACTCCTGCGAAAAAACGAGGGAGATGAGGTCGAGGCTGTATTCGGTCCTGACGGGCCCTATGATCTGAATTTCATCCGAGTGAACGCGCAGGAGCATTTTTACGAAAAGCTTAAAGGGGTAACGGAACCCGAAAAGAAGAGACATATCATAGGTGAGGAATTCATCAGGGTATTCGAAGCGGAAGCAAAGAAGATCGGACAGGTGGAGTTCCTGGCTCAGGGCACGATCTATCCAGATGTCATAGAATCGGGACTGGGAGAGTCGGCTGTCATCAAATCCCATCACAATGTGGGAGGACTTCCGGATCATGTTGATTTTAAGGAGATAGTGGAGCCTTTAAGGATGCTCTTTAAGGATGAGGTCAGAAAAGCCGGACTGGAGCTTGGCATACCGGAGAAGCTGGTATTCAGGCAGCCGTTCCCGGGACCTGGACTTGGCATCCGCATAATAGGAGAGGTGACGGCAGAGAAGGTAAAGATGGTACAGGATGCAGATGCGATCCTGAGGGAAGAGATAGGAAAGGCGGCTGAAGAGAATCCTTCGTGGATGCCGGCCCAGTATTATGCCGCGCTTACCAATATGAGGTCTGTCGGAGTCATGGGTGATGACAGGACTTATGATTATGCTGTGGCTCTTCGTGCCGTAAAGACGGATGATTTCATGACGGCAAATGCTGCGCCCATTCCGTTTGAACTCCTGTCACACATAACAGACCGTATAGTAAATGAGGTAGACGGAGTAAACCGCGTCTTTTATGACCTCACATCAAAGCCCCCGGCTACAGTGGAGCTTGAGTGACAGGATATGACAGATAAAGGGGTATATCTTTAGGGGAGTTGAAAATAACAAACAATCCGAAGAGAAAAAAGGGAATTTAAAGTTATGATCCAAAGAAAGTTTTTGTGCAGGGATATGGAGACGGCTGAAGATGCTGTCGGAAAGATAAAGGATATAGTCTCGGAAACGCCGCACAGGTCTGCGCTGGTAACTTATTATGAATCGGGGTTTTCAAGGCAGGAGATAGAGACTCTGACTGACAGGTTTAAGGAGGCAGGCTCTCCCGAACTGAAGGTGGCGGGGATATCCGTTACCGTGGTTGCCGAGCTTTTGCCCGAGACCAGGGGAATTCTTCTGAATCTGATAGTTACAGATGAAGCAGAGATAGAAGTCGTAACCGTCCCATGTATGCCGGGAGGAGAAGCAGAAGCGGCAGGCATGCTTCGTACCAGACTGGATGCCTGCGCTCATGTCAGGGCTGTTGAGCTTTTCGGGAGCAATATGGAGCTCAATACGACAATGTTTATGGAAAAGTCCATGGAGGGACACGGGGATGCCGTGCTCTTTGGCACATGCACGCTAAGAAATCTGATGGCAAAGGTTTCCGTGGAAGAAAAAGAAAAGATCGTAGAGGTAGAGCAGACAGGTCCCGACCTGCAGGGAAATGAGTTTGTAGCGGGAGACGGGATCATCTATGACGGTTTTGTGGCAGTGATATTTGCCGGAGAAAATCTGAAGGTCAGGTCCAATTACGCCCTTGGATGGAATCCTATAGGACGAAGCTTTCCTGTTGAGCTTGGTGAAAAACCCGTAAGGGGAGAGACTATTGTAAAAACGATCAATTCCAGGCCGGCAGTGGATATCTATAAAGAGTATCTGGGTGTATATCCCGATGCATTTTTTATCAGCAATATCTGTGAATTTCCCCTTGTTGTGGAGCGTGAAGGGATAAACATCTGTCTGATACCGATAGATCATGGCAGTGAGGGGGAACTGAATTTCATGATGACCCTTCATCCCGGTGAAAAACTGAGATTTACATTTGCGTCTCATGATGAGGTGCTTCATGCCAGCCGGATATCCCTTGATATCATGGAGAAGTTTCAGCCGGAAGCCATGTTCCTCACTCTGTGTGGGAACCGTATCAACTATCTGAAGGAAGATGCGCATATCGAGTGGGATGAGTTTTCGAAGGTCTCTCCCGATCATGCCCTTATGCACGGTTCGTGTGAACTCTATTATCATGAAGGAAGGGGAGGGATCCTGAACAGCGCTCATCTGACAGTGGGATTCAGGGAAAAGGAGGAGGCTGCGAATGCTTCCTCATATGAGCATCCCACACTGGAGGGCATGCGTCAGGGGCGCACCCTGCCGCTTTCGGACAGGATGTCTGCTTTCCTTGGAAAGATCACAAAAGAACTGCTGGATATAGCTGAGGAAGCCAGGAGCGCGAACGAGGCAAAATCTGCTTTTCTTTCGCATATGTCGCACGAGATCAGGACCCCCATCAATGCCATACTGGGCATGGATGAGATGATCCTGAATGAGAGCAGGGAAAACGATACGCTTGATTATGCCGACAGCATCCGTTCTGCAGGCAATAACCTGTTGGGCATCGTAAATGATATCCTTGACATATCAAAGATCGAAGCCGGCAAGATGAATATCGTTCCCGGAGAGTACGAGCTGCCGTCGCTGATAAAGGATCTTTATAATGTTGTGAAGGTCCGTGCAAAAGAAAAGGGGCTGAGGGTAAAGCTTGATATAGATGAAACCCTTCCCGGAAAGCTGTACGGAGATGATACGAGGGTCAGACAGGTCATTTCCAATATGCTCACGAATGCAGTCAAATATACCGAGAAAGGAACGGTAACCCTGATCATGAAAAATCTCGGGCCCGTGACTTTGGAGAACCCGGATGCTCTGCCTGCGGCCTGTCCCGGACAGGAGGCAATCGGAGGTTATGTGAGGATAGGAGTCCGGGTAAAGGATACCGGGATCGGTATCCGGCCGGAGGATATGGAAAAGCTTTTTGATGAATACGAGCGTTTTGATGAGAAGCGCAACAAAAAGGTCGAGGGTACCGGTTTGGGACTGAGCATCACAAAGGAACTGCTGGAACTGATGGGGAGCAGGCTGACAGTCAGCAGTGATTACGGAAAAGGCTCCGAATTTGGTTTTGAGATCGTTCAGGGTGTGATCTCAAATGATGGGATCGGCGATAAAAATAATTACCTGAAAAGGACTGTTGAAAAAACAAAGCATCTAAGCTTTACTGCAGAAGATGCAAGGATCCTTGTAGTTGATGATTCTGCCGTCAATCTGACCGTTTTCTGTAAGCTGTTAAAGAACACAAAGATCAGGATTGATGCGGTTAAATCCGGAGAACAGGCTCTGCGGCTGGTGAAGCAGAGAGAGTATGATGTCATTTTTCTCGATCATCTCATGCCGGAGATGGATGGCACCCAGACACTCAAAAGGATGAAGGAGATGGAGGATAATCTGTCTGCCGATACGCCGGTGATATGTCTGACTGCAAACGCCATGTCAAATGCCAGGGAAGAATATCTGAAAGAAGGATTCAGGGATTATATTTCAAAGCCTGTCCATATTGAAGAACTGGAGAGTCTGCTCTTTTATTATATACCGCCTGAAAAGATCAGGACTCTGTCTGAAGAAGAGATACTGTCATAAGGAAAAGGGAGGTTGCCATGGGAAGGATTTTTTATGTGGATGCCAAAGCTGATGTTGCCGGAGACGGTACCGACAGCAGACCGTTCAGGAGTATACAGGAGGCAGCGGATATCGCAGAAGCCGGCGACGAAGTCATAGTCAGGCCGGGGATATACCGTGAATATGTGAATCCCAAAAATGCCGGAACCGATGAGGAAAGAATAACCTATCGGTCCGAGAAACCCCTGGGCGCCGTGATCACGGGAGCAGAGCCTTTAAAAAACTGGGAAAGGCACGAAGGCGATGTCTGGACTGCCCGCGTGGAAAACAGCATCTTCGGTGATTATAATCCGTACACGACATATGTATGCGGCGACTGGTATTTTGCTCCAAAGGTAAGGCACACGGGAAGTGTTTTTCTGGATGAGCTCATGATGTATGAGGCCGTGACTCTGGAAGAGTGTCTTGCAGGAGAGCCGGATCCCTGCTCATGGCAGAAGCAGGAATCCGTATACAAATGGTTTTCGCAGCAGGACGGCGACAGCACGGTGTTTTACGCCAATTTCAAGGGCAAGGATCCAAACACGGAAAATGTTGAGATCAGCGTCCGCAGGAACTGCTTCATGCCGGACAAAAACGGGGTTGATAATATTACCGTGAAGGGTTTTATTATCACAAAAGCAGCGACAACCTGGGCTCCGCCTGCGGCATATCAGGACGGTATGATCGGTCCGCACTGGAGCAGGGGATGGATCATAGAAGACTGTGAGGTCAGCAACAGCAGATGCTGCGGTATATCTCTCGGAAAATATCTGGATGAAGAGAACAACATGTATTTCTATACAAAGCATGTGAAGAGTCCCACGCAGATGGAAAGAGATGCCGTGTGCAGGGGGCAGTATCATGGCTGGCTGAAAGAAAAGATCGGACACCATGTCATACGGAGATGTCATGTACATCACTGTGAACAGACCGGCATCGTTGGCAGGATGGGAGCCGTCTTTTCGACCATAGAAGACTGCCACATACATCATATCTGCAATTCCCAGCAGCTGGGAGGAGCTGAAACTGCCGGGATCAAGCTTCATGCGGCGATCGATGTTACCATCAGAAGAAATCATATCCATAACTGTATCATGGGCGTATGGCTTGACTGGGAGGCGCAGGGAGCCCGAGTCACGCAGAATCTCATGCATGACAACATGCCGCCTGAGGGTGCGGTGAAGGCAGAGGGAGCCATGTTTTCCTGCGATGTTTTTGTGGAAGTGGGGCACGGTCCTACCCTGATCGACAACAATCTCCTGCTTTCAAAGGCTTCTGTTGTGATGCCCAGCGAGGGACTTGCCATAGTTCACAATCTGATGTGCGGGTCCTTCGGACTCATCAACTCGGGTGTAGACAGCATAGTAAACGGGCAGAGGGAGCCCAGATACACGCCCTATCATATACGCCACAGGACTGAGGTCGCAGGTTTCATGACTATCCTCCATGGCGATGACAGGGTATATAATAATATCTTCGTACAGAAGTATCCTGTGAAGGAATTCAGCAAGACTCCGCAGGAACCGGATTATGAGCATGCAGGGACTTCACCCTTTGATATCTTTCCTACCTATGACGAGTGGATAGCAAACTTCAAGCTGGATGAGGAACCGAATATGATGGAACTGGGAAAATATCATTTCGGGCATCTTCCAGTCTGGGTTGACGGCAACGCGTATTTTAACGGGGCTCAGATATACAACAAAGAAAAACACAATCTGATAAATAATAAGGACAAGGCTGAGGTCACCCTGAAATGGGACGGAGAAAACTGTACTGTTGAAACAAATGTATATGACCTGCTCGGGGATTTTTGCTGCGAGGCAGTAAACAGCGATACCCTCGGAAAGGCATTTGAGCCTGAGCAGCGGTTCGAGGGACCGGATGGATCGGATATCATATTTGATACTGATTATTACGGCAAAAGGAGAAGCGGGGCCATACGACCGGGTCCCTTTGCCTGAAGAAAGATCCGATACAAAAGGGATGGCATCTGCCATCCCTTTTATTTACAGTTCATCATATGCTTCAGATGTATAGGGCCAGAGTTCGTAGCACTGAACGGATGTACCCTCGCAGATTCCGGTTTTTGAGATGTAGGTCTGGGAACCGTTAAAGCCTGTTCCGACGAGCACATGAAACCGGCCGTCTTCATCTACGGCTATTATCCACTGATCCCTGACGCCCGGGCTCCTGAATTTCATCCTGACATCTTTTTCGGACAGAGAACGGTCGAACAGCTGCTGGAAGTGTTCGTTCAGAGTGGTCTCATTGTAGCCGTCTATCTCATCTTTGTGAAGAGGATTGCATTTCACGATAAAAGGAGTATCACTGTCGCTGGCATCGGCGTAGAGCATCATGTAGTAGTACTTTCCTGAGCCGTCAAAACTGCCTTCGCCGTCTGTTCTGCAAAGGTCTGTCCACTCCTTTACGACTTTGTCATCCACATTCAGAATGTTGTAGGCATTGCCGATCTCTCTTGCTACAGTAAGATCATTTGCTTTTCGTGTTTTTTTTACATATCTGAGATACTGGGGTGTGATCACGCCTATAAGAACCGCCATGATGGCGATGACCACAATGATCTCAACCATGGAAAATCCATGATCGTTTAGTTTCTTCATGATAAGATATTCTCCCAAAAACGCAGACGGAGGGATTCGAACACTTTACAGTTTTAAGAATGCAGTAAAATCAATGGTTTGAGAGAGTGCTGTTTCGTCAAAGTCATAATTTGTCATAATTCTCTCATCAATGATTTCGTTCTAATCTACCGTCTGAAGCCCATGACAATTCTGTCAATTCCCTACATATCTATATATGACAATTATACCTTGCCTGGTTTAATAAACTCAACCTTTAATTGCATTCCAAGGCCGTGTGCAAGACGCTTAAGCATTTCAAGGCTTGGATTGCGGGTCCCTTTTTCGATACGACTTATGTCGGCCTGAGTGATACCGGTGCGATCCGAAAGCTCTTTCTGGGTGAGATGCTGATCTTTTCTTGCATCGATCATAGCCTGTATAATGTTGTATTCCGGTCCCAAAGCGTCATATTCTTTTTTCACTTCAGGGTTCTTTAAAGCTTGTTCTTTGTATTCTCTGTAACTACTCATTTGGGTACCTCCTTAAGTGATCCTCGCGGTACTTTTTAGCCAAGTCTATTTCAGATGGTGGTGTCTTCTGTGTTTTTTTCGTAAATCCGTTTGTGAGATATGCTTTATTCCCACTCTTATTTGTAAAACTCGATATCCATCAAATATGTCCTTTCGAACATATTATATGTCTTATACGACATATTGTCAATGTCTTTCCTCTGCTATATCACTCTGTAATATACCGCAGTATATTGGTCTGAAGTACATATCTTTTCTTCATCCATTTTGATTATCATCTTAATCATAGATATATCAAGTCCCTTAGAATTATTATAACACAGCAGGATTCACTATACCGATCAGATACTCTGTCACATAACCGTCACACCGAAAATCCATACGAAACCGTACGAAAGATATGATAAAATATACATATGAAAA
>JAGACK010000037.1 GCA_017614155.1 Lachnospiraceae bacterium
CTGCCTTATGGTGATAATGACTTTTATGCTTCATTGGGACAGGTGTTCGCCGGTATAGGTATCGATAAGCGTTATATCCAGTGGCTGGGCAATTTCCAGACCGAAGCCGCCGCGGATAATTACTTCGATTACTACGACTTCGATAACGAATGGGAAGGCTGGGAGGATTACGAGGACTGGTAGACGTAATTCCTTCGTAGCATTTGATACAATCATATGATGTTATGTCATCTGAAATCATACTAATACATTCGAAATCGAACTTATACCCCTCAAATTAACAGTTATGTAGCCCGAAAACTGCAGTTATGTAAGCTGGAGCGGGATTTATGTGGCCTCGGAGTTTGATTTATGTAATCCGGAAGTGGTTTTTGTGTGATCCTGATACTGAGTTATGTTATTCAAAACCGGCCTTATGTTGCCTGAAAGGTAAGCGTCAAATAATTGAGCCTTTAAGTTTCTGAATCTCCCCATTAGAATTGATCTTGTTAGAAGTAGATCATTCAAGTGGGGAGGTTTGATACATGAACAAGAATTCATATGCGATCCGAATGGCATCCTGGGCAAAGGTCATCACTGATGCCAACAACAGCGGGATGACTAAAACCCAATGGTGCCAGGAGCATGGTGTTCGACTGAGACAGTTTCATTACTGGCAGAAAAGGATCCGGGATTTTCTTCTTGAGAATCCGGACACTAAGATCGATGAGATCACAGGACATGGCTGTCAGCTGCCGATGCATGTATCCGAGCGATCGTTCTGTGAGATCACGATCCCGCAGGAATCTTCAGCGATCCCGTCAAGACAGCCGCATGGAAATGACACTTCACACTCTGCCCTTATGCTGCAGGTTAACGATCTTCAGCTTTATATCGGTGAAGGTTTTTCAGAAGCAGCCCTGTCTTCTGTCATCAGGGTGATCAGAAATGCTTAGGGAGCTTGCCGGTGTAAAGCGCGTCGTGATCGTTACGGGCAGAACTGATCTGCGGCGCGGCATACCGGGATTATCAGCACTCATAAACCTGCATTACGGTTTCAGATCCCCGGAGTATGGGACTCTGTTCCTCTTCTGCGGTAACAGGAGGGACCGCATCAAGGGACTGATCCTGGAGGAAGACGGCTGGCTCATGCTGGTCAAGCATGTATCAAACGGCGTATATCAATGGCCAAGGAACAGCCAGGAGGCTCGTGATATAACTCCGGAACAGTTCCGTCTTCTGATGGATGGATTCACACTGGAGGGGACCATAAAGCCTGTAAAACAAAAGGCGTCCCCGCCCCTTAAATAAGGTCATCATAGTGATATATATTTTAAATTTATATGTCACTTGCTATTGACTTTCTCTTGCTATAGTGATATAATTATAGATAGTTAAATATATCACTATGGAGGATAAAGAAATGGCATATATCAAGCAGTATCATAAAGATACGGATACGACTTATGTTTATGAAAGTGAGAGTTATTGGGATCCCGAAAAAAAACAGGCCCGTTCACGCAGAAAGGTGATAGGAAAGCTCGATCCGGTGACAGGCGAGATCATCCCGACCGGAAAGAGGGGCAGAAAAAAGAAAGAAGCAACGGTTACTGAAAAGACGGATGGCATTGCTGAAGATCATCAGCTCTCTCTTCTGTATGAGGATGCAAAGCGCACACTGGACCGACAGGACCAGGTCATCCTGTCGCAGAAAGAAGAGATCCGCGACTTAAAGGAAAAACTTGCAAAAGCAGAAAGCCGGAACAGGTCTCTGCAGCAGGCTCTCAAAAAGATCCACTCTGTCATGGATAGCCTGTCCTTATGATGAGAGCTGCCCTGGAAAAATTCAGAGAGAGTATCTCAGATAAGAGCCGTGAAGCTCTCATAGAGATCGCTGTGGCACAGTATTCCGGATGGGAATCCTGCATCGGCGAGCTTCGGGAGTTTAAAGAGATGCATACCGGTGTAGTCCGGGATTATAAAAAACTCCGGGAAGAGTATGAAAAAGTCAGGGCAGAAAGAGATGAACTCTTCCACCAGAACATTCATCTGACAGAGATCACCACCAAACAGACAAACAGCCTGTTCGGACGCAGTTCAGAGAAGACAGAAGACCTGCTGTGCAGGAATACCCATGATGAACAGGATATGGAAGATCCGGTAGATGAGGATGCGCCGGAGTGCATCCGGGGACCGGAAACTTCAGCTGATCCGGACAACCTTACAGAGATCGAAGTCCGAAAAATGTTAAAGGAACTTCTGGGAGAAAAGAAAAAGAAGAAAAAAGAGAAAGGGAAACGCGAAACGGAACTGGAAAAACTCCCTGTGCAGGAAACATATCTGTTTGATGTAGAGGCACTCGATAAGCTGTATGGAAATGACTGGCGGATCGCCAGATGGGTAAAGCGGCGCACTGTAGAACACGTACGTTCCGGCAATTATCTTCAGATCACTTATATCCCGATGATCGAGACGGCAGCACCGGGAATACAGTCTCCCTTCTGGACAGAGCCGCTCATAGAGAAGAGCCTGGTATCTTCTTCCCTGATGGCCTCCATCTTATATGATAAATATGCGATGTTCCTGCCGCATTACCGGCAGGAACACGATCCGGAAAGGTTTGGATTCCCGATATCGCGACAGACGATATGCAACTGGGAGGAACATATCTGCTCCGAATTTTTAAAACCTGTATATGATCATCTCCGCATCCTTATGAAAGGCTTTTATTATCAGCACTGCGATGAGACTCCCTGGATGGTGATCCGTGATGGACGCAGGCCCGGAGCGAAGGGGTATTTCTGGGTGCATCTTTCCGGTGAGCTGCTGGATGGATACAAGGTGATGTACATAAGCTTTGAACTCACACGCGCAGCCGACCATCTGAAAGAATTCTTTGAAGGGATCGATCATCCTGTGTTCCTCACTGATGATGCTTATGCCGGTTATTACACGGCACAGAAAGAATATCCGGAACAGCTGACCATATGTGGCTGCCTTACACATGCGCGGCGCAGGTTTGCAAACGCTGTCCGCCTTATGAGATCGCCGAAGGATCTGACGCTTGAGGAAATGAAACAGTTTCCGGAGTACCGGTGCATCCTGATGATCGCAGAGATATATATGAAGGATGAACAGCTGAAGTCTCTTTCTGCAGACGAGCGTCTGAAAGAACGACAAGAGCATGTGAAACCACTCTTCGATGAGTTCATCCAATACCTGGAAACCATCGATGTAAATGATCCCGGGATCAGCGAAACACTTAAAGATGCTATCGGATATACGTTGAATCACGAACAGGAACTAAGACAGTTCTTAAATGACGGGAATATCCCGATCGATAATGGGAGCTGTGAACGGAGGATCCGTAACATAGCAAGGCTGAGAGTCAACTCTCTTTTCAGCTGTACCAAACACGGCGCTGAAACGAGCGCTGTGATAATGAGCCTGATACAGACGGCAGATCTGAACGGCGCAGATCCGTATTACTACCTGAAGTATCTGATGGAGGAATTGCCGAAACACCTGACAGAAGAGCCTGCAGAATATATGGACGATATGATGCCATGGTCGCAGCAGTATCTGGAATACGAACCCAGGGAAAGGGAACGGCTGATCAAGTATATGTTACCGCCACCGGGAAATGAAAAACCGGACATCAGAAAACTGCGAAAAGCCAGTCGGGGTGTGGCATAAAGCCGTATTATCCACGGCCTGATTTTAACGTGCGTAACGAAAAGTACGCAAAATACCAAAAGTGCTAACCTTTTTGGAATTTTACGTACTCTGCACCATCATTATAGCAAAAGTTTAGCATCGGAAACAGGCATGATTATTTGACGCTTACGTTATATCTTTCTGAATGTCCATTACAAATCCATATGCAACTTTCATATTAGTAATAAGCTGCTCGCACTCTTCGAGACTTTCTCCTTCGGCGAGTTCCTCTCTGAACAGCCAAATGACAGTTTCAATATACAGACACCTC
>JAGACK010000004.1 GCA_017614155.1 Lachnospiraceae bacterium
CCTGCATCAGTTTTATTAACAAAAGTCGCCACAGCATTGATCGCTATATCATTGTAATTAGTCGAATGTACTTTTACAGACGCAGTGAGTTTATTCCCACCATTGATAGTAACTTCCTTCTTTCTTGTCACCGTCACAAGACCGTTTTTGTCCACTTGAGCGTCAAAAACGCCATCGGCAATTTCAAAACCATCTGATGACAGCCCTACATTATTATCATAGGTGATCGTTCCCGCATCCGCAGACATTTTCCCGGCCACAGATGCGGTAAAGGAGTCTGCCGAAACCGGTACAGTCACTTCAACGTTCGTGATAGTCCCTGCATAATCCGCCTTTGCTATGGTAAAATCTTTGGTATTGTCAGCGGGCAGAGCATACTTTCCGGCCTTATCCCCGCTCAGTCCCACGGCAGTGGCCGTATATGTCTGACCGTAAGGCGTGGCATTCACCCGGGCCCCTGTCACCGTAACACCGACCGCGTCCGGAGCCTCATTGGGGGAAAGGTTTCTTAACGTGACCGTCGGGGCCTGCGGCGTTCCGTTAAATGTAAGGTTCGCAGTCCCCCATTTCAGGCCCACCGTCCTGGGCTCAACGGTCATGATCCCGGGGATATAGGAGATATCATAGCAATATAACACCGTAGGGCCGGTGTCGGTGCTTTCGCGATAATAAGTGATCCTGGCCGGATAGCTGCCCAGATCCGGATACATGTTCTTTACATCGTCCCAGGCTTTCCAGGAACCACCGATCTTATAATCATATTTTCTATTGCCCATGTATCCTGAGTCCTCAGAATTAACATATCCCTCAGAATCCAAAACCAGCTGATCCGGAAATTTTTCGCCGTAGGATATGGCCGCGTCACGCACCCTTACCGTCAGCGGCACTCTGGCTACGTCCACACTGATGCATTGAGGCACGCTCGGCGCATGTTTATTATCCGAAGCCGCACGATACCAGACATGATAGGAACCGGACTCCCAGACACTGCATTTCTCCACGTATCCATCTGTCGGGGTGATCTCGTAGACATATCTTCCGTCCTTTTTCAGCAGCTCCCCGTCTCCTCTGCGGATCTGCAAAACATTGTACTCCATCTTTGTTTCCGCTTCCCCCGGATTAACCAGATCCTGCCAGTTCAGGTAGCCTTCATATTTCAGATTTAATCTCGGTGTGGGATTCTTCGTAACCTTCGCCATGACCAAACTGATCTTCAGGTTGCCGCTCACATAGGTGATGTCATAGTTTTTCGTGACATCCGTACCGGTATTCCGGATCTTTATGACAGCATTGGCAGGCGTGATCGTGCCGTTATCTGTGGGGGTATTGCAATTAGCCGGATCAGGATCCGGGGTCAGGTCCACATGCTTAAGCTCCTGGCCGTCTGCCAGATCTTTATAATCTATGGCATATTCGATGCTGTCCCCGAGCTGGACAGTCTGATCCAGGGCTCTTATGGTGACGGGACGTTTTGAGATATTTGCCGTCGCCTGAGCCGGCTGAGCGAGATTATAGTTCCCTGCCGCCTCGCCGGTAAGGGAATAGTTTGTAAATGTCACCGTTTTGTTGTCACCCGCATCCGGGCTGTTAAAATTCGCAATTCCGGAGTTAACGCTTACGGCATCGCCGGAAACCATGCCCTCGATCTTCATTCCGGTATCATTGACGCTTGCCGTGGTGGTGCCATCGTATATCTTGTCATTGGCTATGAGGCCGGTTATTGTGACGTCTCTTTTCCTGATGGTATATTCGACGCTGGCTGTGGCTGTGCCGTGCCCCGTATCAGCAAGAGTTATGCTTGCGCGATAGTCTCCTGCATCCTTCGGAGCCACAGCTACAGCTTCGCCCCATGAGGAATCACTCTTCTTTTTCCGGTACTTAACCACCGCATCGCCGCTGATGTTAAACTGATCGGTTACCACCGCCGGTTTAGGAGTACCGTCATAGACAAGTGTTGACGCGTCGGGGGCATTAAGGGTCAGGGTTGCAGTATTATTGGTGAGATTGCAGTTCGAGTTTTGACACTTCGCAGTAATGGTGCTTCCATTGGCCGTATAAATAAAGCTGTGAGAATGGCCCAGGATGAGCTTTTTGCCGGTGATCTTTTTAAGATCTGTAATATTTCCCGCCAGTTTAATGGAATGATCATCGTCTATTAACAGCGTCTGATTAGGAGCAATCTTCACGGATCCGCTGTATCCGGCTGAGTAGATAAAATCGTCGTCCCTGCTGCAGCCAAGAGTAATGCTGGCCATGTTTTCCCATGGTTTTGAAGTCCCGCCATAATACCCGTCACCGATCCCGGAACAACAATCTTTATCGAGTACGGTTACGGTGACTTTCCCCCCCAGGATACTGATCACTCCGCCATAGGCATGATTTCCTCCGCCTATACCGGTGCCCAGAAAGTCCGCACTGACCGTCACCACTCCTCCACGTATCTCAACGCTGCCGCTGCCGCCGCTTACGCTTTCGCTATCGATCTTGCCGCCTCCGATGGCCGCGCCGTATTGTGTGCTTAAGGCCGAGACCGTTCCTCCATAGATCCGGATATTTCCGTAGTTTTTGCTGTTAAGTCCTCCTCCGATGGACGCACCATTTTCTCCGCCCAGTGCCCGGATCATTCCGCCGTAAATATTGATGTTTCCGGAGGGACGTTCAGTCACCGCATTTTCTTTGTTACCTCCGATGGCCGCATTTCCGCTTGTCGCGTTTGCCTTAAGCAGCCCTGTTCCGCCGCTCTGGCCGAAGATGTTGAGGGTGTTTTTTGAATCCATTACGCTGATGCCCTTAGGGGCAGTAAGGGTTTGATTGTCTCCCAGGATCAGGCTCACATTTCCCGATATGCTGATACGGTTTAACAGCTCCATGTTTTGGCTGACATAGTAGTAGCCGGAGGGCAGAACGGTGTAGTCTGCTTCCATGGGGCTGTAGACCGTTTGTGTGGAAGCCCCGTTTTCATTCAGATAACTGACCTTGGCGAGATCCTGCCATTTGGCGGTCAGAGTCAGGTTATCATTGACCGGCGTTGAAAAACCATACAGAATGCCGTTATTATACCAGCCTTCGAATCTGTATCCCTGCTTTATGGGTGTGACCGGCTTTTCTGCTGTCTTCCCTAAGATGACGTTCTGGGGTTTGATGGCGGTACCGCCCTGGCTGTCAAAAGTAACTGTATAAGTCTCGCCCGATTCGGTCGGTTCGATCCTGGTTTTTTCTCCTTTGATGTTATCCGCTTTGGCGAGAGTCGATGTGCCCGCAATGATAAAGGGTTTGGTAAAGGCCACATTGCCATCATAGCCATCCGATACGATGAAGTCACTGCCTGCACCGCTTTCCCGGCACCAGGAAAGACGGATGTCTGCACCGGGGCCTCCGATGCCCGTTTCCTTTTCGCCATCGTTATCAGTGTTCACTATCTGAGTATAACGGAGGGCAGTGATCTGACCTCCGTAAATTATGATCCTTCCGCCATTTCCATTGGCATTGGTATTCCCTGCCTTGCCGATGGCAGCGCTGTACTTGGAACCTCTGGCTTCGATCACACCGCCGTGGATGGTGATGGTTCCGGCATTCCCGTTACCGGTACCATCAGCGCAGTCACCGCCGATGCCCGCATAAAAGATAACCTCATTCGAACTCGCAATAAGCTTTCCGGTATTTCCCTCCTGGGAGTAGATGGTTAAAGAGTTGCCCTCTCTGACACTGATCCCCTTGTTTTCGCCTGCTTCAAGGGTCGCTCCGTCGCATAAGACAAGATGGACATCGCCGTTAACCTTCATACGGGATTGTACCGCCACATCCTCAGTCACGACATACCAGCCCGAGTTCATGGTAACAGTGGAAGCTGTGACAACCGCAGCTTCTTCACCCTCCGGTAATGTCGCGTTATTATTAAGCTCATTCGTATCGGGGTTATATTCTCCAAAGGTCAGTACGCAGACTTTTTCTACTGTTTTACTGCCGGTGTAAGGATACTTTCCATTTATGACAAGATCATAAAAACCCGGTTCCTTCATATCCGCAGATGTATTTGTACCGTGTTTCTTACAGCTTTCGATAGTATAATTTGTGTTTTTTGTGAGTTTGGTGCCGATATTATCCCACACCACAGGATCGATTGAAATACCGGTATGCCTATAGATCATTTTGATGTTCGCATCGGCAATGTTGTAGCTTCTTTTCGCCCACTTGGCGTAGATGGTAAGGTCAGACGTTACCGGCAGATCAAAGTTATAGGGAACGGTGCATTCATAGTCTCTGTACCACCCGGCAAAGGAGGCATCACCTACCTTGCCGGCAGGATCAGCCGGCCTTGTAACCTTGCTTTCGGACTTCAGAAGCTGAACCGGAGGAACATCATCTCCGTTATAACTCCCGCAATCGAAGTTCACGGTGTAGAAGGTATCGGTTGTCGGTCTGAGTGTTACATTCGTCAGGCTCTTTATCTCGTTTGCGTTTGCGTTAATATAGTATTTCTCGCCGTCAGTGAATGTTTTCCCGGAAGCGATCTCAAAGGTGCCCTTATCGTTAGTACTATTCAGATCAAAACTGTTTGTGCTGACATAGTCTGTTTCATTTTTCCAGCTGAGAAAATGCGCTCCGCGGTATGTCGAATAAATCCCGGCATGTCCTCCCTTTGCGGTAACCTGACCGCCGTTTATCGTTATTTTTTCGGTTACCATTAGCCCGTAGTTTTGAGTATCGTTGCCCTTTGATTCCGCATAGACCTCGCCCCCATTTATAGTGAGATCATTATATGTTTGAATCCCGGTCGAATCACGGCCTTGGGTAACAGCATTGATCTTTCCGCCATTGACAGTAAGATTATTCACAAGTATTCCATGACTATTTATATTAGTAGTGAGAATATTTAACTCTCCGCTCCCCCCCGACTGACCGTAGATGGTAAGGGAATAGCCGCCACCGACTAAGCCTGGGCCGTCGCTGCTTCCGATGTTCATCTTCCATGTGTCGGCAAGGATGATATGACAGTCTCCGTTACAGTTCAATGTTGAGGTATAGCTGATGTCTCTGTTTACCACATACCAGCCTGCCCCAAGATCTGATTCATTTCCCTTAAGAACAGTGGCATTATCACAGGTCTGTGTATCTCCGTTTTCGTCAATATAGTTGACCGTTTCCGAATCTCCGGCTGCCTCTTCAACGGTCTCATTACTGCTTCCTTCCGGCACTGCCTCAGGTTCGGTGTTTTCGGACACAGCCTCCTCCTCCTCTTCTGCTGCTCCGGTTTCTTCTTCAGGTGTTGTCTGGTCTTCACCGGCAGGTGCAGTTTCTTCCATACCCGTCTGCTCCTGCCCTGCAGGTGTTGCTTCTTCCCCGGTCTGCTCTTCAGCCGGAATGATCTGTTCTTCTTCCATGACCGTCGCGTCTTCTGCGGATATGGTCTCCCACTCCAGGGGTCCCGCATAGACTGACACCGGGAACTGGTCTATGAGCATCGTGGCAAGAAGTGCCGCGGCTATCTTTCTTTTTACATGTCTGCTGATTATACGTGACATTTTCATCTCATCTCTCCAATCTTCTTACACTGTTTCTTTTACTGTGAAATCCTCTTTTATTATACGAACGATCCCGTTTACCGGTTTTTACCCGGTGGTCCCTGAAGTGCGTTCCTGGCGGACTTCCTGAATTCTTCCTCGTTAAAAGGCCGTACCAGAAAATCACTTAAGTGTCTCCTGAGTGCGACAGACAGGAAATCCGGATCGCTGGTCAGCCAGATTATCTTTGAATCCGGGTGCCGTTCCGACCATTCCAGGACCGTATTCATCCCCTTTGCGCCTTCGAGCGCCACAATAATCATGTCGTAGGGATAATCGTAGTGTCCGTGCCCGTCCAGCGGATCCCTGAAAACATCCATCCTGTCAGACTCCTCCTTCAGGATCCCCGCCATTGAGGCGTATTCCGTATCATCCTTCGTATAGATCACTGCATTCACTGAATCTCTCCTTTTTTCAAGCATTTAAGGGCATAATATGCCCACCGCCTCCACGATTATAATTTCCACAGATCCCTGTTGCAATGCATCTGTGCCGAATTGACAAAACCTGTGCCGAATTGACATATGTCCGGATCACTGTCCTGGCAACCCGAGGTGAGACATGAGATTCCTGAGGGGCGTTCGAAGAGCGCCGGTGCTTCCGAGCGTATTTTGCGAGGTTAGCACCGCTGCGTGATGAGCGAGCGAAAGCGTCCCCGAAGGAACTCATTGTACTCACCGAGGGTTTAATAAACTGTACTTACGCCTGATGTGGTATAATCGATATGATCTTTTATTATGGAAAGGAAAGACACAGATGAACATCGCCGTTACAGATGACAATCCGAAAGACCGCGAAAAGATCATACGCATTCTTTCGGAATATGCGGCATCAAATAATATGGATATATCCGTATCGGAGTACGACAATGCCGGGGAGTTCCTGGCAGATTACCGTCCGCTGCTTTACAGCGCGGTTTTTCTTGATATCTACATGGATGGGACAAGCGGCATAGAGGCGGCGCAGCAGATCCGGGAGACGGACAGGGATGCGATCATAGTGTTCCTTACCACCTCGGAAGACCATATGCCTGACGCCTTCAGGCTCCATGCTTATGAATACATCGTAAAACCGGTCAGGAAAGAGGATCTTTTCCCGGTAATGGATGATATCCTAAAAAAGTCCACGCCTGTCAGTTCCCCTTCATTCTCCTTTCCGGTCCGTGACGGGCAAGCTGTAGTCCTTTTCGATGATCTGGTGACTGTGGGTACAGATGCCCACAATTATCTCGTGATCTCTGATAAGGACGGCAACGAACATCTCACCCGGATGACCTTTGCAAATGCCTGCGATCATCTGCTGCACGACAAGCGTTTCCTTCAGGCCCGTCGCGGTGTCATCGTCAATATGGCATATATAAAAAGCTTTGATGATGCCCTTTTGCATCTGACTGTGGGCAAACCTGTTCCCATCGGTCCCCGGAACCGGAAAAAACTGGAACAGATCTGGGACAATTACCTCATGGACAGGATGCGTTCCGGCATATTGACGGGAGGGAACAGGACATGAGCATGGAATCATATCTGACCGAGCTTTTCAGCAACCTTGTATTTATCCCTGCCGCGCTACTCTGCTACCTCCCAATGAAAAACCGCCTGAAATACGGCAGAAAAAAAACGATCTTAGGCATGAGTTTTGCCCTGTGCGTCTTTATTCCTCTGCTGGCTCTGGTAGACACGGTCTTTAACGCAGGATACAACATGCTTTTCATTCCTGTCCTGATCATATTCCTGTTCATCTATCATGAGACGCTGAGTACGCCGTTTTCCCAGACACTTGCCGTATTTGTGCTGATCTGCGCGTTTTTCAGTTTTAACTCAAACTTTTCCAATGTCTATGACGCCTTTTTGCACCCTGCAGCTACCATTGAGGATTACAGTCTTCAGGCTGCGGTATTCCAGTTCATATCAGGCCTGATATTTGCGGCGCTTCTTTTCCTGCCTCTTGCAAGGTATGGAAGCTGGCTCATTGACAATTTCCGCATAGGCAAGGTCTGGTACATAGGGACCGGTGTCTCAGCCATATTCCTTGCATTCAACCTTCTGATCATACCGAAAAGGTACGAGACGCTTCATGTCAACAATATGGCGAGGGTTTTCTTTACCGTAGTCCCCATGATGCTGCTCCTGCTCCTGCTTCTGTGCTGGATCTTTTATTCCATTGTGCATGGCATGGTCGACATGGCTGAAACCCGCGACCGGAACCGGATCCTCGAGATGGAGGAAAGCCAGTACCGGAAACTTCGGACATACATGGAAGAAAGCGCAAAGGCGCGTCATGATTTCCGTCATGTCATCGGCACCCTTGACGAGCTGCTCTCTGAAGGCAACAATGATGCGGCAAGACAGTATCTGACATCCTACACTGTCCAGATGCCCAAAAACGAGGTGATAAGCTACTGTGAGCATGCGGCGCTGAACGCGCTCCTGAACTACTACGGGGCTACAGCTCGTCAGTATGAGATCCGGGTCAGGATAAATGCCGATCTGCCCACAAGCCTTCCTCTTTCGGATGCGGATCTTTGCAACATCGTCGGCAACATCTTTGATAATGCAATAACAGCCTGTCTTGATATCCCAAAGACAGACCGCTATATAAACTTAACATTATCCTGTCCCAACGATGTCCGTTTCGGGATCGTTGCGTCAAACAGTTTTTCGGGTGAGGTCAGGATGGACGGAGAACGGTATCTGTCCACCCACCGCGGAGGCAGCGGCATTGGACTTGAATCCATCCGCACTGCGGCCGAAAAGTATGGCGGGAATGTAAGTTTCCGGCACGAAGGCAAAGAGTTTATCAGCGGCGTCGTAATACCCATAAAATAAAAAAGACAGGGGAGACAGGGGGACGGTCCTTCTGTCTCCCTGTCACAACCTATCGAAGGGTATGCATACCCTGCAAACAAAAAGGAGACAGAAGGACCGTCCCCCTGTCTCCCCAATGTTAGATTATATTAGATAAGAGTTCTTCCAAAAGATGCCATATCTTCGGTATCGAATCAATGTAAAGGGTCTCTTCCGGAGAATGAGCGCCGACTACATCCGGCCCGATGCTGACCATGTCAAGATCTTCCGAAAGCTCCGCAAACACTCCGCACTCAAGTCCTGCGTGAATTGCTTCCACCTTTATATCTTCACCGTTTTGGGCTTTGTAGATCTCCTGTATCCTCGGCACGAGCACGCTGTCTGTTTTTATGGGCCATGGCTTTGCATCCACATCTATATCGATCGGAAGTCCGGTCTTTTTTGCAAGTTTTTCCTGAAATCCGGCAATTTCCTCCATCTTTTCCTCCGAAGAGCTCCTGTACATAGCTTCTATATCGACCGACTTGTCACCCACATTTATCACGCCGATGTTCGATGAGCTTTCGACAAAGCTTTCCACATCCTTTGACATCGTATATACCCCGTTGATGGAGCCTGTGATGAAATCAAGTATGGACTTTGTCTGTCTGTCGTCAAGCACTTCGTCAGGCCTGTCACATCCGGAAACAGAAACCGCCAGGTTTTCTTCTATCCCTTTGTACTCCTTCTTCAGTTCTTTTTCTGCCTCATCAATATAGTCTTTTACCTCAGCCTCATCCTTTTTATCAACGAGGATCACCGCTTCGCACTCCGCAGGGATTGCATTCTGCGCAACACCTCCGGTAATGGATGCAAGCTCAAACGGCACCGTATCCGAAAGTTCCGAAAGAAGTCCTGCTATCGTGACAATGGCATTGCATCTGCCTTCATTTATCATGACACCCGAATGTCCGCCCACAAGACCTGATATGTTGATCTTCAGCGCCGAATCTTTTGAAGCATCCGTCAGTACCGGCTTATCATAAACGACTATCGAGCCGCCGGCAGCCGAGCTTATGGTGACGGTATCACTTGCCTCGCTGTCAATATTAATGAGATATTTTACGCCTTCCAGATCCTTTGATGTGATAGCCAGAGCTCCCGTCATGTCGACTTCCTCATCGGTCGTGAGTATCACGCGGAGAGGGCCGTGCTTCATCCCGCCTTCAACGATCGACATGATGACTGCAACGCCTGCCCCGTCATCTGAACCGAGTGTCGTCGTCCCGCCGGTCGTCATGGTCCCCGCCTCCCGGTCGACCACAACCTTTATATCATCGTTCTCGGGATCAAAATCAACTCCCTTTTCGGCAACGCAGACCATGTCCATATGAGCCTGAAGGGCGGTCAGCGGAAGGTCCTCAAGGCCTTCGGTTGCGGGAACATCAAAGATCAGATCATTTGCCTTGTTCTGTCTGACATCATATCCGAGATCTTCAGCCCATGCTTTGAGCCTGTCGCTTATTTCCTTTTCATGCTTTGACTGTCTGGGGACAGCTGCAAGTATCATGAAGTTGTCGACCACATTCTCGATGATGGCATCATCTGATCCTTTGTCTTTTTCGTCATCTGCAGGCATTTGCGCAACTTCCTTCCTGCCTGTTTTTTCATCCTCCATATTGATGCTGATATTATTATCATCATCCAAATCGATCGACATGGTATTACCATCATCCATATTGAGCGACAAGCCACAGCCCGTCAGCATCGTTGTCATAACAAGCGCCGCAGTTATCCCTGCGATCAGTTTTTTTCCAACGCCATGATAACTCATAAATAAACCTCCATAACTTAAATGATCTCCTGTAAATCTCCTATAAACATTCTGAAAGCTGATACTGCCTTTCAGTTTTTTATTATACCAACTAATCCTAAAACTTCCATAGGTGGGAGGGAGACAAAAGGACCGTCCCCCTGTCTCCTCATAGGTGGGAGGGAGACAAAAGGGTTCATCTATTTTTGTTTTGAAAGATGAGCGGTAACCGATGCCAGGAAGGCTTCCGCTGTTTTTGAAAGAGGCCTTTCCCTGCTCCATATCAGATGATAGTTTGCGACGGCATTCTTTTGCCTGATGGCCCGGACTTCGATCCCGTCGCCCGAATGGATGATGCCCTGCGAGTTTGGAAATATCGTGATCCCGACACCGTTGCGGGCAAGCTCGACGGCGCTGGTGATATGCGCCACATAGCATCTGACATTCAAAGGCTTCGTCGGATCGGGCATCCAGGATCTGATCTCCTGACGGCGCGACTGCCTTGAAGGTATGATCAGCTCGCATCCGGTAAGTTCTTCCGGTGTGACATAGGAGCGTTTTTTTGAAGCCAGAGGATCCTTTTGGGGGATGATAGCGACCCATGGCTCGCTGTGAACAGGGATGGAATTTACCTTTTCTTCCGAAAAAGGCGTCATGATGACGGCAAGCTCGCACAGTCCTTTTTCCATGCGGGATATGATCTCATCTGTTGTCCCCGACCAGAGGTCATACTGAACATGGGGATTATCCTTTTGAAATGAAGAGATCCATCCCGCCAGGAGTCTTGGCGCATATCCTTCGACGGATGCTATATAGAGTCTGCCCTGCAGCCCTTTTTCCATCTCTTTTACATCATCTATCGATTTGTTTACAAGCTCCAGTATCCTAATCGCATACTGCCTGAAATGAACGCCTTCCTCGGTAAGCGTCAGGGAATGCGGCTTTCTTTCAAAAAGCGGGGAGCCCAGTTCCTCTTCGAGATCCTTTATCTGACGGCTCAGAGGCGGCTGCGCGATGCACAGCTTTTCCGCAGCTTTTGTAAAGTTCAGTTCCTCTGCAACCGCAAGGAAATACCTGATATGCCGAAGTTCCATTTCCACCTCCCTCATACGCATCAACCACTATACCCAAAAGGTATCGCTATGCGTTTATTATATGTATTTCACATAATGATTGCAAGGCGTTATATTATAGACAGAAAGAGAAAAACAAAGGACAGCAGATAAAGAACAGTCAACAGTTTATCAGATAAAAGGAGGTGCCGTTATGAAGATGTTCAAAATGATCGAGCTTTTTGTTGAGGAACTGTATGAAAGCTATTCACATCCCGCAAAATTCTAATGTTTACAAGAACCTTTTTTACCCCTTAAGGGCGTCGGAAATATCCGGCGCCCTGCTTTTTCCATGTGTTTTTGATACCTTGATAATATGACTCATATGTTATACTATGATTTTCAGGGGGAGTGATAAGTGGGCACAAATACAAGTCTTTCTACTAAAATAATTATCCTGGTCGAACTCATACTGCTGATCACCAGCGTTCTTTTCTGTACTGTTTCCATTTACAGATCAAGAGTTGAGATCCGTAAAGCTATCGAACAGCGTATGCTTGATATCGCAAACTGCGCGTCCGGTTCAGTAAACGGCGACATTCTTAAAACCTTCACAAAAGACAGCGTCAATGATCCCGAATATGTTTCTATCTATAATACCCTCTCCGTCTTCAGGGATAATGTAGAGCTCGAATACATCTATGCTCTCAGGGAAGACGGGAATGACAATTTCATCTTCGTCATGGATCTTGATCCGGATACGCCCGCAGCCTACGGAGACAGCGTCACATATACTGCGGCTTTGGATGAAGCAGCAAATGGGACGGCTGCCGTTGACAAAGTACCCTATACAGACAAATGGGGACAGTTCTACAGCGCATACAGTCCGGTCTTTGACTCTGACGGCAGGATCGCAGGCATAATAGCTACCGATTTTTCAGTGGAATGGTTTGAAGCTCAGCTCATGGCGCAGACCCGTTCGACAGTGCTCAGATATGCCGTTATACTTCTCATCTCTCTAGTGTTTGCAGGTATCCTTTCACTGCTGACAGTCAGGCCCTATGTCAGGATGGAGGGTGAGCTTCTCGAGGAAAAGCTTCGTGCCGAAAGCGCCAATATGGCAAAAAGCGACTTTCTTGCAAATATGTCTCACGAGATCAGAACACCGATAAATGCCATTCTCGGATTTAACGAGATGACGATACGCGAATACAACCGTGCACTGAAACAAAAAGACGGAACACCTTCATCCGTATGCAGTGCTCTGGATAATATAGGCATCTATGCGCAGGATACCAAAAATGCAGGCAGGAATCTGCTTGCCATCGTTGATGATATCCTTGATTTTTCAAAGATCGAACAGGGCCGGCTAAAGCTTGAAGAAAGCCCCTACCAGCTCAGCTCTCTTTTGAACGACCTCGGCAACATGATCCTTTTCAAGGCCCGTGAGAAAAAGCTTGACTTCATAGTCGATGTGGATCCTTCACTTCCCGATGAGCTCATGGGGGACGAACTGCGCATACGCCAGATACTGACCAATCTTTTGAACAATTCTGTTAAATTCACGGAAAGAGGCTCTATCAGGCTCACTCTCAGGGGCGAAAAGAATGATGACGGAATTCTTCTTCTGACCGCTTCCGTTGCAGATACCGGTATAGGGATCAAAGATGAAGACAGGGAGAAGCTGTTTACAAGATTTGAACGTCTGGAAATGGAAAGGAACAGTACGCTTGAAGGGACCGGTCTCGGACTGGTGATCACGAAAAATCTGGTGGATCTGATGAACGGTACGCTGACAGTAGAAAGCGAATACGGAAAGGGATCCGAGTTCACTGTCATGATCCCTCAGAAGATCGTTTCAGATGCCGCAGTCGGCGACTTCAGATCCAGATTTGAAGAAAACAGCACGACTGAAGCCGTTGAGGAACACAGATCGTTTTCCGCGCCTGATGCACATATCCTGATAGTCGATGATACAAAGGTAAATCTGCTGGTCGCAGTCAGCCTGCTGAAAAATACATGCATGCAGATCGACACTGCCCTGAGCGGACAGGAGGCCATCGATATGGCAAAGGAAACCGCCTACGACCTGATCTTCATGGATCAGCGAATGCCCAAAATGGACGGCACCGAAGCCATGCACAGTATCCGTGAAACCGAAAACGGTGCCAGCAGTTCCTGCCCCGTTGTCTGCCTGACTGCAGACGCTGTCGACGGAGCCCGTGAAAAATACCTGGCTGCAGGCTTTACGGACTATCTGTCAAAGCCCGTCAGCAGCGCCGCTCTTGAAAACATGCTGATGAAACATCTGCCAAAGGACAAATTCGAAGTTGCATGAAATAACCCCAGCCGATCGCGTCGGATGGGGTTTTCCTTATTAATCACCTTAGGTTTACTTCTTCAGAAGATATTTTCTGAGTATCTCATCCATTTTCACAGGCTCTACCGGTTTTGCAAGGAAATCATCAAAGCCGGCTTCTTTATATTTCTTTTCCGCCCCTGTCAATGCATTTGCGGTCAGGGCGATGATCAGGGCATCCGCTCCGCCCTCAAGCGTCCTGATCTTTTTCATTGCCTCTTCACCGTCCATGCCCGGCATCATGTGGTCCATAAAAATGATGTCAAAGGGCTTCATTTTCTCAAAGCAGGCTATGGCTGCCTTTCCGCTTTCAACGCAGGTCGGGGTGATCTTGTAGTGCCCGAGTATCCCTGCAGCCACCTTCAGGTTCATCCTGTTGTCGTCCACGACAAGGATCTTTGCATCACTTACAGTTGAAAATATCACAATTATCACCTATCCAGATTCTTGTCCAGGGCTATCGCAACCCTCTCCCTCAGATATATGGGATTGACGGGTTTTAATATATAGTCCAGCGCCCCGGCTTTCCTGCATCGTATCACCGTGTCCCTGTCAGCAATGGCAGTCAGGAAGAGGATCTTGATATCGGCGCTTTCATTATCATGTATCTTTTCTATAGTGGTCACGCCGTCCATCATGGGCATATCTATATCCATGATGATCAGATCCGGCAGCCCCTTTGCCTTGATATAATTGAGGCAGGCTATACCGCTTTCAAGCGCCGTGACATCGTATTCATTTTCAAGAGCGGCTTTTGTCTGCCCTCTCGAGATGCCGCTGTCATCTATAACAAGGACCTTTTTCTTTTTATCGCTTTTGCCGCGGTTCTCGTTCAGCTCCTCAACGCCTGTCGATACCTGGAGCAGCATGCCCGATGCTGCAATAAAGACAGTGCTGTAATCCGGGTCCCTGGAAAGATCCACTTCCTTCCCGGTTTCATAGATCCTGATGACCGGTCTCTGTGCCGTTGTCGTATGCGCACATACAACAGCCCTCTGTCCGGTAGAAAGGATGACATCCATTCCCGGAGGATATGCGGGTATGACGGTCCGCATGACATCTACCACATTTTTGTCAAAAAGGATATTCTGACCGCCGATGATATATTCAAGGGCATCCACGGGAGAATAGGGTTCCTTGTAGGAACGTCGGCTCGTCAGGGCGTCATATACATCAACAGCGTGGATGATCTTTGCCGCTAACGGGATCTCGTCGCTCTCTTTTCCGTACGGATAACCGGAACCGTTCTCATTTTCATGGTGGCAGATGACCGCCTGCCTGACAGCAGATGAAATCATCGTATTGTCATACAGGATATCATAGGAATACTGCGGATGCCGTCTGATCTCGGCAAACTCATCATCATCAAGCCTGCCCTTTTTGTTGATGATCGCAACATCAATCCTGGTCTTTCCCAGATCGTGGCACAGCGCCGCCACCGCTATCTCCTGGATCTTTTCTTCACTAAGTCCCATCTTTGTCGCGACAGCAACCGCATAGATCGCCACATTTACGCTGTGATGGTAGGTATAATCATCAAAAGAGCGCAGATCGAGCATATCCACGCTTATCCTTTTCAGCTCGGATATGTCCTCAACCATCTCCTTTGCGACTTCGATGATGCTGCCTATATCGGCATTGGCGACGGCCTCGATACCGTCCTCCATGGTCTTGTCGCTGATGGTTTCCTCTATCTCTATATCTTCGGAAATGCTGTCCGTGATATATGCGCCCAGATAACCGTTGGTCTTTAGCCTCTCGATATTGACAGCAGAAAGCACGACCCCTTTCTGGAGCATATTGACCCTGCGGTCGATGATCTTCCTGGCAAGGATCATTCCCGGTTCAAGTTCATTTACAGAAACAAATCTCATTCAATATTCCTCAACAGATCTTCTATTCTCTCGCAGCAGCCCAGAACCTTTTCTGATTCCAGGTCCCTGACACCTTCTTCAAGGATGGCCAGCTCATTTTTCAGGATTTCGGGAGTTTCCATGGACATGACCTTTGATGAAGATCCCTGCAGGAGCGTAACGTCAAAAGCATCCATCGCCGTCTTTATCTCCTGTATCCTTTCAGCGAATGCCTTTTTGTCAAAGGCTTCCTGTCTGTCCGTATCCCCGGTGATGACACGCAGCCTGTCGGAAAGAGCCAAATAATCATCCGCGAATCTGTCCGTATCCCTGATTATGGTTTCCGTATCCCTGTCTTTTCCCGCAAGTTCCAGCGCATAGGCCTCATCAAAAAGATCCGAGCCTATGGAACGGACCGACGCTTTCATGGCATGGGCCTGCACCTTGAACAGATCATGGTTTTCATCAGAAGGATCAGTCTTTATCTCATCCCTGTATTTCAATAATAATGACGCCTGCTTTGATGCCCCTGCCACCATCTCCCGAAGGATGGCAAGCAGCGATTCCTTTTCAGGCATGTATCTGTGGGCCTTTTCCCAGTCCACTCCTTCTATGACAGGCATGTGATAATCGTTAATCATAACAAACCCTCCCAAATCTATTCTACGAAAAAAAGCCCCAAAAAGACAGGGGCTTTAGAAAAAAAATGATATTTGAAGCATTCAATAAAGGCGGAAGACTCCGAAAACCTTTCCGAGGATCCTGCAGGAATCGAGGATGATGGGCTCATAATCGTCGTTCTGGGGCTGCAGCCGTATATGTCCGTTTTCTTTATAGAAATTTTTGACAGTGGCTCCGTCCTCAACCATGGCGACAACAAGATCACCGTTGTTTGCAGTATTTGTCTGAGCCACAAAAACATAATCACCGTCGTTGATCCCAATGTTGATCATGCTGTCACCCTTTACCTTCAGAGCAAAGCACTGAGTGTTCGGCGCCATCTCCACAGGCATCGGGAAATAGTTTTCAATATTCTGTTCTGCAAGGATGGGCGATCCTGCCGCCACATTCCCGACAAGCGGGATATTTGCGATCTCCCGTCTGGTCAGGTTGAACTCTTCATCCAGGATCTCGATGGCCCTGGGCTTTGTGGGATCTCTCCTGATATAGCCGTTTTTTTCAAGAGTCTCCAGATGGGCGTGAACGGACGATGTGGATTTAAGATCCACGGCAGCGCATATATCCCTGACCGCCGGCGGATAACCTTTTTCCAGTATCTGCCCTTTTATATACTTCAGGATTTCCTCCTGTTTTTTTGTAATCTTTCCCAGCGCCATTTCATCACCTCCGAATCAGAATCGAATACTAGTTCTATCCCATTCTAACACACATGATGCAAAAAGCAAACATAAGTTTCGAAAATATGTTCGAATTTTCTATTGACATTCGAAAATATGTTCGATATAATCAAAATCAGAACAGATGTTCGCATCCATGTGAAGGAGGAAATGCGATGAAAAATACAGGATCAAGAGTTTTGAGAAGGGCAAAGCTTCGCAGGCAGAGAGCGATCCGCCGCAGAGTTTTCATGTTCGCCGCGGTTTTCGCAGTCATCACCCTCATCGTGACAGCCTCCATTTCAACCCGCTCATTCGCGGATGAGAAGACACCGGCCGGCGGCCGTTCAAAATACTACAGGAGCATCGAGATAAAAAAAGGCGACACCCTTTACAGTATCGCCGCTTCCTACATATCCTCCGAATACTCCGGGACAGGTGAATACATCGATGAGGTCGTCAGACTGAACAGCCTCGATGACATAAACAGCATCCATGCCGGTGATCATCTTATCGTGCCCTATTTCTACGCAATGAAATGAATGCTCACTTCTTCCAGATCCTTTCAATGTCGTAGAAATCACGCCCCTCTTTCGTGAAAATGTGGATGATGATGTCGTTGTAGTCCATCAGTATCCACAGGGTACCCTCCTGAGGCCTTCCCTCTACATTCTTTGGTACGATGCCGTTTTTTCCAAGTCTCTCCTCCACGGCATCTACCAGGGCCTCAAGCTGGTTTTTATTATTTGCTGTCGCAAGTATGAAATAATCAGCTATCTCAGTCAGTGAAGAAACATCCATCACCTTCACATCTTCTGCTTTTTTATCCTCCAGAGCCGATACGGCAATATCAGCCTTTTCTTTTGCTTCCACTATCCTTCTCTCCTCTTTTTGTAATACTCATATGTTTCCTTTGTCATGGGATCGATCTTTCCGCCTTTTCTGTCCAGATATTTCAGCGTGTCCGACAGTATCCTGTAGACTCCGCTGTCGAGATCCTCAAAAGCCTCCTGCCTGACCACTGCCAGATTCGGTGCTTCACTCCTGTTCGGCTCGATATAGTCTGCCGTAAAGATGATCTTTTGAAGCAGCGACATCGCCGGCTCTCCCGTAGTATGGGTCCTTACCGAACTGATGATATCCTCATCTTCTATCCCGTATCTTTCCCTTGCCAGGTACGCTCCAAGCTTTGCGTGAACAAGTGACGGTATCTCCTGCTCCGACTTTGAAAGGCTGATACCGTATTCTTCACACATCCTGTACTTCTCATCATTTGGGATGCATTTTGCGCAGTCATGAAGGAGCCCTGCTATAAAAGCCTTTTCCGTATCTTCGCCATATCTCATGGCAAGAGCCGATGCGGTATATGCAACTCCCAGCGTATGTCTGTATCTTTCCTTGTCCAGACATTTCTTTATCTTTTTTTGAAGTTCCGTCGTGCTTTCTTTCATGCCTTACCTGTAAAGACCGTTTTCCCTGATGTATTCCTCCACCGGATCCGGCAGATAATACTTCACCGATCTTCCTTTTTTCAGATAATCCCTTATCATCTCCGATGATATATCGATCCTTGGTGCTTCAAGTATATCGATTTCAGCGCCATAGTCACTCTCATACGAAAGCTTGAGGGTATACAGCTTGCCGGCATAATTCCTGGAAGCCGCCACTATCCGCGCAAGCGAGAATATCTTCTGCGGATCCTTGAATTTCGGCAGCTCGGCAAATGAATCCATGCCTGCGATATAATAGAACTCATCTTCCGGAAACATGCTTTTAAGCTCTTCAAGCGTATCGCAGGTGTATGAATTCCCGGGTCTTTTCGTCTCTATATCAAGTACCGTAAAATGATCGTTTCCCCTGCAGGCCAGCTCGCACATACGAAACCTCACCGAAGCATCGGGCATTATTATATCATCCTTGAAGTATGACCTGCCGCTCGGTATGATAAATACCCTGTCAAGACCGAACCTGCTGTAAGCCTGTTCCGCAAGTATCATATGACCCATATGTATGGGATTGAATGTGCCTCCGAGAATACCTGTTTTCATCTCATTCCCCCTGCTGTTTATGAGACGCTTAAACGTCTTGTCTGCTACGGCAGTCTGATGAGGGGTTTATCCTTGTTCGGCCTGTACAGAACTATCTTTTTCCCAATGACATGCACCAGCGTGGAGTGTGTCCTTTCAGACAGTGTCACTGCTATCTCTTTTACATCATCGGGACAGTTCTTTAATACACCGACCTTGATAAGTTCTCTTTTTTCAAGCGCTTCATCAGCCGCCTTTACATATTCGGGCGAAAGAGATCCCTTCCCGATCTGCAGGATGGTATCCATCGTCATGGCAAGGCTTCGAAGATATGCTCTTTGTGAACTGGTCAATTTCATGTTTATCACCTGTAATAATCAAACGAATGTCCATACATCCGCACAGTATCGCCTTCATTTATCCCCAGGGCTTCCAGCTGTCCGAGGATATCATTATCCTTCAGGAATTTCTGAAAGAACAGAAATCCCTTTTCCGACTGAAGATTCGTATAGCCCAGCATCTTTTCTATCCTCGGGCCCTCTACTACATAAACACCTTCTTTTTCATCATAGGAAACTGTAAAAGGCTCCTCTCCCGGTCTGTCAAATTCCGGGAAGTATTCCTGTTCAAAAACTGCTCCGGGCTCCCTGTGCTCTTTTACGAGTCCGTCCACATAGTAAAGAAGATCGTTTATGCCTTCGCCTGTAACGGCACTTATCGGAAAGACCTTAGTCCCGTCTTTTTCAAACTCGTTTTTAAGCCTTTTGATCACTTCTTCTTTGTCGGAAGCGACATCAAGCTTGTTCGCTGCTATGACCTGGACCTTTTTTGTTATATCTACCTTATAGGAAGAAAGCTCCCTGTTTATGGCATGTATATCCTCCACCGGATCCCTTCCCTCAACAGATGCGGCATCTACCAGATGTATGAGAACCCTGGTCCTTTCTATGTGCCTTAAAAAATCAAGTCCGAGGCCTGCCCCGTCCGAAGCGCCCTCTATGAGGCCCGGGATATCGGCTATAACAAAGCCGCCGCCCTCGATATCGACAACTCCCAGGTTCGGCTCAAGGGTTGTGAAATGATAATCGGCGATCTTCGGTCTGGCATTTGTTACCCTCGACAGAAAGGTGGATTTGCCGACATTCGGAAACCCTACCAGTCCCACATCCGCAATGCATTTAAGCTCTAAGGAAACCTCAAGCTGCATTGCTTCCTGTCCGGGTTTTGCATACTGCGGCACCTGCATGGTCGAGGTTGCAAAATGCATGTTTCCTATGCCGCCTTTGCCTCCTTTCAGGATCATGAACTTCTCGGTATCGCCCGACATGTCAATTATCACCTTGCCGGACTTTGATTCCCTGATGACTGTCCCTTCGGGCACCTTCAGATAAATATCCTGACCGTTCTTTCCGTGGCATTTGTTTTTTCCGCCCTCCTGCCCGTCAGTCGCGGAAAATGACCTTTTGAACCTGTAATCGCGCAGGGTGTTCATGCCTTTGTCAACTACAAAATAGACGCTGCCGCCGTCACCGCCGTCACCGCCGTCCGGGCCTCCAGCCGCCACAAACTTCTCACGATGGAAGCTCACATGTCCATCGCCGCCTTTTCCCGATCTGATCTTTATCACCGCCTGATCGGCAAACATAACAAAACCTCCGGATACGGCAGACTAAAGCGCTGCCGCATTAAAACAAGTCCCGGACCAAATGTCCGG
Organism: Lachnospiraceae bacterium; assembly: GCA_017614155.1. Classification (GTDB taxonomy): domain Bacteria; phylum Bacillota; class Clostridia; order Lachnospirales; family Lachnospiraceae; genus NK4A144. The sequence goes on from JAGACK010000004.1 coordinate 20,500, forward strand.
GACTAAAGATCATTACTTTGCTTCGACTTCGTAAACGCTCGCCTGTTTTCTGAATTTGTCCTTTCTCTCAAAACGAAGGACTCCGTCGATCAGAGCGTAAAGTGTATCATCTCCGCCACGGCCCACATTCTTGCCGGGATGGATATGGGTGCCGCGCTGTCTGTAAATGATGTTTCCGGCCTTTACAAACTGTCCGTCGGCTCTCTTTGCTCCCAGTCTTTTTGCCTCGGAATCACGGCCGTTCTTGGTCGATCCGACTCCCTTTTTATGAGCGAAGAATTGAAGATCGTATCTTAACATCTCCTGCCTCCCTTTCATCAAATAAAGCTATCTTCAAGTTTCAGATAATCACTGCCATATTCATCTTCTATCCCTCTGATCCCGAGGAAATAGGTATCAAGCAGAAGTCCTGCTTTTTCCGAAGGCTCCTCCTTAAAGATGCATTCTATCCGCCCCTTCTTTTCATCCACATCCACGATCGTCTCCTCATCCGGGAGAAAGGTTTCAAATGCATTTACCGTATTGATCGTAAGTATGGAAACAGCTGCGCAGACAACATCTTTTCCGGCGCTTTCAAACATCGCATGTCCTTCTGTCTGAAAGCCGTACACTTTTCCGTTTTTTCGGATGGCCTTTACTCTAATCATATGACAGGATCGGTATTTTCACAATTAAGCATTGATCTTGTCGATCTTCACTTCCGTGTATGCTTGCCTGTGTCCGTTCTTTTTGTGATAACCGCTCTTGTTCTTGTACTTGTAAACGATGACCTTTTTTCCTCTGCCCTGCTTTGTTACCTTTCCGGCAACAGATGCTTTTTCGATCGTGGGATTCCCGACCGTGAGCTTGTCATCGCCTATTGCAAGAACTTCTTCAAATGTTACGGTCTCACCTTCTTCGGCTTTGAGCTTTTCTACACGGATCACGTCGCCTTCGCTTACCTTGTACTGCTTTCCGCCTGTTGCAATAATAGCGTACATTCGGCACACCTCCTTATCCTGATCTCGCTGTTTTCGGTGGGCTCATAAAAACAAGCCACTTCTACCTTTCCATGCGGCATACCGTCAAATGATACCAACACAGCCCGTTTTTGTCAAGTACCGGTATACTTAAGGCTTCTTCTCTTTATCTTTTGCGAATCGGTCTTTTCAAACCCGGTATTCCTTATGCGCAGTTTTGTGATACGTTTGCCCGGAGGAAGAGTGCTGTTTATCTCCTCTGCCGCCTTTTCGAGAAGCTTTTCGGCCCTCCCCGCAAACTCCGGATACGGATAAACCTCCGCCGTTATCCCTTCCCCCTCCTGACAGACCATAACCTCGCTGATCCAGTCATAGTCCGCAAATCGGTTCTCAAGTTCCTCAGGTGAGAGATTTTCTCCGTTGCTGAGTATGATCAGATTTTTTTTCCGTCCCGTAATATATACATGCTCATCCTTCACATACCCAAGATCCCCGGTCTTCAGCCACCCGTCTGAAGTAAACATTTCGCTTGTAGCTTCTTCATCATTATAATAACCCATCATGACGGATGGACTCTTTACCTGTATCTCACCGTCAACGATACGTATCCTGCAGTTTTTGACAACCCTTCCGGTGTCATTACCGGTTGAGGGATCGGCTGTGCTTGAAGAAGATATCCTTGGTGAACATTCCGTCATGCCGTAGCCCTGAAGCAACGGTATCCCCATTTCTTCATATGCTTCGACAAGCTTTGGAGAAAGATAGGCTCCTCCGCAAAAGATAACGCGCAGTCTCCCACCGAAAACATTCTCTCTGACATCCTTAACGGGCATCAGTGGATCTGTCTTTTTTGCAACGATCATCCTCCTGTAAAGGGTCTGTGCGATCTGCGGTACAAAGAGCATCATGGTAGGCCGGAAAAGTTTTATATCCTGCATCAGATGCATGGGAGAATCATTGAAGCAAAGCGTTGCGCCATACCTAAGGGAAAGCAGCACATCGCAGGTCAGGCAGTACGCATGGTGAACAGGAAGGACAGAAAGCAGGATATCATTTTCATCTCCTTCATTGTCGCAGCAAAAAACATTATCAATGAGATTCGCATGGGATAGCATCACGCCTTTGCGCTTTCCCGTTGTACCGGAGGTATAAAGGATACATGCACGATCCGAAGGCTTTGGGGTTTTATCTTCCGCAAAACTGTTTGCCGACAGAATCTCACCGACAGAGAAAACACCCTCAGCCGGATCAAGACATACGTATGTGATGATCTGCGGACATGATCTTTTTATCGAGTCAAGTTTTTCCAAAAAACTCCTGTCATAAAAAAGAGCCGTAACATCCGCCCGGTTCAGATCATCGCAAATATCATCCAACGAAAGACGGGGATTTACGGGAACAGCAACATGTGCTCCGCACATTGACCCGAGCAGAACAGTTATACAAAAGATGCCTGACGAGGATATGATACCCGCATGGACCCGCTCCCCGTTTTTTTTCGACAGAAATGATGCCACCTTACGGACATCACAAAAAAACTCCTGAAAGGTCTTTGAGATAACCGCGCCTTTTTTATCCTTTTCACAAAGATAAACCTTTTCAGGACGTTTCGTAGCCGCACTGCTCAAAAGATCCCTTACTGTACTTATATTCACTTATCTTCACCTTTTAGTTCCCTGATCCGTTTTATCACATCATTTACCGTGACAATTCCCATGAGCATATCTTCATCCACAATAATACCGAATTCCTCTTCAACATCACTCATGATCACCAGCACATCAAACGATGTAAGAGCGAGTTCTTCAACAAGCTTTGAATCCCCGTTGATGCTTTCCGGATCTGCCTCCGTATATCGCGCTATTATCTCTTTTACTTTTTCGGGCATTTCCTCTTTCCTTCAACACTTTCCTATAATACAGACGACCAGACAGTTATCAGAGCGTCATATATCCCGTGAGCCAGTATCAGTGACAGAAGCGAACAGGATCTTATCTTAGATCTGAAAAGGCAGAATAATACGCCTAAAACAGCCGTCATAAACATCTGGAGTACATTTCCGCCAAACAGATGAAACAAGCCAAAAAGAGCTGATGAGCCGATCACAGCCACGCTCTCCCTTCCGCTGATCTCAAATATTCTTTTGAATATGAAGCCTCGGAATACAAGCTCTTCGGAAAAGGCTACAGCCAGTATACAGTAGGCAAATTCAAAGACAAACTGCCAGATGCCGCTGTAGCGATGTCCGTTATCAACATATTCACCGAAGCCCGCAAGATGAGGCAGCACGGTAAAAACAGCAGACATACCGATACCAAGAGCTATCCCGGTGATCACCTGGAAATGTACATTTTTTTTATCGAGGATATAATCCTTAATTCCTTCCCTTTCAATAAAAACAAGGATCAGGGGAATAATCGCAATGAGCCAGTAGCTTATAAACATAGCGACAGTCCTTGCCGCAAGAGGGAGACTCATCAGAAAATGATCATTAAATGCAACCAGAGCAGCAAGTCCTGCCAGCGCCCCTAAAAAACCGACGGAAAGCCTTATCCATTCTTTTTTGTGTCCGTTCTTCATAATCTATAATAAATCCTTTTAAAGACAGCAGGATATGCAAAAGCATATCCCGCTGTCCTTAATACATTCTTAAAAATGCTTACTTTGTTACCTGACCTGCGCATCCGTTTGCAGCGCATGCATTTCCGCCGCATGATCCACCGGCCATAGCCATCAGCTCCTCCTCCGAGACTTCCTCGCCTGCAAACGGAGGAAGGAAGAATGTTGCCTGATATGCAGGATCCTGCTCGATGATGCGGATCTTGTAATCAGCAGGAATCTCCTTTCCGGTAGCCTTTGCGATAGCAGCATTGGGATTGGCGATAAGTTCCTTCCTGAAATTCTCATCAGTTACAGCCTTTGCAAGAAGATCCTGATAGCTCTTCTCCATTTCACTTTGTGTCCAGCTCATAAATAATAACCTCCTTTATTAAAAAATAAATTACTACCCTTTTTAAACACACCCCGACGGTCAGAACAACTCTTTTGGCAGGCATCGCAGATATCCCGCCTCAAATATCCTTTCAAGTTTTTCCCGGAACATATTCATTACATAGTCAGAATTATACAGTTTTTTTCCTGTTTCTGCAAGCGAAATCCCCTTGTCCGAAAGCAGCTTCACACCCTCGGTAAAAAATCTGTTTCCGGTTACACGCAGAACAGCCCCGTCACCGAAAAATGCCGCTTCATTGCCGTTTATCTCCACATGTACCCCGTCAGGCAGAACTATGACATCCTCATTTTTTATCCCTGCTCTTAAAAATCTTTCCGAAAGCTCCGATACCGCCCTTCGAAAGGAGCCTGCATCAGTAAAGGGCATGCTCCCGTATATCCTCTCTCCAGTCGGAAATTCATCGCATGGGAGTTCAGGCTCTTCATAGGTCACCTTCTTTGCGGCCATATTTACCCGCAGACCCGCAAGACAGGAAATGCTGTAAACAGCGTTTTTTTCATCCCTTGCCCTTCCGGAGGCTGCATATCTGTTTACCGACTCGGGATTATTGGGAATGATCTCGATATCCGAAAGTTCCTCAGGCGAAAAGAGCCTCATGATATCGTAAAACTGCTCCTTTGTACGTACAGATATCCTGACTGCTGCATTATACATATCTTCTTCGCTTATGGATCGTATGAAGTTTCTGAACCTTTCGGTATCCCTGTCAGCTACAGCAGTCGTTGTCTGGGGAGTGTGTCCGAATACCCTTTTGAAATCCTCAACAAAAAGCTCATAATCGGGATTATCAAAGGGTTCTGTTGCAAAATAACAAACCCCTGTGCCTGCCGCCTGTCCGACAAGTTCCCTTGTGGCCGACAGAACCTCCTTCCATAATGCGGCATTTTCATCCGTATGAAAAAATACCTTCGAAAGCTTTTCTGCTCCCAGTCCGCAAAAACTGCAACCCACACTGCAGCCTTCAGAAAGCTCAAAAATCACCGGGAAATATCTCACATTCGGATGGCTCCTCAAAAGGCTGTTCTGGACACACATCCGTTTTTTTGTGATAAGACCGAGACTGAAATAATCCTGCATGGCAAAGTTGTCCGGTGCAAGTCTCCTTTCCGTTTCGGCAAGAATATCTTTCACTCGCGGCAGATACAGGGCAAAGTACGGATGCTCCTCATAAGTGGTATCCTTCATGCTCTCAAGCGTATGCAGTGCCGCATCACAGGGTATGTCAAGACCTGCCAGCAAAAGAGTCCCCTCTCCATCTTTTTGCAGGTGCTCATAAAACTGCGGATCCGCACAGGCACACTCATACAGTCTTTTTATTACAGGCCATGACAGGAGCTCATGCATCCTTTTTTCCTTCGGCATCCTTGTTTTCTTCAGCCTTCTTCTTCTGTTCGTAGTAAATCTCCAGAAGCTCGTCTAAGTGATCCCTGAAATATGAGCAGCAATCCCTGTTTTTGCCGTCCATCAGGTTCTTTAGCCTTATCTTGTGACAGCCGCCGTCACATACCGGGAAATAGAAGCATTCCCTGCATACGGGAGAATCAAGATAAGATGCTCCCACCATCCCCCTTGCGATGAGGGAATTGTTCCATCCTGTCAGATCATCGAGGCGCCCGATGACCATTTCGGGTATCCCGATATCATCCCAGCATTTGTAAAGCTCTCCTTCAGGGCCTACCACATAAGCGCATCTCTTTGTCAGAGTGCAGCCGGCTGCAGTCTTTTGTGGAAGAAGTGACATTGCGTTTATGTTATCCTTCCTTGCAAGTTCTGCAACGAACTGTCCTGTCAGATCAGAATCAAAAAAACAGCTCGCATCGGGATGTCCGTCTCCCTTCACATATCCGGGATAAACCGAAATCCTCTTTCCGTAGTCTTCAGGATACCTTCCATTTATGAGATTATAAACATCCCTGAACTCATCTTTGTTGCGCATATCGATATTAACCCTGATGTTCACTGTGCCCTTGTAATCAGAGGCCATGAGAGCATCAAGATTATTCATTATCATGTCAAAGGAACCTTCACCGTTAACCTGAAACCTGCGGCTGTCATGGGTCTTTTTGTTTCCGTCAAGGGTAATCTGCATATGATTAATGCTTAAGTCATTCAGATCCTTTATTATATCCTCTTTCAGCAGATAACCGTTTGTGACGATCATGGCATTGTATTTCTTTTCTTTTTCCTTCAGCCTCCTGTCTATGCTTCTGATCCTGTCGATAGCCAGCAGCGGTTCTCCGCCGTACCATGTGATGTAGAGCTGATCCTCTCTTTTGTGGAGATCTATGAAATCCATCAGCTTATCTTCAACCTCTTTTGACATGGGCTTCCCGGTACGATTTTCCTCATAACAGTATGAGCAGCTGAAATTACAGCTCCTTGTGACGGCTATGGTCAAAAGCAGGGTCCTGACAGCATAATTTCCCGTAAGGCGCCGCATCTTGACGATATTATAAAAATCATCATCCTGAGTATCCTCAACGATACAGCCGCTTCTTCGAAGTGTCAGATAGAGTCCCGGATCATTTGAAAAATCATATTTCTCCGGATCCTCCTGTATTTTTTTTACAGTATCAACCGCATCATCCTCTATCTTCATGAAAAAGCCCGATGCACTGTTGTACAAAAGCCAGCCGTTCCTTTCCGACTCAAATAAATGACTGTAATGCGACCATTTCATATATCAGATCTCCTTGTTAATTATTTATACTGCACAGCCTTAAGCCACATATTAACTGCCGTATGTCACATAGGGCTCACATTCTTCGGGAAGGACAAGAGAAAGCATCCTTCCACCCTTTCTGTACATCAGATGATTTCTTTCAACGAAGCTGAGAGCGTCCTCTATTTCACTCTCCTCATATTGTTCTCTTAAAGCTTCAAGCACCTTTTTTTCAGATGCGGTCTCACGGGTCATCAATAGGAGTTGTCTTCGTATCCCCTCTAAAGTAAACACCCTCTTGAAGGCATACCTTGTATCCCTGATCACTGCCTTTTCCTCCGACTCCGACATCCGCAGACTTTTTCCCGAATGGAAATCTGCCTGCCAGCTCTCCCTTGCGACCCTTATCCTTTCATACTGATCGGTATGGCGGACTATATCGGGAGTGATAAAGTAATTGGAGGTTTTCATCGAAAAATCCGTATCGGGGTCTGTTGCAAGCTCATTCTCCCTGGGAAGTATGGTGTGTATGCCGTATTCGTCATGATCGTCATAGAATACGCTGTTCCTCACGAGCATCATATAAGAAAAGCCCGTGGGCGGCTGCAGATGATGTATATGGCTCATCAGCTCTATCATCTCATCATACCAGGGAACCTCCTCGCCCGGAAAGCCATACAGCAGGTTCCAGAACATCCTCATTCCGTACATTCTGGCATATTTAAGACACGCAAGCTGGTCTATGGTCTGCGCCCCCTTGTTCATAAGCTTCAGCATGCCGTCAGAAAGCGACTCTATACCAGGCTGCAATGATACAAAGCCGTTGCGCTTCAAAAGCCTCATATCCCTTTCCTTCATGTTGGATTTGCATTCAGCTATGATCCTAAGATGCTTTCTGTCATCCGGAGCTTCTTCGGGAAGTCTCCTTATAAAACCGAGATCAAGGATGCAGTCTGCAAACAGCAGGTCTCTTTTCCCGTATCTTGCAGACAATTCCTTTGCCTCGTCCCAGACTCTGTCGTCAGACTTCGGTCTGTAGCATATGGATTCCTTTGAAAGATGCAGTCCACAGAATCTGCATTTCCCCTTTTGTCCCCACCAGCAGCCTCTGGAAGATTCCATGAGGATGACAGCCTGATCGTTTTGAACGAAGCTGTCCCTTTTGACCTGTTCGAAATACTCGGTGTAATCAGGGATTGGGGAATCGTTCATATCCTCAAGACGCTTGTTTACTATAGGAGCGTGGGGGGTATGAAATTCAGGATGTATCTTTTTCAGTTCATCCGTCCTGTCCTCAAGGATCATCCTGCAGCCCACTCCCAGAGCCCTGTCCCCTTCTCCGGTGAAAACATAATCAAGCGACGGGATCCGGCTCACATATGCATCACCGACCTCACCGGCACAGCAGGACCCACCCATTATGGTCACAATATCCGGATCCCGCTCCTTTATCCTTTTAAACAGGGCAAAGGAAGCGTTCCTTTGCTGGGTAAGGACCGAACAGCCGACTATCTTCGGACCGCGCTTCATTATCGCATCAGCTTCCTCGTCGAGAAAATCTGCCGTCCTCTGACTTAATGTCGGCCATATCTGCATGACCATGTCATAAACCTCACCCGGAGGATATTTTTTGTGATCCTTCGTATACATCACGTCAACGGATTCACTTAATATTCTCAAAACCTCTTCGGCACTTTTTTGAGGGGTAAAATCCGTGAATGGAGCAAAGAGCATCTCCCATGCGGAATGATAGGGTTCAAAGAGATTTTCCGCTGTTGTAAAAAGATCATATCCAACAGCGTCTACAAAATGATGTGAAGCATAGACGATCTCGTTTGAAACGCCAGCCTCGGAAAGATCGGTCTTCAAAAGCCCGAGCGCCAGCGACGGATTAAGCCAGGTATAGGGCATCTGTACAAGGACTGCATCACATTGTTTCAGTTTTTTCTCATCAAAATATATACTCATTTGTTTATCGTATATACGGCAAAGATAAAATATCCTTAAAAAAAGCAGGATATGTACTTACATATCCTGCTATAATCCTGTCAGATAATACCGGTCATTATTTCATCCTACAGTTCCAAACGCTCCGCAGGCTCTCGCACCGCATCCCTGATCTACTGCGCATCCCTTTGCTCCGCAGGCATCTGCCGGACATGCGGGAATGGCAACAGCCGCTGCACACGCCGAAACGATAGCGGCTATGGATACGCCTCCGGCCATGCTCTGAAGTTCCTCCTGGGACAACTCCTCGCTTACAAGATCAGGTATAACAAATGTTGATGTATAATCCGGATCCTGTTCGATAGCCTTTACTTTGAATCCTTCAGGCAGCTTCTCTCCGGAGAGTTTTTCTATTGCCGCATTCGCATCTGCAAGCAGCTCCTCTCTGAAGGTCTTGTCTGTTGCAGCCCTCTGCTGTACCTGTACATAAAGCTTTTCAAGTTCTTCCTGTGTCCACTCCTTCATAATGATACTTCCTCCTTAAATAATATAAATAATCTACCCAACCCTGATTAAGCCCACGCTTTACAGGGGGCCATTTTTTCATAGACCCTGTACCTTCCCTATTCTTTGCACACAGTTCATATAATAACATAATCACACCATTATTTAAACACATTTAACAAAAACGTCTTCAAAACATCTTCTGCAGCTTTATACGAAAAAAATCCCATTGGACTGATCTGTTTCAGGATAATCCATTGTTATCAGTTTTTCTGCCCCCTCGTATATCCGGCCGCGAAAATACATTCTCAGGAACCTGAGCATATGAGAGTTTCCCGGCTTCACCCTGAAAGATATCCTGTCGCAGGTACTTTCGAGTCTCTTCAGAACGAATCCTCCCAGACAGAGGCCCGTCAGTTCCCTTCTGCCGTCCGGGAAAACATACATCCTTGCGATCTCCTCCGTTTTTTCACCCTTCCTTCTGCAGATCATCCATCCAAGTATCATTCCTGTTTCCCTGTCAGTCAGAAAGAAACTGTTGTCCTCATCTCTGTTATTATCAAAAGGAGAAAGAAGCCAAACCTCATGATCTGATTTTTCAATCCGCTTTTCAAGCTCCTTTTTTTCCTTTTCCTTTGCATCAATGCATCTTATAAGGCCGAAACCCTTTGACAGTACAAAGGCCTCGTCGCATGCTCCAAGCTTTGAATCATCTCTCATCATGCCGTGAAGTTCCATATCGAAGACATGTGTGATAATACTGTCTTTAACCTCTGTGATCCCGGCTCTTTTGCATATTGCCATATAGGGATCGTTTTCTCCCGGTTTGCCAGTCTCATATCTCCAGACTGTCTTTTTTACATTTGGATGGTTATGTGCCGAACAGTACATATCCCTGATCAGAACGGAAACGTTCCCCGGATTCCGGTATTCTTCAGAAAGAAAAACATGTAATATCCTGCAGAAATCCGCTTCCGGAGGAACAACCCCGAAAACCATCCCACAGATAACCCCGGCAGATACAGCCCTTAATACAACCATGTCCTTTTCAGGAACGAGGTCAAAATCATCCGGCAATGCGATACCGAGACCTTCATGAAGCCTTTTTATCTCTTCCTTTGATATCACCCTCTGCGTTTCAGGATATCTGCCTTTTGGCAAGCTCATAAAACAGTCCCTTCTTTTCCATCAGTTCCCTGTAGCTGCCCTGCTCTGCGATACAGCCCTTGTCCATGACTATGATCCTGTCACAGTTCTGAACGGTGGACAGCCTGTGAGCTATGACTATCTTCGTCGCATCCAGCCTTTCAAGTGTCTCAACGACCTGATTCTGTGTTTTGTTGTCAAGTGCGGAGGTCGCCTCGTCAAGAAAGATCATCTTCGGTTTACCGACTATCGCTCTTGCGATCAGTATCCTCTGGCGCTGTCCGCCCGAAAGTGTCCCTGCCCCCTCCGATACCACGGTAAACAGTCCCATAGGCATATCTTTTATGTCCTCCTCAAGCCCGACCTCCCGTATTGCTTCTTCTATTCTCTCATTTTTGACATAGGGCGAGGTTATGATGATATTATCCCTGATGCTTCCGGTTATGATTCCGCCCTCCTGCAAAACAACACCGAATTTCTTTCGAAGTTCCCTCTTGTCCAGATCATCTATGTCCTGATTATCATAATATATCTTTCCTGTCTGTGGCTTTTCAAAACCAAGGAGAAGCTTTAACAGAGTTGACTTGCCACAGCCGGAAGCCCCTACTATGCCGATATATTCACCGGGCATCACATGCAGATTGAAGTTCTTGATCACGGGATCGTCATCCTTTTTGTATGAAAACGATACACTGTTTATCTCCAGTTCTCCCTTGAGTTCACCCGGAACACGGCTTTGCTCCGAATTTTCAGGCAGGCTCTCGAGGATCGGTTTTGCATTTTTGTATATGGGAATGACCTGATTTATGATGAACATCTGGTTTGCAAGCGTCATCATAGCTGTGGAAAAAGCAGTGAAGGCCGACATGAAAGCCGAGAACATACCTATGGACAGACTGATCTTTTTATCGACGAGCGTATAATACATGAACAGAGAAAATACTATGTTTACGGATTGAATGATAGTGTTTGAAAAAAGTGTTATCTTTCCTTCCTTTTCAGTCAGTTCCTGGGAAGCGATCATTTCTTCCAGATAGTTCAACAGAGCCCTGTCCTCGGTCGACGATATCCTTATCTTTGATACACCGGAAATATACTGAAAAAGTTCCGACTGTGCGTCAATGTCTATCTTTATCCTTTTTCCTTCATAACGGAAATGAATCCTTGAAAGGAGTACGATGATCACCACAACAGTAAATGTCATGGTCACTGCAAGCTTTGTCAGATCCTTTGAATACTGGTTCATGCGCACCAGATACAAAAGCGAAAAAAGAGTTGAAAACAAGGTGAGCATAACCCCGTTTGTAAGTATCTGGTAAACTCCCGAGATGCCCATTACTCTCTGTCCAAGTTCCGCAGATTCATAATCCCTGTAAAAGCTTTCCGGAAGGTTGAACAGCCGGTCAAACGCAGCACTCTGTACCGCGTATTTCATGGAATTCATAGACCTGAAGGTCGCAAGGTTCTTTACCACGGTAAAGGATACATTGCCAAGCGAACAGGCGATCAGTATGGCCCCCAGTTCTTTCATCTGGTGGGAATCTCCCGTCGGGATGAATTTGTCATAGGCAAGCTCGTTCATATAAGGTATGAGAAGTCCTGTCAGAGTTCCCAGAAATGCCAGAAGCAACAGCCTTGTAATATCCGACCTGTAAACATATTTCATCCCGAAAGAGATGATATCCCCCAGCTTCATTGATTTTTGAGGAAAAGGCGGATAAAGCATATACGCATCGGAGCCTATCTCTGAAGCAATCCTGCCGTTTACCTTGATAATGCTGCCGTCTGAGGGATCATAAACAGAATACCTGCCTGCGCCTCTCGGGATGCAGGCGACAGGCTCACCGGATTCCTTCCGAAAAGCCAGAAACGGCCCACTGTCACATCTGTACCATTTATCCTCCAATACTATGTCCCTGATGGCAAAATGAGAAACCCTGGCTATGTCTTTTGCCTGAAATCTCCTGCCACAGCTTGCCGTTATCTTTTCAATCTGAGCTATGCCGATATCCTGGATATTGCAGAGAAACGCCATGGCATCATACAACAGATTTCCGGTCTCTCTGACATCCGGCCGTTTGATATCGCTCTTGTTTTTGCCAAAGGATTCCTTTATCAATGTCGAGAGCCGGCTTTTGTTTCTTTGTGCCTCATGCTCCGTGGCATAGATATACACTTCTTCACTGACTTCGTTTCTTTCGTAATGCTCAACAACAGCATCGAAAAAACGCTCTATGATATCAACGGAATCATCGCGGCCAAGTTCTATACCTGTTTTTTCACAAAACGACAGGATCTCATCCTCTCCGGCTTTTTTTAAAGCAGACTCAAAGACACCTTCATTTAATGCGACAAAGCCGATAGTCCATTTCGTTCCATCCGGCGAAGTATCAGAAATGCCTGGAAGATATGTTCCCTCTCCAAAGCTGCCAAGGTACATCCTCCTCCTTGCCTTTCCGTTTTCAAACGGGATGATGTAGACAAGGATCTCACCCGAGCTTACTCTGAAAAGGCCACCGTTTTTTTCCGTATAATATATTTCTCCACCCTTTAGGCTTTTGATCTCTTTTTCCATTTTTCAGCTATTCTTTATCAATTCCCTGTATGGTCCGTCTATGCCCGACAGACTTTCATGGTTGCCACGCTGTACAATCTTTCCGCGCTCCATCACAATGATCTCATCACAGTCCCTGATAGCCGACAGCCTGTGCGCAACAATTATACAGGTACTGCCCCTCTTTTTGATATTGTCTATCACTTTTTTTTCCGTAATGGGATCCAGCGCGCTTGTCGCCTCATCCATGATAATGATGTCAGGATTTGTGACAAGAGCCCTTGCTATCTCGATCCTCTGACGCTGTCCGCCGGAGAGATTCTTTCCTCCTTCCGTCAGTTCACTGTCATAGGCACCCGGTCTTGATGAGATATAATCATGAATACACGCATCCTTTGCTGCCTTTATCATATCCTCTTCGCGTACAAACCTGTTCCACATGGTAAGGTTGTCCCTGATGCTTCCCGGAAAGATGGTAATATCCTGACTTACAGTGGAAATACTTGCAGCTATCACATCTGCCGGTATATCTTCCGCAGGCAGACCGTCAAGTTTCATCTGTCCGCTCCACGGTCTGTAAAGCCCGGAACAGATCTTTGACACGGTCGATTTGCCGCTCCCCGAAGCCCCAACAAAGGCAATGGAACTTCCGCTTTCAAGGCTGAATCCGAAGCCCTCTATCAACGGCGGTTCGAGTATATTATAGCCGAACGAGACATCCTCAAGCTCGATCCCTCCCTCAAGCTTTTGATGCATATCCTTTCTTTCCCGTTCATCAAACTTTTCATCCTTTTTGTATTTCATGATATCATCCACACGTTCCATATCGGCTCTCATGGTCTGGATCTTCTGGATGAAGGTGGCAAGGGAATTTACAGGCTCTGCAAACATCGCCAGAAGCCCGTTGTAGGCCACAAGCATACCTGATGTCATATCCCCCCGTATGACAAGCAGTCCGCCAACTACAAGCGTCAGTACTGTAAGTATCTGTCCCGAAACGGAAGGTATGGCATTTAACAACTCCTGCCGCAATCCCATGGTCTGTTCCATCTGCACATTTTTCGCATAATTTCCGAGTATGCGGCTTACAAATTCATTTTCCGTTCCGGATGCCTTTATGGTGCTGGTCAGAGACAGTCCGGCAAAAAGTGTACCGACAAGCCTGCCGTTCTCCTGCTGGCTTTTGATCGAGATATCCCTCATGGAAGAGGCACAGATCCCCATCAGGATAAGGTTCAATGCAACGCAGATGACACCTATGACTGTAAGCAGCGGCGAATACATGATCAGCAGTATCAGATAAAATACTGCCACAAATATATCAAGAATGCTCTGGGCCAGGTCGCTGGTCAGAAAAAGATTAACGCTGTTATTGTTTGCCACTCTCTGTGAGAGATCTCCCGCAAATCTCTGGTCAAAAAAGCTGATGGGAAGTCTCAGCATATGATAAAGCATCTTTTGGGAACTTACCAGCATCATCTTTTTCTGAAGCTTTATGAGTATGCTGCCCCGGTAGATCGTCAATGCCGACTTTACGATAAAGGTAAGTATCATTACCCCCATCAGTCTCGGGATCCACTCATACTGTGCATCCAGCAGTATCTCATCGATAAATATCCTCGAAAAGGCAGGAATAAGAAGTCCCGGCAGGACCAGAAAGAGTCCCAGCACAATGAGTGCTGCTATAGCATCAACTTCGGAACGCAGCCTTGCCTGAACAAATGCAAGTATGGTCAGGGGTTTTCTTGTTTTTTTGAATTCCTCAGTCGGCTTGAAGGTGAGAACTATCCCTGTGAAGCATTCGTCAATATCGGAAACTGTAAGCTTTCTCCTTCCGACAGCCGGATCGTTTATGATACAGTGTTTTCCGATCCTCCCTTCCCATACAACGAAGTGATCAAAGTTCCACCATAGTATACAGGGCGTCGGCATCTCAAAAAGCCTGTCAAGATCCTTCCTGAGTCCGTGGGCCTCAAGTCCGAATTTCCTCGCAGCCTTCAGGATATTGTTCGCATTGCAGCCGTCTCTTGACACTCCGGTTTCGATACGCATTTTTTCAAGCGGGACAAAGCAGCCGTAGTAGCCCATGATCATGGAAAGGCTCGCGGCTCCGCACTCTGTCACCTCCATCTGATATACGGTTGGAGTTCTGGAATAATTATATCTCATTTATTATCTTTCTTTTCATCCCGGCCAAACGGATCCGGCTGGAAGGAGTGAAACTTCTTTTTCAGATGAGGGATAACCATGCTTATCGGAGCTTTATCCTCGATCACCGTGTCGGTCGCGACCATGGTACCCGGATCGATGGCAATCTCCGCTCCTTTTTTGCTCGACCATTTATAGCCGCTTACTGTTGAAGGATCTTTGTCCAGCTCGCAGGTAACCTCAACCACGGCACCCTTGTTCAAAAAAGAACTTGCCAGGATCTGATCCCCCAGCTGATTGACAAGTTCTTCCTGCGAAATGACATAATCTGAAACCTTTGAGACAACAGCACTCATGTGCCCGTATTCTTCCTTGTTTATTGTTGACGGATAAACTTTGACCTTCATTCCCGGCTTGATCTTCCTGCCGTCAGCAGCAGGGACATAGCAGATCACCACATAGTCGCTGTCAACCTCAAAACTTCCCGCATCCCCGTCATATCCGTCGGTGCCGGCTGCTCCCGCACTCATTGCAACATCCCTTCTCGACTGTGAAACATTGCAGATCGCCGTACCCGGCTGCACCGGAGAGCCTACATCAATGTTCACATCGATCACATAGCCGTTCAGGGTTGATCTGATCTGAGTCTCCTCGATCTGTTCCTTTGCCATCCTGATCTGGGCATCGAGATTGTCAAGCGCGGTAGCCTTGGCACTGTCAAACTGTTTCCTGAGCACCTCAAACTGGTCAACCACACCCTCTCCCTCGGATGCTACATTCACATCAAGCTGCGAAACAGAGTCCTCAAGACTTCGAAGGAGCGAAAGCTGTGTATTGTAATCAGTCAGAGCAAGATTGTAATTGTCCGACTGCTGGTTTGCAAAGGTCTGTTTTGCAAGACGCATCTTTTCGGTATCTATATATGCCTGTGCAGTATTAAAATACCAGTTTTCCGCACTGCCCCTGGCACCTGCGCGTTCGTTCACGGCGCTTTCCAACTCATCCTCCTGGGATCTGAGCTGATCCAGCTTTGCCTGTAAATCCTCTATCTGTTTAGTGATTTCTTCTATTTTCGATTCCTCCGTCTCTTCCTTCTTTTTCTTTTTCAGTTTATCTATCTGATCCTCATACTGGGACATCACTTCATCGGACTGCGCATGAAAATTGGAAAGAGTGACCTTTGCCGATTCGTGCAGACTGACGGCACTGCTTAAGTTTGTCGCAGCAGTCTGGTATTCAAGCTGCTCCTTTGTATCGGTTCCGGTATTCATGGTCGCATAGAACATATTGCGGGCAAGCTGCATGGCTTCCCTTGCCTCATCGGTTTTTTTCCGCTGTTCCTCAAGCTGCTTTGTCCTCATTTCAAGCATACTCTCGTTGGCGTTGAGATTTGAGCTGACAGTCAGAAGATTTGTCTTTATGCTTATAAGACTCTGATTGTCGGCCGTCTCGACATCCCCGGTCGATTCCAGGGTCACAGCCTCTACCTTAGCTCTCCTCTCTGCAAGGAGGTTCAGGTCATCATTTGCCTTATCCATACTGTAGCGTGCTATTATCTGGTTTTCCGAGATCTCATTTCCGGCTCTGATATATACTTCCTCGACTATCCCGGAATTCTTTGAATATACGGAATGGATACCGTCCCTGCTTATGTATATACCGACAGTTTGGAGATCAACCGGGAGCTTACCGAGTATTGACCACAGCACGATGATCCCTGCTATCAAAACCCCCCCCATCACCGCCACCCAAAAAACCGGCGGGATGATCTTTATCATGACATCAAGCCTGTCGGGCGACGAATGCTTTTCCATCGCCGCCCTTCTGTACGGAACACTCATTTTTCACCTCAAAAAAAGCACATCTTGTTGTGCGTCGTGCATAATTCAACAAGATGTAGTATATCACAAATGATTTAATTGTAAAATAGCATTTGATTTTTTAATACAGGATCCTGATCCTGATGTTTGAAAAGAATATATACCAGACAGCAAGCATGATATGAAAGAGCAGAATGGCCGGGATGACTATCAGGAACTTCTTCTTTTTTGTCTTGTGATGAAATATGAACATTCCCAACAGCGCGCCCACGGAACCGCCGAGGACCGCGATCCATATAAGAGCCGCCTCGCTGATACGGAATTTTCCCGCCTTTGCAAGTGCCTTGTCGATCCCGTACATGGCAAAAGCAATGATATTTACTGATATGAAGTATAATAAAACAATCTTTTCTATTGTCATCTGTGTCAATCCTGGCTCAGGTTCCTGACTGCCTCGATGGAAGCCTCGGTGCTCGTAACATAATGCATGGTACTTGAGATCGATGAGTGTCCCATGAGCTTTTGAACCTTTTCTACATCGCCGGTCTTTATGAGCATTGTCTCCGCAAAAGTAGTACGAAGCTTGTGGGGCGTGATCTTTTCAGCCTTGTCGGGAACACAGCCGTACATGTACTTCTTTACGAGTTTTTCGACGGATCTGACACTTATGCGGTTACCTGACCTGTTCAAAAATACAGCCGTTTCATTTCTGTCAGGCTTATAAAGCCCCCTGCCGTTTTCTATATAATCAGAAAGAATCTTTTCGGCATTATCCGACATGTATACGGTATCAAAATTTCCGCCCTTCCGGTGGACATTTATCCCGTGCTTTGAAAAATTCACATCATTTAAGTTCATGCCGACAAGCTCCGACACACGGATCCCGGTATCCAAAAAGATCGTGCATATCGCTGTGTCGCGTTTTGAAGCCTTGATATCGTGAAATTTCAGCTGATTCTTTGTCAGTCCGTCACCCGTCGAAACCGTATTGATCAGATCCTGCTTCTCATCCTTTTCAAGATAGATTATCTCTTTCTTTTTCACGCGGCCGCGCTTTATCATCTCTACCGGATTCAAGCTGAGATAGCCATGGGCTGTCAGATAGGAAAAAAGCCTGTTGAGGCTGACCATGTAATGCATGATGGTAGTCTCGGAACATACCGACAGGCCCTTATTGCTCTTTCTTTCCTTCGGCATGCGAAGATCATGCAGGAATTCCGCGATATCCTCATCCGTAAGCTTTGCCATGTCCTCGACCGTGATCTCCTTCAATCCCTTTTTTGAAAAATAAGGATTGTTCTCAAGCAGGAAATCAAAAAAGGTCTTCAGCTGACTTGCATAGGAATAGAGAGTCATGCCGGACAGATGATTTTCCTCCGACATGAAAAAGCTCCTCACAAAACGCGGCATTTCCCTGTTGATCGCCTCTGCCCTGAAACGGGCTTCATTCTCCCTGTCTTCTTTGTACATCTATGATTATCCTTCCCTGTCCGTACGGATCCGAATAATCCTCTCCGACCTTTCCTCCCAGAGTCTGGGTGATATAATCAATGAGGACCTGATTGTCAAGCTTCACACGGTCCAGGACCACTTTGCATCCGTCAAACATGGTAAATCCGTCTCCGTGGTTAAAAAGCATATATTCATGTGAAGCCAGGGTATAGGTCTTTTTCGGATCCAGTTCCTCATCCCCGACCTTCACATTTCTGACACGGTACTTTCCCGACACGCCGGTAAACATGGAATCCTCATCCTTTGTAACGCTGCTTTCAATATCGGCATCTATCTCATAGGTCAGACCGGACACCTGCAGAAAGCCTCCGTTTTCTCCCGGAAGATCCGAGCCGCCCCATTCAAGAGCATCAAGAAGCTGCTGTCCCGTGACTTCGATCATGCTTATCATGTTCCCGAAAGGATGGACCGAAAGTATCTCTTTTTGAGTGATATCGCCTTTGGGGATCTCATCCCTGATGCCTCCGCTGTTTATTATGGCTACATCCGCGCCTAGCTGATCTCTGATGGCATCCGCGCAGAGGTCGCCCAGATTTGTTTCCCTGGTCCTTATTATCCTGACGGGCTTGTTGTCCGGTGTTCTCTCTGTCGGATCATTAACCACCAGATCCACATCCGTATGCGCAACGACTTTTCCGAGTTCTTCATCCAAAACTTTTGTCTCATCTGCGACATCCTGTGTCATTTTGTTCTCAAACCCGAAAACCTCAGACGGGAGCCTTTGGTTTTCCCATGTGAAAAGGCCCATATCGATCGCATCATCCGCGGCTGATATCCTGATATATCCTATACCATCCAGCTTGTACCCGCAGGCCTGACGGATTATCTCCTGCCCGTCTTTGTTTTTTACCACATTTCTTTCCATGTCATGGCTGTGTCCGTCGATGAAGGCGTCTATCCCGCTCGTATTTGCGATCACATCCGCATAGGTAAATGGCCTGTTCTTTTCCTCATTGCCAAGATGTCCCATGGCGATCACGAAATCCGCTCCTGCTTTTAACGCATCATCCACAGCCTTCTGGACGGCATCGTACAAACCCTGACCCGTTTTGTCCTGCAGAAAGCCGTAGACGAATTTTCCGTTTTCATCCTGGAAATACTTCGGAGTCGAGCTCGTCAGAGTTTCCGGAGTCGTGATGCCGACAAAGGCGATCTTTTTGCCCGCGGCCTCCTTTATGATATACGGCTCAAATACCAGTTCTCCGTCTTTGTTGAAATTGCAGCTGGTATAGGGAAAATCCGCCTCCCCTGTAAGCTCGAGAAACTTTTCCATGCCATAGTCAAACTCATGGTTTCCGATGGTGGCAACATCATATCCCATTTCATTCATGAGCCTGATTATGCTCTCTCCATCTGTCATGGTCCCGACAGGCTCTCCCTGGATGGAATCCCCGTTGTCGACAAGGAGCACGCTGTTTCCTTCAGCTTTTGCCCTTTCTCTTATCTGCCACAGACCGTCATAGCCAAAGTGCTGGTCTATGCCGCAATGAACATCACTGGTAAACAGGATGACTATATCTCCTGTAGGTTCAGCCGCCTTTTCCGACTGTGCTTCCGGCTCATTCTCCGATACTCCGGCTGTCTTTTCAGGCTGCGGGGCGGTCTCATCAGCGCTGATCCCGATATTCCCGTTCTCGTCAAGGTTTATGCTGCAGCCTGCAAGGAGGGCTGCCATTATTATGGATAAGAGCAGTGAAACCGCTCTGTACGGCCTTGTGGTCCTCATTTATCTTCCGGCATTCCTTTCTGTTTCAACATCATTTACATACTGGCCCAAAAGCTTCACTGTCCCGTCGATCCCGAGCACCGATGAATTGATCGAGATATCATAGGTGTCGACATGCCCCCATCTCTTTGAGGAATAATAATCATAATAGCTCTTCCTCTGCTTGTCCTTTTTGAGCAGCATCTCTTTTGCCTTGTTCTCGGTCAGATCGAATCTTTCCATCACCCTTTTAAGCTTGAAATCCTGGTTCGCGGTAATAAACACGCTGATCAGGTTCTTTCTGTCCGCCAGGGCATAATCCGCGCATCTTCCGACTATGACGCAGGGACCCTCGTCCGCAATCTTTTTTATTGTGTCAAACTGTGCCAGAAATACCCTGTGGCTTACCGGCATGTCCACATACGCAGAGGAATTGTAGCCAAAGGAATAGGTATCCATGACAAGGTTGTAAAGAAACGAGCTTGTCGGCACCTCATCGTGGTTTTGAAGCACTTCTTCGCAAAGTCCCGAGTCCTTTGCCGCTCTTGCCAGAAGCTCCTTGTCATAAAAAGGGATATCAAATTTCTCCGCAAGCTTCCTTGCTATCTCCCTTCCGCCTGAACCGAACTGTCGCCCTATCGTTATAACTGATTCCATGCATGTTCCTCCTGATAATAAATAATCCTCTGCTCTTTGATCATGATCATCTGTTTCGCAGTTTTACAAGCAGTTCTTCAAAATACTCCGGAAGCGGAGCTGTCACCTCGATATAGCTCCCGTCCTTCGGCTTTTTAAATCCTGACATATATGCATGCAGGACCTGACCGTCAGTCCGGTACTTTGACCTGCCCGAGGAATAGACTTCATCTCCCATGACCGGATGATGTATGAGCGCCATATGCACCCTGATCTGATGCGTCCTTCCTGTCTCGAGCCGGCATTCGATATAGGTATGCTCCTTAAATCTTTCAATGACCCTGAAATGCGTGACCGCTCTTTTTGCGCCCCTGACATTTGCCGCCATCTTTTTCCGGTCGTTTGGATGCCTTCCAATCGGAGCATCCACTGTGCCTTCATCTTCTTTTATCACGCCGCAGACGATGGCGCGGTAAAGCCTTTTGATCGAGTGTTCCTTCAGCTGCGCCGCTATATCCCTGTGCGCGTCATCCGTCTTGCAGACTATGAGGGCTCCTGTAGTATCCTTGTCTATCCTGTGTACTATACCGGGCCGCAGGATCCCGTTTATGCCCGAAAGATCGTGACAGTAAAACATCAGCGCATTAACAAGTGTCCCGCTGTAGTGTCCCACCGCCGGATGTACCACCATGTCCTTCGGCTTGTTCACTACAAGTAATTCTTCATCCTCGTAAAGGATATCAAGAGGTATATCCTCGGGAAGTATGTCCGGTATCACTATATCCGGCACTTCCATCACAACTTCATCCAGGGCTTTAAGCCTGTCATCCGCATCGGCTTTTTTTCCGTTAATAAAGACCTTTCCGTCTTTTATTATGGACTGTATGCGGCTGCGGCTGAAATCATCAAGGTAATCGCTTATGCCCTTGTCTGCCCTCGCTCCTTCAATCTCCTCCGGGACAAGGAACCTGAATTCTTCACTTCCCATCCGTTTCTTCCGTAACTTTTTCAGTTTCCTGCGGCTTTGAGACCTGAGCCTTTCCGTACAGCTTTTTCAGGTCAAGGTCCTCCTCCCTGAAAACAAAGAGGAGCAGTATAATCAGAACGGCCGTGGATAATGTCACATAGCAGTCAGCCACATTAAAGACCGGGAAATTGATATTGGAAAAATAGATGAAATCTATGACATGGTTAAGCACAATCCTGTCATACAGGTTTCCGGCCGCGCCTGCCGACAGAAAGCACAGGCTGATGCGCAAAAGCCTGTATTTTTTTGTGGCCGGGATCCGTATGAGATAAAAGAAAATGATTGCAATAGCAACTATTCCCAATATGATAAATAATATCCTGAAATTCTGCAGCATGCCAAAGGCGGCCCCGTAATTTTCAAGATAACGGAACTCAAGCACTTCCGGAATCAGGACTCTGACATACCCTCCCATGAGCGCGTCTTTTGCCACGAGCTTTGTGATCCTGTCAGCACAAAACAGTACTCCTATAAAGATCAGATCTGCTATCAGCCAGATAATCCTTGTCTTTTTTGCCATCTTATCTCCCCTTTACCATCAGTCCCATTCATCCGAAAGGATCAGCTGCCTGATCCCGTCAAGTATTTCTTCATCGGTAACGCTTGTGTCAATGCATGCCTTTCCGACCTTTTTCAATAATACAAACCTGATCTTTCCCGACTGCATCTTCTTGTCGGATTTTGTAAGCTTTAATATCTCATCCGGATCGGCGTCATCCCTTAATGTGATAGGCAGAAAGAACGGCAGGAACATGTCACGTATCTCATAGAACTCCTCTGTTGAAAGACTGCCTCTTTTATAGGATATGTAGGCCGCCGCAATAGAGCCCAGTGCCACACACTCCCCGTGAAGGAGCGACAGATCGCAGTATTTTTCTATAGCATGTCCAATGGTATGTCCAAAGTTCAAAAGAGCCCTGTCTCCCTGTTCCTTCGGATCCTTTTCAACGACATCGCGTTTTATCTCCAGAGATCTTTTGACGATATGCTCAAGGGTTTCCCCATCTCTTTCGTTTATCTCATTGAAATTGTTGACGATGTACTCATAATAAGCCTCATCCTTTATCAGGCCGTGCTTTATGACCTCAGCCATGCCGGATGCGAACTGCCTTGCGGAAAGCGTGCCCAGCGTCGACAGGTTCATGTATACGAGTTTAGGCATATGGAAGGCGCCGACCATGTTCTTGTAGTTGTCAAGATCGACCCCGGTCTTGCCTCCAATCGACGAATCCGTACAGGAAAGAAGGGTCGTAGGTATCTGGATAAACGAGATGCCGCGAAGGTAGGTCGCCGCGGCAAAGCCGGCAAGATCGCCCACAACGCCGCCACCCAAAGCCACGATCAGGTCTTTCCTGTCGTACTGCCTTTCCGTAAGAAATACATAGAGGTCCTTTACCGTGTCGAGATTTTTGTGTTCCTCGCCGGCTTCAAATACAAAGGTATCCGTCCTCGTACAAAGGGGTGTCAGAGCTTCCCTTACATCCTTTTCATATAGTCCGTTTACGGTCGAATCGGTGACTATGCACATCCTCTTTCCGGAAAGTCCGTTCTCTTCCATATACTTTGGAAGAGAAGAAAAATCCTTTTCGAGATAAATGCTGTAGCCGTCATCCGGGCCGGTTTTGACAAACAGTTTATCCGACATAAATATCCTCCGGATTGTATTTTAACTCAATTTGGGTTCGTTGTCACATAAAAGGACGGGCGATCCGCACGATCGTCCGTCCTTTTTAGGGAAATCCACACTTAAGGAATGATTTCGTATTTTACATCCTGCGGCTGTTATTATCGTACATATCGATCGAGCCGCTCAAGACATCCTGGAAATCTCCTGAAATGTCAACGCTCCTGGGTGTGACGATGAAGATATTCCTTGATATCTTTTGCAGGTGCCCGTTAAGCGCTGCATTTGCTCCGGATGTATAATCCATGATCCTCTGCGCCGCCTCAACGGTAATGCCTTCAAGATTGATCACTACAGTCCTGTTTTCAAGCAATGTATCAACTATGGCCTTGCTGTCTTCAACAGAAGCAGGCTTGATAACACATACTTCCATTCCGGACGCAAGGGATGATTTCTTTGAACGGGGCATCGGTGTAACTTTTGCTCTCGATACAGGGCGATAATCTTCTTCGTCGTCATCCATATCACGATTCTTGCCGAATCTTCTCCTCGATACGACTACCTCGTCCTCATCCTCATCATACTCATCATCTTCAAACTCGTCATTCAGACTGATGGTGCTGAGGAACTTGTCTAAAACTCCCATTTAATATATCCTCCTGAAATCCGGGATCATGTCTTTTTGCTGTAATCCCTTTCTCCGAATATTCCGGTTCCAACCCTGACCATGGTGGCTCCCTCTTCAATAGCCGTTTCATAATCACAGGTCATCCCCATTGACATAACATCCATGCGTCTATTATTACTCAATTTATTTGTTATGTCAACATCTAATTTCAACATTTTTTGAAAATATTCGCGATTTTGTTCAGAAACCACAACATATGGGGCTATGCACATGAGCCCTTTTACGTTCACATAAGAAAGTTCCATAATCTGGCTGATCAGCGCAAACGCAGTATCCGGGCGGATTCCGAACTTTGTTTCCTCATTTGCGATGTTAACCTCTATCAGGATGTCTGAAACGACATTTTTCTGCTCTGATCTTTTGTTTATTTCGCAGGCCAGCTCATATGAATCCACCCCGTGTATGAGCACGGTCTTTCCGATAAGGTATTTAACCTTGTTTTTCTGGAGATGGCCTATCATATGCCAGCGGATGTCCTTCGGAAGGACTTCATATTTGTCGCAGAGTTCCTGCACCTTGTTCTCACCGAAATCCCTGATACCTGCTTCATACGCCTCCATGATATCTTCCACGGGCTTTGTCTTGCTGACTGCTATAAGCGTCACATCCTCTCTCTTCCGCCCGGCCCTCTCGCAGGCCGCTTTGATGTTCTCCTCAACTGTTTTCAGATTTTCTTTTATCATCTGTCTCCTCCCAAAAATTCTCTGAATTGTATATATTTGTTTTGACTAGGGCTGTTTCAACCGTGTTTTGTTCACGGCTCGGACAGTTCTAAGCTCATCCGTCGTCTTATAAACAAAATTTCGCTCTGCGCCGTTCCGGCCTTGCTCATTCATAGTTTCATTCAGGATGAAAGTGTTTGTGAGCAAGTCCGGCCTTCGCACCCGCGAAATTTATAAGCCTCGGATTCGCTAAGAACTGCCGGCTGGGTGTTCACAAAACACAGTTTCAACAGCCCTTTGAAAAAATGTATCATTTTATATTAATACCTGTATCCGTTTCAGTCACAAAATCATTATCATTGACTCCGTCGCCGTCAAGCACTATGTAATCATAGACCTGAAGATCATATTTCGACTTCGAGCTGACTATCGAATACTCGGTATTGGAATTGATTATCTCAATATTGGTGAAATCCGCATAACCCTTGTTCATATTATAGACACCCGTCAGGGTATCCCTGTCCTTAACGGTATAGGTGTCCGCCGAATCAGGCTTGATGATCACATCACCGGAATTGAACACCGATGTGTCAATATAGAGCATTCCGTCGACATTATTGTATACATCCGCCGCCACAAATTCAGTTGACTCACTCCCATCCTCCAGATAGGTCCGCCTGATGAAGCCTCCGGCCTCATTTGTCCCGACCGTCAGGTAATCCTCCGGTATCAGATAGAATTCCATTTTTACGATGGCGGAATTCGGAACCTTTAACCCCTTTGACTCGGACAGTTCAAGCTCAACATCGATATATCTTTCGGAAGCAAAGGTGATCATTGAGTTTGTAAAGGCGAGTTCCAGATAAAGACCGTCCTCATTTTCAAGGAAATTGACCTTTCCCCAGGACTCATAGTCGTTCTCCACGAACCTGACCTTTACATAGGAATCATCCCCTATGGTCTCCTTCAGAGCTTCATCGGCAGGTATCACTATCGACCAGTTCTCATCCGTAACTATCTTAAATGCGGTATCCCCGTCGCCCACCAGTCTTCCGTCAGTCAGATCCGTTTTTTCATGTTTTTCCTCATCCAGGATATCCGCATTCACCTCACCGCTCTTCAGAGACTCCAGCCCGTCTGTCGAGTAAATGACCACGCCCGGGTCCGGACTGTAGCCCATATTGACATGATTTGCCGCCGCATTTCCCGAAAGGCTCTTCAGGCTTGCCAGGGCGCTTACACTGGCAAGTCTTCTTATCGTGCTTTTTATGGAATCCTTTATGCCGTAGATATGCTTGAAATTCTTGTCATCATAAGAAAAACTGCTGCTGACAAGCTCATTTTTCAGTTCTTTCAGATCTTCATCGGACAGAACGCCGCTTACCATACGCCCGTCCTCTATCATGCGCGACAATGTTCCGCTCTCATCGACAGAGTAGACGAGGCCGCCCTTTGAAACATGTTCATTTTCCTTTGCGTAATAATTGATGTAACCCACATCATTGATACTGACGAGTTCCTCATGACGTACGGCCACGCCCCTGTATGCGCAGTCTACGGCAAGAGAACCCATTGTCACCTCATATCCGGTCAGATGGGTCGTATGCTGATATGCATAAAGAACAAACAGGATATAAACAAATATAGCGCCGAAGATAAGCACCCCGGCATTCAGATGATACTGTTTTTTGTGTTTAATCTGTTTTCTTTCGGATGAACTCATGTCTTAAAAAATGAAATAGTAAAAGGGGGCTGTTTATCCAACCCCCTGACAACTTCTACCAGTTTTATAATGCAACCACTACCTTGCTTTTCAGATCCTCGGGAAGATCATCTTTTGTGACCGAAATGCTGACCATGACCGAAACATTGAACTTTGTGCTGATCTCATCTATCTTTTTGAGGGCTTCTATATGGTCGCCGTCCTTTGCGGATGCGCTTATGAGGAAGGTATCTATGAACAGCTGCTCCAAATCGTGATCGGCAGAAATGATGCCGCTGACAAAACCGGTGAATTCCTTTGCCGACCCAATCATGTACTCACCGACATTAACAAGCCTGATGGAATTCTTGAGTTCAAACATGTGGGATGAATCCTTATCAATGAATACCAGATTTCCCTTTGCGCTCTTTGCTGCTTCATTGACCTTGTCAAGCAGGATCTTTGTCTTGCCCTTGCCCTTTTCTCCTACGATAAGCTGTATCATGTCAGCTCTTCCTCCTTAATATCATTTTCGCCCGTGCGGGCTCACTTCAGATTATACGATAAAATGCCCCAAAACACAAGTTGAGTATATCAGGTCAGAAGCTCCAGCATCCTGTTTGTCTTTTCATACATGATGTCTGCATTCTGCGCCCTCATCACAAGCGAGATATAGGAATTTCCGGAAGAATCCTTCGCAAGTATGATGAGGTTTGAACCGGCAAGCATCGTTGTGCCTGTCTTGCCCCCTGTCACGGTAGCCCTGACAGGTGCCGTCATCTGTCCCTTGAGATATCTGTTTGTTGTAACGCAGCTGTAGTCTACCGGATCCCCGTTAATATCCTTGTACGAAGTGGAATATTCCGACATCGAGATGATCTCTATGAATTTTCCGTACTTGACCGCCTCATTGAAGATCAGGTACATGTCATACGGGGTCGTATAATGATTGTCATCATGGAGACCGTTGGGATTGACAAAATGGGTATTCGTGGCGCCAAGCTTCACCGCTCTCTCATTCATGAGCTGCGCAAAACCGTCTATGGAACCGCCCACATTGACAGCGATGAGATTTGCGACATCGTTCGCCGAATATATCAGCAGCATGTGAAGCGCCTGATCGAGAGTCATTGAATCGCCGGCCTTCAGACCGATCTTTGTTGCGTCAGGCTCGGTGACCACGCAGCTTTCATCAGCGCGGAGCACCTTGTCCATGTCGCAGTTTTCGATCGCGACCAGCGCAGTCATCACCTTTGTGAGACTTGCAGGATACATCCTCGTATATACATTTCTGCTGTAAAGGGTCTTTTTGTTCTTTATATCAAAGAATCCGGCAGCACCGTAAGCATCCGCTCCCTCGGCTATCTCTTCGCCGGCCAGGTTATCTCCTTCCGGAATACACAGGTTCTCCGCAAAAGACGCAGCCGAATTTCCCGCATCACTGGATTCAAAACGAAATGAACTGTTGGTTGTATTTCCGTCGTAAGGCAAAACTATCTCCTGTCCTCCGCAGCCTGCAGATGCTGCTGCAACAAGGACCGCAGTAAATACCGCCTGCAGTTTTTTGAAACCCGGTCTATTTATATATCTCACGCCACTCAAGATCCCCTCTGTCAAGCGATTTGATGAGCAGTTCCGCCGTCGCCAGGTTGGTGGCAATCGGAATATTGTGGATATCGCAGAGTCTTTGTATGTTTCCCAGTTCAGACTCATGCATTTCCGGCGTTCCGGGATCCTTCATAAAGATCACCAGATCTATCTCGTTCTGCTCGATCTGTACTCCAAGCTGCTGTTCTCCCCCGAGATTTCCCGACAGGTATTTCCTGACGGAAAGACTGGTCGCCTCTTCTATCAGTCTCCCGGTTGTTCCTGTCGCATACAGCGTGTGTGGACTCAGAATGTTCCTGTAAGCTATGCAGAAATTCTGCATAAGCTTCTTTTTTGCGTCATCAGCTACAAGTCCGATATTCATTTGTACCTTCTCCTTTAGCACTGGGGGCTTTCTTTTAAAAATCCAATTCCAGACCCTGCATCCTCTTTTCAGTTACCACCGAAAGCCCGACATTCTGGACCAGTCCTATCTCTGCCATGATACAGACAAGCGAAGTCGATCCGTAACTGATGAAAGGAAGCGGGAGCCCGGTATTTGGGAGCAGTCCCGTTGCCACGCCGATATTCGCAAAACTCTGGAAGCCGATGTGGGCAGCCACACCGGCACACAGGAGCGTCCCTGCAAGATCAGGGGCCCTCATACCCGTATGTATGACTATGACAGTCAGGATCGCGAATATCGCAACTATCGCCGTACACCCCACAAACCCCAGTTCCTCTCCGGCAACCGCCAGGATAAAATCCGTCTGCGGCTCCGAAATGAAGTTTCCGTTCTTGACGGAACCCACTTCATTATTTTTGTACCCTTTCCCCGTGAGTTTTCCGGAACCTATGGCCGTGATGGAGTTCTGCTGCTGATATCCTTCCGTATTGGTGTACTTGTCAGGCTGAAGCCAAGCCAGGATCCTCAGCTGCTGATAAGGCTTGATGATCTCCTGATCAGGCTGAAGTATCAGAAACAAGGTGATAACAAGAGCCGGTATCGCTATGGCAAGCACTCCAAGTATGATCTTTGACGACAGCCCCCCAACATAAAGCATTGCGGCAAAGACCACAAGGATGACAAGAGAAGTGGAAAGATCCGGTTCATCCTGTATGAGGTACCACGGCACCGCTATCAGAACGATCGAATACAGCAGTATCGACGGTTTGTTGATCTTTTCCCTGTTTTTCATAATAAACTCGGCAAAGAATAAAATCAATAGAATCTTGGCAGCCTCCGAAGGCTGGAACTGGAACCCGCCTATCAAAAGCCACCTTTTCGCATTGTTGACTGTCTTGCCGAACAGCTCCACGGACAAAAGCAATGCTATGCAGACGATGTAATAGACCCAGTAGAACCTGAGTATAAAGGAATAGTCTACAAAGGAGATCACCGTCATGACCACGATCCCGAGTATCAGTCCCTCTATCTGCCTGTTCTGTACGCTTTCCTTCGCGGAGCCTATGATAATGATCCCGTAGATCGCCTGGACCAGCGTAAAGAAAAGAAGCAGGAAGTTATAGTTTTTCAGATTGTATTTTTTGAACATCAGTCTCCAATCACCCCGCTGTCCGGGATCGTTGCGTTGCCCGTGATGATATCTTCCTCATTTTCAAGCTTGAAATAATACTTCAGCACATCTCTTGTGACCTCGGCAGCATTCGCCGAAGTATAGCCATATGCAATTCTCGTAGCCACCGATATCCTCGGCGAGGAAAAAGGCGCAAAACCGATAAAGAGCGCATGGTTCGGACGGACGGTTACCTGCTGTGCCGTTCCGGTCTTTCCCGCTACAATGACAGGGAAATCCTCAAACGCCTTATAGGTAGTCACCGCCTGTCTCATGCCCTCGTGGATCGCATTCCAGGTCGATGATGATATGTCTATATTGTTCCTGACCGAGGGCGTATAGTCCTCTATGAGGTTCCCGTTCGAATCGTTCAGCTTGTCGATCACACTCAGATTATAGCATATACCCTTGTTTGCGACAGTGGAAACATATCTTGCAAGCTGCACCGTCGTATAGGAATGGGTACCCTGTCCGATGGCCGAACGGACAGAGTCCTGATCGGAAACCTGCGGCTCGGACTCGGTTATCTCGACTCCGCTCTTGTCTGTCAGACCGTACAGATCGCAGTATTTCCGGATCTTTTCCAGACCGTCCTGGCTGTTATAGATGCCTCTGGTTCCGCAGCCCAGCCGGTATCCGACCTCATAAAAGAAATAGTTGCAGGAATTCTTGATGCCTCCGATGACATCCAGTTCTCCGTGGTGCCCCGGATAGATCCAGCACCTGGGACTCAAGGCATCCTTGTCAAAAACACCCACGCATTCTATCCTTTCTCCTAAGTTTATAACCTTCTCCTCCAGCCCCGCTGTAGTGGATATCGGCTTGAAGGTGGATCCCGGAGCAGTCTTCTGCTGGGTTGCATAATCATATAGAGGCAGTGATTTGTCCTGCGCCAGCGCATTATAGTATTCGGCATTGACTGAATTGGCGAGCATGTTGTCGTTGTAGCTCGGATAAGTGACCAAAGCCAGCACCTCGCCGGTACCGGGATCTGTCACGACACAGGATCCTGAACAGGGATCAAGCGCCAGCTGCGCCGGTGTTATCTCAAGGCTTTTGAGCAGGCTGACCATGAGGTCGTAGGGCAGTATTGCCCCTGCTTCAAGCTGCGCTTTTAAGTTTTCCGTATCGTTTACTATCCCCTGCTCAAAGAGGACCATGCATACCTGATATCCCGTGATGCTTTCATCCGAGAGCATGTATCTGTATATTTTTTTGAAAAAGCCGTTATCGGTACGAAGTTTAGTCTCTATATAATCAACCAGGTAGCCGTAGATCTCATCGGTATCGGAATAACCCGATCCGATTGTAAGCCTGTCAACATTTATCCACCCCTCCGCTATCGCTCCCTTGAGGTACTTTGAAAGAGAGATGGTACCCGAAGCCCACTGCAGGGAGATCTCCGCTTTATCATCAACCTCCTCCGATCTGAAGATATCCGAGGAAGAGTCGGTGAGCATACTGTAGATATAGCTTTCATAGACCTTGTATTCATCATCCAGATCGTTGTAGGGCGTATTTCCGTTCCGAAGTTCCCCATCTATCGTTCCCACTACAGCGTCAAGCTTTGACCGGAATGCACTGTAGACCGCCTTTTCATTCTCGCCTGCCTCCGGGAGGGACAGATGGGAAAATGATATGACATTGTTGTCAAACAGCGCATAATAAACACTGTCTATGGGTATGATGATATCCGATGCGCTGCTTTCCTCGGAAGGATCATAATCCGTCACATTCCTGATCTTCGAAACAACGATACCGGCTATCTTCTGTTCGAGTATCTTGTAGATGGCGCTCTGGAGTTCATAATCTATCGTCAGATACAGATCATTGCCGGCAACCGGGTCCGTCCTGTTTCCGGCTTCCGTCACGCGTCCCAGGTTGTCCACGAATATGGTCTGCCTTCCCTTTGTCCCCTGAAGCTGTCTTTCCATCACCTGTTCTATGCCGGACTTTCCTACCTTGTCATTGAGCTCATAGACATGATGGAAATTTATATCATCCTTGGAATTAAGGTCGCTTAGTTCCTCATCCGAGATCTTTCCCGTATAACCGAGGATATGCGACATGCTCGGATCATCTATGTATTCCCTTACGGTATCCTCCGCTATATCCACTCCCTGAAGCGAATCAAGATTCTCCATTATCTCTGCAACCGTCTTTTCATTTACTCCGGTTGCGATATTGGACGCTATATATTTCTGATAGCTGTTTGAGAACATGGCATATCTGATCCTTATTATTTTCAGGATCAGATCCTTGGGATATCCCTCCATCGGGAAAAAGTCATAGGAATTTCCGTTTTTGACATATCTTCCCACTCCGAACATCTTTCTGCCGCAGAGGTACTCCATCACTTCCTCTGCCGTGGCATTTCTTTCCCTGATCAGAAGATCCTCCGTCGAGGATCTGCCATAGATGTCCGCCAGGAAACGAAGCAGGGATGACCTGGACACTGTAAACTGATAGGTACCGGTGTCATCAAGGGTAATGTTGAAATCATTATCAAGAGTATCACCGTTTCTTTCTATGATGTCGATCACCCGTACGATGGTGGAATTGATCTCCATATCCCTCGTGGATGTGGAATCGTAATTATCCTCGATCGTAACCGAATAGGCAAGCTTGTCCCAGGCAAGCTTTACTCCGTTCCTGTCATAGATTGCTCCCCTGGTAGCCTGGATATTCTTTTCTCTTTCAATCTTTAATGTGAAATTGTCCTGATATGACTGGCCGTTCACTATCTGAAGGACAAAAAGCCTCCGGACAAGCAGTATCATCAGGAATATCAGGATCATTCCCATGATAAAAAGCCTGGAAGTAATAAGTCCTATCAGCTTGTCACGGACATTTTTCAGAAGGCCGGAATTCATTGTATTTCCCTCCTTCTGTCATAGATCCTGTTGACCAGGCCTCTGACGGGCATATAGATAATGATGGTGACAACCATCGTGTATATGATCTCCGGGATCATGATGTGGGCAAAATAAAAAGGAAGCTCAAGTCTGGCCCTGAAAAGGAAACCGAAGAAATACTGCAGGAATAGACACGATATATCGCTAAGCGCGATGAAGACCATGGGAAATTTCAGATCTTCCGGATAAAACACCCTGTTCCCGAATCCGTTAATATAGCCTATGTACAGAAAGATCAGCGCATTTATGCCTATCACATTCCCGTAAAAGATATCCGTCAGAAGTCCTGCCATAAACCCGGTGATCATCCCGTCACGTTTTCCCCCGATAAAGCCCGCGCAGCTGGTTATGATAATCAGCAGATTGGGAACGATGCCGGCAAATGATACGGCCTGGAAAAAAGTGCACTGCAGCACGAAGCATATGATGACACCGGCTATTTCAATTATCCGTCTCATCGGCAGCCTCCCCCGCTTCCTTCGTACTGGTAATGATGAGCACTACATCAAGATGCTCAAAATCGACGAGCGGTGTTATCTTTCCCGATTTTGTCAGGTTGTTCGGATCAGTCTTTATGGAGCTGATATATCCGATGGATATACCCGGCAGATACCGGTCGGAGATATCGGAGGTTACCACTTTGTCACCTACGGCGACCTTTCCTTCCCCGTCACTGAGCTGTGAAAAATCAATGTCACCCTTCTGCATGCTCTGAAGATTGCCCTTAACGATCAGGTTATCCGCAGTCGACAGGACCATGCCGCTGACATTGCTGTTATCATCTATTATCGACCTTACCTGAGCCCAGTTCGGCCCAACCTTGGTAACGATGCCTACAAGCCCGGATCCCGAGATAACATTCATGTCCACTCCGACTCCGTCTGCAGTGCCTTTGTCTATCACAAAAACGGAGTACCAGTTTCCCGGATCCTTTCCGGTAACACGTGCTCCGATCTTTTCATAGTCAGCATATTCCATGTTCAGCTGAAAGAGTTCCCTTAAGTTTGTCAGCTCATATCTGTCCGCTGTCAGCTCGTTGTTCTTCTGTTCAAGTTCCGCAACCTTTTCCCTGAGGGCCTCGTTTTCGGAAAGGACCATACGGACTTCCTTCAGGTCCTCCATCCTGCCCGTCACCTTGGTTCCTATCTCGGTCAGCCCGTTTTGGAACGGTATGATGGTATATCCGGCTATGCCTGACAAAAGACTGCTAACGATATCCGTCATATAGGTAAGTATCATGAACCCGACACAGAGAACCGTCAGGATCGCCAGAACATATTTTTCCGGCATTACATACCTTTTTCGCTTCAGCTGTACACGTGCCATAATTATTTCTCTTCGTCACCAAGTGAATATGCCACAGATCTGTAATTACTGTCAGTGATGATCCTTGCAAGTCCCAGGGCTACCGAATCCTGCGAATCGAGAGCCTTGTTCACCTTCAGATTTGTTCCCTTGACAATATGCTCGTCAAGATGCGCAAGCTGGGCTGAGCCGCCCGTCAGATATATGCCGTGCCTGTAAATGTCCGCGCCAAGCTCGGGCGGAGTCCTTTCAAGTATGACCTTTATATTGTCCACTATCGTCGTGGATGCCTCACGGAGCGCCACATCGATGAGATCGGTGGGGATAGCTCTCTCAACGGGAAGTCCCGTGACTATATCTCTCCCGTAGACGATGGAATCCTCCTCGTCTTCTTCCAGCTCGGTAAGAGAAACCTTTACCATCTCCGCAGTTTTTTCGCCGATCAGAAGACCGAATTCCCTCCTGATGACTGTCCTGATGGTCTCGTCAAACTTCCTGCCTCCGGTCTTTAAAAGCTTTGAGAGCACTATGCCTCCGAGAGAAAGCACGGAGATCTCTGTAGTCTCATATCCCACATCCACGATCAGTATGCCCTGGGAATTCTTGACATCTATATCAAGACCAAGGCCATCCGCGATGGATTTCTCAACTATGAGAATCTTTTTTGCTTTTACATTTGCATCCTTGATCAGATCAAAGAATGCTCTCTTTTCAACCTCTGTGATATCCGTGGGAACAGCCACATAGAAATCGGCGCCGCCGTACCTTGGCCCGGTGATCTCCGTGATAAAATTCTTCAGCACCGACTGCATATTGTTGATATCGGCAATGACTCCGTTGTTCAGCGGATGTGAGACCCTGATATTCGCGGGTGACTTTTCGAACATCTCAAAAGCCGCATCACCGTAAGCGATGATGTTCGATCTTTTCATGACCGCGACCATGTTCTTTTCGCTCAGTATCGTATCATCGATATTATTATATATTTTTATATTTCCGGTACCCAGATCGATACCGAAGCTGAAGTTGTTCAATTACAGGATCCCCTTTTCAGTAAAACTAAGGTACTCACCATCACCGATGATGATCGAATCAAGCATGACTATGCCCATGAGGGCGCATGCCCTTTTGAGACACCCTGAAACCTCCATGTCCTTTTCGCTCACGGCCGGATCACCGCTCGGGTGATTGTGAACGAGAATGAGCTTTGACGCATCCATGGCGAGAGCCTTTCTGACGATCTCACGGACCGAGACAAGCGACATATCAACAGTGCCTTCTGTCATTTTGATATCGCTGATCAGATACTGGGCGGCATCCAAAAGCATGATACACACTCTTTCTGTCGCAAGATACCGGAGTTCCTCCATGTAATATCCTGCCGCCTGTGAAGAAGTTCTTATCTTTGTCCTTGAGCGAAAATGCGACTGTCTCCATATCCTCTTTGACAATTCGCACACGCATAAGAGCTCTGTGGCCTTGACCCTGCCTATGCCCCTGATGCTCATCAGTTCCTTTGCCGAAAGTTTCATCAGATGTCCGATATTTCCGTCAGGACAAAGCTTTAAAACATCGGCCGAAAGCTCTGACACTCCCCTGTCCTTTGTTCCGGTACGGAGGAGCACCGATAGAAGCTCGCTGTCAGTCAGGTATTCCGGACCTGATCTTTCGCACTTCTCATAGGGCCTCTCATTAACAGGTGTCTGTCTTATCAAATTATATGTCATATCTGCTCCTTTCTTCTTTCGAAAAAAAGAGCAACCATTCTGCCGTTTGGCTTAAAAATCCCCAAAAGTTATCCTATCATTTCAGGGCACTTCGGTCAATGATTTTGTCATTTATCAGACACTGAAGCGTTTTTATTATGCCGGAAACGGCATGAAACGAGGTAAGCCCCCCCTGAAAGTAGACATTGTACGGACTTTTCAGCGGAGCATCCGCCGAAAGCTCGATCGATGAACCCGAAACAAAGTCGCCCGCAGCCATTATGACATCACAGTCATATCCGGGCATAGGCGAAGGAGCCGGGCTTACGAAGCTGTCCACTGCCGATGCGCTCTGGATGCCTTTGCAGAAAGAAAGCAGAGCCTCCTTTGAACGAAGAGTAACGGCCTGGATAATGTCCGTGCGTTCTTCATCGCTTGACGGAAATACATCAAAGCCCAGCCTTTCGTATAGCGCGGCAGCAAATATCGCTCCCTTTAATGCCGACGCAGTCACGACAGGGGACAGGAAAAAGCCCTGATAAAATGACGGCAGCAGTCCGAGCGATGCGCCCACTTCCCTGCCGATCCCCGGAGATGTCAGTCTTGCTGCGGCATTTTCAACACATTCCTTTGTCCCTGCTATATAGCCTCCGACAGCAGCCAGTCCTCCTCCCGGATTCTTGATCAGTGAACCGGCCATCATGTCAACTCCTGCATCCGTCGGCTCCGTCCTTTCGACAAATTCTCCGTAACAGTTGTCCACAAAGACCAGCACATCCTTTTTGATGCTCTTTACAAGCTTCGTCACATCCCCTGTTTCTTTTACCGAAATGGATCTTCTGGTGTCATACCCTTTTGAGCGCTGGATCGCCACGATCTTTGTCCTGTCGCAGATCTTTTCCCTGATGCTTTTTTCATCGAAATGCCCGTCAGGAGTCAGATCCGCCTGGGCATAGGTTATGCCGTACTCGGCAAGCGAACCCAAACAGTCCCTTATGCCTATCACGGATTCTAAGGTGTCGTAAGGCTTTCCCGAGATATACAAAAGCTCGTCGCCGGGTCTCAGGTTTGAAAAGAGAGCAAGGGTAATGGCCTGGGTCCCGCAGGCTATCTGCGGTCTGACCAAGGCATCCTCGCAGCCGAAGGTATCCGCATAGATCCTTTCAAGCCTGTCTCTTCCCAAATCATCGTATCCGTAACCCGTGCTTCCCTTCAGGTCTGCTTCACTGACCCTGTTCTTCTGCATGGCGCAGAGGACTTTGAGCTGATTGTACTCCGCGTTTGCATCTACCGCTTCAAATCTTTCCTTCAGACCGTCAAGGATAGTTTTTGCATAATCATAAACATCCCTTTCGATCCCGAAACTTTCATACATTTCATACATGGTTTTTAAGTCCCTGCCTTTATCCTATAATCGCGGACATTTCTTCAAGCAGTCTGCTGTCCGCCTCTCCGCCTTTTCTTTCCAGCATGATGATATCTTTCTGGCTTTTAAACCAGGTCAGCTGTCTTTTTGCAAAATGCCTGGTTTCTTTTTTAATGTTATCTTTTGCTTCCGCAAGTGTTGCCCTTCCCTCAAAGTGATCAAAAAGCTGCCTGTAGCCTATCGCTTTCCTTGCCGTCCTGCTCAGATCTCCTCTTTCAAAAAGGCTTTTTGCCTCATCATAAAGGCCGTTTTCAAACATCAGATCCACTCTTTTGTTTATCCTTTCATAAAGGATGTCCCGAGGCATTGTGATGCAGAAATGAGCCGCATCATAAACCGGCTTTCTTTTATTCTCCTCTTCATTCTTCAAAGAAAGAGTCCTGCCCGTAATCTCATGATACTCTAAAGCCCTGATGATCCTTTTTGCGTTTCCTTTGTATTTTTCGGCGCTGACCGGATCAGCCTTTGCAAGCTTTTCGGCAAGATATTCCGTTCCGTACAGCCGTCCTTCTTCCTCGTATCTGCTCCTGACTTCTTCATCCACATCATCTTCTTCAAAAGATGCTCCGTAAAGAAGAGCTTTGATATAAAAACCGGTCCCTCCGACGATCACCGGAAGTACCGACGCTTCTTTAAGGTTCCTGATATGCCTGTCTGCCATCTCCCTGAAAACAGCCACATTGAACTCTTCCTTTGGATCCAGGATATCTATCATATAATGCTTAATGCCCTGCATCTCTTCTTTTTTCAGTTTTGCGGTACCGATGTCCATCCCCCTGTAAACCTGCATGGAATCAGCGGAAATGACAGCTCCGTTTTTCATCCGGCAAAGGGATATCGCCAGGTCGCTCTTTCCTGCAGCTGTCGGTCCCGATATGATGACGATCTCCTTCATACGATCCTCTTGAACCTTTTTTCGAGATCCCTTTGGGTATACTCTATCATGGTCGGTCTGCCGTGAGGGCAGTTGTAAGGATTTTCAAGGCTTAAAAGCTGGGTCAGCAGTTCATCGGCCTCTCCTGTTGACAGACGGGTATTTCCCTTCACCGCTGCCTTGCAGGACATTGTTGCAAGCCTGTCATGTATGACGCTTACATCTGTGGTATCCGTCTCCTCTGACAGCTCATCGATGAGCCCCTCAAATATCTCCCTGTTCTCCAGCTGCATGAATCCTGACGGGACCGCGCGCAGGGCATATTCAGCCCCTTCAAAATGCTCTATCTCAAAGCCCATGGAATTAAAGGCTTCCATGTATTTTTTCAGTGTCACTTCCTGTCTTCCGTCAAGCGTAACAATGAGAGCCGGGTTCAGGTACTGAGATACCACCTGACGGTCTTTGAATTCTTTTACGAACCTTTCATACATGACCTTTTCATGGGCTGCATGCTGGTCCACTATATACATCCTGTCCCGGTACTCGATGATCCAGTAGGTATCAAACACCTGCCCGACAAGCCTGAAATACGGCCTGTTCTCAGGCCTCATAACCTTCATGTCAAAAGACTGCTGGACAGGTATGTATTCCGCCTCTTCCTTTACCGTTTCAAAGATGCTCTCACTTTCCTCATAGGCGATCGCATCCCGTCTTTTTGTCTCAAAAGGTTCGGGCGCAGATGCGGGGCTTACATACTTTTCCTTCTTCCCTTCATCTTCTTCCGCTCTGTTTATGAGCTCTGTCTGCGAAAGCGCCTCCGAAACAGCCTTTCTGATAAACTCAAAAAGAACAGTCTTTTCAACAAACCTGACTTCGCTTTTTCTGGGATGAACATTGATATCAAGGAGCGAAGGATCCATATCGAGGATCAGGATCACAAAAGGAAACTTATGCTGCATAAGGTACGGCCTGTATGCTTCTTCCACGGCCCTTTCGAGTATCCTGTCATTGATCTCATGTCCGTTCACGAAAAAGATCTCATGATCCCTGTTGTTTTTTACCACGATGGGCTTTGCCGCATAACCCAAAAGCCTGATATGCGGTCCTTCGGCCTTCACGGTCAGGATGTTTTCCGCTGTCTCCCTGCCGAATACCTTGTAGATATTTTCAATCCTGTTACCGTTTCCCGTAGTGACGAGCCTGTTGGAGCCGTTCACTACATATTTGACCGAAATCTCCGGATAACAGATGGCAAGGTGCTCTGCAAACTCGGTGATATATCCCGCCTCCGTTATGGCGGTACGCAAAAACTTCCTCCTTGCAGGCGTATGGAAAAAGAGATTCCTGGCCACAAAGGTTGTTCCGTCCGGCGCGCCGATCTCCTCAAAGGACACCTCTTCGCCGCCGTCTACACGATAGCGTATCGCAGTCATCTCATCCTTTGTCTTTGTGATCAGCTCAACCTGACACACGGACGCGATGGAAGAAAGCGCCTCCCCCCTGAACCCGAGACTCTTGATGGCAAACAGGTCCTCAGCTCTTTCTATCTTGCTGGTTGCATGCGACAGAAAAGCCTTTCTGACTTCATCATGCGGGATACCGGATCCGTTATCCGTCACTCTGACAAGGTCGGATCCCCCGCCCTTTATCTCTATGGTGATCGCATCGGAGCCCGCATCGATCGCATTCTCGACCAGTTCCTTTACGATGGAAAGCGGTCTTTCGATCACTTCCCCGGCTGCGATCCTGTTTATAGTGTTTTCATCAAGAAGGTGAATCTTTTCTTTCATTTCTGTCATTTACCTCTGACTGAAGTTTGTACAGCGTGTTCATGGCTTCCATAGGTGTCATGTTTGACAGGTCAAGTTTTTTTATCTCATCTATCACGAGATCATAACCCATGAAATCAAAAAGGGTCATCTGGTTTTCAAGGCCATTGTCCTTCTTCTTTTTTCCGGAGGCTTCCCTTATGGGCGGCGCTCCGACTCTTTCGATCCTCTGTGTGATATCGTTGTCGGAAAGCTCATCAACTATGACTCTTGCTCTTTCTATCACCGACGAGGGCACTCCGGCAAGCTTTGCCACCTCGATACCGTAGGATCTGTCCGCTCCGCCCTTTGTGATCTTTCGAAGGAATACAACCTCATCTCCTCTTTCCTTTACGGCAAAGCAGTAATTGTTCACGCAGGGTATCTTGCCCTCAAGCGTAGTCAGTTCATGATAATGTGTCGCAAACAGAGCCTTTCCGCCGCACAGTTTGACATTGCTGATATGCTCAACCACGGCCCATGCTATCGCCAGTCCGTCATAGGTGGAGGTGCCGCGCCCGATCTCATCGAGAATAAGCAGGCTGTTTTTGGTAGCGTTTCTGAGGATATTTGCCACCTCTGTCATCTCCACCATGAATGTCGACTGTCCCGACGCCAGATCATCAGAGGCGCCTACTCTGGTAAATATCCTGTCAGTCACGCAGACATCCGCGCTTTTTGCGGGCACAAATGAACCTATGGATGCAAGCAGGACGATCAGCGCCGTAAACCTCATGTAGGTGGACTTTCCTGCCATGTTCGGACCGGTGATGATGAGTATCCTGTTGTTTTCGCTGTCCAGAAAAACATCATTTGAAACAAATGATCCCGGAGGTATCATCTTTTCCACGACCGGATGTCTTCCGTCTTTTATGTTTATGATCCCCTTTGTGTTTATCGCGGGCCTGACATATCCTTCATGCTCCGCGACATAGGACAGGGAACAGAAGGCATCCAGATAGGATACTGCCTTTGCGCTTTCCTTGATCTTTGAGACATTTT
This sequence comes from Lachnospiraceae bacterium, assembly GCA_017614155.1. Classification (GTDB taxonomy): domain Bacteria; phylum Bacillota; class Clostridia; order Lachnospirales; family Lachnospiraceae; genus NK4A144. The sequence continues at coordinate 61,009 of JAGACK010000004.1, forward strand.
CGGAAATTGTCCTCCTCACATCATCAAACAGCTCATATTCCAGGCTGTTCAGTCTCTCCTCGGAATTGAGGATCATATCCTCTATCTTTTTCAGTTCCTGCGTTGTAAATCTTTCCGCATTCGTAAGGGTCTGTTTTCTGATAAAGTCCTCGGGAACAAGGTCAAGAAAAGAATTCGTGACTTCAAAATAATAACCGAACACCTTGTTGAACCTGATCCGAAGGTTCTTTATGCCGGTCCTTTCCCTCTGCTCATTTTCGAGATTTAAAAGCCATTCCTTCCCTTCCGTCTTTGCGGATCTTAAAGTATCCGCTTCGCTGCTGTATCCCTGCTTTATTATCCCGCCTTCCTTCACGGCCATGGGCGGTTCATCAACAACGGCTCTCTCGATCAGGGCGACAAGTTCTTCGAAGTCATCTATCCTTTCATTCAGTCTTTTAAGCAGCGCACTGTCAAATCCTGAAAGTACCTTTTTGATAGGACCGAGCATGGAAAGCGATCCTTTAAGAGCGATGATATCCCTCGGATTGGCATTGCCGTAGCTGACCCTGCACATCAGTCTTTCGATATCATAAATGGCGTTCAGGTATTCCCTGATCTCATCCCTGTCCATGAGTTTTTCGGAAAGCTCAGAGACCGCATCAAGCCTTTCTTCGATGGCGCGGGCATCTATCAGCGGCTGCGCCAGAAAGCTTTTGAGCATCCTTGATCCCATTGCTGTCTTTGTCTTGTCTATGACCCAGAAAAGAGAGCCTCTCTTTTCCTTTTCCCTCATCGTCTCGGTAAGCTCGAGATTCCTTCTGCTCGAGGAATCGATCGTCATGAAGCTTTCACCGTTATAAACGGAAATCTCGGTTATGTTTTCCGGATCGCTCTTCTGGGTATCGGTCAGATAATAAAGGAGGGCGCCGGATGCTATCAGCGCCGACGGGATATCGGCAAGTCCGAGCCCTTCGATATTTGAGACCTTGAAGTGTCTCATGAGCCTTTCTTTTGCGCTGTTTTCTTCAAAGCTGTGATCGTTTAAGGAGTTTACGGGGACATCAAATCTTTCCTTTATGCTTTTGACATCGACGCCGCTCATAAAAAAGGACTGGTTGCAGATGATCTCCTTCGGGGCAAATTTTGATATCTCATCAAAGAGGGATTCTCCCTGACGCAGCTGTGTCACAAGCAGGTCGCCCGTCGTCACATCCGCAGTCGCTATCCCGAAGCTGTCACAGATATAGGCGATGCACATAATGAAGCTGTTCGAGCCCGAATCCATGTCATAGATATTTGTATTTGTACCCGGAGTCACCACCCTGATGACATCTCTTTTTACGATGCCCTTTGCATCTTTCGGATCCTCGAGCTGCTCACATACGGCCACCTTGCATCCTTCGGCAACCAGCCTGTCGATATAGGTATCCGCTGCGTGAAAAGGCACCCCGCACATCGGAGCCCTTTCGGGAAGCCCGCAGCTTTTTCCGGTCAGGGTCAGCTTCAGAGTCTTTGATACAAATACGGCATCCTCAAAGAACATCTCGTAAAAATCCCCGAGCCTGTAAAAAAGGATGCAGTCAGGGTACTCCTTCTTCATCTGAAGGTAATGCTGCATCATCGGGGATACGTTTTTTATTGTTTCTTCGTCGAATTCGGCAAGCTTTTCCATCATACTCTCCGGTACAGGGTTCCTCATCTGAAACCCCGTGTCCGTCCCGGCTGTTTCAGCCTGAACATTAACGGAGGAGATGTGCTGTTTATGACACATCTCCCCCCACCGTTTAATGCTTTTATTATACGCAGATCATTCAAGCACAAACCTTGAAACTATACCCTTCATCTCGGCCACAAACTCTACCGTTGTATCCGCAATGGTATCCGTCTCCGAAGTAACGGCAACTATGTCCGTGGTCTTCTGGGCGATATCCGTCACGCCGTTTGCAGACTCTCCGATGGTCGTATTGATGCCGTTGATCGAAGTAGAAACATCATCGATAGATCCTGACAGGCTGTGAACGGCCTCGTTGATCGAAGACATGCTCTCCTCAAAGGAACTGGCATCATCGGAATACTGCTGCGCAAGGTCAGCAAAGGAAGCATAATCCGCCGTTACATCCTTGTCCACAAAGGCAATGGCCCTCTCAAGACACCCTGACATATTGTCCACGGATCTGTGAACCTCCTCCACGATCTCGTTGATGCCGCTGACCGTATCCGAAGACTGGTTTGCCAGATGTCCGATCTCCTCGGCGACAACCGCAAATCCTCTTCCGGCCTCGCCTGCCCTGGCAGCCTCTATCGATGCATTGAGTGCCAGGAGATTGGTCTGTCCTGCTATGCTCTTTATGGTCTCCGTCAGCTCGTTTATCTTGTCGACGGCCTTGCTCTGCTCTATGGCTGCATCTGACTGTGTCTTCACATCCGCAAAGATCTGTGTCGTACGGGCCGAAGCCTCGTTTACCTGTTCCTTGATCTCGGCAGCCTTCTTCTTTACATCCGCAGCCAGCTGCTCGCCCTTGTTTGAAAGATCGTTTATCTGCTCGGTATTGTTTACCATTGTCTCGACATTTCCGTTGATCGTCTCCGTAGTTGCCGAAGTCTCCTGCATTCCGGCAGCAAGTTCTTCGGATGTGGCGGAGTTGTCGGAGGAATTGTCATTGAGCTTTATGGTATTATCCTTCAGCTTTCTCGCATTGGCATCAAGCTCGTCCGCAACATGATCGATCTGCTTGACAGTATCACGAAGAGATTTTCTCATATCTCCGATGGTACGGGCGATCTGTCCCATCTCGTCAGCCCTGACCACCAGCTTCTCGGATTCTTTATTATGTGAGAAATCAAGCCTTCCTGTCTGCTCGACAAGCTGCACTATATCCTTTACAGGCCTTAAAAGAACCCTCGTTACCACAAACATCAAAACAGTAAGCACAAGCATGATGATCACAAGGATGATGGTCGATTTCTGCGCAACCTTGTTTATCTGGTCGTCTATCTCAGACTCATCCATGGTTATGATGATGATATTGTCATTATAGGGCTGGATATAATATGCCGCATATTTCTTCGTGCCCTTGAAATCATATTCGATGATCCCCGGCTCGGGCCTGTTGCCCTTTTCGATCTCAGCCAGAAGCTGCTTGACCGCGGCATTTTCAACAGGCTTGTTGATCTTTTCCTCCGTGGGATGATAACGCATGATCCCGTTCCTGTCGACCAGATATGCATAACTGGAAGGGAACGCCATTATCTTGACTTCCTCAAGCTCGCTTTTGACGATCGAAGGATTTGCTATAGCCTGGATGACCCTGCCGTCCATCTGCTTGCCGGTGATCTTTATCATGCTCAGCAGGTCGCTTTGGACAGTCTCCTTGTAGTTTGTCTTGAAACCGGTCACAAAGACCATATCCGCCGCAAAAGCAGACAGCAACATGCTCAGGAACACGCCTAGAACTATGAGTGTTCCCATGGATTTGAAGCCCTTTAATTTGGTTCCGTTCTTTGTATCTTTCTTCGCCATCTTAAGAGAAGACCTCCTTGAATATTTTATTGGCAATCAGTGCCCCCATACCGTTCCATTATAATAGAATCCCATAGTTTCATCAAGCATGATTTTGGCAAACGAACCCACCGGAATACCGCAGTTTTTGAAGTGTACGACATTATTCTGGGATATCCTTCCCGTAAGCATCGACGGGTCTTTTTCGTTGATCCCTTCGACAAGAACTTCCATGATCCGGCCCTCAAATCTTTTTGCCTGTTCCTTTGATATGTCTTGGACCTTTTTTAACACTTCGTCAAAGTATCTCTGGACTGTTTCTTTTGGAAGCTGACCCTCCATGGATGCCGCCTTTGTGCCGGTCCTTTTTGAATACTCAAAGGTAAAGGCTCCGTCAAACCTGACTTTTTTGATCACATCGATCGTATCCTCCACATCCCTTTCCTCTTCCGTCGGAAAACCGGTTATGATGTCGGTCGTTATGGAAATATCGGGTATCTTTGTCCTCAGGGCATCTGCCAGCCTTAGATAATCATCCTTCGTATAGTGCCTGTTCATGAGGGACAGCAGCCTGTCGGACCCGCTCTGCAGCGGCAGGTGTATATGCCTTGCAATGACAGGATTATCCCTTATCGTATCTATAAGTTCCTCCGACAGATCCTTGGGGTGCGAGGTCATGAACCTCACCCGTCCTATGCCGTCAATATTTGCGGCCTCATCAAGAAGCCTTGCAAAGGAGATCTCCTCATCAAGCCCTTTGCCGTAGGAATTGACATTCTGACCCAAAAGCATGACTTCCACGACACCGTCGGATGCAAGGCTTTTTATCTCGTTTATTATATCCTCCCTTTTTCTGCTCCTTTCTCTTCCCCTCACATAGGGAACAATACAGTACGAACAGAAATTATCGCAGCCGAACATGATGTTCACGCCGCTTTTGAAGGGGTATTTTCTCCTGGACGGGAGATCTTCGACAATCTCATCTGTCTTTTCCCAGATATCGATGACCCTGTCGCCTGTTTCAAGAACCGTGAAAAGAAGCTCGGAAAACTTAAAGATATTGTGGGTCCCGAAGATCAGATCCACATACGGATATGAGGTGTTTATCTTTTCGACCACATGCTCTTCCTGCATCATGCAGCCGCACAGACATATAATAAGGCCGGGTCTGTCCTTTTTGTACTGCTTTGCGACCCCCAGTCTTCCGTACAGTCTCTTGTCGGCATTTTCCCTGACGGTGCAGGTATTATAGATAATAAGATCAGCCTCAGCCTCGCTTTCGGTTCTTTCATAGCCCATTTTTTCAAGCATCCCTGAAAGTTTCTCCGAATCCTTTTCGTTCATCTGGCAGCCGAAGACCACGGAGCAATACTTAAGCGCCCTGCCTTTATTATGCTCCCTCACCTTTTCCATAAATTCAAGCTGTCTGCTGCTTTCGCTGTTCACGCTCATGATATCCTTATCGTTTCTTTCTCTGTTACGATGACATCCATCCTTACATCATTTTCGCCGTAAGGGATATCATCATGATACTGCCCTGAAAAAGCGGCGCCGACAAGAAGGCTCTTTCCTTTATAGGCAGGCAGCGTCCTGTCATAATAACCGCCGCCGTAGCCAAGCCTGACACCTCTTAAGTCAAACGCAACCAAAGGCACGATGATAAGTGACGGGATGACATCCGCCGCTTCGCTGCCTACAGGTTCAAATATGCCTCTGAAGCCCTTTTTGATCTCATCAAGGGATGTGATCTTTACAAAGATCATCTTTGTGCGGCTTACGACCTTTGGAAGATACACATGCCCCTTCCTTTCGATAGTGTCCGCGATGAGATCCCTTGTAAACACCTCGCTCCTGAAGCTGCTGTACAGAAAAACATCCGCAGCTTCCTGATACTCGCACATCCCCTCGATCCTTTTTACAATGGCAGCAGAATCAGCTCTCGCTGCGTCAGGCTCGATGGCATCTCTTTTCTGTATCATTTCAAAACGTACCGCGTTTTTTGTCATCCTTTAAGATAATCTCCTATAAAGAAATCCTTGTTCCTGCAGGCATGGATCCAGGTTCCCACTTTCTCTCCGGCCGCTATCCTGTGGATATTCCCAAGGTCGTTTGCATTTGCGATAACCATCTGCGTTCCCGCGGCGGAGGCTATCTTTGCAGCTGCGATCTTTGTGCTCATGCCTCCTGTTCCGACAGAACTTCCCGTGGAGCCCTTTGCATAATCTTCTATTGCCGCATCAAGCTGCTCTATCTCCGGGATGAACTTTGCCTCACTGTTTTTGTTGGGATCATCGGTGTAAAGACCGTCGATATCCGAAAGGAGGATCAGAAGGTCTGCTTCGGTTATGGCTGCGACTATCGCCGAAAGCGTATCGTTGTCACCGAATTCGATCTCAAAGGTGGAAAGGGTGTCGTTTTCGTTTACCACCGGTATCACGCCAAGCTTCATCAGTTCGTCAAATGTGTTTCTGGCGTTGAACCTGTTCAGATCCTCTATGACCGTGTTTTTTGTCATGAGCACCTGTGCTGTCAGCTGGTTGTATTCCCCGAACAGCTTCTGGTATATCATCATCAGCCTTGCCTGTCCGATCGCCGCGCAGGCCTGCTTGATCTTCAGTTTCTCATCCGGACCGTCGTTTTCGCTCTTCCCTTTTCCGTCATAGTAGATGTCCTTGATGTTTGCGGCCTTCACGCCCACCGATATCGCGCCTGAGGACACCAGTATCACGTCATGTCCTGCGCTGTGAAGATCCGTCAGTTCTCTCACCAGCTTCTCGAGCCTGATAAGATCCGCTCCGCCGGTCTCCTTGTGCGTGATCGAGGATGATCCTATCTTCACGACTATCTTCTTACAGTTCTTTATCGTTTCTCTCATTTTTAAAACTCCTTTAGCATACATCCGCTGTCCGCCCGAAAAGTATTATAACGGGATGCCTTGTTCCGTTCAACAGAAATCCGTTATAAAACTATAAAAAGGCAGCAAATCCTTTGGATTCACTGCCTTTTTGCAATTTAAGCCATACTCAATACGCAAATCTGAGCCTAAAGCTGTTGATAACGCCATCCCACAGGCCGGTATCTTTTTGTGCATCAGCGGCCCTTATCTTGAACTTTACCGCCTTATATCCCTTCATGTCTCCTTTACCGGTAACGAACAGCACCGCATTGTTTCCTTTCGATACATTGTTGTAGCAGCTGATATCGTAGTTTTCGCTGCCGACAGGCTTACCGCCAAGCGTTACCACAACCTCGTTTCCGGAAGGTGTAACGGCTCTTCCCGTGTAAGCATAGGGCTTATTACCGTTTACAACAACCTTTGCCTTTGACAGATCCTTTTCCTTTTCAATGATCATGAAATCTGTCTGCGTCTGTCCGGTATAGTTTCCGCCGGACTTAGCCGTGATCTTCACCGTCACCTTCTCTCCTGCAGACGGTGTTGCAGATCCGGATGAAACTGTAAATTCCGCGGTATAGTCCCTGCCGTTTTTCAGCTTCTGATCCTTGAAATCCTTATCTGTAAAGAGGATCTTTGTTTTCTTAAAATCATCCTTCTTTGTTGAAGCAGCTCTGTCACTTATCACAAGAAGCATGGATTTCAGGTCACATTCACCTACGGTAAAGGACACCGGCTTTGATCCGGTATAGCTTCCCTTACCCTTTATGGTCGCAGTTGCGGTTTTTCCCGCCTTGCTGTTGCCTTTGAAGGATACCGTATAATCCCGCCCGGACTTCAATACCGTACCCTTGTAGGTCACCTTGAAAGCCGGCTTTGCTCCTCCTGTTGCATACGGGACCTTTCCGTTTACAAGATCGGAAGAAGCGATCTCAACAGCCGTATAGCTGTCTCCTATCTTCCTCTTTCCAGTGATCTTGTAGGTCACAGCCTTTCTACCGAAAACATCCCTTCCGTTTCCTTCAAACACTACCGTATGATTTCCCGGTTCAATATAATCATCTCCGGAAACCGTTGTCATGGAATAAGTACCCGCTGCAAGCGCCTGTCCGTTATACCGCAATGTAAATGACGGCATCTGTTTTTCTCCGGTATAAGCCATGCTCTTTTTATCGGGCGTGATCTTTACCGCACTCATCACCGGTTTGTCAGTCACGGTCAATGGTACATCGATCGTACCGGTATATCCTGTGCTTGTACTCTTAGCCGTAACACGGACGATATAATCTCCGACCTCGCTGCAGCTGCCGGGTTCGTTTGATGATACCTTCAAATACTTGTATTCGAGGTCATTTTTGCCAAACTTCAGCTTCGCCCCGTTCATCGTCAGCACAGGCTTCAGGTTATTGTTCTTCTTTCCCTTCCTGTATGCTACAGCCAAAGGTTCTGCACTGATTATACCTGCTGACAGATCATTCTTTACGATCTCAAATCCTGCATCCCTACTTCCGGAGAAATTCCCCTTCAGTTCTATCGTCGCCTTTGCATTTGTGCCGACTTTCTTATTATTCTTGTACTTAACGGTATAATCCACTCCCGCAGTAAGACGCTTTTTCCCATAATAAACACGAAAAGCGGGCTTGATGGCATTTCCGGTATAAGGGTAGGTCTTCTTTAATCCACCAATCCAGATACCATTCGGAACTTCCTTTCCGGACGGAAGATCACCGGGCTCAACGCCGTCATTTCCGGGGTTGGAAGGATCGACAGGATTTTCCGGATCATCAGATGATTCATCTTTTTTGAGATATTTCCCCTGCACAGCCAGAATAAACTGACCACGTGTCGATATTCCGTCTACAGTAACTGAATTTGCGGCAGCATCAACCTTTCCTCCCACACTGATATACTCGTAGTTATTCTCATCATATTTGAAGATCTCAATCTTGTCTTCATTTTCAGATGTAACACCGGCGGTTTCAAGCATTGCATCTGAATATTCCAGAGTAATACCCAACGGCGCTTCAGAAAAATCCTCAACTTCTGTCGTCCCATCCTCTTCTGTTACAAAAACATCATATGGACAGCCTAATGTTACTGCAGACTCACCCAGCGGATCACCTGCGGCAGCAATCATGTTCTCATCATCAGAATGAACGGAAAGGTCGTGAGTTAAAACACTATACGATATCAATTCACTTTCAAGCACATCGGAGCCTATATGTTTCAGATTCTCCTGCGATGCTATATAATTGCCATCCTTGACCGTCTCTATAACTATTTTCCAGTTCTTTTCAAAACCATCTTTTATGTCCGCTTTTACAGTACAAAATGCTTCTTTTGATTTTTCTATAATGGGAACTACCTTTTTCACAATAAATTGCTTTGCTTCTTCAACCACGGAATTAAATGCCTCTCCCACCAAAGATGTGAGGGACACTCTGTTTTGTGAAATATCAAACTCATTTACAGCTGTCGGGATTGCTAATCCGCTGTAATCATCATCTTCATTAGTCTTATATGATCTATATATTCCGCTTTCGCCGGTATATGTTATTTTTTCCGTACCTTTAAACCCAACATTTAGGTTGCCTTCCAGTTCAAGCTTTGCTGCCAGCGGAAACTCATATCCAAACATAACCGATTCCGAAATATCTTTTTTGTAATCAGCATCAACTCCGGATTTTTGTACAAATTCGTTTATGTCAGAGAAAACCGAGTCCAGGATAAACCAGCTTTTACCCTGGACAAACCTGTCAATCGGAGACATATTATTACGTAATCGTTCAAGGTCTTCTCCCTGGTATACAAGTATGTCATAAGCTTCTTGATCAGTTTCCACATTTTGGGCGCTTGCATAAAACCAGTTATCTTCAGTTGAAGTTTTTTGTGTTATTCCCAATCCTGACAGCTCACTGATTGTCAGCTTATCCCCTTCTTCTCCAGTAGAGTAACTCAACGAGTAATTCTTAGGAATAAAAGTATTTTTATATATGCCCGCCTCACATTTTCCCAATACAGGCATCTTTGCTTCAACTGACAAAGCCTTAACATCTATACCGGATTCTTTTTTCATAGTCTTACTGATCTCAGGAGTATCTGCTGTTGTATCTTTAGCATTCTCATATGAGTAAACACTGTTATATTCAGCTGAAGCAAGCGTTCCCTCTGCATAAGTTTTCTTTTCTATTTCTTTATTGTCTTTTCCTTTACCGTTATACACCTCTAACGATCCGGCTTTTGCACCGGCGTTAACTACAACACTTGCACCTCCTGCAACATTATTATAGGCTTTGGGATCAATCATATTTACAAGTGAAACCAGAAAGGCATTTCCACGTCCTACCGCTTCCGTTTCCATCAAGAACCTGCCAACTTCTTTTAAATTTGCCGGTGATGCCTGATAGTTTTTTATTTTTTTTGCATATCTGACTTTGCTCCCAAGTTTGACCCCGGCTTCAGCCGATGCCAAAGTACCTTCTATATCCACTCCAGCTTCCACATCTGCTTTAGGACCAATAGACCCGTTTATCCCTATATTTTGATCAAATGCCTGACTTAATTCCAGGTTTCTTTTTCCTGAATCGTATTCATGCATAACACTTAATGTTGTTCCAACTTCTTTAGATACTTCCGCCTCGGCAACTGTAGCTTCCGCTTCAAGCGGACCTATTGTAACACCTGCTCCTTCTCCGATTCCGACAGCAACTGATTCTTTTGTGCCTAGACTCCATTCCTGTTTGAATGAAAGCGGTTCTACCGTAATATCAAACGGAATATCAAGGTCATCCAGCACATTGGTTATCCCATCAGGCTTATAGATAAATTTGGCATGCAGTTCATCAGTGATAGGTTGAGCCGTCATACTCGCGGTATTATCATACATATTTGTACTGATGGTAATTAAACCGTTTTCATTGCTGCTTGCCGAAGACACGGTACTGGTCGTGCCGTTTTTACTAACAAAGTAGTATTTTACAGTGGTATTTTTTAACAGATCATCCCCGTTGTTAAGGAAGAAGCTGTATGATGCATAGCCTTTACCATTTATTGTCGCTTTTACTGTTTCAGTATTGACAGGCTCCGGTTCGTCGCCGAGGGTGATTTTGACCGGAGAAAGACAGGTTGTAGTGGTTCCGTTCCCAATTTGACCATCTCCGTTGTATCCCCACATCCAAAGATCCCCGTCTTTATCTATTGCTCCACTGTAAGAATATTCCAGTTTATATTCTTTAACATTTTCCAAAACCCTATATGGAGTAAGACGGTCAGTGGTGCTTCCGTCCCCAATATGACCAAATCCGTTGTACCCCCACATCCACAGATTTCCGTCTTTATCTATTGCTCCTACACGTCCATAGTGAAGCTTATATATACAAAAATCTGTAACATTCTTCAATGATGCCTTGAATGGAGTAAGTCGACTTGTTGTGCTTTTGTCTCCTATTTGACCATGGCTGTTGTCCCCCCACATCCATAGATTTCCATCTTTATCTAACGCTACCACAGTTGAATACCCAGACAAATCAAATTTATCTACGCTTGGTAACACCTGAACTGGGACATGACTATTTATTCCTGCACCAATGCCTAGCTGACCGCTTAGGTTATTCCCCCACATCCATAGATTTCCGTCTTTATCTATTGCTCCACTGTAAGTATATTCCAGTTTATATTCTTTAACATTTTCCAAAACCCTATATGGAGTAAGACAGTCTGTGGTGGTTCCGTTCCCAATTTGACCATATCCGTTGTATCCCCACATCCACAGATTTCCGTCTTTATCTATTGCTCCGCTGTAAGTAGTTTCCATCTTAAATTCTTTAACATTTTCCAAAACCCTATATGGAGTAAGACAATCTGTGGTGGCTCCGTTCCCAATTTGACC
>JAGACK010000038.1 GCA_017614155.1 Lachnospiraceae bacterium
CCATAAAGCTGTTCCTTTCATAATTGATAACCGTATATATTATATGCCTTTACAGGAATAATATCAATGGTGATTTCTTGAAAACATCTGAAATCAACTGCATTCTTCGGCTATACCAAGTATAAAAGACCACCTCATACTATCAATGAAGTGGTCTTCTAAAAATTCTGTTATGATTATTTGGTGAATAGCGGAATGCCCTGATTTACTGAGTTTCAACAACTAACCCTAATGTCTCATAAAGTTTGTCCGTCCTCTACTGGACATTTAGCACCCTTGTAGCCCTGCGAAAAGGGACCGGATTTCCGTTCCCTTTTGTTATGCTCTAAAGCATGTGTTTATGCGATTTTCTACACATAAACATCATTTTTCTGCTTTACTCAGGTTTATAGGCAAAGCAGTCGTCAATGTCAAGCATCTTCTCGTTTATCGCCTTCTTATAGGCCTCGAGCGTCCGGTCATCAAAACAGACCATGTAAATCTCATCCATAGAGCACGGATTATCATGCAGAAAGTCCAGCATAGCTTTGATTGCTGCCTCTGCAGCCTTCTCTACCGGATAACCATATACCCCTGTGGAAATTGACGGGAATGCAATCCTGCGGATGTCGTTCTCCATAGCAAGCTTGAGGGAATTATAATAGCATGATGTCACCTTTTATTGCCTGGATCATGACCACTCCTTTTACTGTTTTACTATGCAACAGCAACACTGCTATGCAGAAAATCTATGATCTTTTGTACGAACTCCTGATGTTGCAGGTTGAATGTATTCCCGGACAGATACTCTCTCTCTTTTCCTCCCAGTCTTCCTTCGTCATCAGACTCACATGTCCCGTCCGTTTCTCATGCATCAGCGGCACATCCACATTCTCTGATTTCCACTGATATCTGAAGCCGCATTTTTCCTGAACACGCTTAGACTTCGTATTGCCCTCATAATACCCAATCCAGACCTTCTGCATTCCACAGTCCTCAAAAGCATGGCGGAGCATTTCTCTGACAGCCTCTGGCATGATACCCTGTCCCCAGAAAGGCTTTCCAATCCAGTAACCCATCTCGCACTCATCATCCCGGTCAGTCATATCGGTATGCCCGTTCAGCTTTAGTTCGATTGCGCCAATCGCCTTGCCATCTTCTTTCAGGCAAATGGCATAAGCCTCTTTGCCGTTCAAGACATTCCTGATTACATCACGGCTCTCATCAATACTCTGATGCACTGGCCATCCTGCAATCGGACCTACATCCGGATCACTGGCATATCTGTATAAATCCTCCGCATCGCTATCCTCCCAGCGGCGCAGGATCAGTCTTTCCGTTTCCAGACTTCTCTTTATAAACAGTTCAAGATCGATGCAATTCCAAGTGCCAATGGGCATCGCACATTTTCTTCTGCCATACTCCTTAAATCCCACGGCTTCGTAACAATGTCTTGCGTTCTCATTATTCTCAAACACGCCCAGATCAATCTTTGAAGCAGAAAGATGCTCCTTTACATATTGAATGCCAAGCCGGAGCATTTCTTTTCCGAGTCCTTTGCCCCTCAGGTCAGGGTTCAGGATAACGAAACCAAAGCGAACAGAGCTGTCATCATTTTCTCGCGGATATCTGATGATGAAATGCCCGACAACTTCATCGTTATCATCCACGGCTGCAAGCGGAAAGAACCGCCCTGTTGCAAGCTGTGGGGTATAGTTCTCACTGATGTCATCTCCCGAAAGGGGATATTTGTTAAACCTGTCAGCCGACCATTTGTATAGTTCTTCCTCCGACTGAATCCATGATGCTATGATCGGAGCATCTTCCTTTTTGAAATCTTTCAGTTTCATCATATATCAATCCCTTCAACATCAATCCGATAAACCCGGCTGTCTTCGCCGTGCATATCTTTCATCATTTTCCAGAAAAAACATCCATGCTTCACTCAAGAATATCGTAATCGATATCCTGCAAACTATCTCCTATGATAACACTTTATTTTGCGAATTTATACCTTTGCATTGCCAACCATTTTGTGCAGCTTTCGAACCGATATGATAGAATAATCATAAATATGAAGGAGAGGTCTTTGTAAGTTGAGCGAAAGAATCAAAAGAAATACGGTGTTATCCTGCTGGATCATATTTGCAATACTGATTTTTGTCCATGGATTTGAAGCAATCATTCTTCGCATGGATGAAACCGTGCTTGGGGAGAATTGCATAAACAAACTGTTTGGTATCCTTGTCGTGTTCTGCGTTTTGAAAATGCTCGGCTGGAAATGGTCAGATATCGGTTTCGCGGGTTCTGGTGTGGTAAAGAGTATTGCCCGCGGTTTGTTGTTGGGAACAGCATCGTTCATCATATCATATTGCGCAGAGATAATAATTCTGAAAAACCAGGGGCATGAAATAGAATTCGGGATATTCACGACCGGTTTTTCGCTCACAGGAGAAGCCGAGATTCATCGTGGGATAGGTTTTATACTGATGTGTATCCTCTTTAATATCATCAATGTGATCATGGAAGAAGGCACTTTTCGAGGACTCATATACGGTATTATCAGCGTTGATCATTCTGCCAGAATGGCGCTTATTTTTCAGGCATTCCTGTTTGGAGTGTGGCATATCGTGACACCGCTTCATAATCTTATTGATGGAGATATCAATGTAGCGTCATTTGCTCTTCTCAGCATTGGTTATGTTATTCTTGCCGGAATGATGGGTATTAAGTGGGGATTGCTATACCGTATGACCGGAAACCTCTATACAGGGATGGCGGATCATTTCTTCAATAATTGTATAGCAACGAACCTTCTTCATGTGATAACGGAAACAGGCACTGATGAAATGATGATCATCCGTGTGACCATAGCACAGCTTATATCATTCATTGCAGTATTTACCGTATGGCTGAAGAAGCGATAAATCAGGGATAGAGGTTTTTTTATTTCGTTCAATCTATTTTTCGTAACGGGAGCCATACAATAAAGAAATATACAAATCCGATAAGGGCGGTTACAAACTGGGTTATCGAAAAAGTCATTTGAAGTATGGGCAATTTATCCCTCAGCGGCCCCGCCTCCGGAATAAATGTCGGAAGCAGCCAGAGTGCAATTGTAAGTCCCATGATAATGCCTTTCGCTGCCGCCGACCCTATTGCCCCTGTAACTGAGCGGACATTTATAAGCGGTCTTCCGCTTGTCACCCAGGGCTTTACAAAAAGATCAGTCATAACAACTATGACAACATTTCCCAGCATAATAAAGGGTATGATTCCGGGTACTGCGTTCATGACCGGCGATGCCGCTATGATAAATGCGGTAACCGGTGTAATAACAGCGAGGATTACTCCCCACCTAAGCCCGGCCATCATAACGGTAAGTATCAGACACAGATTGACGACAGGCCCGGTTATATAGACGCTCAGGCTCTTCAGAAACTGGCTTGCAATACATATAGCAAGCATCACACCGCTTACCGCAACCTGTTTAGTCAAAGGCACTTTTTTCTCTCTCTTCATGATTTCTCCTTCTCGCTCAGATTCTCTTTTTTCCGGGAACAAACGACATTTTTTTCAAACCCTTATCCTTTGCTCTGCAGCGATTCACATCAATGGCAGCACTCACAAACAGTCAATAAAAGGAACAACCTATCCGGTTGCTCCTTCATATACCAAAAAAACAAAGCCTTCTCTGTTGCGTGCATCACATAATTCATCTCCTAGGTTCAAAACAAGTGCCATAATCTCCGCCGCCGGAGACATGCTCCAGTTCATCTTCACTTAAGGACATTTCGTCATCCTCTGTCGTCTCTTTGATAACTTCCTTTGTTTCGGTCTTTTCGGCCTTATCCTTAAACCTGTCTGATGATATCATCATATTCCTCCTTATAAATTGTCTTTAGTTTATAAACAGCCTTCTGCAGTATTATACGACAAAACTGAAAAAAGGTCTAAGTGGTTTCAGGGGCAAATTAAAGACAAATAAAAGCACCTGCTGTTAAACAGATGCTTTAATACGCAGCATTGACGATTCAGTTTTTTCTTCTGACATTTGTTGTTCCGCAATCCGGACATACAAAGGCATTTTCCGGACACTCTTCAAGAGCGGATAAATTGATGTCCCACTCATGACCAAATTCACAGATCATTGTCTGCATCACCTGATATTCGCCGTCTCCTCCATTGCCGCCACTGACCTTGTCCAGATCCGCATCTGTCAGATTCCTTTTATTTTCCTCAGCCATTTTTTGTAACCCCCTTTATTTTGTGATCTCCTGATCTATTATGGATTTCTGAGTGGGACACTTTAAAACTCCCTGTCCCTCTCATTTACTAAAAATATAATGACCTTTGAATCAAGATCTATCTTTCCGTCCGTGACAAGCTTCTGCAGGCTGTAATTTACCGAAAACATCTTTGTTACCGAAGCAAGGTCATAAAGCGTGTCGTTTGTCACGTCTTTGCTGTCCGTGATCCTTTCCCCTTCGGGAGAATATGAATTTACCTTTCCCCAGGAATTCTCATATACAAGGATCCCGTTTCGGATGACCGCAAGCTGGGCGCTTGTAAACCCATGCTCTATATCAGACGAGATAATATCCGATACGGCATCCAGTGCTTCCTGCCTGATGCCTGCCTCCTCCGGCGTTCCCTCCCTGACTTCAGGATAAGGGATATTTATCTTTACCGCTTCCGTCATATCCAGGGGCTCTATTGATGAGACCATGACTGTATTTCTCCCGTTCTTTGCAGCATCGGAAAAATCCAGTTCATATACCCCTCCCGGATTGATCCCTGAGGTGTCGGCTTTCCTGTCGTTTATAAACAGATCAAAGGATTCCACATTGTCCGAAACGGATATATACATCTTTCCCTGGCCGCTGTATCCGTCAAAGCCCGCGATACTGTTCAGGGCAAGGGTATCATCGACCTTCCCGCGCCGGTCGGGAAATACAGCCTCCGTCTGCCATTCTCCTTCGGGGACGGCTTCCACACTTTCAAGGGAAAGCATTTCCTTTTTCTGTCCGGATTCTTCTTTGTCCACATCCTGTCCGGACCTATCCTCCTCTTTATCTTCTTTATCTGTACCCGTGGCGTAGATCGTTTCAACTGCCTCGGTACATCCGGTAAGCAGCCAAACAGCCGCGATCAACACAGCCACGATCTTTTTGTATGATACCCGTTTTTTCATCCTTTTCTCCTGTTCTAAATTCATTGTGCCTGTAAAAACAGACTAAGGCAGGGAGACATATCTCAGGCCTGCTTAAGGTTCAAGATGCATGAAATACATTCTTGAGGCAAAATCCGGAAACAGCCTGACTCTTTCATCATACCCGGTACCTGCAAATGCTGGCTTGAGCCTGACTCCTGCCTCCATCAGCACATCTCCGAAGGCTGTGATGTCTTCCCTTTCTCCGTTCATTTTGTAAACCTTTGCTATCAGATTATGAAGCAGGGAACCCTGTCTGATATGAATGGGGGAAACAGTGTTTACCAGGTCGCCAAAATCCCTGATATCATGCTGCAGGTATCTGCCGCAGAAATGATAACAGGCTTTGGGATCCAGGCCGTCGGCCCTGTAATATCCGTATGGCTGATTCGGTGTGAAGAGCTTCTGTACCACCATTCCCACGGCTTCCGACTTATCCTTTGAAACAACAGTCCATTCACAGATATCACCGTCGTCAAAGCTGCGGCCGCGGTAAAAGCTTCCGGACTGCATGAACTGCCTTAAAGACTTGTACAGCTGTATCTGCGACCTGATCTCATCAATCTCCTCTTTTTTCATATCGCAGAGATTGCATTCATATCCGAAGGACCCGAAAGCTGCAACTGCAAACCTGGTCTCCAACGGCGTATTCCTGAGAGTCTGATGATTAGGGCACGCGCTGACATGAGCTCCGACGGTCTCCAAAGGATAGCCGTAGGAATACCCGTTCTGGATCTGTACCCTGCAGATGGCATCGGTATTGTCGCTTCCCCAGATCTGGGGAAAATAGCACAGCATCCCAAGATCAAATCTGTTGCCTCCTGAAGAGCAGCCCTCAAACAGTATCTTCGGGAATCGTCTCACAAGCTCATCCAGTATCCTGTATAATCCGAGAACATATCTGTGAGCCACCTCTCCCTGCCTCTCAGCCGGAAGGGACGCGGAATAATAATCGCTTATTATCCTGTTCATGTCCCACTTGACATAGGAGATATCCGCGCTTCCAAATACATCTGACATAGCCTCGATGATATGATCCTGGACCTCTGTCCTGCAAAGATCAAGGACTCTTTGATTGCGCCCCTCCGAATGCGGCTTGTCGGGAATGGCAAGGCACCAGTCCGGATGCTGCCTGTACAGATCGCTGTCAGTGTTTACCATCTCAGGCTCAACCCATATCCCGAATTCAAGTCCCATTCCCCGTATCCTGTCACAGAGCCTTTTTAGTCCTCCCGGGAGTTTCTTCGGATCCGGAGTCCAGTCTCCAAGCGAGCTTGTGTCATCATTCCTGTGTCCAAACCACCCGTCATCCATGACAAAAAGCTCGATCCCCGCCTTTGCCGCTGCCCCCGCAAGCTTTAACAGCTTGTTCTCATTTATATCAAAATAAGATGCTTCCCAGCTGTTGAGAAGCACGGGGCGTACCCTGTCCTTCCAGTATCCCCTGACTATATGCCTGCGGACAAAGTCATGCATGTTCCGGCTCAGGCCGTTATACCCGTCAGACGAAAAAGATAGGACAGCCTCCGGGGCTTCAAGGCTTTCACCATCTTTTAAAAGATATGAAAAGCCCACAGGCTGTATCCCCGCAAGCACTCTGGTCTTATTATATGGCGTCACCTGGGCGCACTCATAATGATTTCCGCTGTAGATCAGATTGAAACCATAGCATCTGCCTGTTCTTTCAGTCGAATGTTTTTCGGAAAGCATCATAAAAGGATTGTTCCTGTTTGAGCTCGTGCCTGTCATGCTCCCGCCGACATAGCTCCCCGTATGGAGGATCCTGCGCTGTCTCTGCATCTCCCTTGCCCAGCTTCCGTGGAAGGTCGTGAGCATATAGTCGCTGTCATGCAGATCAAGCTGCATGCTCAAAAGCCTTTCGACCCTGATATCTTCACTTCCGCAGTTGGTCAGGACAGCATGACGCGTGATCACATCACACTCTTCAAAAACGCAGTATACCAGCTTGAGCTCCGTGCCGTATGAACTGTCCTTTAATATGACGGTCAGTTCAGTTGCTTCATCTTCAGTTTTCTGCGTATCTTCGGTCTCTGCGGATGTGTCCGCTTCAGGATCGAAATATGAAAAAGGCAGGGTCGTCAAAGGTGTCCTGCCGGATCTGATCTCAAAGCTGTCAAAGATAAAGTCCGAGGTCCTGCTCCCGTCGGGATTTATTATCTCAATGAAAGGTTCCCTTACGTCTCCCCTTCCGAGGGATGACGCCTCAAGACAGACGTTCTCAAGCGAATACTCTTTGTGATCATTGTCATAGACTATGGTATTTCCCGGAGCATATGCCCATTTTTCCGTCAATGCTTCGATCCCCGAAAGATCGTCTCCCAGAGTGATGCGTTTTCCATAATAAAGATGCTCCAGGTGACCGGTCTCCATTACTCCGATTACATATGTAGTATTTCTTGTGCTCAGGACAAATTTTCCTTCTTTATGTATTATCATATGTCTTGCCTTTCAGTATCCTTGCGATGTTATTCATGAACGCCTTTTTTTGAGTTCCGCGGAGATCTCTACCAGTTTTTCATCCGTCAGGATATATCTTTTTGCAAAAATGAAAACAGCCGCCAGAAGGCCGATGATCGGCAGTATCGTCATGGTCATCCTCAGCCCCATGATGGATGATAACGAAGCCGCCGCATCATCTGCAGCATCGGTGCTGTCCTTGATATTGAAAAGATGAAGGCACAGCGATGCCGCAAAAGCGGAAACTCCGCTTGCAAGCTTGACCACAAAGGTCTGCATCGAAAAGATGACCGATTCATCCCTCCTGTTGTTTTTCAGTTCGCCGTAATCAACCGTATTTGCAAGGAACACGGTGGTAAGCACCGTGAGCATCCCAAAGGCTGAAAACACAAAAAACGCGGGGATGAAATAAATATATATGTTCTTTGCTCCGGTTATCATCAATATCAGCAGCAAAAGATATCCACCGACCGCCATACCGAAGCTTGTATAAAAAACCTTTATGGCCGACATGAATCTCCTTAAAAGCGGAAAGAAGATCATCATCGATATTATCTGCATACCGCCTCCGAAGGTATTGAACAGGGTATATTCATCGGTCCATTTCGGGCCTCCGATGTCATATTTGAAAAAGTATATCAGCAGATTGGATGTGATATAAAGAGAGGCGTTTATCAGTACTATGGCTATGACCACAGCCATCGCCTGATCATTCTGGACCAGGCTTTTGAACATTTCTCCAACCGACGGCGAGCTGACATCCACCGTGGATTTTTCCTTTATTATGACACATGTAATCAGTTCAAACACAATGAAAAGTATGGCTATAATAAGCGCAAACTGCCTGAAGCCCACACGCTCGCTGCCGCCTCCGAGCAGCTCCACGCATTTTACCGTAACGATCGTGATAAGCGCCGAGCCGACTCCCGCACAGCTCCTGCCAAGAGTTGAAAGACCCTCTCTCTCCTTTCCGCCTTCGGTAAATGCCGGGATCATGGACCAGAAGGGTATATCCATCATGGTATAGGTTACGCCCCAGAGGATGTAGAAAACCGCCGCATAAGCTATGAGGCCCTTGCCGTTAAGCTCCGGCGGGGCTGCAAACATGACATACAGGATGACCGCGTTTAATACCGTGCCTATGATCAGCCAGGGACGAAACTTTCCCCACTTTGTTCTTGTCTTTGCTACGACAACTCCCATCACGGGATCATTGAACGCGTCAAAGATACGGGCTGCCATGAGAATGATCCCCATGGCTATGGCGCTGACGCCCATTATATCCTGATAATAATACAGGATATATCCGGCAGAGAGCATATATACCATATCCTTTCCTACCGCGCCAAGACCGTAGGATGCCTTTTCCTTCAAAGTAAGCTTCATCTTGCTGCCTCCTTAATGCCGAACTTTACATCAAAATCCAGGGAAACCTTTAACCCTTCCACAGTACGCGCCTTGAGTGTCCCCTTTCCTTTCTTTCCGACAGTCCTGACATAGGCGCCGCCCATGCCGCCTGACAGAGCTGTCACCGACGGACCCACCAGCTCAATGCAGCCTTCCGTTTCAAGCATTACCGGATCGTTGAAATACGGGAGCACATTCCCCGATGCGTCCACCGCCCTGATCCTGATGCAGGCAACATCATAACTGTGTTCCTCGGCCAGTGTACATCTGTCTGCCTCCATCTCAAGATTTATCCGCGTCACGGGGCCTTTTATGAGCGTTTTGACCACTTTGCCGTCCTTTACCGCCTCAAAACGGTACTGTGTGGATTTGCCGCCCCAGTCTCCTATGTATTTATTATACAGCTGCACCGCATCATCCGGCTTCATATCATAGAAGAGCATCATCTTTCCGGCTTTCAGCCAGGTCCTTTTTGACATGTTGTACAACCCGGCTTTTGCGGCTTCGTTCAGAACAGCCTTTACCTCCTCTGCCCTGGCGGGTGGCATGTTCTCCTCCTGCGCCAGTCTGTCACCGATATAATCATCGATCTCTATCGGCGCATGTTTCAGATGCGGGAACAGCTTTCCCGTGTCGGTAAATTCCCTGATAAAGATATCGTTTCTGTACATCCTGACGCTGTCCGCGTTTGTGAAGATGAATGTACGTCCTCTGTTGCATCCGGGATGCTCGCCTATATCCATGGATGAGCTGATCTCAAGCACCGGTCTTTCATCCTGCTGGCTGGCATAGACAAAGGCTGCCATCTTGGGATTTCTGAACATGTCCATGACGCCGTGATAGCAGATCCTGTCACCGCTCCCGAAATCCCTGTGGGTATTGTAATCAGTCATACACCATCCGAAGCTTCCGGCTATGTCATCCTGTCCGTTCACATCATTTAAGACCTTTGCGTGTCTGTATGCATGTTCACTTCTGTGTTCTTCGCAGTCAAAAGCCTTTGTCGGAAACATATGTCCCATGTATTCGCTGACAAGATAAGGCCTTTCTTTGTCTGATGTCACGGCAGCTTTTTTCTCACAGCCGCGGTTTTTTCCTGAGTGTACAAAGTCATTGTAGGTAAAGACATCCTCCAGGAAGCTCCCCTTTTTGTAGCATCTGACTCCGCCGGTGGGACGCGTAGGGTCAAGGCTTCTTGCAAGATCGTTTGTCCTTTTGTAAAACTCATCATCATCCACGGATTCATTTATCCTGACTCCCCAGAGGATGATCGAGGCGTGGTTCCTGTACTGCAGTATCATATCCCGGACATTTTCGACAGCCTGATCCTTCCATGCCTCATCCCCGATATGCTGCCATCCTGGAAGCTCCGTGAAAACAAGAAGACCGATCTCATCGCATCTGTCGATGAAATAATGCGACTGCGGATAATGCGATGTCCTGACCGCATTGAGCCCGAGCTCGTTTTTCAGTATGTCGGCGTCATGCTCCTGGACTGACTTCGGCATGGCATAGCCCACATAGGGGAAACTCTGGTGTCTGTTGAGGCCTCTGATCTTCAGTTTCCTGCCGTTGAGATAAAAACCGTTCTTTTTGAAAACAGCCTTTCTGTAGCCGTATCTGACGATGCTTTCATCCTTCACTCCCTCCGGCCCGACAAGTTCTGTCTTCAGCATGTACAGAGAAGGACTGTCAACATCCCAGAGTTTTATTTCCCCGGTAGCAAAATCCGTGTGTATCCTGCAGACTTCGTTTTCCTTCTCCATATCATCAAGCTTCACTTCTCCTATGAACCGGAAGTCTTTTCCGTCACTGACAGACTGACGCAGTACCATGCCGGGCATGGGATGCGAGATTTCAATATCGGATATTGCTGTGGATTTTTTGCAGCATTGTATTCCGTCTTTGTTGCCAAATCTGTCGGCCTGCTTTGTTGATACGAACACATCGAGGATCCTTGACGGTTCCTTCACATCAAGGTATACATCCCTGTATATCCCGCCGTAGGTCATGTAGTCTATAACAAATCCAAACGGGGGCACATTCACATCTTCCCTGCTGTCCACCTTTACCGCAAGTATGTTGTCTTTTCCGTAGTCCACCAGACTGCTGATATCCAAAGTAAAAGCTGTATATCCGCAGCGGTGCTCACCCGCAGGCTTTCCGTTGACATACACGGTGCTGATATGGGCTGCTCCTTCAAGCGTAAGAAGAAGCACTTTTCCCTCCCATTCAGACGAGACGGACAGCTTTCTCATATATCCGCTCACCATCTGGTATTCCTGCTCATCAAAATAATGCAGGGGTGTATTACAAACCGTATGCGGCAGCCTGACTTCCTTAAGGTCATCCGCGTTCACGCTGCCGTCAGCCATTTCTTCCGTAAATTTTTCAGAAAAAAACCAGTCATCATTCAGGTAGATTCTTTTGATCACGCCGGTTCCTCCTTTTCTCCTGGTAGTTCAGGTAACTTTTGTGTCATCCCTCAAGCATCGATTCGCATATATCACAGATAAAGCATTTTTCATCGTCATTCCAGCGCAGCCTGCCTTCCTCGCATACCGGACAGACGCCGCCGTATTTTGAATTCCAGATATAACCGGTCTCTTCACTGACAGGCTCCTTTTTATCATCCTCAAGCAGCAGCTTTGCCGCAGCCTGTTCTTCCTGCGCGCCTTCTTCAAACTGTGTGGCTCTTGCCAGCCTGTAGGTCTGCTTCAGATTGATATACTCATTTATGGAGGGCGTTATTGTAAGTATCTCGCAGCCGCAGCGCGCCGAACCATCCCTCTGGATCGTCACATGCAGGATCCTGCCCTTTATATAAAAAGTCTTTTTCAGTATCTCATCGGTAAAATGGGTATAGATGAGCCTGTGCATGAGATTCTTTTCCGCCAGCCTCACATCCACATTTGCGCCTATACCTGTAACCGATATGTCATTTATGTAGCACGGATATTTTCCGTCCAACAGGCTTATGGTACAGTCAGCCTGTATCCCCACAGGGATCCTCACCGCGCCCCTCCTGTTTTCCGGCACGCTTTCATCCTTTGACAGTATCGCATACCTTTCCCTGTCCCCAAACTCATGTCTGACCTCTATGCTGTTCCAGATATGGGTACGTCCGGAAGCCTGATTGGTATAAATAATTGCGAAATTCTCGCACCTGCTGTCCAGATTGAGCGTGCTGCCCGCTACAATGATGGGCGGAATATATATTCCGTCCTTTTCCTCTCTTTCCTTCGGCTCGATTGAAGTTGTAAAGTTAAATTTCCTTCCCGACAGAAAAAAACTGATAATGATATTGTCGGTTTTCGGGATTTCCCAGAGATACATTCATCCTCCTTAAGCCATACGGACTGTTCAAAAATATGCTTTTATTATACCCTTTAACAGACCATATTTACAACGCTCAGGCCAATATGTTTTTCCGTATAATAAAAACGCCTCCGCTGTGCGTTTTGGCGTTTTTCTTGATTTTTCGGAAAACCACTCTATAATAATAATGTATGTCGATAATAAATGATCTGATAACAAACCGTATACTCATCACCGGTCTTTTCAGCTGGGCTGTTGCCCAGATCCTGAAGACCATCATATACCTGGCGATAAACAAGACCCTGAATCTGGAACGGCTCGTCGGTGACGGCGGGATGCCGAGCGCACATTCTGCAACCGTTACCTCTGTAGCCCTTTCCGTCGGACTGAACTGTTCTTTCGGCTCGCCCGAGTTTGCCATAGCTGCCATACTGGCCATAATCGTGATGCATGACGCCATGGGCGTAAGGCTCGAAACGGGCAAACAGGCGAAAGCCATCAATGATATGATGTCTTTATTAAACCAGCTGGCTGATTCAAACACTTCACCGGAAAAAAAGCTCAAGGAATTTGTCGGCCACACTCCCATGCAGGTGCTGGCAGGCCTCATACTCGGTATCGTGACTGCTGCTGTATCCTACAATTTTTTCACATAGCCGGATAAATGTCATCCCATCTAAAAGATGGTATTGCATACTGTGCACTTGAACCTGCCTCCGGAATACTCCTCGCATTCCTTCTCTGTCTTGCAGGAAGGGCAGTTTTTCATCACTACCGTATATCCGCACTTGCTGCATATTATCCTGTTCCCGTTCTTTTTGCGTACACCGCCGCATTTGGGGCAGGGTGCCACATCCGTTTCCTGTTCTGTCAGCCGGCCGCCGGATACATTCACGAGTTCATCTTCGTTCAATTGTTCAAACCTCCTGATTCGAAGCATAGTATATGAGCCTCCTTTTCTCTTGTAAGATTATACGAAACACAAACCAAAATGGCTAACATATCGAAAAAATTGATAAAAAGTTTCTTTTGTGCTAAATTATCTCTTGGACGCCGGCCCTGCCGGAAATATCCGTTGAAGCTTAAGGAGAAGATCTGATGAAAAAAATGCCAAAGATCCTTGTGATCGTATCCTGTATCCTTTTTGCACTGACTGTAGCATCTCTGGTAATGCAGAATACTGTCCTTACCATCATCTTTCTGCTGCTGCACAGTCTGGCTCTCATGGGCTTTATATACTATTCGGTCTTTTATAAAGATCCGGATCTTGACTCGCAGCGCCTCTACAATTCCCTGCAGCAGGCAAATGCAAGATTTGAAGAGTACAGGGCCGAAGCCACGGCATCGATCGCGACAAAGGACGAGACGATATCAAGGCTGTGCTCGGAACTTGAGGCCTTCAAAAAGAAATCCTGAAAAGAGGGCAGCGACATGATAAACAAACTGCAAAAACTGCTGACCGTCATGGCAGCAATATATATAGTAATAGCCCTGGCCGGTCTTGGAATCGCAAAGTTCGGTCTCCCGGATCCCTCAAAGAGGGCCGAAAAACCTGTCGAAGAGACAGCGCCTCCGGTTGTGGAACCTGAGCCTGTACCCGTGCCGGAACCCGAACCCGAACCTGTACCGGAGCCGGAGCCCGCGCCGGAACCCGAACCGGAGCCCGAACCTGAACCCGAACCTGAACCTGCGCCCGAGCCGATAGAGGAAGTTCCCGATGAAGAACTCGAAGCCATCGAGCTTACTGAAGAGCAGGAAGAAGAGGTCGAGCAGAAGATAGAGGATGTCACATCCACGGTTAACGGCAGATATTATACCTTCTATACCACGAACAGACAGAAAATTCTGAATGTCCGCGAAGGCCCGGGTCTGAATTACAACAGCATTGCCCGTCTCCAGCCGGGAACACGCGGTGTCATCCTTGAATACGGCGACGAATGGTCAAAGGTCAAGGTATATCACGGAGATATCTCAGGTTACTGCGCAAATGAGTATCTGGTCCTGACAGAAGTGAGTTATGAAACATACAAAAAAGCCATACACAACTCCGGAGTTTAAGCTCCGGAGTTTTTGTATGGCTTGATCTTTTCAGTATCGAAGCAAAGACTTCGGAACTTATTGTTCTACAGTTCCGTAATAACCCGTCTTACCCTGCTGAGCCTTGAGTTCCTCATAAAGAGCAGCCTGAGTGCTGTATATATAGGGATTTACATAGAAGATGGCAAGTATACCGCAGGTAAGGATCGCCAGCACAACCCATCCTATGAAGGACAGATCCAGCACAAATGCGCTCCATTTGTTCCCGTTCATCATCTCTTTTGACTTTGTAATTGCTTCCATGGAGGACAGTTCCGGATTGTCAGCAAGGATATAAGGAACCATCCTGTAGGAATAGCTCTTGATTATCCCGGGAATTACAAACAGCAGGGTCCACAGGAAGATGAAAAGGTCCTTCAGGAACATCGTTCCCACCTTACGTCCGTAATTTGTAAATCCTTCCTTCAGTTCATTGAGTGATGCAGGTGTCTCCCTTACATTTCTTGAAAAGAAAGCCTGGCAGCCGACCTTGAGCGGGTTAAAAAGAAAAATATTGACAGCTACGCCGATTATCAGAGCCACAGCTATAGCACCAAAAACCACAGCTATGATTGTCGGATCGATATTTGAGAGAGCAGACTGCACATCGCCGTTTTCTCCCGATGCGGAACGTGCAGAATTGCCGGCAGATCCTCCCGCTCCTCCTGCACATACTCCAAGAATGACTGATACCAGCACACAGTACCAGTAATTGCCCTTAAATGCAGCCTTACCCCTTTCCTTTATCTCACTTATTGTCCACATACATTTTCTCCCTTCTTTGATTTGAAAAACAGATTTATGTCTACTTTATCACAACTGACCGAAAACCACAACTTATATCTCAAACATCAGCTCTCCGTAGGTCGGGAAAGGCCAGAACCTCCTGTCAACGATCAGCTCGAGCTCATCCGCAGGTTTTCTCAGGTCATCCATCAGAACCTTTATCTTATCCTTGTAATAAAAGGCCTGTTCTTTTGCGTCAGCGATCAGAAGTGCCTCTTCCTTGGCCTTTTCCAAAGCATCCGCTGCTTCCTTCATCTGTTTGAGCCTGTCTGTCACATCGCATAGCAGTCCGCTCTGCACGGATGCATCGCCTCCTGCCGCCTTTACGGCATTGACGGCATCAGCAAGTTCCTTTGAATACCTGATGACTGCCGGTATTATCATATTTCCTGCCATATCAAGCATCGTGACGGCCTCGATATTGATGGTCTTTGCGTAGGTCTCATATATTATCTCCTGCCTCGACTCAAGTTCCGTCTTTGTGAAGATCCTGAATCTTTCAAAAAGCTTCACTGCCTTGTCCGTAGTCAGCGCCGATGCGGCCTCGATCATCGAGCCGATATTCGGCAGTCCTCTTTTTTCAGCCTCTTTTACCCATTCTTCCGAATAGCCGTCGCCGTTAAAGATCACTCTGTGATGTTCCCTGAGGTTCTTTTTGATCAGGTCGTGGGCTGCAAGGGCGATATCATCTGCCTTTTCAAGCTCATCGGCAGCCTCGCAGAAGGCTTCGGCCGTGATGGCATTCAGTATCGTATTGGGGCTTGCGATGGAATCAGCCGATCCCACGGATCTGAATTCGAATTTATTGCCTGTAAAAGCAAATGGCGATGTCCTGTTTCGGTCTGTGGCATCCTTGACAAAATCAGGGATATTCCTGACTCCTGTTTTCAGTTTCCCGCCCTGTTTTACACTGTTTGCCTCTCCGGTCTCGATCAGCTGTGTGACCACATCATCAAGCTGCTCTCCCAGGAAAACTGACATGATGGCAGGAGGCGCCTCGTTTGCACCGAGCCTGTGATCATTACCGACATCTGATGCCGACTGTCTCAAAAGATCAGCGTGGATATCTATCGCTTTTATTATGCAGGACAGCACCAGCAGGAACTGCATATTCTCATTCGGTGTATCCCCGGGATCCAGAAGATTGACGCCGTTATCCGTTGATATGGACCAGTTGTTGTGTTTTCCGGATCCGTTCACTCCCGCATATGGCTTCTCATGAAGGAGACACCTCATGTTGTGTTTTACTGCGACTCTCTTCATTGTCTCCATGACAAGCTGGTTGTGATCAACCGCGACATTTGCGGTCTCGTATATGGGCGCCAGCTCATGCTGCGCCGGGGCGACCTCGTTGTGCTGCGTCTTTGCAGTAACCCCCAGCTTCCAGAGTTCATTGTTCAGATCCTTCATGTAGGCGCCGACTCTTTCCCTAATAACGCCGAAATAATGATCCTCCATCTCCTGTCCCTTCGGTGCGCTCGCGCCAAAAAGAGTCCTTCCGGCAAACATGAGATCCGGTCTTTTCATGAAAAGATCACGGTCTACGAGAAAGTATTCCTGCTCGGGACCGACTGACGGCGTGACCTTCTTTGCCGAGCTGTTCCCGAACAGTCTGACGATCCTCAAAGCCTGGTCGCTCAAAGCCTGCATGGAACGTAGCAGCGGCGTTTTCTTGTCAAGCGCCTCGCCTGTGTATGAACAGAAGGCTGTGGGGATGCAAAGGATCTTCCCGCAGGATGATTCCTTTATAAAAGCCGGAGAGGAAGGATCCCATGCCGTATATCCTCTTGCCTCAAAGGTCGCGCGCAGCCCTCCGGAAGGGAAGGAAGAAGCATCCGGTTCTCCCATTACCAGCTCCTTGCCGGAAAAGTCCATCATGACACGCCCCTCGTCATCCTCATGGGTAATAAAGGCGTCGTGCTTTTCGGCAGTTATGCCGGTAAGCGGCTGAAACCAGTGTGAATAATGGGTCGCTCCCTTTTCTATGGCCCACTCCTTCATGGCATAGGCCACGACCTCGGCCGTCACGGCATCAAGCTTCTTTCCTTCTTCCATGGTCCTTTTAAGGTCCCTGTAGACTTTTTTCGGAAGACGCTGCCTCATAACCGTGTCGTTAAACACATTTTCTCCGAATATCTCCGTTATCTTTTTCTCTTCCTCGGAAATACCTTTTTTTACTTCAATCTCCGGTTCACTCATTTTTATCCTCCTCTAGATCCTGACCCATCCCTTCAGGCTCTTTTTTTCGCTGTCCTGACCGGACAGATACTTTTCGGGATAGATCACTGTTTTGTTTTCGTTGGCATTGAGAAGCGCTCCCCATGTCGAAAATGTTGAATTTGCTATGATATTATGATCACAGATGCTCATCAGATACATGTCTTTATAGCTGTCTGCTCCGTCATTTCCGGTCACTATGACCTTGTCTTTGAGCCATCCGAAATTCTCCCTGACATAATCCTTGTCATCCGAGAAAATGAAAAATCTCGCATCCGGATTGTCGGACAGTATCACATCTGCAGCCTTTTTATAAAAATCCGTGCCCAGGTTTATGAATTTTCCTTCATAAACAGATGACAGATAGTCTCCCCTCCTGACATGCAGCGATACCGATGTTCCTTCCCTGATCCGTGATGCCATATCCTTTACGCCCATCGTTTCTTCATCGGGAAACCTGAAATAATCTCTTATCTCTTCAAGCCTGTCCCTGTAGTACTCTTCCGAGATATAAAAGCCTGTCAGATACCAGTCCGCATTACGGTCAAGCTCATAGTCCGCTGCCATTTCATCCAGTATAAAAGGC
Source organism: Lachnospiraceae bacterium (assembly GCA_017614155.1). Lineage (GTDB taxonomy): Bacteria > Bacillota > Clostridia > Lachnospirales > Lachnospiraceae > NK4A144. The sequence goes on from JAGACK010000038.1 coordinate 18,060, forward strand.
TTTCTCTTTTTCTCTGTGAAAAGCCTTATGATTCGGTTAACATAATACAAGCATGGAAAATCCTGCGGAAGCCTGCCGGAGACCTTAAGGACTTCGGTTCTTTTTGCGCTGTCCATTCTGATACCGAACACTTTTTCAAGTTCGTAGCCCTGATGCTCCTCATGCCAGTCAAACCAGGTCAGATCGGCCTTTACATTTTCACTCCCGTATTTTTTCTGCAGCAGCCTGAAAAAGCAGTACTGAAACATCTGATTTCCGAGCCCGCTTGAAAATCTCAATAGGATCATATATAAAGCTTCATTCCTTTCCCGTCAGTTTTCCGATCAGATATCCCAGACTGTATCCTACAAGCGTGGTATTTTTTTCGGGACAAACGATATCCCTGATATTTCCCTCGTACATATCCTTCAGGAATCTTCGGTTTTCCTTTCCCGGAGATTTCAGGAACATTTTCAGCGCCGTTCCGAAGTCCTTCTTCGCTTTTTTCTTCCCGTAATCCGAGATCTGCCTGTACTGCGCAAGCCATTTGGTGACAGTCTGCGACAGATAGCAGTCATCTTTTATTATATTTCTTTCCATGGCCAGGGAATTCCAGTTTGTCCCCTGTTTTTTCCTGACATATCTCCATGCGCTCATGACTTCATCCATCCTGTAGATGTCTCCCTGTATCAGCAGGAAAAGCAGGATAATGGCATCATCAACAAAATCATGGGCTCTGTACAGCAAAGTGTAATCATATTTCTTTTCCGGATATATGTTCCTTGATACTACCGTCGCATAATGCCCCGGCCAGCTTCCGGAATATTTATAATCCTCAAAGGTAAATCTGCCGCTGTAGTCATACAGCTTTCCTATCTTTAATATCTCCGGATCCTTTATCTCTTCTGAGGCTTCGTCTATCATCACGCACGAGTGAGTGCAGGCTATGTATTCGGAGTGCGCCTCCAAAAAATCCACCTGCTTCTGGAGCTTGTGATCATCGCTCCAGTAATCATCGCCCTCAAGATACGCCAGATACTCCCCCCTGCATTCCATGGTGGTATCGTACACATTTTTTGTTGGCCTTCCCGTATTCTCGCTGCGGTAGATCTTTTTTACCGTTCTTTCGGGATAATCATTTATCACACTGTCCATGATCTCCCGGGTACGGTCGGTGGAACAGTCCTCACCTATGACCACCTCAAAATCAAAATCCGTCTTTTGGTCAAGAACGCTCCTTAAGGCCTTTTCAACATATTTCTCATGGTTATAGGTTATAAATATAACGCTGAGCTTCGGATCCGTCATGAAAAGATCTCCTCTTTTTCGACCTTCCTTATCCTGCCGTTCTCAACCCTGAAGATCAGCTGGCAGTTTTCTATGGTCGTGAGCCTGTGCGCTATTATTATCAGTGTCTTCCTGCCCATCAGGCTGTCGATCGCTTCCATCACGGCGCTTTCCGTGTCGCTGTCAAGGGCTGATGTCGCCTCATCAAGGACCAGGATCTCCGGATCATCATAAAGCGCCCTTGCGATCCCTATCCTCTGTCTCTGTCCGCCCGAAAGCCTGACTCCTCTTTCACCGACCATTGTATCAAGCCCTTCCGGAAGGCTTCGCACAAAATCAGAAAGCTGGGCTTCATCCAGCGCCGCCCAGACCTTATTATCATCTATCTCGTCCTCTTCCACGCCGAATGCCACATTATCGCGTATGCTCTCATCAGCCAGAAAGATCGCCTGAGGGATATAGGCAAGCTTCTTTGACCAGCTCAAAGGATACTCATGCACATTCATCTTTCCGTACATCACCCTTCCGCTGACCGGGAACAGTATGCCGAGGATAATGTCCGCCATGGTGGACTTTCCGGCTCCGCTCTGCCCTATGAGCCCGACCGAAGCTCCCAGCGGTATCTCAAAATCAGCGCCTTCAAGGACTTTTTCGTCAAATCCCGGGTAGGAATAAGTGATATCCTCGATCTTTATGGATACGGGATCGTTATCCTCCACAGGCCTGTCATCCCTGTCTTTTGTCTCCTTTTCGATCATATCCTCTGTCTCCTTTATGTCCCTGTAGATGAGGTCTATCGAAGGAGTCAGGAATGAAATGAGATTTGCATAATTACTTATCTTTCCGGCAGAAGGCATCAGCTTGAAAGCGGCCACCGCAAATGATCCGAGCATGGGCAGTATCGCCGACAGATCTGTGCCGGTCTTCAGCTTTATGATGAGGACCAGGATGATGCCGCCCACACAGACGGTCTCTATGAAATATCTGGGAACCGTGCCGAAGAAATTGGTGTTTATCAGCGCATTCATTTTCTTTTCGCCGCTGTTTACAAATCTGTTTACGAAATATTTTTCCCTGTGAAGGATCTTTATATCCTTCACTGCGCCAAGAGCCTGATTGATGGACTGGTGCATCCTTCCGTCGTAAAGCTGGTTGATGCGTCCGTATTCATTGACCCTTTCCCTGGTAAAATGCCTGTATGCTCCCATGCACAGCAGCAGAAGAGCAGCAAGCGTAAGAGTCATGAAAGGATCGTTTATCAGCAGAAAGAGACCCAAAAGCACACACAGAAGGGCTTCGCTCAGGCAGTTCAGCACGGACAGTATGAGCTGAAAAAGCCTTTCCGTGTCCAGCATGATATTTCTGATCATATTTGAAGAATTGTTGTTCAGATGGTAGGTGTAAGGCTTTTTCAGATAGCAGTCCACAAGCCTTCCGGACACCTTCAGCTGGTTCCTGTAGATGAACGAATACTGAAAGCGGTACATGACGATCAGATAGGCGTTTTTTATCACATATACCGCTATGATCAGGACAGACAGGAAAACAAAGAACGAACTGCTGTCCTTCATGCCGAAGGCAGTGTAAGCAAAGGAAAGGAACCTGTTTTGCGCGATCATTTCAGGAGCCGAGATGACCTGGATCAGGGGCATGATGAGAGATACCCCGATAAGCTCAAAAACAGCCCCGATGAATATGGCGATCAAAAGCAGTATCATCGTCCTCTTCTGCTTTTTGTCGAATATGTATGATATTTCGCTGAAGATCTTTTTCAAACCTGTTACTGTCCCCTGTTCAATAGTCTTTTCCTGATAAAATCCTTTGTCTTTCTTTTTGCTGTATAAAATGACTTTACAAGCCCGGCTCGGATCCTGTAGAACAGTGTCTCGTTTTCAAGCTCGGCTTTTATCATCTCATTTATTATCCTGTCGTGCTCATTCTCCCTTTCTTTTGAGATCCCGTTTCCTTCCCTGTAGCCTGTTCCGAAGCATCCCGTGCAGAAAAACCTGTACCGCGCCGACAGCTTCAGCAGAAGCTCATAATCCTCAAAAAGGCTGTGGCCCTCAGCATAGCCGCCCGCATTTCTCAGCAGTTCGGCCTTTATGATATAATCCCGCATCACCGAATCCCATTTGCTCATGGTCAGCAATGAAAACCGTATATTGCCCTTCAGATAATACGATGGCTTTTTCAGCTTTGTAACCGTCTTCGTATCATCTCCATGGAGCACAGCGGTAACCGAATAAGCGATCGTGTCCTCCCCGTGCTCATTTATCAGGGCTGTCTCATTTTCCAGCTTCCTTTTGTCATAATATAAATCATCCGCATCGATAAATGTCACGAATTCCGTCTTTACCAGTGAAAGTCCCCTGTTTCTGACCGCGCTGACGCCTGAATTCTCCGGCAGAAAGACTGTCTCGATATTTGAGTATCTCTTTGACAGGCCTTCGATCACGCTTTTTGAATCATCGGTGGATGCATCATCTATTATCAGAATCACGGCAGGCTTTAATGTCTGCTCCTCGATGCTTTCCACACACTGTACGATAAATCCCGATTTATTATAATTCGGTATTACAACCGTCAGATCATTTCCCGTCATTCAAGAAAACTCCCGCATCCTTAAATTTCCCGATATTGTCCATGATCCATTTTTCGTCCCTTGCCCACCATTCGTAAGCACAAAGCTTCTCAAGGGTATCCGGATCAAATCTGTATCGCAGGACTTTTGCCGGAACACCCGCATTGATACTGTAGGGCATGGTATCCTTTGTTACTATCGATCCGGCGCCTATCACCGATCCGTCCGCGATCTTTACGCCGCCCATAATAAGTACGCCGTTTCCTATCCATACATCGTTGCCGATAACCGTCCTCTCCGATCCGGAATCAAACACCGTTTCCTTCACATAGGAAAAACCCACCGTTTTTTCCGCAGATGTAAATGCCGGATGCATCGCAACCTGTCCCTCAAGCGGGTGCTTTCCTATAACCGTCTTTACATCGGCGCCTATGCTCGTATATCTGCCTATGTCTGCATCTGTCAGGTCGCTCCCGTTGTTCACATAGGACCCGAAGCCTAAAGTGCAGTTTTTCAGCGTTGCATTCTTACCTATGTAATTTTTTCCTTCCAGCTTCGTGTTCCTGATATAGCTTTTCGGGAGCATGATGCTCTTTTTTGATATTTCCAGTCCCATACGAACAAAAGGATATATAAATGTCCTGTACAGGCCCGATAATATCTGTGAAATCTTTCGTTTAAGCAAATTAAAAAACCCCTTTCAGTCAGGCGGCATCTTACGCTTAATCATAACAAAAACACCGCCGCAGTGTCTACTGTTTTAATCCCTGCGGCTCTTCACGCAAAAAGCATTGCCGTTCCGCTCTATTTTATCTATAATCATATATTATGAAAACATCACTTATCATTTTAACATATAATGACGGAGAGCGTACTTACGACCTTGTCTCAAAGATCTGCGGATACAATACGCCTGACAGCATCATCCTTGTTAACAACGCTTCAACGGATGATACCCTCAGCCTGCTTGAAAAAGCGCAAAAGCTCGCGCCTGAAAAGATCCATGTGATCTCGGCGCCTGAAAACGGCGGCTATGCAAAAGGCAACAACTTCGGGGCTGTATATACGTTAAAGAACCTTTCTCCGGATATCATCTTCATGGCAAATCCCGATACATATTTTACGGAAGAGACTGTATATGCCATGACACAGGCGCTTTCCGACAACCCGGGATACGGCGTTGTCGCTCCCCTTGTCAGCAAAGGCTATAATGTCTGGCCGGTTCCGGGATTTACCGGGCTTCTTGAAAGCCTTTTTCTTATCATGTTCAACATCCACAAAAAAGCCGTGAAAAAAAGGCTCCTGTCATCCCCTCTTTATCTCGAGGATGCCGGCGTCGTCGAGGGCTCGTTCTTTGCGATCACCTCCGATGCCTACAAACGGATACGCGGCCTTGACGAAAGGACCTTTATCTACGCAGAAGAGATCATCCTGGCCAGGAGACTCATGAAAGAAAACCTCAAAGTTGGCGTCCTGACGGGACATTTTTATGACCATCTTCATTCTGCCAGCATCAAAAAGCTTTCCGGAGGGTCAAAAGCAGCCGTATTCCATCATTTCCATGACAGCTTCCGTATTTATAATAAATACTATCTGCATACGAACGCTCTGCAGGATCTGATCTTTGAGGCTGCCTACCGGCTTGCTTATCTTGAAAGAAAGATCTACGACCTCATAAAACGCTGATCTGCCGCCTTAATTAGCATCAGTCCCGATGCCTTCGGTTGATTTATATCGCGGATTCTACTATACTTGTGTGATAGGCGGGCGCTGTTTGCCGGCCGGAACATCGGAGGTACGATTTGTATGAAGATCGTGATGATCGGTCCGGTTTATCCCTACACATCCGGACTTTCTTATTATGTATCGCTGCTATACCGTCAGCTATGCAAACATCATGATGTTACGCTTTTGAGCTACAGCTTTCAATATCCCCAGTTTATGTACAAAAGGCCTCAGAAGGATTATGAGGAGGACTCGCTGAAGATCGAAGAGGCTCAGTATGTGCTTCATACAGCCAATCCGTTCAGCTGCCTGAAGACCGCCAGGCTTATAAACAGCATAAATCCCGACCTGGTGATCTTTCAGTGGCTTCATCCGTATTTTGCGCCCTGCTATACGATAGTGGCGCGGCACATAAAAAAATCAAGGATACTGTTCATGTGTCATAATGTTTTTCCTCACGAGCGTTTCCCGCTTGACAGGTTCCTGACAAAAATGACACTGAAGCATGGCGATCATTTCACTGTCCATGCAAAAAGCGACGCCGATGACCTGTTATCGATCCTTCCTGATGCCGACTTAAAGGTCACTGTCCATCCGACCTATAACTTTTTCAAGCTTAAAGATATGTCAAAGTCCGAGGCCAGAAAGATCCTGAACATAGATGAGGATACAAATGTCCTCCTGTTCTTTGGGCTTGTAAGGCCCTACAAAGGCCTGCAGCATCTCCTCGACGCTCTGAAGATAATAAAAGATGAGGATCCCGAAAACTCCCGGAAGCTCCTGCTCCTCGTGGCAGGCGATTTTTCCGGATCCCGTCCGGAATATGACGAAAAGATAGCATCACTCGGCATTGGCAGCCTGATAAACATCACTGATGGACACATCCCGATAAGCGAAGTGGAAAAGTTCTTTGCCGCCTCGGACCTGGTAGTCCTGCCCTATGAGGATGCGACCCAGAGCGGGGTTATACAGGTGGCATACAGCTTTGACAAACCGGTACTGGCAACAAGGGTCGGCGGCCTCCCTGATGTGGTATTTGATAAAGAGACCGGCTATCTTGTAGAGCCGAAAAGACCGGACCTTATTGCCGAATCCATAAAGGACTTTTTTGACAACGACCGGGCTGAAGTGCTGGGAGCCGGCATTGAGCGTGAAAAATACAGGTATTCCTGGGACAGGATGGAAGAACTTATCACGGAGTTTAACAAAGAGAAATGATAATCACTCAGACACCGTTCCGTATGTCGTTTTTCGGCGGCGGGACAGACATGGAAGAATTTTTCAGGGAACATGGAGGCGCAGTGCTTTCGACAACGATCGACAAGTACTGCTATGTAAATGTGCGCCATCTGCCCCGTTTTTTTGATTATTCTACAGAGCTTGCCTATTCCAGGATCGAAAGGGTAACAAATGTAGACGAGATCCTTCATCCGGCCATCCGAAACGCCATGAAGATGATGGACATGCATGAGATAAGGCTTGATTATGAAGCCGATCTACCTGCCAGATCGGGACTTGGCACCTCGAGTTCCTTTGCGGTCGGCATGATAAATGCTTTCTATGCCCTCAAGGGAAAATATGCGGATAAAAAGAAGCTTGCAGACGATGCCATCAATCTTGAAAGAAATCTGTGCGGCGAATCCGGCGGATGGCAGGATCAGATTGCGGCTTCCTTCGGCGGCCTGAACAGGATCGTATTCGGAGCCGACGGATACGAAGTCCTTCCCGTCATCATTTCCCCTTCCCGAAAAAAAGAGCTCGACGAAAACCTGATGATGTTCTTTACCGGCTTTACCAGGCTCTCATCTGCAGTGCAGAACGCCAACGCCAAATCCGTAAAGGACGAAAATGCAAAGACGGAAAGCCTGAAAACGATGCTTACGCTTGTAGATGAAGCAGAACAGATACTTGTTAACAAAGACAGGGATCTTTCCGAATTCGGAAAACTTCTCGACTATACATGGAAGCTGAAAAGATCCACAGGAAGCATGGTGTCAACGGACAAGATCGATACCCTGTATGAGAAAGGCATAAAGGCCGGAGCTGAAGGAGGAAAGCTTTTAGGCGCCGGCGGCGGCGGATTCCTCCTTTTTTATGTTGAAAAAGACCGGCAGGAAGCGGTCAGGAAGGCTTTATCGGATCTTCTCTACATTCCATTCAGCTTTGAAACCGGAGGGTCGAGAGTGATCCATTTCACTCCCGAAACCTATGAGCCGGCAGACAGCAGCAAAGCGTAGAAGACATGAGCGATCAGAACATTACAACTGTAATAATGGCAGGCGGTAAAGGAAAGCGGATTTCGGCCCTCTTTCCTGACATACCCAAGCCTCTCATCCCGATAGACGGGATACCGGTTCTCGAACGCGAGATCCGCCTGCTTGCCGGCCAGGGTTTTCGCGATATCATCCTGACTGTGGCCTATATGTCAGACAAGCTGGTCTCATACTTCGGAAACGGTGACCGCCTGGGCGTCCATATCGATTATTACATCGAAGAAACGCCTTTAGGGAATGCCGGAGCGCTGTATGAGATAAAAGACCGGCTGTCCGATGACTTTCTCCTTCTGAATGCAGACACAGTTTTTGATGTGGATTTCAGGAGATTTACCGAAAGCCACAGGTCAAGGGGAGGACTTGTCACACTCTTTACCCATCCGAACGACCACCCGTATGACAGCGGTCTCATAGTTGCCGACAGGGATATGTCAGTCACGGCCTGGTATACGGCCGAGGATGAAAGACCGGAATACTACAAGAACAGGGTGAACGCCGGGCTTCATGTCCTTTCAAAAAGGCTGCTTGATAACCGTCCCGACACCTTCAGGGTAGATCTTGACAGACAGCTTTTAAAACCCCTTTCCGGAACAGGAAAGCTTTTCTGCTATGACAGCCCCGAATATGTCAGGGATATGGGAACTCCCGCCCGGTTTGAAGCAGTCTGCAAAGACTTCGCTTCAGGCAGGATGGAGAGGAGAAACCTGAAGAACAGACAGAAAGCCATCTTTCTGGACCGTGACGGTACCATCAATAAATATGCCGGTTTTATCAGATCGCCTGAAGAACTGGAACTTGAGGCCGGAGCCGCAGAGGCGGTAAGGCTCATCAACGATTCCGATCACCTTGCCGTGGTCATAACAAACCAGCCCGTGATAGCGCGCGGGGAAGTAACCGTGGACGGTCTGTCAAAGATTCACGACAAAATGGAGACAATGCTCGGCAGGTCCGGCGCATACATAGACGGACTTTATTACTGCCCTCACCATCCGGACAGCGGTTTTGAGGGTGAGATCCCCGAGCTGAAGACCGAATGTGACTGCCGCAAACCGAAGCCCGGCCTGCTCATACAGGCTGCAAAGGATCTGAATATAGACCTGGCCCGGTCCTGGATGGTCGGAGACGGCGATAATGATGTCCTTGCCGGAAGAAACGCCGGAACCCGCACGGGAAGGATCCTTTCCCAGGATGCTGACAGATCCGGCACAGAGGCTGATATAACAGGCTTCAGCCTGCTTGATGTAATAAAAAAGATTCTAAAGGAGAGCGCGGATTGAACGAAAACATCGAAAAGATCATATCACATATAGATGAAACGATAGAAAGATATCCTTCTCTTTCATCCTGCAGACAGTCCATGTCGGATGCATTTTTCATGCTGACAAGCGCCTATGAAAACGGCGGAAAGCTTCTCGTCGCCGGAAACGGCGGCTCCGCGGCAGACTCCGAGCACATCGCCGGAGAGCTCATGAAAAAATTCCGGCTGTCGCGCCCCATACTGCCGGAACTGGCACAGAAGCTTAAAGAGATCGACCCCATAAGGGGAAAAAAGCTTGCGGAAAACCTCGAAAGAAGCCTTACCGTCATCCCGCTTGTGGCGCATGAAACCCTGACCACCGCATATTTTAATGATGTCGACAGCGAAGGAGTTTTTGCCCAGCAGCTTTGCGGCTACGGAAAGAGCGGAGATGTGTTCCTGGGCATCTCAACCTCCGGGAACAGCGAAAATATAATAAATACCGCGGTCTGTGCAAGAGCCATGGGAATAAAGGTGATCGCGCTTACAGGAATGACCGGCGGACAGCTTGCCGGCCATGCAGACATATCCATAAAGGTTCCGGAGACCGAAACCTACAGGGTACAGGAACTTCACCTGCCAGTATATCACTGTCTATGCATGATGCTTGAAGAGAGATTCTTCGGATAAAAGATAACGGTTTCTTTTCAGATTGTTCAGGCAGTATCTCTTATTCTCGAGCATTGGAAACAGCCGTGCCACAGCGGCCTTCAGTTTCCATGTGATCAGTTTTCCGTAATACTTCCCGTCTTTGATGAGCTCTCCCCCATGTTCTATCATGTAGACCTCATCAAAATGGCGCGTTGATCTCCTGTTTGAGATTCCCTCCCTGTCACATACCGAAATGAACAGATTCATATGCAGAAAGCTTTTATCATCAAAAAAGATCCTTCTGAGCTGCTCATGGTCCCCCGCGATCCTGAAGGATGTGTCAAATTTGTATTCTTTCAGAGTATCCGCGCTGTAAAAGCATGACTGATGCCCCACCGAAATCCTTCCGTTCTTTCTGTCAGCATAATGAAGCTGAGGGAAACAGCAGAGTTTCATCACATACAGGGTGTTCCCGAAATAAACATCCGCCTTCTCCTCAAAATAAAGCGATGCGTTCCTGACAACATTCTCATCATAGAACCTGTCCCCTGCATTCATGAATATGATCTGCGAACCGGTTGCAAGAGCGGCTGCGCGGTTCATTGCATCATATATACCGTCATCCTTTTCTGTTATATGCCTGACATAGATTCTTTCATTTGTAATACTTTTCGCGCACCTGTCTATCTTTTCATTCGTCCCGTCAGTGGAACCGCCGTCCTTTATGATGTACTCGATATCGGCATCTTTTTGCAAAAGGACGCTCTTCATCGTTTCTTCTATGCAGTTTTCGCAGTTTAAGCATATTGTTATGACAGATACCATTTCAGCCACCGTTTATGAGTTCGTATATCCTTTGTACTATGACATCCCAGTTGAATCTTTCCATGATAAACGCCCTGTCGTCTTCACATTTTTTCTGCCAGTCGATATCAGCCCCGGTCACCCCCGCAATCTTTTCGGCCCAGTTCTCTATATCAAACCCCCTGACTATCATGCCTGCATTTTCGCTGTACAGCAGGTCATGGGCCAAAGGCACATTGTCTGAGACCAGAAGATAATCACCGAAGCTCAGCGCCTCCGGCAGAACAAAACCAAAACTCTCCCATTTTGACGGGAGCACAAACACCTTTGCTTTCTCATATTCTTCCGCAAGCTTTTCCCTGTCAGTGATCTCCCCTGTCAGTATTATCCTGTCCTTCAGGCCGGGATGCATTCTGACTGTCTCCTCAGCCTTCTTTTTTACTTCCTCGGTACAGGTACCCACCAGACGGAGCTGCCAGTCATGCCGGGAGGCCGATAAAGCAAAAGCATCTATCAGAAACAGCGTATTCTTCGGCGGTGTGCCAAGCTTTCCGACGGTCATGATCACATTCTTCTTTTTTGAATGATCCGACGGTCCGCTTTCCGGAACATAAATCCCGTTTGTGATATATTCTGTCTTTTCTCCTGTTTCGTCTGCCAGTTCCTTTACAAGCTTTGTGGTCTCGCCGGAAACTATATCGGCAAGCTTCAGGGTTCTGCGTTTGATGAAAGATCTCAGGTCATGCTTTCTGATCTTGTCGATCTCTTTCGGCCCCAGATCAAGCTTCAGAAAGATCTTCGCGCTGCTCTTCAGATACCTCTTTGCCGCCAGACAGTACAGATATGACGAAAGGTTCAGATGATATATATTCAGTACATCTATCCTGTCTGCATTCTTTCTGATAAAGCTTATGCCGTCGATATACTTTCCAAGGCTTTTTTTCAGAAAAACCAGCTTCGCATGCTTCAGCCTGCTGCCGGCATAGGGATACTCACCGTTCTTGTATGTGACAATATATGATCTGACATCGGGATACATTTTCGCAAGGGTCTCGGGGATCATCCCGACATCCTTCAAAAGATGCGCATTTTCGGTTCTTGTAAACAGAGTATAAAATTCCATTGACCTGACTGCAGAAGATGAATCCTTTATTTATCGTCCCCGCCTATCTCCATACGGCGTATGCGAAACTGCACATCCTCCAGCAGCTTCCTGTTTGCGGCTATGATATCCGCCTGGAGACCAAGGATGAATGTCATGAATCCCATCATCACGAGCATTGATGCGACAACAAGCGACTGGATATGGCCCATTCCGTTGCCCTGCGCAAAAAACACAAGGAACCTTATGATCATCACGGCTCCTATCAGAAACGGTATGCTCCCGCATATCAGGAAGAACACCAGCGGCTTGTACATCATGAAAGCCCTGATTATGGTAAGCATTGATTTTTTGATATATCCGCCCATGCTGTGAAACAGCCTGGATTTCCGAAGCTCGGGATTTGTCCTGACAGGGACCGATGTTATGGCCATCCTGTTCCTGCCTGCCTGGACTATGGTCTCAAGAGTATATGTGTAAGAATTAACAACATTTATGTGCAGGGCAGCATCGCGTGAAAACGCCCTGAAACCGCTGGGCGCATCGGGGATATCGGTCGCCGATGCTTTTCTGACCACAAAGCTTCCGAAATGCTGGAGTTTTTTCTTTAAAGGCGAGAAGTCCGCGATATCATCTATGGGCCTCTCTCCTATAACTATCTCGGCTTCATTATCAAGGATCGGTCTGACAAGCTTTTCTATATCATCACCGCAGTACTGGTTATCTGCATCCGTATTTACGATGATATCCGCTCCGTTCCTGATACACGCATCGATCCCGGCCATGAAGCCCTTTGCCAGGCCCTTGTTTTTCGGGAAGCTTACGATATAATTGACGCCCCATTCCTTTGCGACCTTTACAGTATCGTCGCTGCTTCCGTCATCTATTATAAGGATCTCGATCTCATCCACGCCTTCGATCTTTTTGGGAAGCGCATCAAGCGCGATCGTCAGGGTTTCAGCTTCGTTCAGGCACGGTATCTGGATTATCAGTTTCATTTATTCATCCTCCCCTTCATCAGAGGTTAGTTTTGCAATATATATGGGTCTTCTTTTTGTCTCAAGATAGGTCTTTGAAAGGTACTGCCCGACTATCCCGATGCAGAACATCTGTATCCCCGAAAGCATCAGGAGGATACATACCAGAGACGACCATCCGCTGGTCGGATCTCCGAACACCAGCTTCTTTACTATAATAAAAACAATCAGCAGAAAAGCCACGAAAGCCATAAAAATCCCAAAATATGTAGCTATCGACAGCGGAGCGGTCGAAAAACCCACTATCCCGTCAATTGCATATTTGAAAAGCTTCCAAAAAGACCATTTCGACTCTCCTGCGACCCTCTCGATATTTTCATACTCAAGCCATTTGGTCCTGAAGCCGATCCATCCGTAGATACCCTTCGTGAAACGGTTATATTCCTTCATCGAAAGGATGCTGTCAGCCATCTTTTTCGTCATTATCCTGTAATCGCGCGCGCCGTCCACTATCTCGGTATTTGACATTTTGTTTATGATCCTGTAAAAGCATCTGGCAAAAAAAGACCTGATGGGCGGCTCACCCTTTCTGGTCACTCTCCTTGTTGCGGCAGAATCATAGCCCTCATCAAGGATCGCGCCCAGCATTTCAGGAAGCAGCGACGGCGGATCCTGAAGATCCGCATCCATCGTAACGATCAGATCGCCCCTTGCATGTTCAAGGCCGGCAAAAAGCGCCGATTCCTTTCCGAAGTTCCTTGAAAAGGAAACAAACCTGACTCTCCGGTCTTCCTTCCTCAATGACTTTATGACATTTAATGAGTCATCTTTTGAGCCGTCATCCACAAAAACGATCTCGATGTCAAGGTCCTTCCGGCTGTTCTTCAGGACTTCGGCTTCCTTCGTTATTTCTTTGTAAAAGATGGGTATGGCTTCCTGCTCGTTGAAAGCAGGGACCACAACGGTCAGCAGCATGATCTGTTATTCCCTTCTTCTCAGAATATCATATTTATCGCAGTGTCCTGACAGCCTTACTTTCAGTTCCTGCTCGGGATGCGGGGCGCTTTCCTGCTCGTTTCCTTCCATGTCCTCAATGGAGAGTACCACGGCTGTCTCATTTGAAAAGTCCGGTTTCATTATCTCGATCTCTTCTCCCTTTACGAACTTGTTCTTCTGCCGGAGAAGTACCGTACCGTCCTCATCGACCTCATCAGCTCTTCCAAGATAGGTGTATTCCCTGATATATGTGTTATTGTCATATATCTGCGCTTCTTCAGACGGCTTCCCATAATAAAAACCTGTCGTAAAATCTCTTATGGTGCATTTTCTGATCTCTTCATCGTACCAGCTGATATTACATCTGTACTTTTCAGGATCTTCAAAATAATCATCTATCGCTTTTCTGTATGTTCTTGCTACAGTCGCAACATAGAGGGCATTCTTCATCCTTCCTTCGATCTTGAAGCTGTTTATCCCCGCTGCCACCAAATCCGGGATATGATCTATCATGCACAGATCCTTCGAATTAAAGATATATGTGCCCCGTTCGTTTTCAAAGACCGGAAAATACTGTCCCGGCCTTGACTCCTCAGAAAGGCTGTACTCCCATCTGCAGGGATGCGTGCATTCACCCTTGTTCGCATCTCTTCCTGTCAGATAATTCGACAGCAGGCATCTGCCCGAATATGAAATGCACATCGCTCCATGCACGAAGCTTTCGATCTCCATATCATCGGGAATGTGATCCCTGATGTCCCTGATCTCCGACAGTGAGAGTTCTCTGGCTGAAACAACCCTCTTTGCCCCCTGGTCCTTCCAGAAAAGAAAAGAAAGGTAATTTGTATTGTTAGCCTGGGTGCTTATATGTATATCTATCCGGGGGCATATCTTTTTTGCCAGAGTGAACATACCCGGATCCGATATTATCAGCGCATCGGGGCCGATATCTTTCAGAAGCTTGAAATACTCCTCTGCCTCGGCAAGATCCGCATCATGAGCCAGGACATTTGCTGTCACATGGACTTTCACGCCTCTTTCATGAGCAAAAGCGATCCCCTCCCTCATCGATTCGGGCGTAAAATTCCTTGCCTTTGCGCGGAGTGAAAAAACCTCTCCGCCGATATATACAGCATCTGCCCCAAAGATCACTGCCGTCTTCAATTCTTCCATCCCTTTTGCAGGGATCAAAAGCTCAGGTTTTTTCATCCTCGTTTCACGCTGACCGTGATACCGTCACCTGCGGAAAGCACCGCGCTGACCAGGCTGTCATCATTTTTAACTGCCAGGAGATAATCTCTCATCCTACGGTGTATGGTTCGGTCCCGTCTTTCTACCACAAACCTTGATTCCAGTATGTCTCCCCCACCCAGACAGTTATCCGATATCAGTATCCCGCCGTCTGAAAGCAGTCTTTTTGCCTCGGGGAAAAAGCGGATATACTGTCCCTTTGCGGCATCCATAAATACAAGATCAAAGCTTCCTTCAAGTGTCGGGAGCACTTCTGCCGCATCCCCCCGTATCAGCTTTATCCTGTCCCCATATCCCGAAAGGGCTATATTCTTTTCTGCCCGGCGTATCCTTTTATCATAGTTTTCTATGGTCACTATCTCCATATCCTTCGGCCCGTATTCAGCCATCAGGATAGCGGAAAACCCAACTGCCGTCCCTATCTCCAGAAGTCTCTTCGGTTTCTTCATCTCAAGCACGACCTTTAAAAGGCTTTGTACTTCTTTTCTGATGACAGGGACATTGTCAGCCTTTGCCGTTTTTTCAAGTTCATCAAGGAACGGGGTATTCTCCTTTTCAAGCGAATTGATGAAAACCTCCGTCCTGACCTTTTCATTCTCCATCTGTGCTCTTGTTTTCTTCCTCTTCGGAGCTCTCCTCTTCGGATGAACCGGCATCAGGATTGTCTCCGGCGTCTTCATCGATCGCGCCGCTTTCCGAGGTAACATCCACCGTTACATTGCTGCTTCCTTCCGAAGATGCCGCTGTGGAGCTTTCCTCCTCATCCTCATTCTCTTCCCTGTCGGCTCCTGCCATTACCTTCATCATGTCTTCCGCCGTCATCGAAGTATTCAGGACATAATCTCCGGGGTTAAGCTTACCTCTGTAAGAAGAAAGCAGGACCTGAATATAAAACAGCTTTTCATCCCTGATAAGTCCTTTGTTCTTCAGAATCTTTCCGATATCCATCGCAGATGAACCTACAGGGATGACTACTTCATTATCAAAGCCCACACCTTCCGTCATCGGCCTTTCCGAAAAGACTCTGTAGCCGTAATCATAGGAGGTCAGGCAGACCTTTTTGATCAGCGAAAAAGCTATCACCAGTATGGCGATCCTTACGGACGCATTTAAGATTCCCAATACTATCTTTCTTACCGTTGACAACATATCAGAATTCCATATTATCCATTATCCTGCTGAACACATTCTGTACCATGCTGAAAAAAGCCCATTCCGTCATGAGAAAATCGCTGACCTCCGGCCTGTACAGGATATCTTCATTCTTTTTCCTGAGGTTTTCGACTTTCTCGTATATATCTTCTCCCTTGGGAGCATGCTGCAGAAAATAATTATCCTTTCTGAACTCATACACCTTTGCCTTAACATCGGGACTCTCGTCAAGGATCCTGGATGCATGCTTGTATTCCCTGTATTCTCCGGTATTCTTCAGATAATCGATCAGGGCATCGACCCGTTCATTCAGTTCATCTTCAGGGTTCATCTTCAAACCTCCATGATGATCGGCAGGATCATCGGTCTCCTTCTGGTCTTTTTCCAGAAATAATCACCCACATTGTCCCTCAGGGAATTCTTCATCTTGCTCCAGTCCGTGATACCCCTGTCAGACAGCTCATCCATAGTCTCCTGGAGTACATCATAGGCGTCATCCATCAGTTCATCGGAGTCCCTGACATACACAAAGCCTCTTGAAACGATATCGGGACCTGCCAGTACCTGTCCCGTTCCCTTTTCCAGGGTAAGAGCTATCACAACTATACCGTCATCTGCAAGTCTCTGTCTGTCACGGAGCACTATATTTCCAACATCTCCGACTCCAAGTCCGTCGACATATACTGCCCCGGTCTGGACCCTGTCCACGATCTTCGCGTTGTTGCAGTTGATCTCAAGTACATCACCCGAATGCATCATTATGATCCTGTCCGACGGGATCCCGAGTTCTGATGCTATCTCTGACTGGGCATGCCTCTGTCTGTATTCTCCGTGGACCGGTATGGCATACAACGGCTTGACCAGTGAATAAATGAGCTTTATCTCTTCCCTGCAGGCATGTCCCGAAACATGGACATCCTGGAAAATGACCTTTGCGCCCTTTGCTTCCAGTTCGTTTATGACCTTTGATACAGCCTTTTCATTGCCCGGGATCGGGTTTGAACTGAAAATAATGGTATCCCTGGGTTTGATGGTTATTTTGCGGTGAAGATCCAGCGCCATGCGCGACAATGCCGCCATGGATTCTCCCTGGCTTCCCGTCGTGATGATCACAAGCTTCTCATCGGGATAGTTTTTCAGCTGGTCGATATCTATCAGTGTATTATCCGGGACATTGATATATCCAAGTTCCTGGGCAGTCTCGATCACATTGACCATCGATCTGCCCTCGACAACGACCTTTCTGTCAAACTGCTCGGCGGAGTTCAGTATCTGCTGGACCCTGTCCACATTTGAGGCAAAGGTCGCAACGATGATGCGTCCCTCTGAATGCTCGGCAAACAGGGTATCAAATATCTTTCCGATGGTCCTTTCCGAATTGGTAAATCCCGGTCTCTCTGCATTTGTACTGTCACACATCAGCGCGAGCACGCCCTTCTTTCCGATCTCTCCCAGGCGCTGCAGATCTATAGCATCCCCGTATACCGGAGTATAATCCACCTTGAAATCCCCGGTATGCACCACACAGCCTGCCGGCGAATATATCGCAAGAGCCGAAGCATCCGCTATGGAATGGTTGGTCTTTATGAATTCAATGCGGAACGACCCCAGATTGATGGACTGTCCGTGGTTTATGACCTTTCTTTTCGTTATATCCTTCAGGTTATGCTCTTCAAGCTTTCTGTCTATCAGCCCTATCGTAAGCTTTGTCGCATAGATGGGCACATTTATCTCCTTGAGAATATAGGGCAGGGCTCCTATATGATCCTCATGTCCGTGAGTGATGACAAATCCCTTGACCTTGTCAATGTTGTCCTTCAGATATGTCACGTCAGGTATGCACAGATCGATACCCAGCATATCGTCCTCGGGAAAAGCAAGCCCGCAGTCGACAACAATAATGCTTTCACCGTATTCAAAGGCAGTGATATTCAGGCCGATCTGCTCTAACCCACCCAGCGGAATGATCCTTAGCTTTGAATCCGGATCCATATTTAGTTTTTTCACAGGTAACTAAGCCTCCGTATGTATTTCTATCTCCGTATCGTCCAGAAGTTTTCCAAACACTTCCGCAACGGCATCCAGTTCCGTATCGTCTTCGATTTCCGTATACACCGCCGTTTCCTCGTCCCCGGAGTTTCCTTCTTTCAGTATGAGGGCTTCACAGTCCTCATCCTCTGACTCGGCCACAAGGATATAAGTATTCCCGGAAAGAGTCGTGCTTTCCAGTACATAGTATTCCCTTGTGCCGCTGTCTGTTTCAAATCTGATCTTTTCCATGTTCGTTTCGGCGCATATTCAGGTAATCCTCCAGTATGATCGCAGCCGCCATACTGTCAATATGCTCCTTTCTGTCCTTTTTATGATTGCCGGTAAGCCTGATCAGCTCATCGGCTTCAACGGTTGTGAGCCTCTCATCGACCATCACGGGCCTGATCCCGGTACGCCTTTCAAGCATGCCGGCAAACTCCCTGGCCTTTGCGGCTCTTTCACCTTCTTTGCCGTTCATGTTCAGAGGCAGTCCGACAACAATGGTGTTTATGTTCTTTTCGGCTATTATCTCTTCGATCCTGGCACAGGTCTTCCTTAAGTGGTTTTCCTTTTCACGCCGGATGATCTCACAGCTTACAGCTGTAAGACCTATCTCATCCGAAATAGCGACACCCACCGTCTTCGAACCGTAGTCCAGGCCGACAGCCCTGACTCCTTCTATTTGTCGTCCCAATGATTATTCCTTATGTACTCTGTCAGAAGTTCCTCTACCAGCTCATCCCTTTCAACCTTCATGATCAGGCTTCTGGCATTATTATGGCTGGTGATATATGTAGGATCACCCGACATGATATATCCTACTATCTGATTCACGGGATTGTAGCCTTTTTCATTGAGCGCCTCATAGACAGTTGAAAGGACTACCCTTACGCCGGTTTCCGGCTCTGTCTCAACCTTGAAATATTGTGTGCTTCCTAAATCCATGATTACCTCCTGTAACATTTATTAAAATAGCCGGCACATCCTGCCGGAAAAACAGTTCTGATCCAAAACACATCTTATAATTATAAGATATTTGAGGAAAAAAGGCAAATCTGCGGCGTCCCTTGCCGGTCAGTTCTCAAACCTGTATACCAGCCATGACAAAAACACCATTGCCGCAGTCTCGGTCCGAAGGATCCTCTTCCCCATTGATACCGGTACGATGCCCGCGCTCCCGGCAAGGGCTGCCTCGTCCTCGTCGAACCCGCCTTCGGGTCCGATAAACACAGCCATGTCCTTATTATCCGAAAGTCCCTCTATGATATCCCTTGTGAGCGAAAAACCGGATGCCAGCTCATATGCCATGACTGCCGTATCGTATCCGGCTGCCTCCTTTACGGCCTTTTCAAATGTCAGGACTTCCGACACAGCCGGTATATGCGATCTTCTGCTCTGCTTTGCCGCTGCCTCGCTTATCGAATTCCATCTGGCAACCCTTGATGCAGCCTTTTTCTCATCAAGCCTGACCACCGATCTTTTTGATGCCACGGGAATGATCTCATACACTCCAAGCTCCACGGCCTTCTGTATGATGAATTCCATCTTGTCTGCCTTCGGAAGGCACTGATAAAGCCTGACCCTGACCGGAAGCTCGCATCCCGCTTCCTTTACGAAATCAAGACGGCAGGCCACCTCATCCTCCCTGAAGGATTCTATATGACATCTGTACTCCCTGTCGGATACTCCGTCTGAAACAGAGATCACATCTCCCTTCTTCAGCCTGAGCACATTTTTGATATGATTGACATTATCCCCTTTCAGAAATATGTCATTTCCCCTGATATCTGAAGGATCTGCAAAAAAATGGTTCACTTATCTCCTCCGTATACAGAAACGAGAGCGCTCCACTCCTTTTCCTCTTTTTCGGAGATTATGTCAAAACCGGCTTCCCTCAGGGCTTTTATTACGCCCTCCTTCTTTTCGGTCAGAATGCCTGAAAAGATGATCATCCCGTCCTTCTTTGCAAATCCTTCCAGAAAAGGACAAAGGGGTATCAGCACCTGCGGCAGGATATTTGCGACAACGATATCATATTCACCGCCTATCTCGCCCCTCAAAGACCCGTCCGTACATACATCTCCCAGAAACAGCCTGAAATCTTCTTTTTCAAGACCGTTTTTTACAAAATTCTCTTTTACGACAGGCTCCGCGTTGCTGTCAATCTCCGTCGCCCTGACAGATGAAGCGCCCAGCATGAACGCTGCCATTGAAAGAATCCCGCTGCCGGTCCCGAGATCAAGCACACGGCATCCCTTTTTCACATATTTTGAAAGCTCTCTGATGCACAGCCTGGTCGTCTCATGCGCGCCCGTCCCGAAAGCCGTGCCGGGATCAATATGGATGCAGATATCCGAATCCGGAAGCACGCTGTCTTCCTCCCACGACGGGATGATCCCCATCTTTCTGCCGCCTTCGATATCGATATAAAAAGGCCTGAAAAACTCCTTCCACTTGTCGATCCAGTCGGCATCCTCCGTTTCCGAGGCCGTGACAGTGCCGTCTCCTATATCACTGTATTCCTGAAGTTCCTCAAGGGCGTTCAGCGCGGATACGAGAAGCTGTTTTGCGTTTTCATCATCCTCAAGATAAAAGGACACATATGCCAGTCCCTCAGGTATATCCTTTACAGGAACTTCATCAACAAAGATCTCTTCCAGATCTTCCTTTGAAAAAGGCTGTCCGTCCTCTATCTCAAGACTTACGATCCCCGCCTCGTAAAGAGCCGCGCACACTATATCCTCTGCATCCGTTTTTGTCTTTATCGTATATTTCCTGTATCTCATAGGCACCTCACAATAAAAGCCTTCTCTGTATCCGAAACCTTCCCAGTATCACACTGTCGATCCCTGCATTTGCAGCAGCCAGAGCATCCCTGTCCTTGCGGTCACCCGTCATCACGATCTTTTCTTTCGGTATATCAGGGTAATGTCCCATAATAAATCCAAGTCCTTCCGGATCCGGCTTCATCTTCCTTATCCCGTCATCCCCGCAGCAGAAGATCATAAGGTCTTTTGGCAGCCCCAGCGCTTCGCATTTATCCTTTGCAGGATAATCCGAATAAATACATACCTCTTTCCCGTCCGACAAAAGAGCCCTGACAACCTCCGCCAGGTCATGGTCCGCGCTCAATTTCACGGCATCGAGAGGGAGCACGAACATCCACCTGTCTATGATCTGCCTGATCCTTTCCATGTCGGTGCCGTATTGTTCCGAAAGCCTCGAAAAAAACACATCATCATCGGCTTCTTGGGAACTGTCATGGTCCTCACGAAGCTTCCTGTAGCCAAGGATGATCTTCATATCCTTCATCCCACCTTTATCAAACAAAGCATGCATCATGAGCCTGATGCCCATTCTGACCTGCATGCTTTTTTGAAAATACATGGTACCGTCCATGTCAAATATGATCAGCGAGTAATCTGAAAGTTTTTTGTAAAGTTTCCCGTACATCATTTCCTGAACAGATTGACCACCAGCTTTATGCCGTATTTGCAGTAATTAAAGAATACCGACGGATGGGTGATGCACTCCCCCATCTTTCTGAAGATATATACGGGCCTCAGGTAAAATCCCAGCAGTATGCTGCGGCGCAGCTTCACAACCTCATCCATGGAAAGATACTTTGTACCGGTCATGCTCGAATGGAAGAAATCGCTGCCGAGCACATTTTCCGCAAGAAGTCCTTCTTCCTTACATGTGTCATACAAAGGAGTTCCATAATAAGGGAGCGCGATCGTTATCTCGATGAAATCAGGATCAGCCCTGTGAATGAGTTTTTTTGTCTGCATTATGTGTTCCTTTGTCTCCCAGGGGAAACCGATCACAAAGAAGCCCCAGAAAGGAAGTCCCACTTCATGGCACCATTTTGCAGCCTGCAGATTCTGCTCCACGGTGGCGCCCTTTCGTATCTTTTTCAGTATCTCATCGCTTCCCGACTCAAATCCGAAAGCGACCATGAAGCATCCGGCTTTTTTCATGATCTCCAGAGTTTCTTTCTTCAGAGGGTTCACTCTGGAATTTGCCGTGAAACGGATCTTTCCGTAAAGAGGCGACTCTATTATCATGGTGCAGAGTTTTTCAACCCAGTCCGCATTGATCGTAAATGTATCAGCCTTGAAGAAAAAGTCACGGATCCCGAATTTCTCATAGCATTCTGTCAGCTCCTGCATCACATTTTCAGGGCTCCTGAACCTGACACACTTTCCGGAGATGCCGGGCGTGAGACAGAACACACACTGCGACGGACATCCTCTGGCCGTCTGTATCGTAGCCATGGGATCATCCGTATCCGGTCTGGTATACAGTGCATTGTTCATGTATTCGCGCGCAGGGAACGGCTGCGAGTCAAGATCCTCGCCCCACACATGAAACTTTGTCCGTCTGAAAGTACCGTCCTCATCCCTGTAGAGGATATTGTCGACCTCTTCTATCCGGCCTTCACCCTTAAGCGCGAAATCCGCAATCTCACCGATGGCAAAATCCACTTCCCCGCCTATCATATAATCCGTATGCGAAAGATCGAGCAGATCGAGCATCGCCTGCTCGGGATCGTAAAAGATCGCACCCTTGAGCACCGTGACAGGACCGAATTTATCCTTCAGGTCATTTATCAGCTTTATATCATCAAATACCGTAGTATTCGTAGTGCTGAGCATGATGAGGTCGGGCCTGTATTCATCTATCTCTTTGTACATCTGCTCATTCGAACAAAGTTCGGTCTGAAAATCCCGAAGCTTTATATCATAACCCCTCTTCAGGAGCACAGCCGCGGCATAGCCCAGATCATTGCAGGCTCTCATCGCCTGCGCCGAACCCTCATCGACATTTTGCTGGCATCTGTCTTCTCCGCGCTGGAACATGGGTCCCGGGGGATAAAAAAGCAGTATCTTTTTCTTTTCCATTTACATCTCTCTCCGCAAAAAACCAACATTACTCAGGATGACGCCCTGACATACCCGAAAGCATTGCATTTATCATATATGTATCAGGAACGGCTCCTGGAAAAGCTTCAGTCCGGGTATATCGACAACTGTCAGTATCACGGCGATCAAGACAATGATACCGACAAAGACCATGAGCTTTCTTTCCTTGTACAGCTTTTCAGGCTTCTGGACCGCCGAATCATCCTTGAAAGCAATATACAGATAATAAACAAAAAGCAGGAACAGGAAAGGCATGAGCAGCACATACTCCAGCCTGTACTTTATCAGGAATATGCCCATACAGAAGGTGGAGCAGAATGCGTAAAACATGCTCGAGCACAAAAGCGTCCTCTCCGAATATCTGGCAAAAGATTTACGGTAAAGGCCGGCTGTCTTTGGATCTCCTATCATCCTGTATTCCGCGAAACGCTTGATACCCATCAGAAACGCTCCGCCCATCCAGTATCCGAGCAGTATGCTTCCCGGGGGCATCTCGGAGCTTGTCACCACAAACCATCCCAGCAGAAGGCGTATCATATTGTTCACCGACTCCGAGATAACATCCAGGAACGGTATGTCCTTGGTCCTCATGGGCCTGACATTATATACGATCCCCATGACAAGCAGCCAGACTTCCGTGACAAGAAAACTTAAATTGATCAGAAACGAAAGAGCCAGTCCCGCCAGAGCAAGGCCCGCATACTCCAGCATCACGATCGCAAAGCTCATATTCTCCGACACCACGGGACGATATTTCTTGGTTGGATGGTACTTGTCAAATTCCGCATCCAGCCACTCATTTATCACATAATTTGCCGAAGCGATCATGCAGGTTGCCAAAAACGCGATCAGAAACCTGTACAGGAGCACCCCGGCCGGAGGAAACTCAACAAGCAGAAATGCTACTCCCAGTCCCGGGATGATGAAAATATTCTTGACCCAGTGATCAGGCCTGGCGATCTTCACATATTTTTTCATCTCAATCCTCTTTCACACAGTTACGATTCAGCGTTTTACCAACTGATGTCACGAATTGCTCCTGACGCGGTCAAACCAGACTTCAGTATATCATCTTTGCTAACGCCTTTGCAATGCCACCGGATGCGTTGTAAAATAGGTTCATGAAAGCACTGAAGGAAAAGCTTCCGCTGATACTTGCGACAGCGGGTTTGCTTGTTTATCTGACTCTTATATTCAATAATAATGTCTGGATGGATGAGGCGTTTACGGCGCTCCTCGTCAGAGGCTCCTTTGCCTCCATGATGGAGCGTTCTCTTGCCGACACCCTTCCGCCTCTGTACAATATCTGGGCGTGGACATTTGCAAAGCTGTTCGGCTTTCACACTCTCACACTCAAGCTTTCATCCGTCATACCGATGATTGCCCTCCTTTATTACAGCGCTGTCAGGGTCGCTCATCTGTATAATAAAAACACCGCGTCCTGTTTCGTACTGACGCTTGTATGCATGCCTCACCTTCTGTCCTGCGCCGTCGAAATAAGGATGTACGCTTTCTGCCTTTCATTTGTCACCATGGCAGTCATAAGCGCTCTGTATCTTTTGAACCTGCCTTCAAAAAAGGATCTTGTGCTTTTCGGGATCTTCACTCTGCTTGCAGGTTATTCCCATCACTACGGACTGATCAGCCTGCTCTTTGTCTGGGCAGCCCTGCTGATCTATTTCATCAGAAAAAAAGAGGGGCTTAAAAGCTTCATCATATGCGCCTTTATTACCGCTGTCCTTTTCATACCATATATCATCATCACGCTTTATCAGATAAAAAATGCCTCCGCCTATTTCTCGGCGCCATCCGGACCCTCGCTTGCATCCTTTGTCTCATCGCTCCGGTTCCCCTTTGTGACAAACATCACTCCGCTGTCTGCCCTGCTCCTGCTTGCGGTCATATCCGTCATGATCTTCGGGAACAGAAAAAAAGAAGGCCGGGCGCTTACAGGACTGTATGCGTCAGTCCTGTGCCTTTCATACCTTCTCATGCTAATCTCGGGCAGATCCTTCTTTTCAGGGCGTTACCTCATACCATCCTTTGGAGCTTTGTGGCTCGGCTTTTCCATCCTGCTGTTTTCAGACAGGCTTCACCTGCCCGGAAAACTGCCTGAGGCGGCCTGTGTACTGATACTGCTGATACTGGTTGTTTCCGGGATCGTGGATTTCGCCGGCGCCTTCAGGGATGAGTACTCGGGAGATGTGAAAGAGATGCTTGCCTTTTTTGATGAAAACCTCGAAAAAGATGACGGCTATATCATCTATGAGGACGAGTATCAGATCGAATGGTGCCTCAAATATTATGAGCCGGATCTGAAGAAATATGACCCGGAAAAAATGGAAAATATCAGGGGAAAAATCTGGTGCTTTATCACCCCGAAATACGCATGGATGCTTGACGAAATGCCCGTAAAAGCGTATAATAAAGACTACAAAGGCGAGTTGTCATTTGACAGGTACCGGTTCTCGGTTTACCTGTTGGAAAGACAGGATGACAGGAGGTAGTTGTTATGGATGGTATTTCCCCTATATCAGCATCACTGGTTACAAACCTAAAAGGGATCTCTGCTCCTTCAAAGGTTGGCGTTGCCATGCTTTCAAAGGAACTTGATACCCAGAAAAAGGCTGCATCAGAGATGGTGAAGATGATGGAAATGTCAGTCAATCCCGCTATCGGATCCAATATTGACGTTTCCGCCTGAATCAATGTTACAAGACCTGCATCATCTGATGCAGGTCTTTTTTTATGCCATTTTTATTCAACCGACTCAATGTCCGACGATCAGTCTGATCGCTATGAATACAGCTCCCAGGATCAGGCCGAGAGATGCAGGAAGCGTGAAAACATGAATCTTTTCCGCTCCGTCTTTATTTCGTGAAAACATCCGGTGAAAGACTTCCTCCCTGCCTTCCATGGACGCCATGGCCTTCAGCAGAAAGACCGATAATCCCGCTGCCACAAGCCCGACGATCAAGAGGATGGGGATCATTGCTATCACCTGGCTCCTCATGACAGGGTCATCAAAAGACTGTGTACTCTGCGATACGAGTTCTTTCGGAAGCCTGCTCATGACCATTATGGCCGCAACACTTACCGAATTGATCAGCATGTGGCCCACATAGCCGCACCAGACACTTCCTGTCACGGACACCACCATTCCAAACGCAATGCCCATCACTGCCGCATAGGCCATCTGGTTGAGATTCAGGTGCAGAATGCCGAACATCAGCGCGGAAAGCAGAACGGACGCAAATAACCTGCCGCTCTTTAGCAGTCCCGAAAGAATGGCTCCCCTGAAACAGAATTCCTCTATGAGCGGTCCCAATATACCGACCGAAAGGAGCATCAACGCAGGATGAATCCCGTCAAAGCTCTCCGACAGTTCAATAGCTGCATTATCCGTAAACAGCATCGTAAATGCGTTGCAGGCTCCTATCAGAGGATACCACATTATGGTATAGAGAACCGTCAGCAGGAGCGTCGGGATCCTGACTGCCCTTATCGAAAAGGTATCCTTTATTCCCGAGCGCGATATGATCCAATAAACAATAACGGGAAGAATGACCATCCCCTGGCTCATCAAAAGCTCCAGAAGGATGCCCATTTCCGCCCGTCCTCCAAAAAGCAGCCGGACTATGTTTGCCACAATGAAAAGCTCCATTATGACCAGATACAGCCATCCGGTCCTGCTCACTCTTTTTTTGTCCATTTTTTACTGATTCATCATGAAGTTCACAAGCCTGTCGATATCTTCGGGCTCGTATGCAACAAGTTCAAGTTCCCTGATAGTGCCGTCTGAAAAGATATTTGCCATTGAAACATACTGGGAGAGCTTTGATTTGAGATTCAGTCTGTCGCCCTCTCCCGTCACAAGCTCAACCTTTCCCTTGCACTGATCAACCACCTTGAAGAACTGCTCAATGTCATGGATATTCTGTACTTTCATTTCGATTACCTCTCTTTCATAAACTCATTTACTTCAGTTATTTATGATTCATCTGCCGGAGTCGTTGCCTCTTCCGGCGCTGTATCTGCTTTTTTCTTTGCGGCTGTTTTCTTCTTTGCAGCCGGTTCTTTTTCGGGATCTGCCTTTGAAGAAGCCACCTTTCTCTTTACCGGCGCCTTTTTTGCGGTCTGTGTCTTTTTTGCAGCCGGCGCTTTTTCTTCCGGTTTCTTTTCCTCTGGCTCGGTCTTTTCGATCTTCAGTTCATCTATCTTTATCTCTTCAAGCTCGACTTCAGGCTCCGCGCTGACCTCGACCACCGGGATCTGTGAAATCTCGGGCTCAGCCTCTGCCTTCTTTGCCGTCGTCTTTTTCGCGGCCGGCTTCTTTGCGGCAGCTGTCTTTTTCACGGCTGTCGTTTTCTTTGCCGTCGTACTCTTTTCAGGCACATCCTCTTTATCGGAAGCGCTCTCTCCTTTTTCGGCTATGGCCTCCAGTTCTATCTTTACATCCTTCGGAAGCCTTGAGACCTCGACACAGCTCCTGGCGGGATACGGCTCCGAAAAGAAGGTCGCATAAACATCATTGACCCTTTTGAAATCCCTCATATCCTTGATGAACACCGTGGTCTTTACCACCTTCCTGAGTGAGCTTCCGTTATCCTTCAAAAGATTTGAAAGATTCTTCAGAACCTGCTCCGTCTGGGATTCTATGGTCGCCCCGGCTATCATTCCCGTTTCCGGCACTACCGGGATGATGCCTGAAGTGTATATGAGCTTTCCCGTATAGATAGCCTGTGAATAAGGTCCTATTGCCTCAGGTGCTCCCTTTGAACTCAATCTCTTCATTTATTATCCCTCCTTTAAGAACCACACTGTTGTCCGCTATCTCAACTTTGCCTTCTTTGAGCAGATGTCCCACTCCTTTTTTGAAAGCATTGCGGCTCAGATTGCATTCTTTTTTTATCTCTTCAGCATCAGACCTGTCGCCTACAGGCAGCTTTCCGCCTCTTTCGTTCAAGAGCCTGAGTATATGCCTGGCATCTTCTTCCACCCTGAAAAGCGCGTCATTTTCAGTCTTTACCCACTGGGTGGCCGCAAGCCTTCCGCTTTTGTCCACATACATCTTTACAGGGATCCTGTCGTGCTCCTTTGTATCCCTTTTCATCTCATGATAGGGCAGGAGCAGATCTCTTTCAAGTCCCATATCAAGAAATGCGCCGATGCCGGTTATCTCCTTTACCTCAAGTATCGCCGGCTCATCAATAGTTATATAGGGTTTCTTCGTCGTGGCTATGAGCCTGTCCTTTGAATCCCTGTACAGAAAGACCTCGATCTCGTCTCCGTTTTTTGCGCCTGCCGGAATCTGCTTTTTGGGAAGCAGGACGCGTTCCGGACTTTCGGTGCTCTCTGCCAGATATACGCCGAAATCCGTCTTTTTTACCATTATAAGCTTTTGGATCCTGCCTAATTCAAGCATTTAAATTCCACCAATGCATATTCTTTTCCGTCACTGTCATTCAGTGAAACAGCACAGTAACCGTCGCTTTCATAAACCACGGGATACATGGTATCTCCAAGAAGCGCGGCCTTCTTGTATTCCGCCCTCATCCTGTCGACCCTGAAGCCTCTTTTCACATAATCCAGCGCCATCTGCACATACTGCCCGTTGTTTACATGGTTGTTTGCATCCAGGTGCTGTCTTCTGACCTCAAACGGATCCCGGCTCGACTTTGACACATTTTCCGGTATCTTTATTTTCCGGGCCTCATATTCCATATCCAGCTTTTTCATCTCGCCGTAGGCTTCTATCACGTTTTGCGGAACCCGATCCGGCTTTCCCGTATTCAGATTCAAAAATGTCCAGAGTGTATTTCCAACGGCCGCCCTTTTTCCCTCCGCATCATCAAGGTAAAAATTCCTGAATCCCAGAAAACCCTTGCAGTCATAGGGCGAAGTGCCGATCGTGATCTTCTCGCACATCCGCGGATATCTGTATACATCTATCTGCCAGTAGTTGAGCACCCAGAAGCATCCCGTCTTCTTGAGTACATCATATCCGACGCCCGCATCCTCTGCATGAAAAGTCGAGCAATCCTGAAAATAATTGAGTATCGCAATCAGCGTCAGTTTTTCATTTTCATCCGTTTCGCTGTAGCGCACTCTGCCTTCAAAGCTGTACATCCTCTGTATCCGGGAAAACATCTCCCCATCCCGGTATGGGGTTAAACCAAAAAACTACAGGGAGTATTATACACATGAGCGCGAACATGGTCAAACCAGGAGGCAGAGGAGACAGGGGGGGAGACAGGGGGACGGTCCTCTTGTCTCCTTTTCACACTTCGCCAGGCTCCCGCAGGTCACCCCCCACACCTTGCGCTCCAGTAGGTGCTCGGCATGGGGCCCCCCTGCTCGCGCCTGTATTGTTTTTTAGGAGACAAAAGGACCGTCCCCCTGTCTCCCCCGAAAATACACTCGGATAGAACATATCTTTTTTTGAGAAGAACATCTCTGTCGGATAGACCTGCAAGAGAATACATTTTTGCGATGAGATCCTCGGGAAGCGCGTAAAACAGGATATGATCATCAGGAAAGACATCCCGGGCGCGCAGCAGTCCTTTCAGATAGTTTTTTTCGTCTGTTTCAAGTCCCATCATGATCCTGTCACGATGATGCGCCACTGCTTCTTTGTCATATGATCTGCATTTTCGATCTGAAAAAAACGACGGAAAGAAAACATTTTTCAGTCCTATCCTGCGAAAAATTTCGTAGGTTTCCCTGTCAGGGATGAAGATCCTGTTATTATTATCAGCCAGAGCAGGACAAAACAGATTCGGAGCCGGGTAAGAATAGATCCAGAAAAAACCCGGAAGGGAGGTTTTTTTGCAGATATCCGAGATCTCCTCATCAAAATCCAGAGAAAAAACAGCATCCGCTCCACATGCCGGGATCACCGAAGTCAGATCTTTTTTGTCACAGATGACCGAACTGATCGACCTTTCGGCAAGATCATCGGCAAAGCTGTATGTAACATCATCGCTTATGCCTTTTACTATGATAATCTTTTTCAATATGCTATACTCCTTTCATGGATATTTCAGCAGCTATGATAATCAAAAGAGGAGAAGAAAAGGAACTTGAACGGTGCCTGAAGTCACTGAAGGGGATCGTTTCGCAGATAGTTGCCGTGACTTCTCCGAAAAATGAAAAGGAAGATGAGACCGACCGGCTTCTGTCAGACTTCGGCGCCGATGTTTTTTACCTTGAATGGCCCGGAGATTACAGTGTTGCACGAAATGAAAGCCTTAAACATGTGACGGGCGATTATGTGCTGGTCATAGATACAGATGAGTATATAAAGCGCTTCGATTTTTCGCCAAATCCTGATGTGCATGTCTACAGGCTTCTTCGCGAAAACGAATATACCGATTCGGACATGGCTCTTTCAAACAGAGAACGGCTGAACCGGATCTTTAAAAACGGACTGTTTCATTATGAAGGAAGGGTTCATGAACAGCTCGTGCCAAATGACGGAAAGGAATGTATCACCGAACTGACTGATGTGATCCTCGGACATACCGGATATACAGATCCCTCATCCATGCTTGAAAAAAGCCGGTCATACAGGGAAATGCTCTTTTCGATGCTTGAGGATTCCCCGTATGATCCTTATGTTCTCTTTCAGATCGGACGCACTTATTATGTGGAAAAGGACTATGAGAATGCAGTCATATATTTTGAAAAAGCGCTGAATCTCGATCCTGACCCGGATCTGGAATATGTGGAATCGCTCCTTGAGACCTACGGCTATGCCCTATTAAACCACGGCGAAGCAAAAAAAGCAATGTCTCTTTTGGGAGTCTATGATGAGTTTTCACGCTTTGCGGATTTTCTCTTCCTTTGCGGACTGATATATATGAACAATGCGCTCTTTGACGAGGCTATAGCCGAATTTGAAAAGGCAGCAGAAACCGATCGTTTCAGCGTTGAGGGTGTCAATTCCTATCTGGCATTTTACAATTGCGGTGTAATAAAAGAAGTCCTGGGCGACAGATCTGCCGCCATTTCCTATTATAAAAAATGCGGAGATTATCCCCCCTCAAAAGATGCCATAAAACGTTTGGGTTGACACCAAGATATTCAAGAATTATGCACTTATTTGACAATTCCTGTTTATAATGATAAATTTTTATGAAGAATTATAAAGATTTATTAAAAGAATGATGATTTATGATAATTTATAGAGATTTATGAAAGAAACAAGGAATTATGAAAGAAAACAATCCTTTTACCCTGACATTTGGAAAACTCCCAAACGAATATATATCCCGAAATGACAACATATACGATATAGTAAGCTGTTTTGATGCCGATAACCCCGTAAGTCAGACATTCCTGATCGAAGGGGTACGCGGAAGCGGAAAAACCGTGTTAATGACAGCTGTCAGTGCCGATCTGACAGAAAGAAAAAGGTGGATATCGGTTGATCTGAATCAAACCCAGGATCTCCTGAAAGATCTGGCAATGAGACTTGTCATAGCCTGCAAAAAAGCGCCCGATATAATGAAAACAGGGTTTAATATATCATTTGCAGGTTTTGGAGTGGGAATAAACGACAGCAGCGGATTTTATGATGAGGTTAGCATCATCGAAGAAATAATGGAGCAGCTCAAAAAAAAGAATAAAAGGCTGCTGATAACCATAGATGAAGTTTCAAATAGTGAGAATATGCGCAGATTCGCCAGCCAGTTTCAGCTGTTTGTGCGAAAAGACTACCCGATCTTTCTTATTATGACAGGACTGTATGACAATTTATACTCGATACAAAATGACCCATCCCTGACCTTCCTTTTGAGAACTCCAAAGATCAGAACCGAACCTCTCGGTCTGAACCGCATCGCAAGACAATACTCTTCAATCTTTGAGATATCCGGTAATGAAGCCGCGGATCTTGCCATGATCACAAAGGGATATGCCTTTGCTTTTCAGGCTTTGGGAATGATCTATTATGAGCATAGAAACGGATCAACTCTTGATGAAATGATCAACATGCTTGATGACATGCTCGACGACTTTGTATACAAAAAAATCTGGTCAGAACTATCGGGACGGGATAGAAATATCATTCTATCAATCACAGAAGACAGGATGAAAGTCGGAGATATTTGCAAAAAAAACGACATGACATCAAACAATTTTTCCATCTATAGAGATCGTTTAATAAAAAAGGGAATACTCACTTCTCCGCAGCACGGATATCTTTCCATAGCACTCCCACGATTCAGAGAAGTTGTAAGTTCTTATCTGGAATGATCATTATTTTCACATCATAGAAAACTCTGCCAAGGGGGAGACAGAAGGACCGTCCCCCTGTCTCCTTTTTCCTATTATAAAAAATGCGTAGACTATCCCCCCTCAAAAGATGCCATAAAACGTTTGGGTTGACACCAAGATATAAAAGGATATAAAATTCTCTCATAGATATAAAAGGATATAAAAGGTGCCATTATGAATAACCCTTTCAACATTTCATTTGGAATAATCCCTCCGCAGTTCATCTCGAGATTATCGCAGACTTCGCAGATTCTCGACACCTTCAGGTCTGATACCCCGTCAAGCATGACATATATACTAACAGGAGTCAGAGGTTGCGGAAAAACTGTTCTGATGACTTCTATCTCCGAATCTCTCAAGAGGGAAAAAGACTGGATCACTTTGGAATTAAACCCCGAACGTGATCTATTGACACATCTGGCCGCCTCTCTCTATGCCATTCCGGAATTCAGAAAAATATTTGTTGAGGTCGGACTTGATTTTTCGGCATTGGGACTTGGCGTGAGCCTGGAAAACTCTGTTCCGGTATCAGATGCGGAAGTTGCAGTCGACCGAATGCTGTCATATATCAAAAAAACTAATAAAAGACTGCTGATAACCATAGACGAAGCAGCAAACACTGCTAATATGCGTGTATTTGCTGCATCTTATCAGATCTTTATCCGAAAAAACTATCCGCTCTACCTGCTTATGACGGGATTGTATGAAAACATCTACACTCTCCAGAATGAAAAATCACTTACTTTTCTCTACAGAGCCCCCAAGATCATACTTGATCCTTTGAATTACACTGCCATACGAGCTCATTATAAAAAAATATTTAACATATCAGATGATAAGGCAGAGAAAATGGCTGCTCTGACAAAGGGCTATTCATACGCTTTTCAGGTTCTCGGTTTCCTGATGTGGGAAAAACCCGAATGCTCTCTGGAAGACATACTCCCGGAATACGACCAATATCTTGAGGAATATGTATATAATAAAATATGGTCTGAATTATCTGATATAGACAGGAAAGTTTTGTACGCGATAGCCTCAACCGGAACAGAAGAAGTCACATCTATACGGAATTCCCTGAATATGAGCACTGAAAAATTCTCAGTATACAGGGATCGTCTCAAAAGAAAGGGTCTTATAGACACATCCTCATATGGAAGAATATCTCTTATTCTCCCAAGATTTGAATCTTTTATAAAAATGCGTCTTGCATGAATGTGTGCATTTCCAAATCCGACCCAAAAACACCTATTTTCACATGTTAAATATCTCTGTCAAAGCATTAAAAAGAGAACCGGCGATTTACGCCGGTTCTCCTTAAAGGGGTTATTTAGAGCTGTTTCAGCCTTATTTTTGATTAGCCGAGGAGTGAGAGTACGCCCTGGTTGCTCTGGTTTGCCTGTGCGAGCATTGACTGACCTGCCTGCATCAGGATGTTATTGTTGGAGTATCTCACCATCTCAGTAGCCATATCTGTATCACGGATCTGGCTCTCAGCTGCAGTTGTGTTCTCAACTACATTGTCGAGGTTCTTGATGGTGTGCTCAAGCCTGTTCTGGATAGCACCAAGTCCTGACCTCTGCTCTGATACACTCCTGATAGCTGCTTCGATGCTGTCGATAGCATAGGTTGCGTTTGCAGGTGTGTTGCCTGTAACTGAAATTCCCTTGATTCCAAGACCTCTGGAATCCATCTTCTCTATATTGAAACTGATCTTGTTCTCAAAGTCCGCATCTGCACCAACATGAAGTGAAAGAGAAAGATCCTTCTTTGTCTTTACCTTTGCTACTTCAACCTCAAGACCACTTGCTGATTTAAGGGCATCTTTATCCTGATTCATTGCAGTATTTCCAGAGATAAGTGATCCACCCTCAAATACTCCAATCTTATTGGCTCTAACTATTTCAGCAGCCATCTTATCCAGAGCATCATCCGCAGTTATCGTATTTGTGTTGTCATCGGTCGCCGTTCCTACAGTGTATTTTGTTCCGTCAATAACTATCTCATCCCCAACATCAGGAGCATTCGCAGTTACCTTTACCTTTGAAGGATCTACAACTCCGTTAGCATCTTTGACCTCTTCTACCTTGAAGTATTTTGCAAAACCTGCATCCTTGAAAGTCTGGTATTCTTCCTTCTTTCCAACTGGATCATCATCCGTCGGATCTCCTTTAAGAAGATAGGTCTCATTGAACTTGGTTGTCTCTGCTACTCTGTCGATCTCGGTTGTGAGCTGCTTGATCTCGTTCTGGACATCCTGTCTGTCGGATGAGCTCATGGTTCCGTTTGCTGCCTTGGTTGCAAGTTCGTTCATTCTCTGCAGCATATCGTGTACTTCGTTGAGTGCACCTTCTGCTGTCTGAACTGCTGATATACCGTCTTCTGCGTTGGCTGATGCCTGGGTAAGTCCTCTCATCTGCCTTCTCATCTTCTCGCTGATCGAAAGGCCTGCTGCATCATCTGCTGCACGGTTGATCTTGTATCCTGAAGAAAGCTTCTCGCTTGACTTTGCCTGTGCTCCTGTTGTGACACCGAGCATCCTGTTTGAATTCATTGCTGTGAGATTGTGCTGTACTACCATAATTTTTCCCTCCTTGAATTTGGACTTATTGGGGCATCCGCCCCATCCTTGAAGCTCGATGCCGATTCAACAAATAGCTATCTGACCTTTATATCGACAGTTAATAAAAAAACTTAACCCCTTTTTTTAATTTTTTTTCGGGAGACAGGGGGACGGTCCTTCTGTCTCCTTTTAAAAACCACAGAAAACCCTTGATTTTACGAGCCCGAAGGAGACAGAAGGACCGTCCCCCTGTCTCCCCTGTCTCCCTAAATTTTTAAAAATACAGCACCCCGGCATATGCCGGGGTACTGATTCGTACGTTTTTGAATGAATGATAGCAGAATTTTGTTGGTTCGGTATCAGCCGAGAAGTGAAAGGACACCCTGGTTTGTCTGATTTGCCTGTGCGAGCATTGACTGCCCGGCCTGCATCAGGATGTTGTTGTTTGAATACTTCACCATTTCGGAAGCCATATCTGTATCGCGGATCGCGCTCTCAGCTGCTGTCGTATTCTCAACTACATTGTCGAGGTTCTTAATGGTGTGCTCAAGCCTGTTCTGGATTGCTCCAAGTCCTGACCTCTGCTGTGATACGCTCTTTATCGCTGCTTCAATGCTGTCGATTGCATAAGTTGCATTTGCAGGTGTGGTTCCTGTTACGGTGATATTCTTGATACCAAGTCCGTTGGAATCCATCTTCTCGATGTTGAAGCTGATCTTGTTCTCGAAGTCTGCATCTGCTCCTACATGGAGTGAAAGGGAAAGATCCTTAGTTGTTGTTACTGTAG
>JAGACK010000039.1 GCA_017614155.1 Lachnospiraceae bacterium
CCTTGCTGTTGTTTACCTTCGGGAATTTTATCGTCTCTGTTTTGTTTATGTTGATATAGGTGGTCTCCTTTGTTGACACGGGCTTTACGGTCACTGTGACGCTCACCTCGTTGTTGTCCGCATCCTTGCCGGTTATCTTTGTCGTTCCCTTTCCTATCGCAGTGAACTTCCCGGCCTTTGTTATCAGCACGACCTTATTGCTGTAGCCGCCGTCAGGATTTCCGTTTTTGCCCTTTGTCGGCTCCATGCCGTCACCGCTCCATACTGCGCCGTTTACCTTGAAGACCTTGGTATCATACTTCAGGTTAAAGCTCTGGAGAGGGTTCATATTGAAGCTTATGCTCTTTTCCGTCTGCTTTTTGGGCGTTGCATAGGTGTCCTTTACGCTCACCTTTGCCGTATAGGTCTTTCCGCCGATATAGGCACGGATATTCGCGCTTCCCTTTCCAACAGCCGTTACTACCCCGTCAGCTACTGTTGCTGCCTTAGTATTTGAGCTGTCCCAGGTCACGGGATACTCCTTATCGCTTTCGCTGTCAGGACTGTTTATGACAAGCTTTAGGCTCACCGTTTCACCGACGACCACTGTTGCCGACTTGCTTTCTCTTTCAAAGGCAGGCTCGGCGACTGTCACGTTATAGGTGTTCTGCTGCTCATCGGTTACCGTCGTCTTTCCTTTTTTCACGGCAGTTATCTTTCCGGTATTTGCCGCAACCTTTGCGATGGTCTTGTCTGAACTTGTCCAGCCCGTGCCGCCTGCCGTATAGCTTTGTCCCTTGACGAGATAGATCGTCCTCGTAACGGGATCTATGACAGGGACCGGATCCTTTCCGGAGCCGGAATTATCGCTTACCGTCTCAGGCGCGGATGCTATATATTTTGCATTCAGCGTGATATCCGAATGTATCGCGGTATTGAAGTTAAATATCGTGCTACCGCTGGCCCAGCCGAGGAATGAGTATCCTGCTTTGGACGGCGCGCTTGCCGGTTCCTTTGCCGTCTTTCCGTCTTCGACCGTCTGCTTTTCAATTTCTTTTCCTTCATTGAGGAAGGTCACTGTATGATATTTTTTTGTCGGATCCACCGGTTTAGGCGTCGGTTCAGGCGCGGGCTTTGTCACTGTGACCGTACATGAAGCCTCAAAGCCTCCTTCCTCCGACTTTGCCGTAACAATGGTAGTACCCTCGGCTACTCCGGTAACATTCCCGTCAGAAACAGTTGCGATCTTTGAATCGCTTACAGTCCAGGTCACGTTTTTATTTGTCGCGCCTTCAGGTGTGAATACAACCGGGATCGCTACTGTCTTTCCGATTTCCACGCTTTTCGAGGCGGGAACTGATATGCCCTCAAGAGGTATCATGTAGACAGCTTCACCGTCTGAGTTTATCTCTATGTTTCTGCCGCCCTCTCCGGCAAAATTACTTAAGGTACCGTTGCCGCTAAGGCCCCTGGTGATGACCCCTCCCATCGGTTCGCCCGAATCGTGGTCGATCATCCTGACTCCGATGGGATCTGTGTTTTCAAGCTTTCCTGTCACATTGAGTCTGAATTTTTCCGGATCATTATCATCATCAGCCATGCAGACATTGCTCGAAACACCGGCTTCACTCTTGTTTCCTTTTATCGCAAAATTTCCGCTTATATTAAACTGTGTTGCCTGATAGTATCTTGCATACACACCGCCGCCGTTTCCTTTGGCAGTATTATCCTGTATGCTTCCGCTGCTTACGGAAAGCTGCGCACAGTCAACATAGATACCGCCGCCGTCTCTGTAAGCTGCATTATCCTTTATCTCTCCTCCCTGCAGATAGAGCCTGTTCCAGGAAGAATAAATACCACCGCCGTTTCCGGCTGTATTGTTTTGGACTGAACTGCCGCTTTTTAAGTATATCTCGGTAACACAGTGCTGATTGACACTGCTGTAGATTCCTCCGCCGTTTTGAGAAGCCGTATTGTTTTTGATGCTTCCTCCGTTCATAAAAATGCTTGTCCGGCCTACACTCGTCCTGTCTCCTCCTTCACAGCCTGCCCGTACACCGCCGCCTTTTTCAGTTGCCTGATTATCTTTGATCTCACCGGCATTCATGGTAAATTCGGCATAGCTTCCGGCTCCCTCATTGAACACGTACACACCGCCGCCGTTTTTTGCCCTGTTTTTGTCAATCTTGCCATTATTCAATTTAAAGGACGCGCCGCCCCCCTTGCTTTTACAGTATACACCGCCGCCCTTTTCAGCCGCAGTATTTTCGCTGATCCTGCCTCCGTTCATGTTAAATGTGCAGGTGTTGACATACACACCGCCACCGCTGTATTCTTTAGCGCTATTGCCCTCGATGCTGCCGTCATTTAATGTAACCACCGTTGTGCATCCGGGCTCTATCCCGGTTCCGATACCGCCTCCGTAGTTTTTGGCTGAATTATCCTTAATACTTCCGCCCTCCATGGTAAAGTATGCTTTGCCACCCTGTTCGGAATAATCGGACTTTTCTGACAGAACCATGACACCGCCGCCTGTTTTCTCAGAATGGTTTTCTGAGATATCACCGCCGGTCATATTAACGGAAACCGTTCCGCCGTTTCCATGTGCATATATAGCCCCGCCGTATTTGGCCTCATTATTATCGATTGTTCCGCCGGTCATATTAAATAAAGCTGTACCGCCTGCATCGCCGGCAACATACACTCCGCCGCCGTCTTCAGAAGCCTCATTATTATCGATTGTTCCGCCGGCCATATTAAAGGAAGCAGTACCGTAAGTGCTACGCACATAAACGGCTCCGCCGTATTTGGCCGTGTTATTCTCTATTGTACCGCCCGTCATATTAAACTGCCTGACGGTATCACCATAACCTTTAACCATGAC
Source organism: Lachnospiraceae bacterium (assembly GCA_017614155.1). Lineage (GTDB taxonomy): Bacteria > Bacillota > Clostridia > Lachnospirales > Lachnospiraceae > NK4A144. The sequence continues at coordinate 2,864 of JAGACK010000039.1, forward strand.
ACCGCCGCCCCAGTCAGAAGCCTGATTATCTTTGATACTCCCGCCGGTCATATTAAATGAGACAGTACTTCCATCTTCGCCGGCCGCATACACTCCGCCGCCATCTTCAGACTTATTACCGCATATTTCACCGCCTGTCATCACAAACGAGGCACCACATGAGTTTATTGCACCAACATATACACCGCCACCGTTTCTGGCCGCGATATTGCCACTGATCCTTCCGCCCTCCATGTTGAATGAACTGTCGTACACATAAACACCGCCGCCTTCTTCATCTGAAGTATTATTCTCGATACTTCCTCCTTTCATGTTAAAAGTCCCGCCTCTAACATACACACCGCCGCCCCAATATTTCGAATAATTACCGCTGATGTGTCCGTTTTCAAGAGTAAGTGTTCCCTTGACATGGATACCGCCGCCGTAAGCATTATCCTCATTGCCACCTGTGATACAACCTTTTTTATCAACACTTGTATCAACTATCGTAAGTTCCGCATCTTCTTTTATTATAATTACATAACCTTCAGGTTTGCCCGACTTGCAATTCCGGTCCAGAGTATTTCCGCTCAGATCCAAAGTGACATGAGCATTCTCGGGAACAGCCAGGGCCTCATCACCTTCAGCAGCTGTAATGTTTTCGCTTAGTTTCACAGCTACAACGCCGCCTTTGCTGAATGCATTCTGAAGCTCGGCCCATGTTGATACCTCATACTCAACACCGCCTGCCGCATCTTCGCTCTCTGTTTTCACCTGAGCCGGGCTTACGGTCTCCTCGGACTCACCCGCTGCAGAGTCACTTACAGAACCGTCAGAAACCGTTTCTTCCTCACCTGAAACCGGCTCCTCATTCTCCTTTGCATCATTGCCGCTTACCGCATCAGGCACGCTTACGCTTTCCTGTTCCGGCACTTTTTCATCAGGCGAACTTACTCTCTCCTGCGCCGGCTCGGCATAAGCCAAAAGCAGCCCTGTCTGCGGCATCTGCGCAAATGCGAGCACGAATGCCATAATGAAGCTCAGCTTCCTTAAAATGTTCGTTTTTTTCATGATCACCGGTTTCATACTTTTTCTCCTTTATATTTGGCTTTTCAATGATACGGTTTTATTATCAGGATCTTTATGGTCGCTATAATACTCTATATCTTAGTCGGTCATCCTGTCAAACTTCTAAACCTCGGTCATACTCAAAGATACCCTGTATGGCATCAGATATATTCATTACCTGATCATAAGGAATGCAGTCCACTCCGGTACACCCTCTTGCCTGAGGATCTATGAGCTTTAGATCGCCGATGACACGGATCTGCTTGATTTTATCCTGTCGCTGTGATAGAGTAACTTTTGCATAATCAAAACGAAAGGCGCACATCCTGTGTGATGGTGGGGAAATGAAAATACGATAATCAGTGAGGCAACAGCAGACTTATGTAATGACCCGGAAGGGTCTGTTTGTGTGTACCGGATCGGATTATCGTAGATTGTGGAACCATTGAAGGTGTGGGATGAGCGCATTTTTATATAGTGTGGTTTTTCATGTGTAGGATGATCTGCTCCGGTGGGGGCAGATTTTTTTGTGCAGAGATGCGTCCCCCGGCACATCTATGTTTACAGGAGGTATATATGGCACAGATACAGGTAACGGATCTGACTTTCGCATATGACGGAAGCGCAGATGATATATTTGAAAATGCAACATTCAATATGGATACGGACTGGAAGCTCGGACTGATCGGGAGGAACGGGAAAGGCAAGACCACGCTGCTGGATCTTTTCATGGGAAAGCACGAATACCGCGGCAGCATTTCGACGGATACACGGTTTGATTATTTTCCGTACCGGGTGGAAAAAGAGGATCTGTGCAAAACCGCGGCAGAACTGGTGGAGGCATGGAAAAGCCGGGTCGAAGCATGGCAGGTCATGAAAGAACTGGGCGGGCTGAAAATGGATGCGGAGTGCCTCTACAGGCCGTTTTCGACTTTAAGCTACGGTGAACGGACGAGGGTGATGCTGGCTGTCCTGTTCGCATCTGAAAATGAATTCCTTCTGATCGATGAGCCGACGAATCATCTGGATATGGCGGCGCGCGATATCGTAAAGGATTATCTTTCCACAAAGAAGGGCTTCATCCTGGTGTCGCACGACAGGGATCTCCTTGACGGGGTGTGCGACCATGTGCTCGTCCTGAACAGAAAGACCATCGAGGTACAGACGGGCAATTTTTCGTCCTGGTGGGATAATAAGGAAAAAACGGATGCTTTCAGAAAGGCCGAGAATGAAAAGCACTTAAAGGAGATCGGAAAACTGAAAAGCGCGGCGGACAGGAGCAGCAGATGGGCGGATAAAAGCGAGAATTCAAAGATCGGTTTTGACCCGGTCAAAGAACATGACAGGAGCATAGCAACCAGATCCTTTATCGGCGCGAAGACAAAAAAGATGCAGGCCAGGGTAAAGTCGTACGAAATGCGGATCGACAGGGAGATCGAGGAAAAAGAGGGGCTGCTTGCCGATATCGAGCAGGAGATCGATCTGAAGATCTGCCCCTTGAGGTTTCATAAGGAGGTCCTGGTAGACGCCTATGAGCTGGGCCTTCAGTATGAGGGAAGCGCCGGAAAGCTGTTTGATAATAAAAGCTTCAGGGTGAGACAGGGAGAAAGGGTAGTCATTTCAGGCGAGAACGGCTGCGGGAAATCGACCATCCTTCGCGCCATCCTTCAGAAGACGCATAATAAAAACGCTGACTGCGATACGCCGATCCTCATTTCGGGACGCCTTGATATCCCGTCGGGAATGACCATATCCTATGTCAGCCAGGACACTTCTTTTCTTTCGGGCACGCTGCGCTCCTTTGCCGATGAGCGCGGCCTTGATGAGACGCTGTTCCTTGCAGTCTTAAGACAGCTCGATCTGGGGCGGGAGCAGTTTTCAAAGAATATGGAGGATTATTCGGAGGGGCAGAAAAAGAAGGTGCTCATCGCGTCGAGCCTCATCACGCCGGCGCATCTTTATATATGGGATGAGCCCCTCAACTACATCGATGTTTTTTCAAGGATGCAGATCGAGAAGCTCATCCTTGAGTATGAACCGACCATGCTGATGGTCGAGCATGATATCAGGTTCCGCGAAAAGATAGCGACCGATACGGTAAGCATTTGACACAGGGGACAGTTCTTAAGTATCTGCTGGGCATCCCTGATTAAGGTCCCGTCTATTGAAGATCACCGTATTTTGCCTTGTATCTGGCAAGCTCTGCCTCGGCTTCATCAGCCCTTGCTTCAGCATCATCAGCCCTTTTGCGTTCACGCTCGGTATTGACGCGTTCTTCCTCCTTGCCTTCTTCCCTGAGCTCGCGTTCCCTTTCCCAGCTTTTCATATATCTGACCCCCACATCCTTCTTCGATTTGGTTGATTTTACTATCCTGCTCAGTTCACCGGTTGTTTCATCGGTGACATTATCATCCGTGCTGTGTTTGATATATCGAAGCAGATTTCTGATCTTTTTATCGTCTTCATCGGCATTTTTGGGAAGCTTTCCGTCCGTGTACAGAAAGATCTTTCGGATTCCATCGTTGTAGCGAAGATGCGGATGAGTTTTAATTATCGTTCCCGCTTCGTAATACATGGCATCTTCGCCGAAGGGATCATAAGACAGTATGAATATCGTTATCAGGTCCGGCAGTTCTTCATAATCGATTCCGGTCTGCAGAAGCTGGACATCAACGAGATCCCCGTAATAGCGGCTCCTTTTTGGGAGTTCCTTCTTTTTGTCCTCTTTTTTGTCCGGTTCTATATCATAGACATTGACCAGTGTATCATCCTGACTATCCTGGAGAGGGACTTCTTTGATGAAAGCATCCATCCTTATGCCGTGCGATGATTCGGATATCCCGGGTACTGTCTTCTGGTAATCGAAACTGATCTTTCCGAGCCTGCGTTTCAGCACTGTCTCCAGGATAATACGGCAGGCCCTTTGGCCGTTGTTCTCGTCAGCCATCACCTCCGTAAAAAGGAAGTCATCAATGAGATCCATTTCCTCGAGAGGTTTCATTTCGTACTTCTGTTTTGTTTTTTTGTCCATGTTTTGTTCTCCTTTCGATGATGTGCAGGATACCGAAAAGAGATCCCCGCTCATTTTTCGAAATCCTGCTTTTTA